>NZ_JAUJUH010000004.1:156161-489674 GCF_030484085.1 Erwinia wuhanensis
CAGGTGGCAGGTGGCAGGTGGCAGGTGGCAGGTGGCAGGTGGCAGGTGGCAGGTGGCAGGTGGCAGGTGGCAGGTGGCAGGTGGCAGGTGGCAGGTGGCAGGTGGCAGGTGGCAGGTGGCAGGTGGCAGGTGGCAGGATAATAGTTTGTTATTCAATCATTTCTACATTTAACCTGATGCCTAAAAAACAGACAAACAGTGGTGGATAGCTGGATTGCATCCGCAAGTTACTTTATAATCCCGCGCCACAGGCCCCTTAGCTCAGTGGTTAGAGCAGGCGACTCATAATCGCTTGGTCGCTGGTTCAAGTCCAGCAGGGGCCACCAGATTTAATGATGTAAATCATGCAGTTAAGCCACTTCGCAAGGAGTGGCTTTTTTGTTTGTGGTAGCCAGTGTCGCAAAAGTGTCGCATGACTTTTTTGGCCCTTCTGAACGCAGGTACAAAAAAACCCGCTTTCGCGGGCTGTCAGTGAAGCAATGATGGCTGTCTGTCGTTGTGTGTAAAAATTGGCACCTTGTTAGTCTGGCCCGGCGAGACGATCATCCCCGCTATGCTTTCGTGCGTTTTGAAGGTACAGCTGCAGTTAATGTTCTGGCACTGGTGATAACGTTCTTTTGTCTCGCGTGAGATATAGCGGCTGCTTTTGGCATGGGCAGCGGTCTGGCAAAGCGGGCAATGCATCATGGTAGCGTTCTCCTTGTGTACACTGCCTTAATAACTCAAACCTACAAAAATAACAATAAAATTCACTTAAGGTGAGTTTTAATTTTCTGATTCAGTTTCATACTCAACATCCAACAGCAACACCTCAAACTCCAGCGCTGTCGTATATCCGCTGCCGCTCAGGCTGTGCGTTACCTTGCTGATTAGCCACGGCTGCGCGTCGATCACTGCCTTAAACCCGCTGACTTTTACCGGCGTTTCCGGGAAGAGATCCGCCCGCCCCATTGCAAGCGTCAGCGAGAACTCAGCAACGCCACGCTGCAGCTTGTCCCATTTGGCCTTTGCGGCCCGCATCGCAGCGGCTTTGGTTGCGTAAACCGTAGTCAGCGCAAACACGTTATCTTCCGTGCCGGCCAGATAGTCGCCCTCCTTTGCCTCCGGCGTTTTGGCTGCTGTGGCCTTTTTCTTTTTCGCCGCCGGGTGCTCCAGCGCGCGCAGGTGCTGCTCTTTCGGCTTGCGCTTCACCTTTACCTTTTTCGGCTTCGGGTCTTTGGTGTGCAGCCAGCTGGCCGATACGCCGGTATATGCGCCACGGTCGGCAATGCTGAAGCTGTGCCGGTCGCCGTCCTGCCGGGTAAGGGTCAGCTGCGGAATGGGCTTGCCGCTGACCGTGACGCCGCTGCCCGGCCGCAGAAACAGCAGCTTTCCGGCTTTTACCGCCGCCACCGCGCCATACAGCGTGGCAAGCCGCGTCAGGAATGCCGCATCGGTTTCCTGCGTCTGGTCAATATGGCTCACTGCCTGCGCGGCGAAGCCGTCGGCCAGCACGGGGCTTAGCTTGTTGCGCTCCGCTATCTGCTTCACGACCTCGCCCAGGGTGGTATTGTGATACGACACCTCACGCCGGGAATTCAGCGAGCCGCGAAAGTCCGCGCTGCGCGCCCGAATCGTCATGGTATCTGGCGCGCCGTGGTGCTCCACCTCATCCACCGTAAACTCGCCTTTGCGGACCAGCGCCTGCCCCTTCCAGCCGAGAAACAGCTTAATCACCGCGCCGCGCACCGGCATCGCCAGCAGCCCGTCAGCGTCGTCCAGCTCAAGGTCGAGCTGGTCGGCCTCAAAGCCACGGTTATCCGTCAGCGTCAGCGAGATAAGCCGGTCGCGGATATTGGCCGTTACGTCTTTGGAGTTCACCGACAGCATAAAGTCCGGGGCCATCTGCGCGCCCGCCTGTATTGCCATGCTGCTGATACTCATGACAGCAGCCCGCCCACGGTTGCGCTCACGCTGGCGGCGGCATTTTTTACCTGGCTGATTGCCGACGTGACCTGGCCCGGCAGGCTCCTCGCGCCGCTTATCAGCCCGTCGGCCTGCTTCTGCAGGTCGCCGAACATCGACGTCAGCGACTCGTCAACGCGCTTCAGGCTCAGCGTGAAGGTGATTTTCAGCGCGCTACCATTGCTTAAAAACTCGCTGTGCGAGGCGGAAAAGTTCTCCATCACATACATGCCGTAAATGGTGCCGTTACCGCCAATCAGCGGCCACGCCCGGCCCTCGTCGGCCAGCAGCTTAAAGCTCAGTAGTGAAACCGCACCACCGGTCACCTCCGGGCGTAGCTCGCCGGTTAGCGTGATTTTTTCATCGCCCACGCCGAGGAACTGCGCCGACGCCCGCTGCCCGACGCGGCTGTTTGTGGGCCAGCGGTAGTCGATATTCTGCTGCATGTCCGAATAGGGCAGCGTCTGGCGCATAAACGGTAGCAGCCCGTAAATCATCATCATGTTATTCCCATCCCATTTTGCTGCGCTGCTGCGCCTGGCGTTTGCGTTGCTCGCGGGCCTGATGCTCCGCCATCAGTGCCAGCGCGTCGTCTTTGGTCATGCCCGGATGCATGTGGATATCGTACTGATAGCTGTTCTGGCTCTGGTCGCTGTAGCCGCCCGCCGCCGGTGACGTTACCGGCTTATACGGTGTGCCGGTATCGGCCAGGCTCCACGGCAGGCCGTTCGGCGCGACCGGGTCATGCTTATCCTTTGGATTGCTCGGATCGCCTCCCGGCACCTTGTCTTTAAGGTCGTCGGATTTTGAGTCGATAAGGTGCAGCTTTTCCAGCATCCAGCTGATGCCGCTTGTAAGCTGGTCGAGCGCCTTGCCGGGTATCTTCAGCCCCTCGGCCAGCGCATTGCCGAACTTTTTACCCATATCCCCGGCGCTTTTCAGCTCCGCCTGCGTGGATTTCACCGGCTCCAGTAGCTTTTTAAACCAGTTCCATGCGGCCTTAATTTTTTCCATCAGCCAGTCAAAGACGGGCTTTAGCGGCGCAAAGGCGTCGCTTATTGGCCCTGCTGCAGCCTTAAAGCCCTCGGCCACGCCGCCTATAAATGCCTTGATGGGCTGCCAGTATTTACGGATAAGCAGCGCCCCGGCCACGATGGCGGCGACCACAAGCACGACCGGCAGCGTGATAGCGCCAAGCGCGGTGGTAATCGCGCCGCCTACCACGCTAAATACGGTGCCCAGCAGGCCCACGCCCGCAATAATGGCGTTTACCCCGGCCATGACCGGCCAGGCAATCAGGCCGATAGCGCCCAGCGCGCCCACAAAAATCAGGCCCGCCGTCGCGGCTTTCGCAATACCTCCGGCCAGCACCGGGTTTTTCTGGATCCAGCCGTCCACGTTCAGCAAAAATTCCGTGGTTTCTTTGGTCAGCGAACGCAGGGTTTTATCGAGGCCGTCAAAGAGATCGGTGCCAATAGCCTCTTTCGCCGACTGCAGCTCCTTTAAGTCGCCGCCGAGGTTATCCTGCTGCACGTTAACCAGCTTTGCCGTGCTGCCGTCCGATCCCTGAAAGGTTTTTGTCAGCTCGTCAAGCTGGCCGCTGGCAGCGGACTTCATCAGCGTGACCGCCGAAGACGCGGCTTCCTCGCCGAAAATGGTCTTCAGGTATTCCGCCTGCTGCGCCGTGCCGAGCTTGTTCTTTTCAAAGGATTTTTGCATCTCCTTCAGGATGGTGAAGAACGGCCGCATATTGCCCTTGCTGTCGGCGGTATTTACGCCCAGCTCTTTTATCGCCTTTCCCGCTTCGCCGGTTGGCGCCTGCACGCGCAGCAGCATGGCGCGCACGCCCGTCCCGGCCATGCTGCCGGTGGTGCCTTCTTTCGCCAGTGCGCCGATCATTGCCGTGGTCTGCTCCACGCTGACGCCCGCATTTTTGGCAACTGGCGCGATGTAGGTTAACGCGTCGTTCAGCCCGTCAAAATCCGCCGCCGTTTTGTTGAGCGTGTTGGAAATCACGTCGCCCAGGTGCGCGACCTGGCTGTTAGCCAGTCCGAAGGCATTCTTCGTGCTCATTAAGAGCTTTGCGCTTTCCTCCATCGTGCGGTTGTTCGCCAGCGACATATTCAGCGTTACCGGCGTGGCCGCCCTGATGTCGTCAACGCTTCCGCCCGATTTAGCGATAACGATCTGCGCCTGCGCGGCGTCGTTGGCCGAGGCCGCCGTGTTGTCGCCGATGCTGCGCGCCTGGGTGCGCAGCGACTGAAAGTCGGCGGAGTTTTTATCAAGGCCGAGCGTCGCCTGCAGCGTGGAATTGGCCAGCGCAAAGTCGTAGCCCGGACGCAGAACGGAAGAGGCCGCGACCGCGCCAACCGTGGCGGCACCAACACCGGCCGCGCCAACGTTGCGCATCTTCGCCGACATTTCCTGGCCCTTACGGTAGCGCTCGCCGGTCTGGTTCAGCCGCTCCTGCTGCTGACTCAGGCGCTGCAGCTCCATTTTCTGACGGCTCAGGGTGACGGTCGCCTGTGCGGCGGCGGTTTTCAGCCGCTGCTGCTCGTTGCCGAGGCTTTTGGTAGAGATACCTGCGGCGTTCAGCGCCTCGCGCTGCTGCTGCACCGACAGGCGCAGGCCGTTGGTTTTGGTCTGCAGCGCGCTGGCCGCCTGCCGGGCTTTCTCCAGCGCGCGGGCCTGCGCCGTGGTGGGCTTTTCAGTGTTTTTAAAGGCCACGGCCAACGCGGCCGCTTCGGCTTTGGCATCCTTCAGGCTCTGCTGCGTGACCGCAAGCTGACCGCTCGCCTTGCGAAAGCCGTCAATCTTTGCCGCCTGTGCGTTCAGCTCCTTCAGGCTGCTTTGCGTGTCGCGGATGCCGCCCGCCAGCGCTTTCGTCTGGTTCTGAATGGCTTTAAACGGGCGCGACGCCTGGTCTACCGCCTTCAGCAGCACCTGCAACTTGAGGTTATTCATCGGTCTTTACTCCGCTGCGCACGACAGCCTTGTGCCGCCAGTCGATAAGCTCGCCCAGCGGCATGTCGTACATTTCAGACGGCGGCCAGTGAAACACGGTAGCTATGTCCGCCATCAGCTCGTTAACGGTCAGCGCTTTGGGCCAGCTTACTCGTCCGACTTCGGCGACAAAAAACCGATCACCTTACCGGCCAGCGCAATCAGGTCAGCCGGATCGAGGTTCAGGCATTCCGCCTTTGTCAGCGTCGGCAGCGTGATGCGCGGCAGCACGGTAATCAGCGCGTCCACGTCCGAGCCTGCAAGGTCGGCAAGACGGGTGCCGCGCAGCGCGCCGGAGTTGGGTTTAATCACCTCAACGGTACTGATTGCCTGCTCGCCGCGCATAACCGGGGTTTCCAGGGTGACGATATTTTCTTTGTTTTCCATGACTGCTCTCTCTGTAAAAGGGGATAAGGCCAGCGCCGGGCGCTGGCTCAGGGGTTAAACGAGGCCGATATTTTTACGACGCTGCTCCAGACGGTCGGTGCCGTTGACCTTTTCCACCATGTTGATGGTGTCGATTTCAATCAGCTCCTTGCCGTTAAAGGTCATTTTGTAATAGGTGCATTTGGTGGTGATTTTGGTTTCGGTATCCTCGCCCTGTTTGGCCTCGCCAAAATCAAACGCCTGATGCTTGCCGCGCACCTCAATCTCCACCGGGATTTCCTCGCCGGTGTCGTCGCGCTGGTAAGAGCCGGTAAAGCGCAGCGGCACGGAAGTTGCGCCCCACTGCGTCAGCACCAGCTCGTCAATACCACCGATGCTCCATTCGATATCCAGCGCGTCGTCGTCCAGGCCCATATCAATATGCGCCGCGCCGCTCATGCCGCCGCCCCGGAATGGGTCGAGCTTGCGGCTCAGCTTCGGCAGCGTGACGCTGGTCACGACGCCCTGATAGCTGTTTGAGTCGTTAAAGAGGTTCATCCCCTTGAGTTTTCGTGGCAGTGCCATTTTTCAGTCCTCAGCTGTTAACGGACGCGGCGAAGTTCGCCAGATAAGAGTCGGTGATACGCTGGCGCAGGGTTAAATCTTCCAGCGGTGGCACCGGCGTGTAGTCGTAGTCAATCGACAGCTTGCCCGCCTTCAGCGTGTCCTTGTCGTTGGCCGCCTCGTCATACCAGCACGACGCGCCCAGCAGATAACCGGCGTTGACCAGCTCGCGGAATTTGGCATTGATGCCCGCGATAATCTCGCGCACCAGTACCGGCGTCAGCGGCTTGTCGTTGGCCCACATATGCGCCTCGGCCATCGTGTCGGCCAGTACCTGCGCAGTGCGGGTGTAGTTCTCAAACGCGAACAGCGGATCGTCGCTGCAGGTGCGGTTGCCCCAGAAGCGAAAGCCGTCCTTGCGGATAAGGGTGGTCACGCAGGCTTCGTTAAGCAGGTCGGCGTCGGTGCCGGTCTGCTGTAAGTCCCAGAAGACGCCCGCCGAAATACCGGTGACGCCGTTCACGCCGACGTTAGAAAGCGTCTTGTGCCAGCCGGTATCGTTGTCGATTTTGGCGCGCAGGCCCAGCGCGCGGGCGGTGGCGTAGGCGGTTTCGGACGCGTTGGCCGTGGTGTTCCAGGCAATGAAATCCGGCCAGATAACCATGATTTCGCGCTGACTGAAGTTCTCTCGGTACTTCATGGCGTCGGAAACGGTTTTACAGTTCCACGCCGAGACGTAGCAGAAGGCGCGCAGCTGCTGCGCGATGCTGGCAAGCGCGGTCGCTACCTCCAGCGAATCGAGGCCCGGCACGCCGAGAATACGTGGCTTGACGTCGAGCTGGGTCTGCGCGCTTAACAGCGCCTTCATGCCGGTATACTGGCCGTTTTCGTCGGTGGTGCCGATGATATTGGAGATGGTTTCCGCTTCGGTCGCGCCTTCAGCCACGCGCACTACTACCGTTACCGGTTTAGACTGGTCGGCAATCGCCTGCAGGGACGCGGCCAGCGTGCCTTTTTTACCGGCTTTCGCAATACCGGCCTGCACGTTGGTTAACAGTACCGGTGTGTTCAGCGGGAAAGCGGTCGCGTCGGCGTCGTCGGCGGTACAGACCAGCCCGACAATCGCCGTGGAGACGGTGGAAATGGTGCGCGTGCCGTCGTTGATTTCGACGACGCGGACACCGTGATGATAATCAGACATCTGATGCACTCCGTGTAATAGGTGCGCTCAGATTGTCAGGTCAGGCGGGGCAGTGCATGCGATTGGGGTTTGCTGAAGGATCAGCGGACAGAAGATGACTCCAGCCAGTTGATATCTGTTTTGCTAAAGATTTTAACGTCTCTTACAAATGGCCTATGTTACAACTATCAGTAAAGCCAACGCCCCGCTTCAGCAGATTCAATCAGCATATGAACTGTTAATGGCTCGGGCTGATTATCATCACTGCGCATAAATTTTGGCAAAATGGCGTTGGGTAAAAACCGAACGCCCTCATTAGGGAAATATTTCCTGAAGTCAAAATTTTTCATATCGACTTGAAGCGAAGAAGCATACTCTTCAATAAAATCACTGGCCTCTTCAGGCAACACGCTTTTCTTACCTGTACTCAGGGAAGCATCATCGGACATCGCCCAAAAATATTTAGCAATCAGGTTGCGTACAGCTTCAGCTTTATTCATACCGTCGTTACCCTCTTACCCCTGTTATTAATTTATATCGGTGAATAACATTCCGGGTAATAATAGAGAGATCGTAAGCCGTTATCGCAGCTCCAATCCACGGAACCCAACGCCCGACATAAGCTCCGACACTTGTCGTATAGGCCCATTCACCACGTAACATTTTCTTCCAGGTAATTGTTCGCCGTGGCTTCTTAAATCTCTGACGAATATACATCCGGCTCATCATTGAAAGGGGGCTTGTTCCCCTAGTCGCTTTTTCGGCGTCCAATTTTCCTCTGACAGGGATAACAGGAAAACTTGATAATATTGAGGCGACAGCCACAATATCTGTGATTTCACTAAATCTTTTTCTGAATTCATCAAGTATTAACCAGAGCAAAAGTTCATCGCCATCAACGCTCATTCCATCGAAGAAATATTTTCCATTCAGCTGCTCTACCGTATCCATACCTTTCCTCTTTATTCTCAATAAACAAGATATCCTAACGCCTGCTTTTTACTCAGTCCATACTAAAACAAAACTTTATAATTCTTCGTGCATGGTTTCCCAAAATGACAAACATAAACGGGTTTGATCACGCAGGCTCTTCCGGCCAGACAATATCCGGTGCGGCGGTATCAACGGCCTGCACGGCCTGCACGTACTTCATCCACGCGGTAAGCGATGCCTTATCCGCATCCGTGATAATGTCGAGCCTCAGCTGCGTCTGCCATGCCTGCGTCGTAGTATTGGCTTCACTGATGCGCGCTGCCTTTTCCGCTTCGGCTTCGCTCACCGCTGCAGCCTGCTGCGCGTCACTGTCCGTTACCCATTTTTCGCCATCCCACTTATCAAACGCGGTTGCCGGTGCCTGCGTGGTGATGCCTGCCGGGTAATCACCCGGCGCAGTGATTGCTGTCGCCGAGCCGTCCGCCGTGAAATAAACTGTTTCGCCCCGGTGATCGGCCACGGTCTGCCAGCCGCCGTCCCGGTAAACTGCTACAAAACCCGACTCTGCAGAAGGCGGCGCGCTGCTGCAGGCGCACGCCGGGACGCCCACGCCCTGCGGTAAATATTCATCCGTTGCGCCGGTAAACTCGCCGGACAGGCTGTCGTAGTTATAAACCTTCAGCGTGCCGGACGCTTTCGCCAGGCCGCTTTTATCCAGGGTAATCGTTGCCATTATGCGGCCCTCACGATGTAGTTAAATGCAATGTTTCGCGGACGTACTGAAATCCACTGGCTGCTTGCCACGCTTCCGCTCTGCTTCTGCTCGGCAACCATGCTGTTATCACTCAAAACCGTCCCCAGCGCGCCATTTGCCGGTGCCTGCGCATCGGCAGGCTGCGAGATGGTTACAGAGTCGGCCTTACTGAAGGCCGTGCCGACCGTGGCGTTTGTAGTGGTGCTGTCAGCGCCGTAATAGTCCAGCGCCGCCGTGCGGATGCTGGTTGCGCCCTGCGCGGTGCCAATCCCGCGCCCGTTATCCACGCCGCGCCCGTCGTCCCAGCCACGAATAAACTCGCCGCGCAGGTCGGGCAGTTTCAGCGACGGATAGACCTTCGCCAGCAGCGGATAGGTCGTGGCACTGAACGATGCGCCGTTGCACTTCAGCCAGCCGTCCGGTGCGGTTGCCGCCGGGTAAGGTAGCGGCACGCCAACTGGCACCGCCGAACCGTCGCCCAGCGCTAAAGCCTCAAGTGCTTCCGTTACCAGTCCGGCCTCTTTGATTTCACTCAATGCGTTAGCCGTTTGCAGGTACTGGCTGTGCGGATTGGCGGCGGCAACGTGCGCGGCCAGTGCCTTGTCAGCGTAAGCCTTCACCTCAATCACCGCGTTGCCCACATACTGCCGCGTTGCCAGCACCACGGACGGGTCGATTTTCAGCGTCACCGCGCTTGTACTGTTGACGATTAAAATCATGCGCACGGTCTGCGTGCGGCCGCTGCCCTCGGCGAGCTGCGGCTTGTAGGTCTCCGCGCAGTTGGCAACCGCAATCAGCACGCCGTCGGCGTCAAACAGCCCGATTTCGCGTATCCAGAAACCGCCCTCGCTTTCGGGGATAATCTGCTCGGCAATAATCTGGCTGCTGTTGGCCGCGTCAATGGTCAGCGCGTTCAGCGAGGCCCGGCGCTTTTCGCCGATAAGCTTTGTCTGCGCCGCATCGGGCGTGGGCAGCGTGCCGCCGCCGTCGCCCACGGCCATTTCGGTAATCTGCAGCTTTGTGCCGAGCGTCGCAGCGTTCGCCAGCTTTGCCGCGCCCTGGCTGGTCAGCAGGGCAAAATATTTCGTGGTCATGTGCTCACCTCCGTCAGGTCAATAAGATGCACCGCCGCGCCGGAATAAACCGGCCCGCCGACGCTGATAAGTTCAGGGGTATAGGGGTAAACCGTCAGCTCGTCGCCGCTGTAGCAGGCGGCACCAACCGGCAGTGCGCCGCTGGCGTCGAGGTTAATCGACAGCCCGATAAGGTGGCGGCTGCACGGCTTCGCGTCGGCAATCAGGCGCTCCAGCTCGTTATACATTTCTTCGGTAATGCCGGTATCCAGCACACCCACATCGAGGCGAAACGTGCCCGGCTCGCCGCCGGTTTTCCACCATTCAACGATGCGGATCAGGTAGCCGAGCGGCTCCACCACGCGCCGGATCGAGCCGAGCGTGCCTTTATGCTTATGCACGTACTGCGAGGCCGACACCACGGCGCGCTTTGTGGACTCGCTCCAGCCGGTATCCCACCGGTCAACCGACCACGCCCAGGCGAGATACGGCAGCAGCTCCACCGGGCAGGTTTGCGGGTTCCATAACCGGCGCAGCGGTGCCGGGATGGCTTCAATCGTGGCGCAGGCTTCGGCGGCGGCCACCTCCAGCGCCGACGAGCTCGACGGCAGCAGGCGATCACTCATCCGCCCCCCCGACCGTAATGCCGTAGCCGGTGCAGTAGGCGGCCTGCGTTTTATCCAGCACCACGTCGGCGGCGGGCTGCGCCAGCTCCACGCGCTGCACGCCTTCAACGTGAAGCGCAGCGTATAAAGCCGATTTGCGGATATCCCGGCCGAGACGGGCCTGCGCGCTGACAAAGGCGGCAAGCTTTTCCTCGGCGGCTGTGCGTATCGGTTCAGCTTCCGGCCCCGGATAGAGGTACAACACGGCTTCAACGGCGTAATCCACAATCGCCGCCGACTGCACCGTTACCCGGTCGGCCACCGGGCGCACGTCCTCATCGTTTAAGGCGGCATCCACCACGGCCAGCAGGTCGTCGGCCGCCTCGCCGTTGCCCTCGCGCGACAGCACGGTGATGGTGACGCAGGCGGGCGACGGGCTGATGGCGGATGCATCGGCCACACGACCGTCGGCGCTTTTTGCGTGGTACTCATACGCGCCGGACGGCCCGGCCACGCTCAGCCCCTCAAAGGCAGCGGCGATGCGCACGCGGTAATCGTCGTCGCTTTCCATCACGGCGGCAGTCGGCGGGGTTGTGGTATCGTCGGCAGCCGTCAGCGTCAGGCGGGTAACGCCGTTGTTTGCGCCGAGCTGGTCTAAATCATCCGCCAGGGCATAGGCCACCATGACGGCCTTTGCCGCCTCGTTGACGCGCTGGCGCAGGATAACCTCGCGGTATGCGTTTTCCTGCAGCAGCTTCACTACCGGCTCGGACTCCAGCGCCAGCGTGCGCGCAACAGCGTCCTGCTGCTCCGCCGGATACAGCGATACCAGCGTGGCCTTGCGCTCATTGAGTAAGGTTTCATAGTCCAGCGCTTCCACCACGTCGGGCGCGGGTAGCTGGCTCAGGTCGATAGTTGCCATATCAGCTCACGGGAACGGTTAGGGAAAAATCCTGCGCGGTGTCGGTGCGGCTGCCAGTGATTTCTACCACCATGCCGCCGTCGAACGCGGATTCGTAGGAAATGCCGGTCAGCCTGATGCGCGGCTCCCATTGCAAAATCGCCATATAGCAGGCCGACATAATCTGCAGGCGCAGCACCTCGTTTTGCGGCTGGTCAATCAGCGCGGATAGCAGCGAGCCGTAGCTGCGGCGCATCACGCGGGAACCGACCGGCGTTAAAAGAATGTCGCGCACGGACTGGCGAATATGGTCAAGGTCGGTCAGCGACCCGCCGGTGTCGCGGCTCATGCCGGAATATCTCACGGTCATTACTGCGGCCCTCCCGATGTGTCGCTGCCGGACTTCACGCCGCCGTGTTTGTGGGAATGCACGACCACGCCGTTAGAGGTAAAGCTGCCGCCGCTGTGCTGAACGTCGCCTTTCATCGTGCCGCCGCCGGTCACTTCCAGCGTGGCGGCTTTCAGCAGCGCCGAGCATTCCACTTCGGGCGAGTCCAGCATGATTTTGACGGCGGCCTGTATGGTTGCGGTCTGTATGCCGGTTGCCTTCAGCGCGCCGCTGGAAGGCTCGTACTCAATCATCGCGCCGTCGGGAAACGACCAGTGCAGCGCGTCAGCGGATGCCGACGGTGCCGGGTTGTCGTCAGAGAACACGCCCGGCAAAATAAAGCCGGTGTCCAGCTCGCCGCCCAGGCACAGGACAAGCACCTGCTCGCCGACCGACGGCGCATTCCATGAACGGGTACGACCGGCACGGGCGGTCAGCCAGTGCAGCCAGTTGGTTGTGTTATTACCGGTATCAACGCGGCACAGCCCGTCGTCGAGATTGACGGCGGACACGGTGCCGATGCGGATCAGGTTGCGCAACAGGCGCAGGATTTCTGGGGTTTGTGAGTTCATATAAGAAGAGTGCCAGTTAATTTAAGCGTACTCAAAAATGGAGTGTTCATTGAAGGTTAGGCAAACAGAACCACTAGTTCCTTGGCACCGCTTATCTAACAATTTTTGAAAACAAAATAGTCATCAGCAAAGAGCCATCAAATCTAACTTAAGCAGTGATAACTTAGGCTCTTAACATGTGAGTTATCTCAGCTTGAACTCACCTTAACTATATGATAATTAATGCATTAACCTCAATTATCCGGTTAGAGGGCTTAGCTTCTAACAATTAATGAACACTTCATTTACAAAAGCACTCCTGCTATGATTGTCAGAAAAGGAAAAATGAGGTTTTTTTGATGAAATATCCTGATTACCTATCGTCTGCCAAAAGGCATAATCATGCATGCAGAGTATTGAATGAAAAAATAGAAATAATAATTGATAATGAGTTAGATACAGACGATTATAAGTTCTTAGTTGGTTCATTATATTATTTAACTGGCTACATTATAGAGTGCTCATTAAAATTTAAAATATTTGAACTTAGCAATTTCGGTAAAGAATTTGAGGTCAATGATACTGAGTGCAATAAGGTAGGAATAAATTATAGAAAACAAATAAAAACACATGATTTCTCTAAACTTCAAAATAGCCTAGATTCGCTGATAGGGGATATGAATCATCTAAGCGATGACGAGGAAATAAATGCATTACTAAGAAGCTGGTCTCCTGAAGTTCGGTACTCCAATATTGCTTTTGATTATAGCAAGGTAAAAGAGCTTTACAAACACACAAATAAATTCCTCAAAAAAATGTAGGTTGATAATGTTAAAATCAGTTGATTTCATAAAAAGACTACATAATGATTTAGTAGAGAATATTAATAAAAAAACCATTAAAAACTTTTACATTGAACTAAGAATAAACCAAGTTGTTGAAGTGTACATTGTTAGTGATGATGTAAAAAGCATTGATGAAATTTACTTTAGTGAAATTGATATTAATGAATTTAATAATAAAAAAATCGAATTATCATTTTTAAGCTTAAAAGCTTCGAAAGATGATGACCACTCCCATCATTTTGAAGGAGAAAGAATATCAATTGGTTTAAGGCGCTCGCTAACTGCGCTTCTTGATATGAAGAACGGCAATGTTCTAAGAAGAGGAAATGTCGTCACATTTTTTAGTTATAAAGGTGGGGTGGGAAGAACTACCTCGCTAGCTTTAACAGCAACCTATTTATCTCGGCAGGGTAAAAAAGTCTTTGTCATTGATTGCGATTTTGAAGCGCCTGGATTAATAAATTTCTTTAACACTTCCCAAGCTGCTATTAATAAGAGCGGCTTAGTAGAGTATCTCAATGATAAAGAGTATACTCAAGATTGTAACATTGAAGATTATATATATAATATAGAAAAAAATTACTCGGGAAGCGGCGTTATAAATATGCTACCTGCAGGTAATATATTACATAATAGCGAGGATTTAACTAGTTACTTAGAAGGACTTGCAAAGATAGACTTGCAAAGCTCAAAGTTAACTAGCGTATTAAATGGCTTATTGGATGACATTAATGAAAAATATAGTCCTGACGTAATATTAATTGACTCCAGAACAGGGTTTAATAATATATTTGGTTGCCTGTGTCAATTATCCAGCACTGTTGTTGTTTTGGCGGGGGATGATGCACAAAACCAGCCTGGTATCGAGTATGTAACTAAAACATTAAACGAAAATAACGTTAATTCTTGCTTTATCCTTTCTATATTGAGCAGTAATTTCAGTCGCCGATACAACAACTTTTCTAATCAGATAAAAGGTTTATCATCATTTGATGCTGAGGTATTCTATTTTGACAGGCAAAACACATTAGAATTTATAGGTACTTCATTAGAAGATAGTGACGATTTAGATGATTTTATAAGTGGTGAAAACGGTTCGATTCAATATCAAAAATTCTTTAAATATATTTATGATGTAACTTCTTACCCAACTCAATCACTTAAAGAAAAAAGTGCACTAGACAATCAAACTAAAGAAGATGATGCACCCTTACTCTCGGATGAGGAAATAGAAATAAATGAAACACAAAATAGTATAAAAAGTATTTCTTTGCAGGATGAAATATTAAATAATGTGAAGGATAAATTGCCTAACCTCTATGCAGAAAACATAGAATATTCTGATGAATATATAAATAGATACTTTTACTTTCGCCCTTGCATGGAAGATTTATTTATACCCGAAAAAAACATTCTCCTTGGGGATAAAGGGACAGGGAAAACCGCATTTTATAAAGCCCTTCAAATAGATAGCTTTTTTAAAATGTTAACATCTAAAGCCCAAAGGGCTCACTTGGATTACCAAGTTTTAAATATCACAAATTTTGAGAAAGACAACTTTGAATTTATAGGCTTCGATAATTACATCAAGGATGAACTATTTATCAAGCGGTTTTGGATGTTTTACATTTGGAATGCCATCTGTGCCAGAGGCAATTATGCCGGAGAAAATAAAGAATTATTAATTAATCTCGGAAATTTCGGTGCGCAGGATAAGATCATAAACCTCATTAATGATCCTATCTCCTACGCAAAAATCGAAGAGGAATTAAGCGATATAAACAATAGGTTAAAGAGCGAGAGTAAAAGATTAGTCATAACATTTGACCAATTGGACAATATTGTAAAACCTTTCCTATGGAATGATGTTGTTTCACCATTGGTTAAAATTGCTATGCGATTTGCTTATGATAACATACATCCTAAATTATTCTTGCGACGCGACCTTTATGAACGGTTAGGTAATCTTACTAACAAGAGCTCTTTTAGTGCAAGAATAATAAACTTAGAGTGGTCTCAAGATGAGATATTTTCATACTTTCTAAAAATAGTTTTCAATTACTCCAAGGATAGTTTCTTTAAATTTCTGGGTAACTCACTGGCAAGTCCGGCACTCATATCGCAAATTAGAAGAAAATTAAAAACCAAAGATTTTGAGCATAATCAACTCCCTCTAGATAAATATTTAATTCAACCTGTGATCAATGTTTTCTTCGGAGATCCACGGGTAAAAAATAATGGTAGAGTAAGCACGGCTTATGAAGACCTGTATCGCAACATACAAAGCGCGGATAAAACTGTAAACTTACGTCCTTTTATTGATTTACTTACACATGCAATAAAGGTTCAAGATGAACAGGATATCGAAAAGAAATTTAGAAAAAACGCCGTGTTAGGGTTGGCTTATTGTACCAGCAGTCAAGTTAGGAAAAGTGCAGTTGTTAACTACTTAGAGGACTTATGGAATGAAAAAGGAAATGAGTTTGTTAAATATTTCTGCCTAGACATTTCCAATAACCAAGTCAATTCGGATTACAAAAGGAATGTATTAAATGAATACTCGTTTGATAAATTACTTGAGGAAGTAAAAACTAATCATAGTGAGGATGAAACTATAAGAAATGGAACTTTAGATGAATTCAAACAAGTTTTAATAGCTAATAAAATTATAACACCCTATATGGTTGGAAGTAAGACAAAGTATGGATTTGCTTACCTCTATACTAACTATCTAGGCATGTAAATACTAGCCAATATGAAAATAATGCTTTAAATTAATTTAAAGCATTATTTATCTAAAAACACCTTAGTAAATAAATTTAACCGCCCCCCACTCTAAAGATTAATGCTCATTTTTAATTACATATAAAGCGCTGGTTTTACTTCCAAATGAGGCAGCTAACATAATTATAAAGATTTAAGTAAACACGCCCTACGAAATCAAACTGATAAAAAATTACGAAAACTTATCATTCTTTAAAATTCTGTAAAATGATTTCATCTATGATAACCAAATCTTTTTCCAATAAACCGAATAGTGGCCGCACCTCATACCGCACTTCTTTCCCTCCACGGGCTGGCCGATCGCGCAGCCCGTAATGATGCACGCGGGCCATGCGCTGCACGTTCCCGGTAAACTCCACCACGGCGTCGTCGGCGGTGCCTTTGGCCTTCATGTATTTAGCCGTCCGCAACTTTGCGAACATCTCGCGCTTTATCCAGCCTTTCTTTTTGCGCGCCGGTGCCTTGCGCGGCTTAAACGACGTGCCGTCCGGCGCCTGCTGGCGCTTTATATTCTGCTGCTGCGTGGCACGCAGACGCTTTGCGATGGTGCGCGCCATCTCCCTGCGGGTAGTAGGCGACAGGTTGACGATTAGCGCGTTTAGCCTGGCGTCGAACGTCTCCAGCCCGTTCATGGCTGCCACTCGCTGACCAGCTCGCCGCCCGCGTAAAGCTGCGTTGGCCGGGCCACATTATCCGGCAGCGGATTTTCGCCCGCGTGGGTAACGTGCAGCGCGCCGCCTTCCTGTTTCACGATCACGCGCTCGGTCAGCTGCAGGTCAATGCTGATATCGCACAGCGTGTCGCTCAACACGTCCACCTTAAAGGTAAAGCCGGTGCGGCGCTTTTCTTCCGTCGCCATTATGTCCGGCTGGTTCTCGCGCAGCCACGCCAGCAGCGGCACCATCAGCAGGTCGATATCGTCGCCGTAGTCGGTTATCACAAGATTAAGCTGATACTGGTACTCAAACGACAGCGAGCTGGCGAGCGTCGAGGCGATGCGCCCGCCGTCGATAAACATATTCAGCCCGTCAGGATTTCGCTGCAGCAGCGGCACGCTGTCGGTCAGCGCCTGCCGTAGCTGTTTCGGCTTCTCCATCGTGCTGCTCCTGGCATTCTTTGATGATTTCAACCTGCAGCCCGCACGACGCAAGCGCAGCCTCTAACTGGCGGTTATCCGCCGCCAGGTCGCCCTGTGTCTGCAGGCTGTTTCCCGGCAGCGGGCAGCTTGTCACGCGCGGACAGCCAGTCCAGATAATCGCGGGCGTTGCGGAATGCGGGCCGCGCGTGCAGCCGGATAACGTCAGCAGGCAGAGCAGCAGCAGACCAGTCGCGTAAAATCGGATTGGCATCGGTTTCCCTCTGTATGGTCATTTCACGGTTAAGGGCCGCAGTACCGGCGCGGCCCTGCAGCAGGCGCAGCGCGGCCTCGCGTTTCTGGCCCGCTTTTGCCTCGTCGTTCAGGCGGGTAATCGCCTTATCTCGGCTTTCGATCCCGACGGACAGCGTGCCGATAATGCGCTGCGCGTCTGTAAGGTGGCCGTTTACCGTATTCAGACGCCAGCCGGTCAGGCCCAGCGCCACGAGCGCCACGGCCAGCAGTGCCGTTAACAGGCGGATCATAACGCCCCCTTTAAACACCATGTTTTTTCCCGCTGGCGGCGGTTTTCCAGCCCGACATTGCTCACGCCGTTCACGTATACCCAGCGGTCGAGCTGGCCGCACGCCTGCCGCCACTGCTGGCGCTTAAGGTAGCCAACCAGCGTTGACCCACAGGCCGCGCCAGTGCCGACGTTAAAGGAGAAGCTCACCAGCGCATCGTAAACGGATTGAGGCATCTCGACCGGCACGCAGACGGCAAGCTGACGTTCAACGCGCATCACGTCATACACCAGATTAACGGCGGCCTGCCGTTCGCTGACCCGACTTTGCGGCGTGACGCCTGCGGTGTGGCCGATGCCGTTAGTCCAGACTCCGGCGCTGCACCGGTACGGCGAGGTGCGGCAGCCCTCCGCATCGGCAATCAGCCGTAATCCGCCGTCGGATATCTTCAGGGCTTTGTACTGCGGCAACAGCGTTGCAATTGCCAGCACGGCGATCACGGCGCAGTGTTTAGCGGCCTTCATGGTTTACCCCCTGTCGCTGTAGCTCATAGGTCTTGCGGCGGTAGTGCCAGTTGATAAAAAACGTGGCGACGTTAATCACCAGCGTCACCACGGCGACGCCGGAGCCGACCATAAAGGCGATATCCTGCGGGGTGTGGCGGCCGAACCACATCAGCACCAGGCCAATCAGGTAGTTAACCAGCGAATTGATTTTCTCCATCTTTTTCAGTCCCACAGGTTGATGGTTTCATCCGCAGCGGCGTCGGGCAGATCGGGCAGCGTCACTTCGCAGCCGTGCATCAGCACCGGCCCGCTTTCGGCCAGCCCCGGATTAGCGGCATAGACCAGTTCGACGGCCTGCGCCGTGCGTCCGTAGTACCGCCAGCAAATCTGGTCTACGGTGTCGCCCTGCTGCGCATAAATAATCACAGCAGGCTCACGATGCAGCCGGAACGCCCGGCAATGCGGCTGATACTGAAGCGCGCGTCGCGCCAGTACTCGTCCGCACTCGCCTCCACCTCGGCACCTTTTTTGCCGCTGGCGTCATAGCCGCGATAGCGCTCCACGATGGCGGCGCCGGTCAGCGCGCTGACGGCAGCGAAGTAGTGCGCGGCCTTTTCGCTTTCGCCGTCGAAGGTTTCCGCCGGAACGTCGGAAAGCTGGTTAAAGCCCGCCGCCATCTGTTCGGCGCGCCAGTCGTACAGCTCGGCATTCACTTCGGAGATGGCCGTTTTTACCGCAAGGCGCAGGCGCTGCGCGGTCACGGTGCCTTCGTAGCGCAGCGTGTTGCGCAGCTGCTGCAGGTTCACGTCAGGCCAGAAAAAGGTGTTCTTTACCGGCGGCTCGGCATCGTCTGCCGGTCGCGGGGCGGGTATCACAATCGTGTTCATAGTCGGCCTTAAAATAGGTGGGCGGTGGAGAGTCGCGCAGGCATTAAAAATACGTTGCGACTCTGCCGCCCGGCGCGGGGCGCGTTCGGTCAGCGGCGGGTAAGGGCCTGCTTTTTCAGGTCAGTAGCCAGCCGCTCAATGTCTTTTTTGACGCCGCAGCCTTCATGCAGCTGCAGCGCTCTTTTTAAATGTTCCATCGCATCCAAAGCCCTGCCCGCATCGCGTAAGACGTACCCGGTTATCTTGTGCAGCTTTGCGCGCACCTGGTCGGGCATGTCTTCGGATTTCGTCAGCTCAAGCGTTGCCAGCAGCGGGGCAACATCAACCGCCTCGCCCAGCGTCCGGGCGCGGGTTGCCGCGTCGGCGACCTCTTCGGCCAGCAGGTAGGTGGTTGCGTCGCGCTTAAAGCCGGACGGCGGCACTAATCCGTGCTGAAGCGCGTAGCGGGCTATATCCAGCGCGCCCGGCACGTCGCCCGCATCCAGCCGCCAGATCATGACGGTCATCAGTACGGCGTCCTGCGTGCCGGTGCCTTTTGCCAGCACGCCCGCCACCCAGGGCAGATACTCAGGCAGCATCTGCCGCTTGAGTTCCGCCTTGCGTTCCTGCGAGCGCACTTTCTTCAGGCGGCGCTTGTCGTCGTTGAGCTTCAGCAGCATCAGCTCGTAGCCGTTGGCGTGGCGCAGCGGGTTGCTGGCCTGCTGTGAAGCCGCTTCCGCCTGCTGGCGCATAAGGTGACGTCGGGCAGGGCTTAACATGCGTTATGCCTCCGGCGTTGCCGCGTCAGTTTCAGTTTTCGCCGCGGCTACCGGCGCGTCGGACAGGGTGATTTTTTCAATCAGGCAGCCCGCCGCGTAATCCTCCACCACGTAGTCCTCGTTGATGGACTCGTAGTTTTCGATGCGGTCGCGCTTCGCCACCTCGTCGATCATGCGGCGGTGCGTGCCTTCCTGAAAATAAATCGACAGGTTGTCCAGGCGGGTGATCAGCATCGCGTCCGCCGGGAAGTACGGTACGCGCACGGCGGGCAGGTTGCCGATACGCTTCTGGCTCACAATCAGATCGCCCGCCAGCGCCTCGGTGTTGGCCTGCACCTGGTTAACCAGCGGGAAATACTTGTCGGCCAGCAACTGACGACCACAGACAACAACCAGCTCCGGGTCTTCCTGATACCACGGCTCGATCAGGGTGTTAGTTGCATCCATCACCACGGCGTCAAGGTTGGCGTAGGTGCGGCCTTTACCGATCAGCACGCCGTCGGTCACGGTGCCGTCTTCCGCCGTGGTTTTGTTCATCACGCGCTCCGGCGCGTCGTTGCGGTACTTCTGCAGCCAGCCAACCGCCACGTCCTGCAGCATCGGATTTTTGGCGCGGTTGGAGGTTTTGGCGCGCGACACGCCGTTAAAGCCGATCATGATGCGGTCGAGCGACTGGCGCTTGATGATGGCGTCACGCAGGCGGGCCTGAAAATCCTCATAGCGCGCCCACAGGTCGAGCGTGTTGTAGCGGATATGAAAGTCGTAGTTAACCTGCACGCACTCATAGCCGGTGCTGTCCAGCGCGGAGAAGTCGGCGGTTTCGCGCTCGTCGCCGCCCGCAGTGTCGGCGGTGCTGGCAATCGAGCCGGACACGCCGATCCCGATTTTCTCGCCCTTCATTTCGGACACCGGCACGATGTTAATGCGGGTCAAAAAGTCCGACGACTCCTGCACGCGGTTCATCAGCGTCTGCGTCACCGCTGGCTCAACGGTGAATTTCTTGTTCATGTCGCCGGTTTCGACGCCGTTCAGCTCGGCCAGGCGGGACATAAAGGCGTTAAATTTAAAGCGGGTGTTCTGGCGCATTTGCGCTCCTGTATTCGGTTAAGTTTTTAAATCAGCAGTCGGTCTGCACGCTGGCGGTGTTGTCGCCGCCGGTCGAGGCCGGGCGACGGGAAAAGCCCGCATCGGTTTTCGCAAGCTGCGCCTGCAGCGCGGTAAAGGCGGCGCGGTCTTCCCCGGCCTGCTGCTCCAGCGCGTCGAGCCGTTCGGTTAACGCGACTTCCAGCGCCGACAGGTTTTGCGCCTGCGTCTCGCCGTTCTGCTGTACCTGCTCGGCAACGGCAGTCACGGCCGCGCTGACGTCGGCAAACTGCAGATCGGCGCCTTTTTTCTTCGCGGAGAACATCGCGGTAACGCGGGCCAGCAGCGACGGCACCGGGTCGGCCTCTTCGGTGAATTCAATCAGCGTTTCTTCGGCGGCGGTAAACAGGTTGTCCTTGTGCTGCTTGCGGGACGCCAGCGGGTTCGCTGCGGCGCTGGCGCTGAAGCTCAGGATTTCGGTGCCGAGGCTCGCCGGATCGTCGGTCACGGCAAGGCCAATCAGGTACGCCTCTCCGGTGTCGGCAAACTTCGGATTGACCTCAATAGAGGTGTAGATTTTCTGGCGGGCTTTGGTCAGTTCGGCCAGCTCCGGCGTCGGGCTGATATCGCCGTACAGCGCCAGCTTGCCTTTCAGCGGGCCGTCCGCGATTTCTTCCGCGCTCAGGGCGGTGACGTCGCCATAGCGGCGAAACGGGCTGTCAGGGGTATAGCCCTTGATGTGTTCCATATTGATGCGCGCGCCGTACATTGCCGGGTCATAGTTCGCCGCCATCTGTGAAATCCAGTCGCGGGAAATCACGCGACCGTCGGTGGTTGCGCCTTCCACGGCGATACGAAAACGCTTTGCTTTGAGTGTTGCCATTAACAGGCTCCGGTTGTGGGTTCGTTCAGGTCGGGGTCAGTTTCACCGCCAAGGCGCATCCGCTCAACGAAAGCCAGCCCGCTCAGCGACCAGCAAACAGGGACAGCGGGCGCGCCTTTTTGCGCCCCGGTAGCCTTGTTGCCATGAACATACAAACCACCATCAGCGATCCGCGCCGTCAGGCCGCACTGCTTTACTGGCAAGGTTATTCCGTGCGCCAGATTGCGGAGACGCTCGGCCAGAAAACACCGACCGTACAGAGCTGGAAGCTGCGCGACGCGTGGGAAGATATCGCGCCCATCAGTCGTGTCGAGGCCAGCATGGAGGCGCGGTTAATTCAGCTCATCATGAAAGAGGTCAAGGGCAACGGGGACTACAAGGAGATAGACGCGCTGGGCCGCCAGATAGAACGTTTGGCCCGCGTCGAGCGCTACCGCAGCTCGGGCAACGAGGCGGATTTAAATCCTAACGTGCGCAACCGCAATAAGGGCGAGCGCCAGCCGGTAATTAAAAACGTCTTCAGCGACGAGCAGACTGACAAGCTTACCGGCCTGTTTATGGATAACTGCTTTCAGTACCAGCTCAACTGGCATAAGGCCGGGCTGGAGAACCGCATCCGCAATATCCTGAAGTCCCGCCAGATTGGCGCGACGTTCTACTTTGCCCGCGAGGCGCTGATTGATGCGCTGACCACCGGGCGCAACCAGATATTTTTATCCGCCAGCAAGGCGCAGGCGCACGTTTTCAAAAACTACATTATCGACTTTGCCCGGCAGGTTGACGTTGACCTGAAGGGCGATCCGATTGTGCTGCCGAACGGCGCGCGCCTGATTTTTTTGGGTACGAACGTGCGCACCGCGCAGAGCTATACCGGCAATCTGTATCTGGATGAATATTTCTGGATCCCGAAATTCCAGGAGCTGCGCAAGGTCGCCAGCGGCATGTCACTACATAAAAAATGGCGCACCACCTACTTTTCCACGCCGTCGAGCCTGTCGCACAGCGCCTATCCGTTCTGGTCGGGGGAATTATTTAACAAGGGCCGCCGCAGCAAGGACGACCGCATCGAGCTGGATTTGTCGCATTCGCATCTGGCGAAAGGCGCGCTGTGCGGCGACGGCCAGTGGCGGCAGATTGTCACGGTTGAGGACGCGCTGACCGGCGGCTGTAACCTGTTTGACCTGGACCAGCTCTCGCTTGAATACAGTCCGTCGGAATATCAGAACCTTTTAATGTGCGAGTTTGTCGACGACGAGGCGAGCGTGTTCCCATTCGCCGAGCTGCAGACCTGCATGATCGACAGCCTGGAAGAATGGACGGACTTTAACCCTTACGCGCTGCGCCCGTTCGATTACCGCCCGGTGTGGATTGGTTACGACCCGTCGCACACCGGGGACAGCGCTGGCTGTGCCGTGATTGCGCCGCCGCTGGTTGCGGGCGGCAAGTTTCGCGTGCTGGAGCATCACCAGTGGCGCGGCATGGACTTTGCCGCGCAGGCGAAATCCATTGAAGACTTAACCAAAAAATACACCGTGGAGTATATCGGCGTGGACGCTACCGGCATCGGCCAGGGCGTGTTTCAGCTTGTCCGCCAGTTCTACCCGGCCGCCCGTGAAATCCGTTACTCGCCGGAAGTCAAAACCGGGATGGTGCTGAAGGCAAAAGACACCATCGGCAGCGGCCGCCTGGAGTACGACGCGGGCAGCACCGATATCACGCAGTCTTTTATGGCTATCCGTAAAACCATGACCGCCAGCGGCAACCGTTCAACCTACGAGGCGAGCCGCAGCGAAGACGCCAGCCACGCCGACGTCGCCTGGGCCATCATGCACGCGCTGTTAAACGAACCGCTGACCGCCGCCAGCGGCGGCGCTAACCCTTCAATTCTGGAATTTTACTGATGAAAAAACGCAGCCGTAAGGCATTTAAGGCAGCACCAGCAGCATCGGCCGCCCCGCAGCAGGTTGAGGCGTTTACCTTCGGCGAGCCGACGCCGGTCATGGATAAGCGCGATATAATGGATTACGCGGAGTGCATCGGCAATGGGCGCTGGTACGAGCCGCCGGTGAGTTTTCACGGACTGGCAAAAAGCCTGCGCTCGGCGGTGCATCACAGCTCGCCCATTTACGTTAAGCGCAATATTCTGGCCTCAACCTTTATCCCGCATCCGATGTTAAGCCAGCAGGAGTTCAGCAAGTTTGCGCTGGACTATCTGGTGTTCGGGAATGCGTTTGCCGAGCTGCGTCGTAACAGCCTCGGCAAGCCGTTCAGGCTGGAAACTACCCCCGCAAAATTTACCCGCAAGGGCGTTAAAGAAGGTGAATACTGGTTTGTGAATGACTGGAAGGAGCCGCACCAGTTTGCAGCCGGCAGCGTGTTTCACCTGCTTGAGCCGGACATTAATCAGGAGCTTTACGGCCTGCCGGAATACCTCAGCGCGCTTAACTCCGCCTGGCTGAACGAGGCGGCCACGCTGTTTCGGCGCAAGTACTATCAGAACGGCGCGCACGCGGGTTACATCCTGTATATGACCGACGCGGCGCAGAGTTCCAGCGACGTCGACCGCATGCGTCAGGCAATGCGCGACACGAAAGGCCTGGGCAACTTCCGTAACCTGTTTATGTATGCGCCCAACGGCAAGCCGGACGGGATTAAAATCCTGCCGCTCAGCGAGGTGGCAACAAAGGATGATTTCTTTAACATCAAGAAGGCCAGCCGCGACGACCTGCTAAGCGCACACCGCGTGCCGCCGCAAATGATGGGGATTATCCCGGATAACTCCGGCGGGTTCGGGGATGCAGTGAAGGCATCACAGGTTTTCGTCAGGAACGAGTTAACGCCTCTGCAGGAGCGGATGAAGGAGATTAACTATTTTTTAGGAAGTGATATAATAAATTTTAAACCCTATAAGTTTTGAAATATGAGGGCGGATAATATCCGCCTCAGTTTTACATCGACTCCAGCATTAATTGTGCCAAGGCTAAACTTCTTGCATCAACTTTTTCTTTAGTCCAGTTATCGTCAGTAGATTCAATGCGTTTAATGAATTCTGAGACAATAGAAAGATTGGACTTCTTATACTCTGGCAACTTCAATAACAATGAATTATCTTTGCAATCTTCATTTATAGAAAAGCATAACGGCAGTAAATTGCCCATTGAGCCAGAATTGCTTTCAAGAAAATTCTTTTGGGAGCCAATGTGCTCTAAAGACACTATATCAAACTTTAATTCCCGAGTACCTTTAAGATGCATTTCTATTTTTTCAAAAATATATATAATTAGTTTTCTTTGAGATGTCTTGCTGTTTATATAATATATATCATTTACAAAGCTGCTTTTGAAAAGTTCGTCGCTAGGAGTTTTCGATTGAAAATATTCATTTGTTTCTTTAGTTCGTATGGCTAACTCGCGTTTATTATCAGCATTGCTAACATTAACTGCAAAAACAGAGTATTTAGCATCAAGTCCAGAAGGCCGCTGACGGCAAACTGCACTAAATTTGAAATGAAAATTCTCAACTCTCTTAAGACAGTCTATGAGATCCGACTGTCTAAGAGTTTTGGGTTTATCTCTTTTCTTCCTTAAAAGTGATAAAATATATGGTCTCGGAATAGATATATTAAAAATAGACAGAGAATTTAAAGCATCAAATATTTCTCGCTGGTCCGCTTGAGGCCAGTCACCTTGCTCAGGGGATATTATTTTAACATATAAATCTACATCTTTGTAAAGCTGTTCTAAGAAGTCAGTTGCTGTTAGTGAAGAGTTATCATCAAGCATTTCCCTTTTAAAAGCTCTATAAAGTTGCTCCTCTCCTATATAGTTATATTTGGACAGCCACCAGCATCTAACGTATTCAGTTATGGTTATACTTTCACTTCTGGATTCAATTTTTTTTACAATATAATCCCATTTCCTTCTTGCTACATCGACCGGGAAGGTTTGAGTGCAGTTTTGAAATATTTTATTTTTAATAAGATCTAATGAGGTTAAGTTTATACCTCGAGCATTTAGAACCTCAAATATATCATATGCATCATCACCTTTATCCACAGATATACGAACCAATTTAAGATAAGATGTAATCATTCGATATAACGCTCTCAAGCAGTATATATGATCAGTTTTATTATACTTACCTTCTTTTTGTAAAATTAAACTACACAAGGATTTCCTCTGCAATTTTCTTTGCAAAAAACTTCCGGCGTAAGATAATTTCCTGTCCTCATCGCATGCCGGTTTTGATGAATGATCTATTCTATCCTGAAACTTCAGTTTAAAATAATCCCTCCCTGAATTCTTCTGGATTTTCTCAACATAAGTTTCGCCATCTTCACCTAAACTATTTCTATCTATAGCGTCACTTATAGTTACAATATAGGTAGTAAATATGTCTTCTGCAATTCCTTCTTGGCCAGCTTTTCTAAGTAGCCTCGAGATAATTGAAAGCAACATTGTTATAACGGAAAGCCGCTGCTGCCCGTCAACAATCTCTAAAACTTCATCACTATCAACACCCGATAAAACTATTGTCCCAATAAAATATTCAGAAAAATTTAGTTGAGTAGTATCATCAAAGCTTATGTTCCTTATAATATCTTGCCAGAATTCATCCAGTTGTAATTTTTCCCAACTAAATTCACGTTGGTTCCTGGGAATAATGTAACGTTGCTTCACTGATAAAATAGAACGGATATTAAGAGGACTAGCATCAAAGTTCATTAACAACCCCATTTTAAGATAATTCTTGTTGATAATTACCAATAAAGGTAAGTTGCTAACATTACTATCATCCTGCTTTAAGAAGCAACATTAATGTGTAGCGCGCAATGCTATCCCCGCCACGCCTGCCCGCTTTGTGCGTCGCTTTTAATGCAGTTGCATGACCCAGCCGGATCCGCGCCAGCTCAGGTCTTCAAGGGGATCCTCAGGAGGGATCGAAGCATGCAAAACCATGCACCTGATGCATGCATGGCTGCTTACCCGTTTTGCTGACAGTCACCTGAAATTATTTTTGACAAGGCATGGTCGAAAATGCGACCGAAAAATTTCCATCTGAAAGCGTGTTGTTGGCTGCTATCTCGGCGATCAGGTTCAGCGCGATTTCTCTGTCCCGCTCTTTACACATCCCTTCTGTTGTCAGCCTGGCTATCAATTCGACACGTTCAAGCGTGACACGCTCTTGTAACTCGTTATCCACATTCCCTCCCATATTCACTGTGTTTTTATACAGTACCATAACCTCAAATCGTAGCGTAAGAAAATTCTTATGCTAAATATCAATTTTTATCTTACTGATTAAAATGGCTTTTCATTCATTAGACGAGTCAGCCGCTTCTACCTGTGATGCTGGATAATCTCGGCCTCAATGTTCGCATCTACTCCAGCGCATTCTTTGTCCTGCCCTTATCCGCCAGTCGGTTGAATCTGCTTAGCAGGCTTTCAGCATCAATACGCTTTTTCGGCCTGAACAGCTCACCACCGGCAGAGCTACGGAACCATTGCCCGTCGATTTTGGTTTCTGTACCGCTGATAAGGCGCACGGCGACCGCCCGGCTAATGGTTTCGCGAGTGATATCGCGTATCTGACCGATCACGTTGTCGCATGCTGCCTCTGTTTTTTCAGAGCGGCGCAGCCGGGTATGCCTCTTTTCCGGTATATCAGCCCTTACCCTGGCTAACATCTGCCGCCGTTCCTTGCGGCTCAGCGCTGTAAAGTCTTTATTACCTCCACTTTCCGGCAGTTTCGAATCCTGCGATCTCAAACCTCCCGTACAGTTATTGACAGAACTCCGAGAGGACGCGGACGCGTCCTTAAAATCAACGGCCAGGTCTACGGCGCGCTTTGGCACAATTTTCCACTGTGCGAGGCGGGTTAAAATTGGGGTATCTTCACCAACTGACGTGGCGTAAACGCCCTTGATACGCACGGTTTCCTCGCCATATTCGTTGCAGTCTTCACTTGCCTGATACCAGGTGCGTACGGCCAGCTCGTCACGCTTAACGAACGGGCCGCCCTGGGCGTTGACGTATTCCGCCCAGTCGCCCGCGTCCGCTGCATCATGCGCGGCGGCAAACTCAATGCTTAAGCCCTGCGCCGTCTCGCTGTCTGCCATACGGCGCAGCTCGCGGTAAACCGTGACCGGTGCACCGCCGACAAACTGGAATTGCCGGATGTGCCAGCGCGCCGCCCAGGCAGACACGGCGGGCGCGGTTTCCTTCAGCTCTTTGCCGCTTTCGTCGTCCAGCTCGCCGTCGAGCGCATAGCCGTCGATGTTTTTGGAGATGTACTTAGCCACATAGCCGGTCGCGCTGCCTTTCTCCGGATCGATAGCCTCAGCATGAAAGCGGGCCTTTCTGGCTTTGTCCGTAGTCAGTTCGTAGCTGTCCTGCTGATACGCGTAATCGCGGATCACCTGCCGCACGCGCTGCACGTCTTCCGGGCGCATGAACATCAGCATATGCCAGTGTGGCGTACCGTCGTGATGCGGCTCGGCCACGCGAATGCCGAAAATGCGGATCTCTTCCCGATGCAGTTTGGCGCGGACCTTCTGCCAGACATTGCAGAGATAGCGCTGCGTTTCCGCCGGGCTGGCACCGCTCCATTTGCGGTTACGATAGCCGGTCTTGATCGTGGCGTGATAGCGGGCGGGCGCGGTCAGCGTATAGAAATCGCCGACAAAACCCATATCGTTGCAGATATTTTCAAAGCCGCGGATGCGGGTCATCAGCTCGCAGCGACGGATCGCCGGGTTTGCCACGCTGCCGTCGTATTTTTCAATCAGGCTGATGCGGTTGCCTTCCTCGTCTTCCAGCTCCATGCCCTTGAGGAATTCACGCGTGCGGCGCTTTTGCTCGCGCCACTCGTTTACGGCCATAGTGCTGGCATAAGGCGTATGCTTTTTACTGACGTTCGCAAGCGCGATTTGCAGGTGTTCACGCCATGAGGCGGCCACGCGGCGCAGGCGGCCTTTCCACCATTTTTCTGTCTGCATACGCATAATGGCGGGCGTTACGTCTTCCGGGCAAAACAGCCGCGAGGTAACTTTTTCCCACAGCGGCGGCGTCTGCTTCAGCTCGCGCGTGATGGCCGCAGCGGTCATGTAAACACGGTGCGTGTATTTGTAGTCCGATTCATCCTCAGACTGGCCATGCGCCTGCACCATTTCCGCCAGGATAAAGCTGGCGATATCCCCGGCCAGTAAATCCACGTCGGCACGGGCCAGATCCGGCAGGCGGTTAAAGCGGTTCATCAGCTCCCACAGCGTACCCGCCGCACCGGCGGCCCCGGTTTTATCAGAGGCGTTGCTGGTAAGCCGCGTAAAGGTGCCGGCGCTCATTTCGCCGAGGCGATACTGCGAGCTGACGCTTTCAACGCGTGGCAATGTGCGCTCGACGAATGTTTTCGTTAAGTACGCATTGGCACGGGCTGTGCCATGTGTTTTCTCCAATTCACCGGTGCGGCGCTTTACGTCAAGTTGTACAAGCGTCGGCTGCTTTTCGAGTAAGTTCTGCGCATGTGACAAAGCCGCAATCATTCGACTGCGGCTGTGCTCCTCTTCATAGGTGCGGTAAGGGCTGGCGATCGCTTCCCGTGGAGCGTTCCACGAGTAAGCGTATTCCTGCATCACTCACATACCCCCAGATATACGCTGCTACAAACGGACTTGTTATCCATTGCTGCCAGCATATCGAACTGACGTCCACCACGCGTGGTCAGCGCCCAGTCGCGATAAGTTTCGATGCCGTGCGAGGCCAGTGTTACCTTGCAGCTGTTCGTCTCTGCCTTTACCGGATCCATGCCTGAATGGAAAAATGCAGCATTACCACGGCGTGAGCACTGAGCTACGATCCTTTCCCACTCGGCCACACGACTTACCTCTTCAGGCCAGCGGGTGAAAATTTCTGCCAGTTCGGCTTTATTCACGTTTACGCACGGCATACAGCCGACACGGCTGCAGCCCTGCTGATAAAGCGGGTTAGGCTTGATACCGTGACGCCTTGCCAAAGCAAAAACATCATCATGTGTCCATTTGAGAATTGGCCGGTAAAGAGACAATCCGGGTCCGAGGTCAAAGCCTTCCTCCCATTCGGGAAGCGCGGCCCGGCTTGCTGATTCCTGCGCACGCACACCCTGCCACGTAATGACTTGCTTTCCTGCAGCAATCAGCCGGTTTACTACCTGTTCCTGCATTGGAATTTGTTTGAGTTCGAAGGAGCAGAATCTGCGCTGACTTGACGGGAACGTGCCTTTCCAGATGCATAAATCAAGAAAAGGAATGCCGGTAGGCTTCAGGACATTCAGGGCGCGACGTACCGTTCGGGTCGCTTCCTCCTCTGTAAAATTTAAATCCCTGACCAGTAAAGTCGGCCATTTATCCTTTACGAAAATTCTTTTATCAGCGATACGCTGTGTGAAATCAGCCCGGACACGCCGCAATGGCCCGAGCTTTGTTTCCAGGTAATCAAGATACTCAACGGTTTCAGGGTGCTCATGACCGGTGTCAGCATGTGCCGCCTGAAACTCAACGCCGGATTCAATAGCAAGCAGCCAGTCGGTCAGACTGTCCTTACCGCCTGAAACAGTCACAAGATTCATTACGCCTGGTGTGAAACAGCGGGCATCGATCATGCTGTACCACCGTTAAACTGAGCATTGATGCGTTCCGCCATTTCCTGACAGGCCACGCAACGTGTAACGCCCTGAACGGCGCGGCGGCGCGCTTCGGGGATGGGCGCATCGCAGTCTTCGCAAAAAGAGGCACTGACCGTTACCGGGCGATAAATTACCTGGGCGATATTACGCGCCAGCATTTCTTCAGTGCGCAGCTGTACCAGATCCATAGAGTCGGCCATCAGTGCAGCTCCTGCGATTCATTGATGTAACGCTCGGCCTCACGGCGGATAAGTTCGGCGGCCTCGGTGCCGTTCAGTTCCTGCTGATGGATATGTACGGCCAGCTCAACCAGGCGATCGGAAACGGCCAGCGCACGGTCTTTACGCTCTTCAATGCGGGCCTTATTCAGCAGCGCGGTCAGCGCCTCTGTTTCGCTGTCAAAATTACGGGTTTCGATATTTCTCATTTCTCTTTTTCCTGAATGCGGGCAAAGGGATGCCCGACGGGTTGACGTCATTTATTTAAAAAGGATGATTAGTTGGGCAGAGTCATTCTCTTGGGAAATAAGCTCACAACTGCACGAAAATGGTTCATCGCACGGATAAGCGCGCTTCTTTCATCAGTGGTCAGCTCACTGAAATCAAGCTCATGCCGCTCAGTCCGAATATTCGCCAGATAGAAAATAGCGCTTAATGCCCGCTTGTTTTCCTGATAGTTCCGGTCAGTGGTATCGCGCATTTCATCAAAAAAGCGGGTGATATCTTTTCCGCAGTCATTGCCCCAAAATTTAGAGCGCAGCTCGGCAACGTGATTCAGTCCTGCCACTCGCGCGCCTGTTTTTATTTCAGCCAGTGCTGTTTCAGCTTCGATAGCCATGATTTACCTCTTTTGCTTACTGCCATATTTTCGGCGGGTTGCTGCTTGCTTAATGTCGGGTGCCAGCGCTGGCCTTCTTTAGTGATAATCCAGCCATGACCGTATGCGGGCAGCGGGCTTCGGCGCTTTAATAACGCAGCCATTGAAATCGTCATAATTAACTCAGTCCCATGGAGGCACTGAGGCCGCTAATTGCATCAACGGTGTTAGCCAGGGCGGGATTAGAATGCACACGGGCGTGAACGCTTAGACCGATCAGCGACAGACAACGGATGCCTGCATTGATGTTTTCCATAAAAGCGCTCTTACAGGAAGGCGTCATTTTCTGACCTGACACAGCAGCAGCGGCCACCTTCCCTATTTCCGACGTTGCCTGTAAAACGTAGTGCGTCATACGTTCGGCTTTTGCTTCATTGACCGGCACCGCTGGCATGCATTTCATTTGTGCCAGCAAACCATCTATCAGCGTTGCGTCCTCGGTAATATCGGTAATCGCCGCTATCTCCATCGCTGTAAGTTGATGCGCCTGTTCCGGGTTCAGCTTGTTACGCAATGTCTGGTGCTTCATCCCTAACCTGTCGGCCAGCTCACGAATGTTATGGCGGCTGGCAAAAGCCTGACAGGCGTTATCGAAGTGCGGTTGTATGGAAACCTGATAATCAAACATGATTCGCTTCATCCTAGCTGATACGATCTTTTTACGCCTGAAGTGAGACGTTGCATTCACTTAGCGCCTGAATAGTCAGCGCCGCCATGTTCACTTCTACTAAGGCCTTTTTCTGTTTTCCTTTAGCCTTGATAGGCAGTTTTCCGTACTCAATCAGGTTCTTAGCTGTCTCTTTGTTTGTGCCTGTCCTGCGGCAGTACTCATCCAGCGGCAGATAAGGTTCGGGTATCACAATTGTAATGTTGGGACGCATGGGGCAAACTCCGTTGGTTAATCCGATAGGTCAATATCGGGCAATAAGCGTTAATACTTCCTTAAACCTACAAAGCGAAGTTTAAACTCACTTCGTGAAAACTTGCAAGGTCAAACTTTCGTGAACCTACAAATAAACTTCACTCAGGGCGGAGCTGCGGTACTGGATCGGGTTATCGAAGCGTACGGTTTTAGTACAAAACTTGCTCTGGCCGACCACCTTGGGATCGCAAGTAGTAGTCTCGCCAATCGTTATAAGCGTGACTTTTTCCCTGCTGATGTTGTGGTGAGATGTATGGCGGAAACAGGTGCGACGCTGGAATGGCTGGTTACGGGTCAGGGGCTTAAGCACAGCGACGGCGAGCTGGATGTGTTGAGTTTTCCGCGCCATAAAATTGTGGATGGGCAGCTTTTTGATGATGGCACTTTTATGCTTGATAAGAACGCATTCTTGCCCGGAAAGGCTTTACCAAAAGATCCTGTCTGTGTGGTAGAAGGCTCAACGCAGTACATTATCGATAAAGATTTTGGTGAAATTTACGATAACAGTTGGTTGATTGAGATTGAAGGTAAAACCAGCGTAAGAGTACTTACACGTATTCCTGTTAAAAAAGTGCGCGTGTCCGGTGTTGGCGCAGGAGCATCTTTCGACTGCTCGCTTGATGAAATCAATATAATCGGCCGCGTTGCTTTAACGATAAATTAGCTAAAGGATTGATTATGTTAGACTACACAAAGGCAACTGAAGCACAATTAAAAGAAGAATTTAAAAGGCTTGCACAGGTTGTAGGCGATATTCCTTTCGGGACGAAGAAAGAATTTTTCCACTTACCGAAAATCCTGAATGCATCGGAGCAGCCTTTAGCCATTGCCAGCGGAATGATGGATGGTAATACCTGGCTAATAACCCTGACCAATCAGCGCATCATATTCCTGGATAAAGGGATGCTATTCGGCGTGAAGCAGGTTGATGTGAACCTCAGAAACGTTGTCAGTGTCGGGGGCAAAACTGGTGTACTTCTCGGTGAGATTTTTATCAGCACAAGCGGGCAAAATTACACCATTAAAAACGTGCAAAAAGGTACGGTTGTCCCTTTCACTAACCTAATCAATGCGACCCGCAATGCGATGGACGAAAAGCCGCGAGCACCAGAAAGCGGCGCGCCTACAGATATCGTCTCCCAACTTGAACGGCTTGCTACGCTGAAAGAGAAAGGCATCTTGAGTGATGAGGAATTTCAGCAGCAGAAACAAAGGATTTTAAACAGCTAATTATGCCAGTCAGAAAGCTCCCCAACGGTCAATGGATCGCTGATTTCTACACTATTGACCGTAGCAGCGGAAAAGAAGGTAAGCGCGTCCGCAAGAAGTTTGCGACCAAAGGCGAAGCCCTGGCGTTTGAAAGCTATACGCTTGAGAAAATAGAAGCGGCTCCTTGGTTGGGTGAAGCGAAAGAAACGCGCCGCTTAACTGACCTGGTAGAACTTTGGTTCAGCCGTCACGGTATTACGCTCAAGGATGGCGAAAAGCGTAAAGCCGCTATGACGTGGGCGTGTGAATGTATGGGCTTTCCGCTTGCAGCAGAATTCAATGCACAGCTTTTCACTTCCTATCGAGCTAAACGGCTTGAAGGTCATTTCGCTCGCACTAAGCGAATAAGTAAGGTCGCGCCGCGAACCTTGAATCTGGAACTAGCTTATTTTCTTGCCGTATTTAATGAACTTAAAAGGTTAGGCGAATGGACGTTACCGAATCCCCTCGAGAACGTCCGCCATTTTCGCGTCGATGAAAGCGAAATGGCTTACCTGACTACAGATCAAATCGCATTGTTATTAAACGCCTGCGAAGCCAGTTCAGCGAAAGACCTACTGATGATCGTTAAGCTATGTCTGGCGACCGGCGCGCGATGGAGCGAGGCGGAAGGACTGAAACGTTCACAGGTTTCAGGACAGCGTATTACCTTCGTCAAAACCAAAGGGAAGAAGAATCGCACCATTCCCATTTCTTCAGCCTTGGCCGAAGAACTGCCTAAAAAGAACGGCGCGCTTTTTACACCTTGCTATTACGCGTTCCGTTCAGCTCTGGAGCGGGCCGAAATCGAGCTGCCTGATGGGCAAATGACGCATGTGTTGCGGCATACTTTTGCCAGTCACTTTATGATGAATGGCGGGAACATTTTGGTACTGCAGCGAATACTCGGCCATACCGATATCAAAATGACGATGCGTTATGCGCATTTTGCGCCCGATCACTTTGAAGATGCCGTTAAGCTCAACCCTTTGGAAATGTGTCGCAAAAGTGTCGCTGAAGATTAGGTTTATTGCCCTATATTGCCTTATATTAACTTCATAACTTATTGATTTTAAGGTAAGTCATTGTTTTTATATAGCGCCTGATAGTTCTCATAATCGCTTGGTCGCTGGTTCAAGTCCAGCAGGGGCCACCAGATTTAATGATGAAAATCATGCAGTTAAGCCACCCTTTATGGGTGGCTTTTTTGTTTGTGTTTTTTGAGTGGCGATGAAATGGCGATGTATTTTTCATTCCTCTGAAATTAGCGACAAAAAATCCCGCTTTCACGAGCCCTTCATCAGAGCAATCATGCTTTGTCTGTCATTGTACTAAAAAATCGACACCTTTCCGTCTGGCCGGGCAAACGCTCTCCCCGTCACGCCTGTCCGTTTTGTAAATCAATTTTTCATACAGCCATATCGAGCCATTAAAACGGTGCTAATACAGGTCGGCAATATCAAAAATGAGAGGAAGTAATGCATGTATAATAATGCACTCAATGCATGCATAACTTTGATGAAGGTGATTATCGGTAATGCATGCTTCACTTGCTCTCAGGGCGTGACCATGATCGATAGATTTTGCTCACAGCGGAGACAGTGAGAAAAGCCAAGACGACGGAAAAAAGGCCCAGGAAAATTATTAGCGAGAGTAAGGGGTTCATCGCTCCCCCTAAGCTCGTAAAATCACTCATCCTCGCGAGCTGCTCAGGCGTTAATACACGAAGAATGACCTCCGGTATAATTAAAAATAAAATAATAACAGTCGAGACATAAATCAGCAATTTTTTTGTTTTTCCCATCTTCTTTCTTGCTCTTGTTGGTGAATATGATCAAAAATTGGGCGAATAACACAACAAGGATCTAAGGTAGATCACAAACCTATTTGCAATTGAAGATGCAGGCCAATAAGAAATTAGCTATTGCATTAACAAACTCTCTAAATGACCTCAATGATGATTATATGTCTACTATCGAAAAGATAAAGCTGGGTGAGCTGCGTATTATTAATTATGGATCTTGCCTTGTTCCAAATTAATATTATCGTAGTTCATGCCGCGATACATTCAGAGAAGATAAACGGTTAGTCTTTTCTTTAAGTGAGATATATAGAAGAAACAATATAGCTCTGGATATGGTTGAAATTTACTTCCGCAAAACATTAGCAAGACCTGGAGATGAAAAAAGCTATAAACTTGCATCTCATATCCAAAATTTGTTAGGTAAAGCAGCAGAGCATGCATCAACCAAAGCCAGCAAATTGGTTCTGTCCTTCACAATTGCTAACCTGGTACTTAATAGTGCCGAATTCAAAGAAAATCATATAAGAATTGTTAATTCTTTTTCAACGTGGTTTGTGAATGCCGCGACACTTTATGCAAAAGCGCAAGTAGCTGCATCAGCCGCAAACAGGCTAAAGTTCCAGAACCCTTCATATTATCAAGCGCTATGTAAAGAAAACATTGAAATGCTTTATTTTCTTATTGAATCCCAAACATCTGAAATAATCTATTAGGTAAACTCTGAAGATAACAATGAAGAAAAAATTGCAGATGCGCTGTATGAGATTTTACGCAAATGAAGCGCGCATTATTATGGCTACTTCAGTAATTTTTTATTTGGTACCTGCCGCAATCATTGTGGCAGGCGTGTATGTTTTTATACGTTTCATCCCTGGCTATGCCGCACCTCTTATTTTATTATGGGTAATTATCGTTTCTTTGGTATATGTCAGGTATAATAAATGGTATTAATAATACCCAGCCCCCTAAAAGTTAGCTTGTAAGGGCAGTTATTAAAATTATTATAAGATGCTGTATTATGCGCTCATAGAAAATATCATCATGTTTAATAAGGCGTATAACACCATTCCTGAAAAGTAGATCCTCAGCCTTTTGATGCTGGCAAACATCGTTATATTCATCGGTGAAACAAGATGTGTAATACAGCAGACGGGTAGCTCCTTTTTTCAACTCTCAGCTTGATTAGCAACCGGCTGCCCGACCGCAGAAACAGCCTAGTAAAGCTGAGCACTGCCACCATGAAAACGCCGCCCCGGAAAGATGAATAATTTTGTTGTGGGGAACAGCCCTGTAAAAAACTCACACCCCGAAAGACTCCACTAATCGCTGGCCCTACTCCACCATTACAAGCATCTCAAATACGGGTTTCCCCGCTGCTAAAGCGCCTCAGAAACCTTCTCATAACGTCGGAACAAAAATTTGTTAGCGCACCTTCTGCAAGAACTTTCGACTGTAAAGAAACGTAGTTAAATGTAAATAAACCAATTTTTAGATAAACGTTATTTATGCATTTGCCGCACGTTAATCATATGTTAAATATATATCCACCTTCAAATCAGCATTTTATCTTAGTTGAATCAGAGCTATTTCTATTGAAAGGTTGGCAGTTCAAATAATGAAGAATGGACTAATTTTAACAAAAGCGGGCAGGATACGTGATGCACTGCCGATGAGTACCGTGGAATTTACCACCGGGTTAAAAAGAGAGTGTTTTGTATTATGGTCTTCGCCGCAATTCAGGGCAGACGAGCTTACCAAAACGCCTCTTTTTCCATCAGATGCAGATCTTGTTGAAAGTAAAAATTCAGATTTACACGGGGCTTTATTATCGGCGCATTTCGAGGCTGGCCTGTGGCCCGTAGTCTATCAGGGTGAGAATAACGGCCATTTAATCCGCCACGTCTGTCCGATGATGAAAGCAGAAGATAAAATCAGTTCTCAGGGAGGAAAGTATGATTTTTATCCGCACGTCGATAATCCCGATCTGCCGATTACCGGAGAAACGCCGTTTTCAACCTTAGGTAATTGTCCCGATACGCTGACGCTTCTTTGTTTACGAAAAGAAGATAATGTCAGGACCAGTTTACTGAAGCTGGATTCAGTCATCGCCCTTCTGTCTGAAGAAACAAAATTTATTCTGACGCAGCCGTTTTTTAAAGTCGACAGGCCGGCAAGCTTTGAAGGAAATGCTTCTGTAGAAGGCGTCCCTGTTCTTGTAGCAGAGAGCGGCGTATGGTACTCGCGCTTCGACTGGCACAATACCAGCGGCATGAATCCTGAAGCAGAAAACGCGCTGAAAATTATGCGTGAACTCACTCTGGACCGAAGCCTGTGGTTTGATGCGCCGCTCAATCCCGGCGATGCCATTACTTTTTTAAACCAGAGAACCATGCATACCCGAAATGCATTTCAGCCACGTTTTGACGGCACGGACAGATGGCTGCTGCGGGTCTTTGGTTTACTCAATCGTCCGCTTAACAGTCAGCTGCTTGACGCTGCAAACTGCCTTCATCACTTACGCACTATTTAACGGAAAGAAGTATGCCTGAATTATTTAATTCCTCATTTTTTATTGAGGGAAGCCTCATTGCCCACTATTTTTTTATTGGCTTAATTCTGCTGGTCGCAGCCTCTTTTGTCGCTGGTTATATTGATGCCATTGCCGGTGGAGCGGGTCTGATTCTTATTCCTGCCTTTATTTTAACCGGGCTTCCTCCGCAGCTCGCGCTCGGTCAGGAAAAATTAGTCAGTACCATAGGCACCATTGCAGCAATAAAAAACTTTATTAAAAACAAGTCAGTAATATGGAGTGTCGTACCAGCCGGTCTGATATCTGCGCTCGTTGGCGCCTATGTCGGTGCCCGGGTAATACTTTTATTACCTGCTGAGGCGCTATCTCTGGTTATCGTTGCGTTGCTGCCTGTCGGCTTACTGGCCGCCACCATCAAAGGCAGGGTAAAAACCACGGCGCAATCTGCAGGTAATGCCTCGTTTCTGGCCGTGTTCCTGGTTTGCTTTACCGTGGGTTTTTATGATGGTTTCTTCGGGCCGGGCACGGGGAGCCTGTTTATTATTGCGTTGACGGTAATTAATAAGTTTGGGCTTTTACAGGCCTCTGCTACCAGTAAAATATTCAATTTCTCTTCAAATATCGGCGCGTTTGTGGCTTTCGCCATTGCCGGAAAAATGGCTTATCTTATCGGCATTCCAATGATCGTTGCCAGTCTGCTGGGCAATCATATTGGCAGCCTGCACGCGATACGCACTAACGGTGAAATAATAAGAAAAGTTCTTTTTGTTTCCGTTGGCGTGATGATGATTACTTTACTGGTTAAATATTTTACGGGTTTTTAATGATGAAAAATTGTGCTGAAAATATCACTTACCGTTTGGCAACCCACGATGATATCGCCGGAGTTAAACAGCTGCTGGAGCGGCATCACGTTAAGAATCTGAATAGCGACCAGCGTGAGAACGGCTTTGTTACTACCGATATGACCGAGCAGCAGCTACAGGATTTAAGCGATAGAGAGAACGGCGTGACCATTGCTTACGATGAAAAAGAGAAAAAAGTCGTTGGCCTGTTATTAGGGGCATCATGGGTTTTTTTAAAACCCTGGCCGATGTTCGATTATATGGCGAGCATTCTTAAAGATTATTCGTTCAATGGCGAGGCGCTTTCCGCCGATACTTCCTATCAGTACGGGCCTGTTTGTATTGATGTTGCCTACAGAAGCCAGGGAATTGGCGAGAAATTGCTGGCCCATCAGCGTAAGGTTTTTGCCTCTCGTTATAAGCACACCGTGACTTTTGTTAATGTGCTTAATCCTCGCTCTTACGCTTTCCACCACAGGAATAATTTCGAAGACTTAGGCTTCTTCGAATTCAACAGCAATAAATATTATATGCTGGCCATTAACACCGCAGAGTAAAAAGCTTTTCAACCCGGCCCTGGCGACGTCAGGGCTTTAGTCTGAAAGTGAATTGTCCGTACGGCCACAGAAGCAAAAGAAAGTGACAAATTTATTAATAAACCTTATAAATTGTTTTGTGCCGATGGTTTGGTTTTTAGCATGGGGTATTAAATGAAGTTAAATGAACTTCTTGCGTTCGTAACGGTTGTGGAGACAGGAAATATTACTCAGGCCGCCGAGCGTCTGAATCGCGTGCAGTCGAGCATTTCACACCGAATCAGAAGCCTTGAAGATAATCTGGATGTCACCCTGCTCGACCGGAAAAGCGATGGCTGTTCGCTGACGGCGCAAGGCCAGATACTCTACGACTATGCAGTTAAAATACTGAACCTCGCGGATGACTGTAAAAGCAACATCTTCCACTCCAGAAGCAGCCAGGTGAACATGCGTATTGGCATAATCGAATGCCTGCCCGCGTGGGTGATCAGTTCAATGATCGACTCAGGTTACGATCTGGGCTGGAACATCGATGTGTCGATTGGCAATACTATCAGCCTGCTCAACGCTTTCGATCAGAATGAATATGATACAGTAATCATTGGTGCCGGTTTCTCTAATGCGCAGCATACGCGGTCGACTTTGCTATCCAGCGAGCTGGTCATCATTACAGAAAAGGATTTTCCGACCATCACGGATATCTCCACGCTGGATGACGAAGTTTTTATGCTTAGCAGCAAAAAGTGTGCAACCTCGACCCGCAACTATACCACTTTGTTCAAAGAAGGCCGTATCACCCCAAGACGAATTGTCGAGTGCGGCTCTTATCCCGTGCTGTTTTCAAGCGTTGCTGCGGGTAAAGGCGTCTCTCTGGTATTGCGCTGTTCAATCAGCAGCGAGGTACAGAACAAAATTAAAATCCATGAGCTCTCCGGCCAGTTTAACGACTTCAGAATCGAGCTCGTTTACCGTGCCGATTGCGCTAACCTGGACAGCACGAAATTCAGAAGCGTGATGACATCCGTTTTTCAGGATCCCCGTCTGCACAATCCCGGTCATTAAGACCTGGCCTTTCCGCCAAAGCGCATACGGACTTCCTGCTGAGCCAGCAGGAAGTCCGTAATCTGCTACATGCTCTCAACCTGAATAACCGAGCTGTTTGTTGATCCCGTTGCCTTAAGTTATGAAGGCTTACGCACAATGACCAGCGCCTTGGTTCGGCACTTTTCCAGAATCAATTTCATCACTGGCACTTCAAAATACTTGTACATAAATGACGCCAGCGAAACGGAGAGCACCAGCGCAACGGCGATCAGCGCGATACCTTCCGGCAGGCTGAATTTTCTTCCCGCCGTAAGGTTTAAAAAATAGAACAGTACTAAAAAGTGAACCATATAGAACGCATAGGATATTTCTCCCAGCCATACCGAGGTCTGATTATTCAGCACGGTCTTTCTGGTTTTCAAATCATCGCCAGCCATAGAGATAATCAACAGGCAAACAGGAATGATGAATACCACGCTCATGCTGAACTGGTAGGGAATATACATTGAGCCGACGTAAGTCGCCGCCAGAATGGCAAGCGAGGCCGTTTTACTCAGCACCAGTGCCCGACCGTTAATCAACAACCTGGCGGCAAACATACCGGCGAGAAACTCAAATATACGCGCCGGGGGAAAAATATATGACACCCAAAAATGCTGCTGCGAAATCGGAAATGCGCCCATCATGTGGTTCGGCTCAACCCAGAGATAAATGCCGGTCTGCACCAGCAGGGAGGCAGCAGTAACGGCGATTAATCCGGGCAGGTCAAATTTTGCCGGTATCGCTTTCATGACCCTGAAGAGGAAAGGAAAGGAGAGGTAAAACATCGCTTCGATGCACAGTGACCAGCTGGGGCGGTTGCCCACAAAGAAATAATGTACATCATCAAACCAGGTATTCAGCAGCAGCAGGTTCACGGACCACAGCTTATATTGATAAAGGCTGGTCGCGCCAATAATAAACGCCATCACCCAGGTGAGGCAGTGGGTAGGATAGATCTTGGCAAAACGACGCAGATAGAAATCGCCAGGCGTATCGTTATTTTTCGCTGACCATACCATGATAAAGCCGCTGAGTATGAAGAAGTAGGAAACGCCGAGCCAGCCCGCTTTCCCTACCATCACCGTAAAGATGTGCTGGATGTTGGCATCAGCAAACGGCGCCAGATCGCTTGGCAACGATGAATGAAATAAAAAAACTAAAAAGGCGGCCCAGAATCTGCTCCCTGTTAATGAGGGAAGTTTAGGCAGCCTGGGAAGTTCTCCTGGGCCCAGCGATTGACCGTCATTAAAATGATTCACCTCGCCGCAAGCGGCATTAACACCTGTTTCTCTATTAAGCGCAGAATTCATTATATTCCCTATAAGGATAGTATTGAGATACCAAAATATATTCTGAAAGATAGCGATATGCAGAAAAAAGCAGCGATGACAAAGCAGCCTGAATAAATACTGCCTTGCCATTCGATAAAACAATTATTTTCAGAGCATGAAGCTCATTACGTTTTTTTATTTTTTAATATTGACGACTCCGTATCCTGAATTGCCCTTTTCAATATGGCCAAAGCCGTATTCTCCGAAATGCATGCCGCCAATAAGAACGCGATCGGAGCTGACCATATCGAGCACGCGAGAACGAGTTTCTGCCGCCATCTGAGCGTCGTAATCAAAGGCGATCGTCACTTCCGGTTTCTGCAATTGAATGTGCGGAAAATGTACAATATCGCCCCAAATCAGCAGGCTCTCCTGACTGCCTTCAATTCTGTAGCCCGTATGGCCCGGCGTGTGGCCTTTCAGCGGCATGGCAAAAATACCGGGCAGTACCTCACCTTTATCGAACGGGCGAAAATTCTGCTGATACTTTTCAAATATGCTGCGCGCCAGCAGGAAATTCCCCTTAACCCGATCGGCGACCGCCGCAAAATTTTTGTCATCCTCCAGATAGCGATATTCCTCATTATTGATCACCAGTTCGGCATTGCTGAAGACCGCTTCACCTTCCGCATTGAGCAGGCCACCGATATGATCGGGATGCGCATGTGTCAGCAGCACCGCGTCGATATTTCCCGGCTCCAGCCCCATTTTTGCCAGGTTAGCCACCAGCCCGCCTCCCCAGCCCTTAATGCCGCCGGCTCCGCTATCGATAAGAATATTTTTGCCCTGGCGGCGCACCAGGAAAGTATTGATATGCACATCGTTAAGCCCGTTTACCCGTGCGCCATTCTGAATGTTTTCGCACTCTGCTGCGTTGACGTTAGCCAGCATGCCAAAGTCAACCTGCAGATAGCCGTCGCTCACCGCAGTAATCGACATATCACCGAGTTCGAGGGTGGGAAATAGTGTACTCATAGCCTGTTCCTTAGTTTTTTACACAGATGTTATTTACGTCATAAGAGAAACAGCGGATCCTCGCAACGACCCCCATTTTCTCCCTAATTAATTCATCAACCTGATGCAAAAATTCTTCCAGTACCGGCGCGGTACGAAATGTTTCCTGCCTTAGCTTTGCTTCAAAGTATACCGGCGTACCAAAACCTATTTCGGCCGTAAGGTAACTAATATGAATATTGTTTTCTTTTGCCTTTAATACCTTCATAGCAATATGAGTTAACGAGGCTGAAAATTCCGCAAAGGCATCGTGGTTAATGCGATGGGCCGCGGATGTATAAAGGGTAATACTGGGCATTTTACCTCGCTCCTGCGAATGGATATTTACGCTGCTTTCAGTGGGATTAATCTCATGCTTTTTATAACGTCAGGATTGACCACCGTACCGAGTTCAGAACATCCACGGCGAAGCCCATCGATCAGTTCCATTCCGCGCGTCACTTTGCCAAAAGCGGTGTAATTTTGATCCATAAAGCGCGAGCGGGCGGATGTGATAAAAAACTGATGGCTGGCACTGTGCGGATGTCTGGATCGGGCCATGCCGAGAGTGCCGCGTTCAAACGGCAGGCTGTTAAATTCTGCCGCCAGTTTCGGTAGCCTTAAATAATCCAGGCCAGTCTCTTTTACCGGATCTCCCGTTTGTGCCATAAAGCCTTCAATAACTCGCGCGAACGGCATGCCGTCATAGAATCTGGCCTGCACCAGAGTTTTAATGCGATCCACGTGATTAGGAGCCAGCTCGGGAAACAGGCTTATGGTTACCGTTCCACTGTGCAGCTTCATTTCAATGAGATCATGACGGTTATTTGCCCGGTTAATCATGCCGGGCAATATCAGCGCCCCGGCACACAGGCCCAGGCTACCGCCAATGAACTTCCGACGATTCATAGTGTTACTCCAGTTGCGCGGCCGGATCTTGCCGGGCATAGTTTGCTCAGCCCGAACCTGCCTCAGGATGGCTTATCGGCACCAATAAACGAGAGAATTTCATTCGTAAGGGCATCAGGCTGCTCAAAATTGGGCAGGTGTGCCGCCCCAGGTATGGTGTGCAGCTCTGCGTGCCATTTTTCAGCCAGGCGTCGCGCATAATCTGGCGGCGTGAGCAGATCGTCCGCACCTCTCACCACTACCGCCCTGACGCGTGGAAAAGTCATATTGGTCAGATCGGTATCGGCGATGGCATAAGAACAGCCGGCGAAGGCTTCAACCGTGGTGCGGCGCAGCATCTGCTTCATGCCGTCTGCGTAGGGCGAGTCGATAAACTTCGGCGTGACCCATTTACCCAAAATACCCGTTTCAAGATGTTCAACACCGTGGTGAAAAACATCTTCCGCTCTGGCTCGCCAAAGTGAAGGCGGAGCGGCATTGACCAGCGAGGTATCGACAATCACCAGTCCCTGTACACGCTCAGGTATCTTGAATCCGATCCACTGCGCGATGGTTCCACCAATTGACACTCCCGCAACCGAAAACTCAGTGATGTGCAGATGGTCCAGCGCGGCGATGACATCGTCGGCCAAATCGGCCATGGAGAATGGCAGCGCGTCGATTGCGCTTAAACCGTGGCCTCGAATATCCAGCCGCACCACGCGATAGCGTTCGGTTAAACGCGGCATTTGCAAATCCCACAGGTGCAAATCCGTGCCCAGCGAATGAAGAAGTACCAACGTTTTCGCATTTTCTGGCCCCTGCACGTCTACATGCTGAGTTATTTTAAGCGGCCGAATAAACATTCAATACTCCCCATTTTTATTTTTTCTTTCTCTTCGGTTCCATCGCTTGCACTATTTGAATTTGCAATATTTACTTATGGAATCCGTGAATTTTTTTGAGCTGCAGGACTATGCTGCCGCTCTTATTAATAGGGTAATCCGGCCGTTTGCCCTAATGGATAATTTCGATACCGCTATCGAAATTATTGAGTCGCCCCGAAAATTCGCACCGACGCTGATGTTAAACAGCACCAAACGGATAGCTTCTCCTGCCAGGATAATATAAGTAATCAAAAAATATTCAGCCCGATCTCCCGATTTTTTTCGTAATGCTGCCCATCTCATTAGCCATCTTCCATTTTCAGAATATCGCCAGAATATTCATATTTTCGATGAAGATCTCGATTTTATTCGCTGGCGTTTACCTGACGTGAAAAATAACATCTGGCGAACAAGACCCGGCGATAACTCACAGGTTAATGCTTTATTTTAATTCTCTGCATATAGCCGTAGCGGATCGCCGTTGCTGATTTCCTTTAAATCTGTTTTAGCGTATGGGATAAATTATGGCGCAGGCCGAATTTGATAAAATAATGGTTGAACTGGTTGATTATGCCTATGAGCAGTCAACCTTTGATGATGAGACTTTGCGCCTGGCGCGTTTCTGTCTGCTGGATTCCGTCGGCTGCGCGATTGCCGCCTCCAGCGATGACGACTGCTTAAAACTGATGCGCAGCGCACAGTTCAGTAAGAGCAGCGAGGGTGTTCCGGTGATGGGGACCGCCCTGAAGCTGGGACCGATTGAGGCTGCCTTTCAAATCGGGTCGATGATCCGCTGGCTTGAGTATAACGATACCTGGCTGGCGCAGGAGTGGGGACATCCCTCCGATAACCTGGGCGCAATCCTGGCCGCCGCAGCATGGCATAGCCTGACAGACGGTAGCCAGCAGGAACCCGATATGGCAGCCGTATTAAATACGCTGATTCGCGCCTACGAGATCCATGGCGTGCTCTGCCTGTCTAACTGCTTTAACGCGCTGGGCATCGATCATGTTGTGCTGGTCAAGCTGGCCTCGGCGATCGCCTCAGCTCAGCTGCTTGGCCTGTCAAAAGCGCAGGCGCTAAGCGCCCTTTCCAACGCCATTATCGATGGCCATTCTCTCAGAACCTACCGGCATGCGCCCAATGCAGGCACGCGTAAATCCTGGGCGGCGGGTGACGCGACAGCACGCGGGCTTCAGCTGGCGCTGTTCGCTCAGACCGGCGAAATGGGCTATCCCTCCGCGCTTACCGCCAGCCGTTGGGGATTTGATGATGCGGTTTTACGCGGAAAGCCCTTTAATTTGTCACGCGGCCTCTCCGACTTTGTTATCAAAAATATCCTGTTCAAGGTTCCCAATCCTGCGGAATACCATGCGCAGACCGCAGTGGAGGCGGCGATTAACCTGCGCGAGCGGATAGTCGCCGCCGGATTCTCGCCCGAAAGCATTGAATATGTCCGCGTGGAAACGACGCGACCGGCCATGCAGATTATTGATAAGTCAGGGCCGCTTAAAAACGCCGCCGATCGCGATCACTGCCTTCAGTACATGATTGCGGTTGGGCTGCAGACCGGAAATCTCACCGTACAGGATTTTCACGAACCGCTCGCCGCCGATCCGCAGCTGGATGCACTACGCATGAAAATTACCTGCACCGAGCGGCCTGCTTTTACCGAGAGCTACTACGACCCGGAAAAACGCGCCATTCCCAATGCGCTTTACCTGAAGTGTCGCGGCATGACGGAAGAGATCGCTGAAACCATCCACTATCCGCGCGGCCATGTACGTCGTCGTGGAGAGTGTTTCGATGCGCTGCTGGCCAAATTCCATCTGAATCTTTCAGACAGCCCGCTGCGCAACCGTGCGTCGGTTCTGGCCGACACCCTGATTTCTGAATCAAAGCTGGATGCGATGCCCGTTACCGACTTCCTGAAGATGTTCTCATGGCTATAGATCCCATAAAAACAACATCCGTTAATTTATTTCGAGGTGATGAAGTGAAAAAAGCAATACTGGTTGGCTGCGGCGCGGAGATCGGCGCAAACCTGCTGATTCAAAACGATCCGGCAAAAGATGGCTTCGCTATTCAAACCGTGGTGACCAATCCGCCGTCTTTAGATAAGCATTATCCGGACCTGCGCCCGATTGACGGCATCATTGCCCGCCTGGCGATGGCGCAACCCGGCATGCAATCGCGTATTGAGATTATTAGCGACAATACGCTCAACATCGAAGGTCGCGAAGTTCACTTCTTCTTTGGCAATTTAGCCGAAGAGCTTCCGCCGCAAAGCGGCCGCTTCGACATCGGTTTTATCGCCACCAGCAAGCTGGATATGGACAGAAACAGCCCGGTTGCCCGTAATATGCTGGAGCTCGCCGACGTGGTGCTGGGCGTTGCAGAGGCAAACGAGCTGCCGAGCATTTATGGCTGCCTGGAGGATCTGACCAGCGATGAGATCGGCACCATTCAGCGCCGGGTGGTTGATTCCGGGATGTACTGCCTCGGCTCCTGCCAGACGAACGGCATGCATGCCTCGCTACGTGTCGTGACCGAGGCGCTGAAAGCCGTTCATTGCAATGCCTCGCATATTATTTCGGTAGAAACCGATATTGTGCATCCCGATACGCCTAACGGCGTGCTCGGCACGCGATCTTTTGAAGGGCGCATGCAGGACGCACGCGACAATCTGCGTCCCAGCTTCTCGCAAATCGCCATGAGTCAGGAGAAAGTTATGCCCTGGGCGCCGCTGGTGAATACCGTTTCACTACGCGCGCCCGTCCACGCGCCTGGCTATCAGATTAACCGTTTTATCGTCCGGGACAGCGGCGCGTTAAGTCTCGATCTTATCAAGACGGCGATCGAGCGCGTGAGTGAAACGCATCCGCACGTCGTCAGAGCATCCCAGACGCCTTTGGGCAGCCGTGCCTATGCCTGGGAGCGCCGCTGCTCCACCATCCTTTCCGACAAGAATCACCTACTTATCCTGCGTCCGGCCTGGCTGGCAGAGCAGAATTTAAGTGAGATTATCGTTCAGTCATTTGTAAACAATACGGTTGGCTATAGCGCAGTCGTTCGCTCCGTCGCGCGCAGCGTCGCGCTTGGCCTGCCCGTCGCCACTTTCCAGGGGATTGAAAAATGACACGCTCCCACACGGTCGATCTGTTGAGTTCAGGCCTTGTCGTTAAGACGGCCAGCTCCGCCACGTTTAACGGCAAACTAAAAGCTGAAGTCGATCAGATACGCGCGCTGCACGATATTTACCCGGATTTGATGGTTCCGGTATTGCACGACGGGCTGGCCGCCGGACGGCAGTTCTATATTCTGGAAAAGATCGACGCCCTTCCGCTGTCGAAAATCGTGTTTGACGACGGGCGCCCGCTGGCTGAACGCAGAACAATTGTTATCAACGCGCTGGAAAACGTTCAGCGAGCCATCGGCATGGAGCTGGATAATCAGCTGGCGACGTTCGACGATATGCCGGCCAGGCTACGGGAAGAGTGGGAAGGCGCGCGTTTCGCCCATGACCTGTTCGATAAGCCGATTCTGCTTAACGGGGCGAGGTGCAACCGAACCGCCCGCGAGATCGTCGAAAAGTCGCTGGAGCTGGCGCGAACGGAAAAATTCAGATCGGTGGAAAAAGCCCACTTCAATTTTCACTTTGGCAACGTGCTTTACAACGAGGAACAGGCGCAGACCCGCTTTATCGATCCCGATTTTTCAGTGCGGGGACTCGATCCGCTTTTCGGTTTCTCCCGATTTGCCTTTTCTTTTTGGCACGAACTTGCCGCCGAAGTGAAGGATGCGGTGAAAGTGGTGCCGATGGCTGACGCGTTGATGTTCGTGCTGGCGAAGCCCGACTACGGCAACATTCTCGGTGCCATCCCGGAGCTGGGAGGCATTGCCGGGCTGCTGCCGCTGATGGGCGAAAGCATGCGGAATCGGTTCTACGTGCTCACCACCTACTGCTTCCTGAGAAGTATCCGCATCAACGGCAGTAAAACGCTCTGGAAAGCCCCACGCTCCCCTATGGTAGCCAGCCCGGAAGAAGTGCTGATGCTGGGCCTGGTGGCTTACCTCGAAGGGGCGAATGTTGAAACTGAAAGTCTCTGTGCATAATTTTCACCCACTACAGGATGTTAAGGCATGTCGTTGGTAAGCAGCAGTACCCTGGAACAGGGATTTGAGGCCCCGAGACGCTATCTGGCGGCAGCGGCTATTTTAATCGGTGTGATCATGGCGGCGCTCGACAGCTCCATCGTTAATATCTCGCTGCCCTCAATCGCCGCAGCCTTACAGGTGGATTCAGCCTCTGTTATCTGGGTTACCAACGGCTATCAGGTTGCCAGCGCGGCGGCGATGTTGATTTGCGCCTCGCTGGGTTCGAGGATTGGGGAGCGGCGCTTCTACACGGCGGGAATGATTCTGTTTACGCTGGCGTCGCTGGGCTGCAGCCTCTCCCCAACCTTTGGCGTTCTGGTGGCGATGCGGGTGCTCCAGGGAATCAGCTACGCCGTTATGATTAGCGTCGGGCTGGGACTTTATCGGGTTATCTTTCCGCCGCACATGCTGGGCACCATACTGGGGCTGAACGCGCTGGCGTTTGCGGTGGGAACGGCGATTGGCCCTGCGCTGGGCGGGCTGATCATCTCTTATCTCTCGTGGCCCTGGCTGTTCTATATCAATCTTCCGCTGGGGGCGCTTGCCATCGTGTTTTCGTTTGTCTCTCTGGGCGTGGATGCGGAGAAGGAAAAAGGCTTCGACTGGGGAGGCGCGATAACGTCGGCCGCTGCATTAGGCCTGATGGTTGTCGCAGTCGATCAGATCGGCCGCTGGGATAGCCGCACGCTCGTGCTGTGCGGCGTCGCATCGGCAGTGCTGATCGCCATTTTTGTTAACGCGCAGAGGCGTTCAAAACATCCGCTGCTGCCTTTTGATATCTTCCATTCCCGGCAATACACCTTTGCGGTGCTCTCTTCCGTCTCCATGTTTGTGGCGCAGGGGATGGCGCTGGTCGGGCTGCCGTTTGTTCTGCAGCACGCCTTCCACTATTCCGTGCTGGAGGCCGCGTTTATCTTTACGCCATGGCCGATTGCCGTAGCCGTCTGCGCCCCGCTTGCAGGCAGACTTTCTAACCGTTTAAATCCGGCGCAAATTTCTACCGTCGGCGTGGTGATTTTCTGCCTGGGCCTGGGGTCGCTGGCGCTGCTGCCGGAAGCCGCCACGGTCAATGATTTCCTGTGGCGGGTGGCGGTTTGCGGGATCGGCTATGGGCTGTTCCTGCCGCCGAATAACAAAGAGATGTTTTCCAATGTCGCCGCGAACCGTACGGTAACCGCCTCTGGCGTTTTATCAACGGCGAGAACCGCCGGCCAGTCGATCGGCGCGGCGCTGGTGGCGATGGTCATTGCCCTGCTTAACGGATTGAGCGACCCGGCCGGAATGCGGTTCGCCGTCTGGGTATTTGGACTGGCCTGCCTGATATCGGCGCTGTCGGCACTTTCCAGCATGCTGCGCCTGCAGCGATAGCGATTGAGCCACTTCGCAGGAGGTGGCTTTTTTATCTCCTTTTCTTGCTTCAGCGGGAGATTAAAATAGCTTATCGATCCTTCACTTAGAGGGCTTCACATCTCGTAAAAATAAGATTAATCTTAACTGTTCGTTTTTTTTAAGGTTTTTCAGCATGAAAAAATTTCTGGGATTCGCGTTATTTTTTGCCGCCTGCGCGGCTAATGCCGCTTTTGTTCATCCAATGGATTTCGACGGTTCAGAAGCGCAAAAAAAAGGAGTGATTGAATATATTCAGGCCAAAGTTAAGAAGGATTACTGCGAAGGCAGCATCGATATGTGCCAGCCGACCACGCTTCGCATGATGGAAAAGCAGAATCTTAACGCCTTCAAACATCTCACCGCGGCGAAAGATCGAACCATTCTTAACAAGGTCATCAGCGATTACTGCAAGGGCTCAATTGATATGTGCAGTTATGTGACGCTGGATATGATGTATAAGCAGAATCTCAAAGCCAGCAAGGAATCGCTTTCCTGGTAAGCGACAAGATAACTATTATCACGTAATACTTATTTTTGGACGCAATGCCATGACCTCTTCCCGCGCCTCACTCCCCTCATCCTGCTGTATCGCAGGCGCGGGCCCTGCCGGGCTGATGCTCGGTTATCTGCTGGCCCGCAACAGCATTCCCGTCACCGTGCTGGAAAAGCATGCCGATTTTCTGCGCGATTTTCGCGGCGATACTATTCATCCCTCTACGCTGGAAATTATCTGGCGGCTGGGCTTTCTGGAGGAATTTCTGGCGCTGCCGCATCAGAAAGCGGAAAGGCTCTCCGGCGAGATCGACGGTCAGGAAGCCACCATGGCGGATTTCACCCGTCTTCCTACCCAATGCAAATACATCGCCTTTATGCCGCAATGGGATTTCCTGAACTTTATCAACGCGAAGGCCGCAGAACTGCCGGGCTTTACGCTTATTCATAATGCGCAGGTTGATGGGCTGATCGAAGCACAGGGTAAAGTGTGCGGTGTTAAAGCCACCATTGACGGTGAGCAGCAGGAAATTCGTAGCGAGCTGGTGATTGGCTGCGACGGCCGTAACTCGGCAGTGCGTAAACATGCTGACCTGGCCGTACAAAATTTTGGGGCGCCGTGCGATGTGCTGTGGTTGAAAATTGCCAAACTGCCCGACGATCCTGAATAGTCCGTGGGACATCGCGGGCCGAAGAAGCATTTTATTATGATCGATCGCGGCGATTACTGGCAGTGCGGCTACTCCATTCCCAAAGCGAGCCTGGAGGCGCTGCAGCAGGCCGGTTTGCCTTCATTTCTGGAAACGCTGGCGGAGGCATCGCCTTTTACCCTCGCGCGGCTGCGACAGGAAGTAACGGACTGGAATCGGGTAAAGCTGCTGGAGATCCGTATCGATCGCCTGCAGCAGTGAGCAAAGCCGGGACTGCTCTGCATTGGCGATGCGGCCCATGCGATGTCGCCGATTGGCGGCGTTGGCGTCAACCTGGCGATTCAGGATGCCGTTGCCGCTGCCAATCTGCTCTCTGCACCATTAAAGGCCGGTTCGCTTACGCTCAAAGATCTGCAAAAGGTGCAGCGTCGCCGGATTTTCGCCACATGGGCAACGCAGTCGCTGCAAATCATGATAAGCAAGGCAGGGCAGAAACCGCGCCGCAAACCGCCCGGTAACATGGAGAAGTGGCTGCGCAAGCGGAAGTTTTTGCCTTTCCTGTTTGGCCGCCTGATTGGCATCGGCTTTTATCGCGAGCTGCCGAAAGAGCCGCAATAAAAAACGAGATTGTTGACAAAGTCTGGTCAGGTCAGCGGCAAGATCGAGTCTGTGCAGGGAACACGGTCAGATCGGAAAGACGCAAAAAACGTCGTCCCTGACAGCTCGACCCACGCCGTCCATGGCGCGGGACGCTTTCCTCCTCTGCTTGTGTTCCCTGCACCTTGAGTCTATGGGGTGCTGCCAGATTCACCCTGTTCCAGGTTTGTCAGTACGCTAAACGGCCCTTTCGGGCCGTTTAGCGTACTGAGCAAAAAGCGGGCTCAGGCGCCGGAAGGTCGCTGCTGCCGCTATTACGCTACGGCCCTCTTTGCAGCCTTAGAAAGCAGAACAATTAATTGCCATGCTGATCATCCGCTGATGAAACGCTACAAAACTGCTCTTATTTCTAATTAAGTGAAGTAAGGGTTAGCCTGTTAATAATAAAAACACACGCCTTTTCTCATAGCGCTAAAACCTGCCGGACTATGCTAAACCGGTTGCCTGTATCGGCTTGCCGCAGCGCAGCTTTGCCAGCACCAATATGAAACATTAGTGCTGTCCGGCCCGATGTAGTTTGATCTTCTTCCTGACCAATGATAACAATTATCATTTATTGAGTTAGCCGGACGGTCCTGAATGAACACCTCTACCCCTTCTTCCTGCTGCATCGTCGGCGCAGGCCCGGCCGGGCTGATGCTGGGTTATCTGCTGGCGCGCAACGGCATTCCTGTGACGATACTGGAAAAACACGGGGATTTTTTACGGGATTTTCGTGGCGACACTATCCATCCCTCTACGCTGGAAATTATCTGGCGATTGGGTTTTCTGGATGAATTTCTGGCGCTGCCACACCAAAAAGCAGAGAGGCTTTACGGCGAAATCGATGGTCAGCCCGCGACGATGGCGGATTTCACTCGTCTGCCTACCCGCTGTAAATATATCGCTTTTATGCCGCAGTGGGATTTTCTGAACTTCCTGCACGCTAAAGCCTTACAGCTGCCCGGTTTTCAGCTAATCCAGAACGCAAAGGTTGACGCATTAATTGAAGAGCAGGGCCAGATCAAAGGCGTTAAGGCGACAGTGGAAGGCGAAGCGCGCGAATTCCGCAGCAATCTTGTTATTGGCTGCGATGGCCGCCGCTCCGTCATTCGAGAGCTCGCCGGTCTGGAAGTACAGCGTTTCGGCTCGCCACGCGATGTTCTGTGGATGAAAGTCGCTAAACAGGCCGACGATCCTGAATGGTCGCCAGGCCATCGTGGGCCTAAGAACCATTTTATAATGATCGATCGCGGCGACTACTGGCAGTGCGGCTATTCGATTACGCAGGGCAGCTTTACTGCTTTGCAGGAAACCGGACTTTCCGCTTTTCTGCAGCAGGTTGCCAGCGCTTCGCCTTTTTCCCTTGAGCGACTCCAGCTGGAAATTGCCGACTGGGATCGGGTTAAGCTGCTGGAGATCCGCATCGACCGTTTGCAGCAGTGGGCCAAACCTGGCCTGCTGTGTATTGGGGATGCCGCGCACGCCATGTCACCCATCGGCGGCGTGGGGGTCAACCTGGCGATCCAGGATGCCGTAGCGACCGCTAATCTTCTGTCAGGGCCTTTGAGAAAGGGTTCGCTGACGTTGAAAGATCTGGAGAAAGTCCAGCGGCGGCGCGCTTTCGCTACCTGGGCTACGCAGTCGCTGCAAATTATGATTAGCAAAGCGGGGAAAAAGCCTCGACGCAAGCCGCCCGGTCGTATGGAGCTTTGGCTGCGTCGTCGCCCTTTCCTGCCATTTTTATTCGGCAGGCTGATAGGGATGGGATTTTATCGTGAGCTGCCTGAAGAAGCGCAGAAATGAAAGCGGCCCCGCAGGGCCGCATTTAATCAGCTGGCCGACGGTGTTTTGCCTTCCTCAATAAACTCTGGGTCCAGCTCTTCGCTGTTGCCTTCGTGATCGCGTCCGGAAAGCAGGTTCCAGCAGGCAATAAACATTGCGGCAATCAGCGGGCCAATGACAAAACCGTTGATGCCGTAGATTTCCATTCCGCCTAACGTAGAAATGAGGATCAGATAATCCGGCATCTTAGTGTCTTTGCCTACCAGCAACGGCCGCAGGAAGTTATCCACCAGGCCTACAATCACCACAAAGAAAGCGACCAGGAAAATGCCTTTCCAAATTAATCCGGTAGAGAAAAAGAAGATGGCGGCGGGCACCCAGACAATAGCCGAACCTACGGCCGGCACCAGCGACAGGAAAGCAATCAGCGCGCCCCACAGCAGGCTGGCATCAATGCCGGTCACGTAGAAGGCAAAGCCGCCAAGCGCGCCCTGCACCACCGCTACCACGACCGTGCCTTTTACCGTAGCGCGGGCCACCGCAGCGAACTTCGCCAGCAGATGGTGTTTTGCATAGCGTGAAAGCGGCAGCGATTTCAGAATAATGTTGACCAGCCAGGAGCCGTCTTTCAGCAGGAAGAACAGCAGGTAAAGCATGATACCGAAGCCTAACGCAAAGCTCAGGCTGCTTTTCCCGATCAGGAACACGCTGCCGGCCAGATACTGGCTGCCCCGCAACGCAACCTGAGAAAGCTTCTGCTGAATGCCGCCCACGGTATTCAGCTGATGATCGGCCAGGTAATTTTGCGCCCATTGCGGAAGATGGTGCACCGTATTCGTCATCATTGTCGGTAGCGGCGTGCTGTTAGCCTGAATTTTGCTGTAAACGATGTTGAACTCAACCGCCAGCGACGAGAGGATCAGCGCCAGCGGCGTAATAACGATCAGACAGATAATCGCCACGGTCACCAGGGAGGCGGCGCCGTTTCTTTCTCCCATCCACTGGCGGATTTTGTTTTTCATCGGATGGAAAATGACCGCCAGGATCGCTGCCCACAACACAGCGGAATAATAAGGTTGCAGCACCTCGAAAAAAGCGACGGTCACGATAAGCAGGATTAAGAGAAAAAATCCTTTGGTCAGGCCGGGAAATCTCATTTTATGCTCTCTGAAGCAAGAATTTGCTAACGCAGCATAGAGGGCTGTGCTGGTTTTGCAATACCAGCCCAAAGATGAGGCCGTACGCCCGGCCCTTTTATCCACGCTTTTTTCTGAATATGGCTTTAGTGCCGTAAAAAAACTCTCTTTGCAGCAGCGGCATAACAAGATGCGATGGCAATCAGGCGACCTGACACACATCCCTCTCCCTGACTTCCTTCTCCGTTGCTTTTCAGCGGGTAAAAGGCTACCTTCATGTTGTCTGACATAAGGGTTGGCCTCACTTTGATAATATCGGGTGGGGCCTTTCTCTTTCTGTCCTTTGCTATGCCCGGGACCGAAAGATCCAGAGCATCCGCCGCGCAGTTTACCCCTTTCCCTTTGTTATCCCACCGGCAAAGCGCAGAGTTGCGTGACAGCTCGGCAATTCCTGCAACGGCGTCAACGGATCGCATTCCCGATCGTGGGGTCGATCAAAAAATACCGTACTGACCGTTAAAACAGAGCCGCCACAAATATAATCCGCAAGTCCATTTATCAATATTTATGGCCCTAAAAAAAAGAGTAACGTACAAAAAGAAGGGTGCTCGTGGATCATGCCGCAACAGGCGGCGGGACTACGCCCGCCGCCGGGTCGCCTTACCTTCCGGATTCGTAAGCCAGGCTGGCGACAACCTCCGTTCCTCCCTGTCTGATATGCAGTTCACACAGCGAGCCGCGCGTTATCCATGTAAATATCAGTACCGTTACACAGAAGATGAGCAGGCTCAAAAAGAGTAACTTTGCTGCCTTCATTGGCTTCCTTCTCCGTTGCTTTTCAGCGGGTAAAAGGCTACCTTTATGTTGTTGGACATAAGGGTTGGCCTCACTTTGATAATATCGGGTGGGGCCTTTCTCTTTCTGTCCCTTGCCATGCCCGGGACCGAAAGATCCAGAGCACCCGCCGCGCAGTTTACCCCTTTTCCCTTGTTATCCCACCGGCAAAACGCAGAGTTGCGTGACGGCTCGGCAATTCCTGCAACGGCGTCCGGGGAGCCAACACTCAGCTGTGGGGTCAATCAAATAACAGCGATCCGAACGTTATAAAAAGGTCCGCTATAAAATGTAAAATTTTAGTTTTTAATAATATGCACTTGGTACGAAAAGAAGGATGAAAGTACCTGAAGGTTAAAAGCTTCAGCGATGATGGCGAAACGGCTGAGTTCAGCCTCCACCGAATCTACCGAATCTACCGAATCTACCGATTCCGTTAACTCTAACGACCGCACCAAAGCCATCAATTCCAACGACTCCACCAAGTCCAGCGACCATACCAAATCTATCAAGTCCACCAAGTCCACCAAGTCCACCAAGTCCACCAAGTCCACCAAGTCCACCAAGTCCAACCACTCTACCAGGTCCAACGACTACACCAAGTCCAACCACTCTACCCATTCCAACGACTACACCAGGTCCACCCACTCCCGTTTTATCCAATTAGCCGGGCATACATCACAATTTTATCTGCACCGCTTTCGGAAACAGGGCGCCGCCGCTACAGTGGAACTCATCCGACCACTTTGATGATCGCAACTATGAGCCGCTCACTTTTTTCGCCTCTGGATTTAGGGTTCACCCAGTTAAAAAACCGTGTGCTGATGGGATCGATGCATACCGGGCTGGAGGAGCATCCCGACGGCCCGCGCCGCCTGGCCGCTTTTTATGCGGAACGCGCGGCCGCAGGCGTGGCGCTGATTGTTACCGGCGGGATTTCTCCCTCGGCGGAAGGCGTGGTCACGGCTGGCGCTTCCGTCCTCAACCATCCTGACCAGCTTGCGCACCACCGCGTAGTCACCGAAGCCGTGCATCAGGCCGGCGGCAAGATTGCGCTGCAGATTTTACATGCTGGTCGTTACAGCTATCAGCCAGGCCTGGTTGCGCCGTCCGCATTACAGGCGCCCATCAATCCCTTTAAGCCAGCCGTGCTGAGTCATGAGAGCATCCTGACGCTTATCGCTGATTTTGCGCGCTGCGCCGCACTGGCGAAACAGGCAGGCTACGACGGCGTGGAAATCATGGGTTCAGAAGGCTACCTGATTAACCAATTTCTGGCTGCCAGAACCAATCAGCGCGACGACGAATGGGGCGGCGACGAGCAGCGGCGCATGCGGTTCGCGCTGGAAATCGTGCGGGCGGTTCGTCAGGCGGTCGGCGAGGCGTTTATCATTATCTATCGCCTGTCGATGCTCGACCTGGTGGAACAGGGTAACACGCTGCCGCAGACGGTGCGGCTGGCACAAGCCATAGAAAAAGCGGGCGCGACGCTGATTAATACCGGCATAGGCTGGCACGAGGCGCGCATTCCCACTATTGCCACCTCCGTTCCGCGCGGCGCTTTCGGCTGGGTGACAAAGCAGCTGAAACAGCACCTGACCGTGCCGCTGATTACCACTAACCGCATCAATCATCCGGACGTGGCGCAGGCTTTGCTGGATGAAGGCTGCGCCGATATGGTGTCGATGGCGCGTCCTTTCCTGGCCGATGCGGCCTTTGTACGTAAGGCGCAGGAAGGCCGCAGCGATGAAATCAATACCTGCATCGGCTGCAACCAGGCGTGCCTGGATCAGATATTTGCAGGCAAGCTGACCTCCTGCCTCGTTAATCCGCGTGCCTGCCACGAAACCGAAATGGCGATCGCGCCCGCGGCAAAGCCGCAAAACCTGGCCGTAGTCGGTGCCGGGCCGGCCGGACTGGCTTTTGCGGTAAATGCTGCCGCACGAGGACATCGCGTCACGCTGTTCGATCGGGCAGCCGTTATCGGTGGTCAGTTTACGCTTGCCAGGCAAATTCCGGGCAAAGAGGAGTTCAGCGAGACGCTACGCTATTACACGCGCCAGCTGATGCTGAATAACGTTACGCTGCGGCTTAATCATGCCGTCACGGCAGAAGATCTGGCCGGATATGACCAGGTGGTGCTGGCAACCGGCGTATTGCCGCGCACGCCGGAAATCCCCGGTATCGACCATCCCAGCGTGCTGAGCTATCTGGCGGTGCTGCGCGATAAAAAACCGGTGGGCAAGCGCGTGGCGATTATCGGTGCGGGCGGTATTGGTTTTGATATTGCCGAGTATCTGACCCAGCACGGCGAGCCAACCAGTCAGAACATCACGGCTTTCTGTCAGGAATGGGGCATTGACCGCACGCTGCAACAGCCTGGTGGCCTGACAACGCCGCAGCCGCCGCAGAGCGAGCGCCAAATCTGGCTGCTTCAGCGCAGGCCAGGCAAACCCGGCGCCAGCCTTGGCAAAACCACCGGCTGGATCCATCGCGCCAGCCTACAGATGCGTCAGGTCAAGATGTGGGGCGACGTGCAGTATCTGAAAATCGACGATGACGGCCTGCATATTCTGCATCAGGGCGAGCCGGTTCTGCTGGCGGTGGATAACGTGGTGATCTGCGCGGGCCAGCAGTCCGATCGTCGTCTGGCGGAAGCGCTGGGCGACCGTCCGGTGCACATTATCGGCGGCGCGGATCGCGCGTTAGAGCTGGATGCACGGCGCGCTATCGCCCAGGGCACGCGGCTGGCGTTAACGATTTAGCCAGGCCAGCGCGGCGAAGCTTTTCCTGGCGGCGGCAACAAAAGTTATTCGCCGTTCACATCGCCAGGTTAAGCTGTCAGGACTCAGGACATCCGTTAAAAAGGTCGCCCGATGCCGCACGCTTACCATTCCACCCTGCTCTCTTCTCTTGCCTGGCTCGATCATGCTTTTCAGCCCGCTGGCGAGCCGCCGCCGCCGGAAAGCATCATGAATCGTCAGCGCCACACGGCTAATGTCCTGCTGAGCAGCGAAGCGCTGCCGGTGAAAAGCCACGAGGCCGACGGCCTGATTGCCACAGATTTGTACCCCGTTGCGGTCTATACCGCCGACTGCCTGCCGGTGCTGATCGCCGACGTGCGGCAGAAGCAGGTCGCCGCCGTTCATGCCGGGCTGAACGGCGCGCTAAAAGGCGTGCTCATTCAGGCTATCCATCGGCTTTGCGAGCGCGGTGCAACGCCGGACAGCCTGTATCTTGCCGTTGGCCCGTCGATTGGGCCGTGCTGTTATGAACTGGGCGAGGATCGCATCGCGGCTATGCGTCAGGAAAACCCGCACGACCTGCGGCCGTTGCTGGCGTACTCCACGCGGCAATATCGCAATCCGCAGGCGGTAAGAGCGCAGGCGATTGGCACCACGCAGGGCGTCTGGTTCGATCTGCCGCTGCTGGCGAAACGCATGGCGATGCGCGCAGGCGTGCCGGAAGCGCAAATCGAGCTGAGCGGCATCTGCACCTATTGTATGGCGGAAGAACAGGCGAGCTATCGCCGCAACGGCCATTTTCAGCATGGCTATCAGCAGCGATATGCCTGGATCAGGCGGCGTTAACGCAGTTTTACCGAACGCAGGATCACAAACTTTTGGTTAGAGGCGACGGTGGTGCAGTTGCCGAACAGCTTCTTCATTTTGCGATAGTAGTCGAGATGACGGTTGCCGACGATGCGCAGCTCGCCGCCGTATTGCAGACAGCGGCGCGCATCGCGGAACATCTGCCAGGCAATATGATCGGTCAGCGTGTTCTGCTGATGGAAAGGCGGATTGCAAAGCACCGCATGCAGGCGATCGGAAGGGAAACCGGCCAGCGAGTTATTGACCGCAAAGTGGCTGCGCGCCATGTCCTGCGGGCGGTTAACCTCCACGTTCATCCGGCTGCTGGCAACCGCCATCCAGGATTCATCAACGAAATGCACTTCCGCCGTGGGATTCTGCTCCAGCGCCATCAGGCCGATCACGCCGTTGCCGCAGCCCAGATCGACAATTTCACCGTCGATATTATCCGGCAGATGCGCCATAAAGAAACGCGCGCCGACGTCCAGCCCGCTGCGGGCAAACACGTTGGCGTGGTTATGAATGTGGTAAGGCGTGCCGTCCAGCGGCCAGCTGTAGGTTTCCGCGCCTGCGGCCAGTTCCGGCAGCGCTGGCGTACAGTAGATCAGCCGCGCTTTTTTCACCGCCAGCGACGTGGTGGTTTTCCCCAGCACGCGCTCGAACAGCTGTAGCGTCGAGGTATGAATATCTTTTGCTTTACCCGCCGCGATAACCTGCGTTTCCGGCGTTACCACATGGCGCAGCGCGCGCAGCTGTTGCTCCAGCAGCGCAAGGGATTTAGGGATTTTTATCAGCACGCGGCCCGGGCTGGCGGGCAGCGCGGCCAGGCTGTCCAGGAAATGCACGTCGCCTTCGTCCATGCCGTTTTCCAGCAGGTTCTGCCGCGTCGCCTGCTGGCTGATCCACGAGTCGCTGATGCTAAAAAGTTCTTCGCCCACCAGCGCACAGGCCAGCGCGCCAAAGGTGTCGTTAAAGATCAGCGTCGTGCCGTTGGCAGGCTTGTCCGCAACCTGTTGCAGCAAATATTCATCGGCGGCGTCCCACGCCTGTAACGGGCTTTCTTCACGCATCTGGGGAAAACGGTGCAGCGTCAGCGTGCGGTGGCTCAGTTCGAATTGGCTCATGGGATCTCCGGCTGGATAAAAATTCCCGCGAGTTATCCCCTAAAATGCGCCGACAGTAAATGTTTTTCTTGTTCAGGCGCGAGTTGCGACCGCTGTCACCTTTTCTTCTTTTGTCGCCGCCGTGCCGCGCTGACTTTGTTATCGCCTGAAATTGCTGATTTTTTCCTGACGGATCCGCGCTGCCTGCGGCTGCCGTCAGCTGCGGGTTGCCTGATGCTGATGAATAATAGCGAGAATGTCCTCAATGGTTGCGTTTAACAGCCGACCTTCCCGATAGGCCTGTAGCTCGGCTTCACCGCCGTGGATCGCTTTTTCCGGTCTTTCCACAAAAGTGCCGATCGGCTCAAACTTCTCATCCAGCACCACGGTAAAAGGGATCCGCACCTTATCCAGCGCCAGCGCGGGCAGCAGCGTACGTTCCGCCCGGCTTTTGCTGATAATCGCCTGGGAGATGGTCGGCTGTAGCTCGCTGATAAACTGCATCGCGGTCACGTTGCGCTGGCAGTCCGGACACCACAATTCCGCTGCGGTCAGCAGATAATAAGCGCCGCGCACCTGTTTTACCTGCTCCTTCAGCTCGCTGGAAACATACTCTTCCGAGTTCAGCTTCGCGCGCGCCTCTTTGACGGCGGCAATTTCGCCAGCCAGGCCGGTTTTGGCAAAAGCCTCAAAGCCCGCGCCCGCGCTGAACAGCTCTCTGTAATCAATCATGATGACTCCGAATCATTCACTAAACCGACAGTATGCGAAAAGGTCTTAAGGCTTGCAACGTCACGCGCCGTCGACGCAAAGATCCCCCGGCGCGGCGTCCGCATGATAAAATCCGGCTTTCGACCATTATTTATGTGGGAGCGCCTGTGTCTTTACTCTATTTACAAGGTTATCCGGAGTCATTGCTGACTCAGGTGCAGCAGCTAATCGATCAGCAGCGGCTGGGCGAAGTACTGCAAAAACGCTATCCCGACACGCACGCCATCACCAGCGACAAAGCGTTATATGACTACGCGCTGACGCTGAAAAACCAGGCCCTGCGTAACGCGCCGCCGCTGAATAAAGTGATTTACGACAGCAAAATCAAGGTAATGAAACACGCGCTGGGGCTGCACACCGCCATTTCCCGCGTGCAGGGCGGCAAGCTAAAGGCGAAGGCGGAAATCCGCGTGGCGACCATTTTTAAACAGGCGCCGGAGGCATTTTTACGCATGATCGTGGTACACGAGCTGGCGCACATTAAAGAGAAAGATCATAACAAGGCGTTTTATCAGCTTTGCTGCCATATGGAGCCGCAGTATCACCAGCTGGAATTTGATACGCGCCTGTGGCTGACCGAACAGGCGCTGCGCGGCAGAGAAAGCTAGCGCCGCCGCGACGTGCCTCCGTGCTCGCCGCGACCTGCTGTCGCATTATAAAAAGTCCTTTGCTTTCTGGATCAGGCTGGTTTTGGTAAGCGCGCCCAGAAACTTGCGCTCGACAGGATTATTCAGCACCGGCAGACGCTCCAGCGTCACCCTGGCGAAGGCTTCCCAACCTTCCGTAATGGTTTGATTCTCAAAAATATAAGGGAAATTCTCGTCCGTTACGCAGCTTATCGGCGAGTTCAGCGTAATCTCCTTATCCAGCACCTTGCGCGAAATATCGTGGATCGACACCGCGCCCATAAACTGACCGGTTTCGTTAATCACATAGACGAAACGTTCGCGCTTCAGCGAGCTCACCGCCAGCGCCTTGCCGACGGGATCCTGCGGCTGTAGCGCCGCGCCGGAAACGATAAACTGCGAGATAATGCCGTTGTCAAAATCGAACTTGGCGTCCGAACGGCTGAAATGGCGCTGAATAACCGGATAGGTGCTGCTGGATTGCAGACGGTACACCACCATAAAAGCCAGCACGCAGGCGATCATGGTTGGAAACAGCAGGCTGCTGTTTAGCGTCATTTCCAGCACCATCAGCATCGCCATCAGCGGCGCCTGGCTGACCGAGGCCAGCACCGCGCCCATGCCCACAGCGGCGAAAATGACGACGTTATCCACCGGCAGCCCGGCCAGCGCGGCCAGGCTGGCAACCACCACGCCCAACAGCGCGCCGGTCAGCAGCGATGGCGTAAACAGCCCGCCGACAGCGTTGGAGCCAACCGAAATAGCCGTGGCCAGCATCTTTAACAGCAGCAGCGCAATCAGCCCTTTTAGCATAAAGCTGCCGGCCATGATCTCCACAATCACCTCATAGCCGTTGCCGAGCACCTTAGTGCTGCCGATAGCCAGCACGCCCACCATCACGCCACCCAGCCCCAGCCGCAGCGGCAGGCTTTTAACGCGGCTAAAGCGCTTACGGCTCTGCGCGATCAGCCAAATCAGCGTCCAGCCGGCCAGGCCCGCCAGCAGGCCAATCAGCACCGTCAGCAGCATGTTTTCCGGCGTCAGCGCAAACTGCGCGTGGGCAAAAGGGTAGATGGCGGAACGATAGCCCAGCGCGGACATGGTCAGCACGGCCACGCCAGCCGAGATAATCAGCGGGATCAGCCGCTGTAAGGCGGAAATGCCGAACGCGATTTCCGCCACAAAGATAGCCGAGGCAAGCGGCGCATGATAAACGGAAGAGAGCCCGGCTGCCGCGGCCATCGCCACGACGTCCGTGTTCTTCAGCGGCAGATTTTTGAAGCAGAAGCGTCCCATCAGGCTGCCTACCAGCGCCGAAAGCTGCACCATCGGCCCCTCCTTACCAATGGACGCGCCGCTGCTGATGCTGGCGATGGAAGAGAGCGCGCGAAACAGCGAGGTTTTGGTCGGCACCGCGTCCAGCCGGGCGTTGATCACTTCCAGATAATCGGTGCGAACCGTCGCTTTCTGTTCAATAGCGGTGGCGTAGCGCAGAAAAAATCCGGCCAGTACCCCGCCGCCGCCGACAATCAGCGGCCACGTATACCAGGGCCAGACGCCGATGGCCTGGGTCACATCCTGACGGCTGCCGAACATCAGCAGATTGATGCCTTCTATCAGCAAGCGGAAGCCCAGCGTCACCAGCGAAGCCGCCAGCCCCACAGGAATAGCGACCAGCAGGCTGGTCCAGTTAAGTGCATGTTTACTGCCTGTGGACATGAATTTTTTGACCTCGCCGCCGTTAACCTGCTCTTATCGTGAGAGAGGCAGCGTTAAAAATCAAATAGTCAGCGCGCCCGCCGCGCTTTTTTGCCTGCTACGCTGGTAGATAAGGTTACGGCGCGCACGGCGCCCGGCTCAATGAATCAACCGTTCGGGAAAAATTATGATCCGCTTCGCTGTTATTGGAACCAACTGGATTACGCGTCAGTTTGTCGACGCCGCGCACGAAACCGGGAAAATGAAGCTTACCGCCATTTATTCACGCACGCTGGAGCAGGCTCAGGCCTTCAGCCGCGACTATCCCGTTGAGCATTTTTTTACCTCTCTCGATCGGCTGGCGCAGTCGGAGGCGGTAGACGCCGTTTATATCGCCAGCCCCAACGCGCTGCACTGTCAGCAGGCGCTGCTGTTTTTACAGCACAAGAAGCACGTGATTTGTGAGAAGCCGCTCGCCTCTAACCTTCGCGAAGCGGAAGCGATGATCGCCTGCGCGCGCGCTAATCAGGTGGTGCTGTTCGAAGCGTTTAAAACGGCCAGCCTGCCGAACTTTCACATTTTGCGCCAGGCGCTGCCGAAGGTCGGCAAGCTGCGCAAGGCGCTGTTTAGCTACTGCCAGTATTCATCACGCTATCAGCGCTATCTGGAGGGAGAGAACCCGAATACGTTTAATCCGGCCTGGTCAAACGGCTCGATAATGGATATCGGCTACTACTGCCTGGCAGCGGCGGTCAGCCTGTGGGGCGAGCCGGCGCGCGTGGTCGCCACGGCTTCGCTGCTGGAGAGCGGCGTCGACGCCCACGGTACGGTGGTTATGAGCTACGACGGTTTCGACGTGACGCTGCTGCACTCCAAAGTCAGCCAGTCCGATCTGCCCGGCGAAATCCAGGGCGAAGCGGGATCGTTGGTTATCGGGCAGCTGGCCGACTGCCAGCAGATCCATTTCATACCGCGCGGCGCGAAGCCGCAGGATCTTAGCCAGCCTCAGCACATCAACACGTTACTGTACGAAGCGGAAACCTTTGTCCGGCTGGTGGAAGAACACGCTGTAGACCATCCGGGCCTGACCGTGACGCGCATCACAGCGGCGCTGCTGACGGAGATCCGTCGCCAGACCGGCGTGGTTTTTCCTGCCGATGCGCTGGCCGTCGTGTAAATATTGCTAAATATTTCTGCGTAAGATTGACCAATGTGCTCGCGGCCACTATCTTCACTGCTGCAAAGGGGAGTAACTTCTTCGTCGGTCAATCGTCATTACGGTGCGTAAGCGCCCGGTTGCCGGGCAGTCAGCAAGCTGACTGTAAGTGAGACCTTGCCGGAAGGCGAGGTTTGCTCACAGCAAAAATAGTGTGGCTGACGTCTTCCGACGTTGGCCATTTTATTTTTGACAGGACAAAACTATGAATACTGTAGGCACGCCGTTACTTTGGGGCAGCTTTGCTGTCGTGGTGGTGATTATGCTGGCCATCGATCTGCTGATGCAGGGGCGGCGCGGCGCGCAAACCATGTCGATGAAGCAGGCCGCCTTCTGGTCGCTGGTCTGGATTAGCCTCTCGCTGCTGTTCGCCGCCGGGCTGTGGTGGTATCTGAAAGAAACCGTCGGGCCGCAGATCGCCCATACGCAATCCCTCGCCTTTCTGACCGGTTACGTGCTGGAAAAAGCGCTGGCCGTCGATAACGTTTTCGTCTGGCTGATGCTGTTCAGCTACTTCTCCGTTCCTGCTGCGCTTCAGCGCCGCGTGCTGATTTACGGCGTGCTGGGCGCCATCGTGCTGCGTACCATCATGATTTTCGCCGGCAGCTGGCTGGTGTCGGAATTCAGCTGGATCCTCTACCTGTTCGGCGCGTTTCTGCTGTTTACCGGCGTCAAAATGGCGATGGCAGGCGGCGATGAAGGCGCGGTAGGCGATAAGCCGGTGGTGCGCTGGCTGCGTGGCCATCTGCGCATGACCGATAACCTGGAAGGCGAAAAGTTCTTTGTGCGCCGCAACGGCCTGCTCTACGCCACGCCGCTGCTGCTGGTGCTGATTATGGTCGAGCTGAGCGACGTTATTTTCGCCGTGGACAGCATTCCGGCTATTTTTGCCGTTACTACCGATCCCTTTATCGTCCTGACCTCTAACCTGTTCGCTATTCTTGGCCTGCGCGCGATGTACTTCCTGCTGGCTAACGTGGCGGAACGCTTCTCTATGCTGAAATATGGTCTGGCGATCGTGCTGATTTTTATCGGTATCAAGATGCTGATCGTCGATTTCTATCATATTCCGGTGGCGGTTTCGCTGAGCATCGTCGGCGGTATCCTGGCCATTACGCTGCTGATTAACGCTCTGGTTAACCGCCGCAACGATCGTTTAGCGCTGCGGAAATAACTTTTACCCTGACGTAACAGCCAGGCCTGACGGCAGAATATTCCGCCGCCGTCGGGCCACTTTTCGCTTCCCCTGCCAACACATTTCCTTATACTGCCTGCGCAAACACACCGATGCCGTCAGTTCAGCGCACACGACGCTGAGGCGCATTCCATCACTTTTACAGCTGGTTTTTATATGAGTAATGAAAAGAATCGTCCCGGCCTGTTGCAGCGTCTGATGCAGGCAGGCCTGGTTACGCAGATCTTGATCGGTCTGGTCGCTGGCGTGGCGCTGGCGTGGTTTTCCAAAGAGAGCGCGCTTTCCGTCAGCCTGTTCGGCTCGCTGTTTGTCAGCGCGCTGAAAGCCGTAGCGCCGCTGCTGGTCATGGTGCTGGTGATCTCCTCTATCGCCAACCACAAGCAGGGCCAGAAAACCTCTATCCGCCCTATCGTGATACTGTATCTGCTGAGCACGTTTTTTGCCGCCGTGCTGGCTGTGGCGTTCAGCCATTTGCTGCCGCAGACGCTGACGCTGAGCGCCGCCAATAATGAAATCACGCCGCCGTCCGGTATCCTGGCCGTCTTAAACGGCCTGTTGATGAGCATGGTTTCCAACCCGATCGACGCGCTGATGCATGCCAACTATATCGGCATCCTGGTGTGGGCGATTGGCCTGGGCTTCGCTTTCCGCCACAGCAGCGACACCACGCGCGCTTTCCTGAATGATGCCTCCGATGCCGTGACTTACCTGGTGCGTATCGTGATCCGCTTCGCTCCTGTCGGTATTTTCGGCCTTGTGGCGTCGATTCTGGCCTCTACCGGCTTTTCGGCGCTGTGGCAGTACGCGCATCTGCTTGCCCTGCTGCTGGGCTGTATGCTGCTGATGGCGCTGGTTATCAACCCCATCCTGGTCTACTGGAAGATCCGCCGTAATCCTTACCCGCTGGTCTTTACCTGCCTGCGGGAAAGCGGCGTCACCGCCTTCTTTACCCGCAGTTCGGCGGCCAATATCCCGGTAAATATGGCGCTGGCGAAGAAGCTTAATCTGGATGAAGACACCTATTCCGTCTCGATCCCCGTGGGCGCCAATATCAGTATGGCGGGCGCGTCCATCACCATTACCGTGCTGACGCTGGCGGCGGTGAATACGCTGGGCATCCATGTAGATATCGGCACCTCAATCCTGCTTAGCCTTGTGGCCTCCATCTGCGCCTGCGGCGCGTCCGGCGTGGCGGGCGGTTCGCTGCTGCTGATCCCCGTCGCCTGCAATATGTTCGGCATCCCTAACGATGTGGCGATGCAGGTAGTAGCCGTAGGCTTTATTATCGGCGTTCTACAGGACTCCGCCGAAACGGCGCTGAATTCTTCCGCCGATATTCTGTTTACCGCCGCGGCCTGCATGGCCGAAGAGCGTCGGGTGGAACAAGAAGCTTAACCGGCGGCGCCGTCAAAAGATGGCGCCCTGCTCAGCGAGAAATCCTGCCCTGCCGAACGGGTGGGCTTTCTCGCCCTGTCGCGCAGCGTTACGCGCCCGCTATAAAGTCACCCCGCTTTTAAAAATCGCCAGTTCGCGAAAATCATTCAGCTCGTTTCTGGTCTGACGGCCGCAGGCGATTTCCACCAGCAGATCGATAAATTTTTCCAGTAGCGTCGTCATCTCCACACCCTGAAGCAAAGGCCCGGCATCAAAATCGATCCAGTGCGGTTTCTTCGCCGCCAGTTCGCTGTTGGTCGCCAGCTTAACGATGGGCACAAAGCCGCCGTAGGGCGTGCCCCTGCCGGTACTGAACAGCACCATATGACAGCCCGCCGCCGCCAGCGCGCTGGTCGCCACGGCATCATTGCCCGGCGCGCTGAGTAAATTCAGCCCCGGCTTGCGTACGCGCTCGCCATATTTCAGCACGTCCACCACCTGGCTCCGACCCGCTTTCTGCGTGCAGCCCAGCGACTTTTCCTCCAGGGTAGTGATGCCGCCCGCTTTGTTGCCCGGCGAAGGGTTTTCAAAAACGGGCTGGTGGTGCTGCAGGAAATAACGCTTGAAATCGTTAATCATATCGACAGTTTTGCGAAAGGTTGCTTCGTCCCGACAGCGGTTCATCAGGGTCTGTTCGGCGCCAAACATTTCAGGCACTTCCGTCAGCACTGTGGTGCCGCCGTTGGCTATCACCTCGTCTGAGAAACGCCCCAGCAAGGGGTTAGCGGTAATGCCGGAAAGGCCATCCGAGCCGCCGCATTCCAGGCCAAACGTCAGCTCGCTTAGCCGTCCAGCCTCGCGGCGATCGTTACGCATCGCTTTATACAGGCGACGTAGTTGAGCCAGCCCGGCTTCCACTTCATCATCGTGCTGCTGTAGCGTCATAAAGCCGACGCGATCGGCATCCACTTCGCCCAGCGTCTCGCGAAAAGCATCGATCTGATTGTTTTCGCAGCCCAAACCTATCACCAGTACCGCGCCGGCATTTGGATGGCGCACCATATTTTGCAGCAGGGTGCGCGTATTGAGATGGTCTTCTCCCAGCTGCGAGCAGCCATACGGATGGGTGAAGAGGAAAACGCCGTCAATATCTGTCGCGCCCTCGCTTTCTGCCATAAAGCGGGCCACCATTTGCTTTGCTATACCGTTGACGCAGCCAACCGTTGGCAGGAGCCAGAGTTCGTTACGAATGGCGGGCCTGCCGTCACGGCGGCGGTAAATCTGCACTTCGCGATCGCCAGCCGGTTTTGGCAGCGTGACGAAATCCGGCCGATAGCGATAGGCATTTACGTCCCCAAGATTGGTACAGAGGTTATGAGAATGGACCCCTTCCCCTGCGGCGATCGCCTGGGTGGCATGCCCAACAGGCAGGCCATATTTTATAACCGGCTCATCCACAGCCAGCGGTAAAAGGGCGAACTTGTGCCCACGCGCGACAGGCTGTTGCAACACGATTACGTGCCGGTTTGCTTCCAGCGCCTCGCCTTCCGCCAGGTCAGCCAGCGCGACGGCTACGTTATCTTCAGGATCGATCCGGATATAACGCTGCATAATGTTTTCCTCAGCTAAGCGGGGCTGGCGTATGCCCTTGCTGATAAGTCGTGGCACAAATACCGTTACCCTTGCGGTCAGTCCCGGTACGGCATTGCGCTCCTTCCCCGGTATTGCGTTTCGCCCAGGGCGTTTTCTGTCCGTACTGGTAGCGGAGCCGCAACGGTTCAGGACGGCGGTTACAGCTCAACGGCAAAATAGTCGCGCGCATTGTTAAAACAGATGTTTTCCACCATTTTGCCCAGCAGATTGAGATCGGCCGGTGCTTCACCGTTATCCACCCAGCCACCGATGGTTTCACACAGCAGGCGACGGAAATATTCATGCCGCGTGTAGGAGAGAAAGCTGCGGCTGTCGGTTAACATGCCAACGAAACGGCTGAGCATGCCCATTTGCGCCAGCTGCGTCAGCTGTCGCGTCATGCCGTCTTTCTGATCGTTGAACCACCACGCGGAACCGAACTGCATTTTGCCCGGCGCTCCTTCGCCTTGAAAATTGCCGGCCATCGTGGCGATAACTTCGTTATCCCGTGGGTTCAGGCAGTAGAGAATGGTTTTTGGCAGCGCATCCTTTCGGTGCTGGGCATCCAGCAAACGCGCCAGCGGTACGGCGATCGGAGCGTCGTTAACAGAGTCATAGCCCACGTCCGGCCCCAGCCGCGCAAACTGACGACTGTTGGCGTTACGCAATGCGCCGATATGATACTGCTGAACCCAGCCGCGCTGAGCATACTGCGCACCAAGCCATACCAGCACCGCCGTTTTAAATTGCGCAATCTCCAGCTCGTTCGGGCTTTTTCCGGCAAGACGCCGCGCCAGGATGCCGTCCAGCGTGGCTTCGTCCGCATCGGCATACAGCACAACATCCAGCGCATGGTCGGCAATTTTACAGCCGTGAGCGGCAAAATGGTCAAGCCGGCGGCTGAGTGCCTGACGGAGATCGTCGAAGCGGACAATATCCGTATCGCTAACCGCAGCCAGTTTTTGCAGATAGTCACAGAAGCCGCCAGCCTCCAGATTTAACGCCTTATCAGGACGCCAGCCTGGCAATATTTTGACAGTGAAGCTGGCATCTTCAGCGAGCAGGCGATGGTAGCGCAGGTCGTCGACCGGATCGTCGGTCGTGCCCGCCATTTTCACATTCATCTGCTGCATGATACCGCGGGCGCTGAACGCATCCTGTGCCAACAGCGCGTTGCACCGCGACCATATTTCTTCCGCCGTTTCCGACGACAGCAGCGTGTCCGTAATGCCAAAAGGTCGACGCAGCTCAAGATGCGTCCAGTGGTAAAGAGGATTGCCAATAGTATCGGGCACCGTGCTGGCCCAGGCGGCAAACTTCTCACGATCGCTGCCGTTACCGGTAATCAGCGCTTCCGGTACGCCATTCGCCCGCATCGCTCGCCATTTGTAATGATCGCCTTTTAGCCAGATGTCATACAGATTTTTGAATCGATAATCCTCGGCAATCTGCTGCGGCGGCAGATGGCAGTGGTAGTCAAAAATGGGCTGCCCGGCCGCAAACTCATGGTACAAGCGGCGCGCAAACTCCCCCGACAGCAAAAAATCTTCCTGCATAAAACCCGACATACCCTTCTCCTGTGGTCAACATCCTTTGCTGCAAAGTTATCATACCAATTATTGAGATACGGCGTAATTTTGTGCAACCCCGATCACAAAAATGCCATTTACGCCTGACGGCGTTGCCGGGATAAAAAATAACCTATTGATTAATATGATATTAAAAAAAACATTAGCCGCCTGGGCTGCAATTGTGACGTTTCTCTCCTTTAGAATCTGTATGACAAGTTATTGTTGCGGCATTCAGCCTCCTGACACTACGGCGGTTGGAGAGTTAACGTGCGGGTGCCAACCAGCAAGCCGTCCCGCGTTGAAAAGGAAGCCATAAATCAATAGGGATTAGAAAAAGCGGGAGAATTTTATGCGTAAAATCAAAGGACTGCGTTGGTATATGATAGGTCTGGTCACGCTGGGCACCGTGCTGGGCTACCTGACACGCAATACGATTGCCGTTGCCGCGCCTACGCTGGAATCACAGCTGCATATCACGACCCAGCAGTACTCCTATATCGTCGCCGCCTATTCGGCCTGCTATACCGTGATGCAACCCGTCGCGGGTTATATCCTTGACGTGCTGGGAACGAAAGTGGGTTACGCTCTGTTTGCCATTCTTTGGGCGATTTTTTGCGGAGCCACGGCGTTGGCCAATAGCTGGACGGGACTGGCGCTGGCTCGTGCCGCCGTAGGCGCGGCAGAGGCAGCGATGATCCCCGCCGGATTAAAAGCCAGCAGCGAATGGTTTCCGGCCAAAGAACGATCTATCGCGGTAGGCTATTTTAATGTCGGCTCGTCCATTGGCGCCATGCTGGCACCGCCTCTGGTTGTCTGGGCTATCGTGGCGCACAGCTGGCAGATGGCCTTTATTGTTACCGCCATCCTTAGCTTTATCTGGGCGTTATGCTGGCTGATTTTTTATCAGCATCCAAAAGATCATAAAAAACTGCATGAAACCGAGCGTCGGTACATTCTTTCAGGCCAGGAAGCGCACCATCAGGTCAGCAATGCGACCAAAATGAGCGCCTGGCAAATTGTTCGCAGCAGGCAATTCTGGGGGATCGCGCTACCGCGCTTTCTGGCTGAGCCCGCATGGGGAACGTTCAACGCCTGGATCCCCCTGTTTATGTTTCGGGCCTACGGCTTCAATCTGAAAGAAATTGCGCTGTTCGCCTGGATGCCGATGCTGTTCGCCGATCTTGGTTGCATCATCGGTGGCTATCTACCGCCGCTGTTCCAGCGCTGGTTCGGTGTCAATCTTATCGTCTCGCGTAAGCTGGTGGTTACTATGGGCGCGCTCCTGATGATTGCTCCCGGCACCATTGGCTTATTTAGCAGTCCCTACACCGCGATTGCCCTGCTTTGCGTAGGCGGCTTTGCTCATCAGGCGCTGTCGGGCGCGTTAATAACCCTTTCCTCCGATGTGTTTGGCCGCAATGAAGTGGCGACCGCCAATGGCCTGACGGGGATGGCGGCCTGGAGCGCCAGCACGCTGTTTGCGTTGATCGTCGGCGCCCTGGCGGACACGCTGGGATTCAGTCCGCTGTTCGCCGTGCTGGCGCTGATGGATGTGCTTGGCGCAGTAGCTATCTGGACATTATTAAGCAACCAACCCGCAGTCGATCAGAAGCAGCAGAGCGTCAGGTCGGCCGGGGCCGCCGCGCGCTAGTCCGGGTTTCTCCCGCCCGGCGGAAGTGGTATAACAAATTCCATCATTGTGCGGCAGGAGAAAGATTATGGTGTTGGCCGAATCCCGACGTCTTTACCAGCAGCTCGCTGCGGAATTTAAACGTCGTCTGGAGGAAGGGGTTTATGCCGTTGGCGAGAAATTACCGGCTGAACGCTTTATTGCAGAAGAAATGGGCGTCAGCCGCACTGTGGTGCGTGAAGCGATCATCATGCTGGAAGTAGAAGGATACGTTGAGGTACGCAAAGGCTCAGGTATCCATGTGATCTCACAACACCAGAGAAACAGCGTCGTTCCGGACGAACAGTCAGAATTTGCCAGCTTTGGCCCGTTTGAACTGCTACAGGCTCGCCAGCTGATTGAAAGCAATGTGGCAGAGTTTGCCGCCACTCAGGTAACCCGGCAGGATATTCAGCAGTTAATGGAAATCCAGCAGCAGGCCAGAAAAGAAGATCGCTTCCGTGATTCAGAATGGGATTTAAAATTCCATGTGCAGATTGCCCGCGCCACGCAAAACGGCGCGCTGGCCGCTATTGTAGAAAAAATGTGGCTGCACCGTTTGCACAACCCCTACTGGCTGAAACTGCATGAACACATTGACGACAGCGCTATGGAAAGCTGGTGTGACGATCACGATCGCATACTTAACGCCTTGATGCGTAAAGATCCGGCCGGCAGCAAGCTGGCCATGTGGCAGCACCTTGAACATACCCGCCAGATGCTGTTTAAAGCCACTTCAGACGATTTTGAACCCAGCATCGATCGTTACATGTTTACTGAAAATCCCGTTGTCGCCATCAAAGGCATCTCTGTGACCGATAAGTAAGGGTTTTGCCGCCGCCAGGCGGCGAAATTATTGCAGTTAACCCTCTAATTATGTCAGCCTGTGTAAAACTCCTTTGCACCTCCTGATTGCGCCTGTACAACAACGGTAATGCTGGCTTTGCCCAGGCTGATCAGACCGCATTCATAACGATTTGACGGCCCGGTGTATCAAGCCCGACAGGCCGTTTATTTTCACCTATGTTTCTTTTTTTCGTGTTAAGACCAGGTTCCGCACGCATACTAACTACAACCATTTGTGATGAACTTTGCCGGAACATGGCGAAAATGCTATTCAGGGACACTTTATGGATATTTTAAAAGCGCTGGTCCATGCCCTCTGGCACCAGGATTATGTCATGCTGGCCGATCCCTCCTTGGTCTGGGCAATCTATTTAGTGCTGTTTATGATCTTATTTCTGGAAAATGGCCTGCTTCCTGCCGCTTTCCTGCCGGGCGACAGCCTGCTGATCCTGGTCGGCGTGCTGATTGCCAAAGGCACGATGAATTTTCCGCTTACGCTGCTGGTATTGACTACCGCCGCCAGCCTGGGCTGCTGGGTAGGCTATATTCAGGGGCGCTGGCTGGGCAATACGGCCACGGTGCAGCGCTGGCTCGCCCATCTACCCGCGCAGTACCATCAGCGCGCGCACGCTTTGTTCCATCGCCACGGGCTTTCGGCCCTGTTGATTGGCCGCTTTATCGCTTTTGTCCGCACGCTGCTGCCGACCATTGCCGGGCTGTCGGGCTTAAACAACGCGCGCTTTCAGTTCTTCAACTGGGTGAGCGGGCTGCTTTGGGTACTGATCCTGACGGTGCTGGGCTTTGCGCTGGGCAGAACGCCTCTTTTTCAGCGGTATGAAGATCAGCTGATGGCTTGCCTGATGATGCTGCCGCTGATTTTATTGGTTGTCGGCCTGTTTGGGTCGCTTTATGTTTTATGGAAAAAGAAACGCACTATGAATGAGAAAGGAAACTCATGATGAAAAATTACGCTTCCCGCAAACGAATACTGGGCCTGGTGGCGCTGGCATCGGTTGCGCTGACAATGATTGCGCTTTTGCCTGCCCTGTTTGGCGGTGAAACGGCGCTGCAAATTCGGGCCTCTCGCCAGGGTATTACGGTGCCGGACGGCTTCTATGTCTATCAGCGGCTGAACGCGGAAGGCATCCATATTAAAAGCATCACGCCGGATAAAAACACGCTGGTGATTAAATTTGATTCACAGGAGCAAAGTACCGCCGCCGAGAAAGTGCTGCGCCGCCTGCTGCCGGAAGGCTTTGATATCGCTCAGCTCGAACAATCTTCTGAGTGGCTCAGCCGCATCAGCCCGCATAAGCAGAGCATTGGCTAAGAAACGTGCCCGGCAGTGCCACTTCCGGGCCTCTATCCTTAAGAATCTTCTCTCTTTTTGAGCTTTCCGCATTTCCTGACTATGCTTAACTGGCCGGCGTAAGCGGCAAGCATGACAGGATTAACGGGGTTGTATCAGCGAACCCAAACAATGGAAGGTCACTTTATGAAATACCGCACGATCCTTGGCCTCAGCCTTTTATCCCTGACCACTTTCGCTCAGGCGGCAGACTCGCTGTGCCTGCAAAAAGAGCAGGACATTCAGCACGAGATCGATTTAGCCCGTCAGCACGACAACCAGCGCCGCGTTACTGGTCTGGAGCGGGCGTTGACGGAGGCTCGCGCGGGCTGTACGGACGACAAACTGAAGGCGAGCCATCAGGAAAAGATCGATGAGCTGCAGCAGAAAGTGGAAGAGCGGCAAAAAGAGCTGAACCAGGAGAGAGCGGATGGCGATGATAAAGAGAAAATCGCTAAACGTGAACGCAAGCTGGCAGAAGCAAAACGTGAACTGAAGGAAGTCCAGGCCGCCCCTTACTGAGGCAGGCAGGATTCTCATTACTGATTATAAAGGAGTTTGTTATGTCAAAAGATATCACTTCCGATCATCTGCGTGCGGAATTAAAGAATCTGGCGGATACGCTGGAAGAAGTGCTGAGCAACACCACTGACAAATCAAAAAACGAGCTGGACAAGCTGCGTAGCAAAGCACAGAGCGCGCTGAAAGATACCCGCGCACGTTTAGGCGACTCTGGCGATCGCCTCGCCAAAACTTCGCGTGAAGTTGCCGATAATGCGGACGTTTACGTGCGCGAAAATCCATGGACCAGCGTGGGCATCGGCGCCGCTATCGGCGTAGTGCTGGGCGTGCTGCTGACGCGTCGATAACAATGAAAGATTCCCAGCAAAGCCAGGGCCCAGGCAAAGGGGTCATCAACATCGGGCAGCGCCTCGTCACCACTCTGGTCGGGATTGTAGAAACCCGCGTCAGGCTGGCCGTCGTGGAGCTGGAAGAAGAGAAGGCGAACCTGATCCAGCTGTTGATCATGGTCGGGCTGACCATGCTCTTTACCGCTTTTGGCCTGATGAGCCTGATGGTGCTCATTATCTGGGCGGTGGATGCACAGTATCGCCTGATGGCTATCGGCATTACCACGGCGGTGCTTTTTGCATTAGCGCTGTTCTTTGGACTCTGGACGCTGGCCAAATCTCGTCGTTCCACCCTTCTGGGCGCTACCCGTAAAGAACTGAAATCCGATCGTAAGCTACTGGAGAACGATTAATGAGCCGCGAGCGTGACGAGCGTAAGGCCGAACTGCTGCGTCAGATCCAACAGCAGCGGCTCGATCTCAGCATCCAAAAGAAATTCTGGCTGGAAAGTACCGCCCGTTACGATCGCGGCTGGCTAACGCTGCTCAGCCTGAAGCGTTATATTGCGGTCGGCAGCGGCCTGGCGGCTATCTGGTCGGTGCGTAATCCACGCCGTATTACCCGCTGGGCCAAGCGCGGCCTGGGTATCTGGAGTACGGTGCGTATGGTACGCAACTTCCTGCCGGGCCGCTGATGCTTTCTGTTCTTTTTCAGGTTCGGCCTCGCTGAACCTGAATACTCAATTTTTCTGAAGAACTTTGACAGTTTAACTCGCTTACAATCCTCTCTCCTGACGAATATTATCTTCTGCAACGACCGGGAATTAACGCGTATTCAGCGTCATAACCGGGCCTCATGCGGCCAGGAGCTATTCCGGCCAGATAAAATTTATCGGGGATTAACATGAAAAAATTAGAAGATATCGGCTTTCTGGTCGCGCGTATTTTGATGCCTGTCCTGTTTATCGTGGCGGGCTGGGGAAAAATTACCGGTTATGCGGGCACGCAACAGTATATGGAAGCAATGGGCGTACCGGGCTTTTTACTGCCGCTGACCATTTTGCTGGAGTTCGGCGGCGGTCTGGCTATCCTGTTTGGCTTCCTGACGCGCTTTACCGCTATCTCCACCGCTATTTTTACGCTGATTACCGCATTTGTGTTTCACAGTAATTTCAGCGTGGACGGTAACTCTATTAACTTTATGAAAAATATGAGTATCTCTGGTGGTTATCTGCTGCTGTTTATTACCGGCCCTGGCGCATACAGCCTCGACCGCTTAATTAAAAGAAAAAAATAAAAAATGATGAAAGCAGGGCTTTATGCCCTGCTTTCAATAAGCGCCAGCGTATCTGATTAAAAGATTAACCAATTTCTTAACCAGACGACTATAACGTTAATTTTTCTGTATGGTATAAAAATAATACCAGGAGATGTGACTCTCCGAACCAGACCGCTAATTAAGCCGATTTATTTTTGATCTGTGAGATAGCGCTGATGCCAAAATTAACGATACCGACGATGCCGGAACCGATATTCGTAATAGCGCTAATGAAATCCAGTTCCAGAATGCTGCCGATACCGGATCCCAGCGTACCCGCCGCCGAGGTTGCATCCGTTGTCAGGCCGCCAGCAGAGGTGCCCAGATCTACCACGCCTCCAATTGCTGCGCCAATGCTTTTACCTAAATCGGCAAAGAAGCTGGCACCTGAGACGACGTCAACTTCCTGGCTGTTTAATTCACGCATAAAATTCTCCTTTTTTATTAATAACCCCACGCCATAAAACAGGCGAGGAACTATTTTAATGACAGCCAGCAAAAAAAGTCAAATATCTACAGGCCCAAATCAATACAGAATAAAGGCAGCCTTAAAACAGGCATTGTATTAATGGTGAAAACCAGAATGTAATTAGCGCTTTTAATTATAAAGCCGGGGCATTACATCCAGTAAAGTTAAAAAAACCAACCTGATACCCTCTATTTTATCGCATAATTATTTTTAGGAGAAAGTAACGAGCTTTTTTCTGATAACAGGTTATATTCTTTTATTATCATTTAATTATCAGGGAGTTTACATGGGACAGCTTATTGACGGCGTCTGGCACGATAACTGGTACGACACAAAATCCACGGGCGGGCGCTTTAAACGTTCTGATTCTGCCTGGCGCAGTTGGGTAACGCCCGACGGCTCTGCCGGCGCAGACGGCAAAGCTGGTTTTCGTGCCGAGGCGGATCGCTATCACCTCTATGTTTCGCTTGCCTGCCCCTGGGCGCATCGAACGCTGTTGATGCGTCAGCTAAAAGGGCTGGAAAAGCTTATTTCCGTGTCGGTAGTCCATCCGCTAATGCTGGAAAACGGCTGGACGTTTGATGAAGATTTTGCGGGCGCGACGGGCGACAGCCTTTATCAGAACGAATTCCTGTATCAACTTTATTTGCACGCTGATAAGGACTATACCGGCCGGGTCACCGTCCCGGTACTTTGGGACAAGCAGCAGCAGACTATCGTCAGTAATGAATCAGCCGATATTTTGCGAATGTTTAACAGCGCATTCGACGCGGCAGGCGCCCGCGCCGGCGATTACTATCCGGCGGACTTACGCGCCAAAATCGATGAGGTGAACGGCTGGGTTTACGACACCGTTAACAACGGCGTCTATAAAGCGGGGTTCGCTACTTCTCAGGCGGCCTATGACGAGGCGGTCACCGCCCTTTTCCAGTCACTGGACAGGCTTGAACAAATGCTGGGGCAGCATCGCTATCTGACCGGCGACCGGCTGACCGAGGCGGACCTGCGTCTGTGGACGACCTTAGTTCGCTTCGATCCGGTTTATGTGACGCATTTCAAATGCGATCGCTACCGTATTGGCGACTATCTGAACCTGAGCGGCTTTTTACGAGAAATTTATCAGCTGCCGGGCATCGCTGAAACGGTCGATCTGGCGCATATCCGCCACCATTATTACCGTAGCCATAAAACGATCAATCCCTACGGCGTTATCTCGACCGGCCCGGCTTTCGACTGGGACGAGCCGCACGGGCGCGATGAACGCTTCCGCTAGCCGGCGTTATCCCCTGAGCGGCGCGTGACGCTTCGCCAGCAGCTTAGGGATCTCCCGCAGGCACCATGATTTGGCTTCGCCCATGCTGTCGCGGCGCCAGGCCATAATGATATCGACCTCTTTGCTGTATTCAGGGCTGACAACACGCAGACGCCCTTCGGCAATATCTTTTTCCACCATCGGGTACGGCATGGACGCCACGCCCAGCCCGGCCAGCAGCGCACGGCGCTTATCTTCGATTGAACTGACGGTCAGCCGCTGCTGCTTATCCAGTAGCTGTACGGTCAGTACCGGGCGCTCGCGCGCCGTATCCGCTACGGCAATACCCCGATATTTCACCCGTGATGGTTCCGATAACGGTTCCGGTTCCTGATGGATAGGATGATCCGGGCTGGCGACGATCACGCTCATAATGCTGTACAGCTTGCGGGTGTTGATCTCTGAAGAGGCACGAAAATGCATATCCGGCGCGATAACGATATCCGCGCGGCCCTGCTCCAGCCTTTCCCAGGCGCCCGCCAGCACTTCCGTCACCAGCGCGATTTGCGTATTGGCTTTTTCGGCAAGTTTATCAATCAAAGGAAAGAGATATTCGCAAGGAACCAGCGCTTCGGTAACGATAGTCAACTGTGTTTCCCAGCCCCGCGCCAGCGCTTCCGCATCGGTGGTCAGCTTATCGGCCGCTTCCAGCAAAATCCGGCCCCGCTCCAGCAGCATGCGTCCTACGTTGGTAAACTTAGTTCGGTGTCCGGAGCGGTCAAACAGCACCACGTCCAGCTCCTCTTCCAGCTTTTGCATGGTGTAGCTGAGCGCTGAAGGGACGCGGCCCAGCTCATCTGCCGCCGCCGCAAAGCTGCCGCGTCGATCGATAGCATCCATTACTCGCAGCGCCTCCAGCGTCAGAGCGCGATCTTTTGCCATAGCGGTTCTCTTTCAGGATTTTTGAATATGGCAAGCAGATTAACTGGCTAACAATCTGGCGTCCAGCGCCTTACTATAGCGGCATAATAAATGACCGACGCGGTTTGCCGGTTAATAAGGAGGAAAATATGATTACCAGTCGCACCGTACAACAGTGTGGTCAAGCCGATTACGGCTGGCTCCAGGCGCGATACACGTTTTCCTTCGGCCACTATTTTGATCCTCAACTGCTGGGCTACGCCTCTTTACGCGTGCTCAATCAGGAAGTGCTGACACCAGGGGCTTCCTTCCAACCCAGAACCTGGCCAAAGGTCGATGTTGTTAATCTGATCCTGCAGGGCGAAGCGGAGTACCGCGACAGCGACGGCAACCATGTCGTGGCGCGCGCGGGCGAAGCTTTGCTGCTGGCTGCCCAACCGGGGATCAGCTACAGCGAGCATAATATCAGTGGCGAGAAGCCATTGACGCGTATGCAGCTTTGGCTGGACGCCTGTCCCGACAGGGAAAACGCGGCGATTCAATGCCTGTCGATCCCGACTAACGCGAGCGCCATACTGCTGGCCTCGCCGGACGGTGCACAACAGAGCCTGCAGCTTCGCCAACAGGCCTGGATTTATCATCTGAGACTGCAACCGGGCGAAGATGTGACGCTGCCGTTACGTGGTTCGCGCGCCTATCTGCAATCAATTCACGGCGGCTTTACCGTGACCGCATCTTCAGCGGATCGGCAGACGCTTGCCTGCGGCGACGGCGCATTTATCGAAAAAGAGCAGAGCGTGACGATAACGGCAACCACGCCAACGCGCGCGCTGGTGATTGATTTAGCCGAGTAGTCGCCGTTGCCTACTCCTGTAAAACTCGCCAGCGATGCATGACGGGTTTAGCTGCCTGATACGTCAAATAAGCTGATGGGCACGGCGACCCTCTCGCCGATTGACCAGCCTTTTTTGCCTAAAATATGCTGAGGCGTGTTTTCCGGCACGGTAAAAAAGAAGGTGTTGCTCTCTTCTTCTACTTTTCCCTCGTCTAAATCTTCAGGGTCCAGATCCATCTCGTCCAGCTCTTCTTCAGACAGCCCTAAATGGGTGGCCAGTATCGATCTTTTCATCGTTTATCTCCTCAGCGTTAACGCTTACGGTTAAAATTTTCAAAGCGCCGTAGTTATTTTATATCCTCAGGTAAATTTCGTTCGTTAATCGCACGTTGATTTTCTCTGGCCTATTGTCAGAGGTGAGCGATAACACGAGGAGCAGGGAATGAAAAAGCTGGCTGTGATGTTTGTGCTTTTACTGGTTGGCTGTGTCGATTTAGGGCGCATTGGGACGCATCCTGACATGAAACAGGTCTACCTGAAGGGATATCCACACAATGTTGCCGACTGTCTTTTTGCTGCGGCGCAGAGTCAGCACCTTCGGCTGGAGCGGGACGGTCGCCTGACTCAAGGTATTGAAAAGTATAATCTGACGGACAGAAATTACGACAACGTGGCCTGGATTGAAATTGCGGCAGCAGGCCGTCAGCAATCCAGCGTGACCTTCTATTATGCTAAGGAGCCTGATGTCAGCGCGGCGGTTTCCGCCATGGCGGCGCGCTGCAAAGACTCGCGCTTTTAAGCTTTTGCTTTCACAAAAAGCGTTGTGAACAGGCCGCACCGCAGAAAGCAAAAAACCCGCCGAAGCGGGTTTCTTACTGCTGACAAACCTAAATAGCGGATGCATCCTGGTGTTTCTTACAGCAGCCCAGCTGTTTCACGGCGGCAGAGGCTGAGCGGATAAGCGGACCGTTTTGGCGCATGGACGCGCCAAACGAGCCTACAGGGACGTATTTACGGCGTGTCCGTGTTCCGATCTGCCTCTGCGGCTGTTCACCAGCCCGATAGCGACCTGATGCCCTTAAAAGAAAGCAAAAAACCCGCCGAAGCGGGTTTCTTACTGAAAATGTTGAAGCTGACCGGTAAGCCGGGTTCTGTCGTGGACAGTCATTCATCTAGGCCAGCAATCGCTCACTGGCTCAAGCAGCCTACCCGGGTTCAGTACGGGCCGTACCTTGTGAACCCCTATTTGGCCTTGCTCCGGGTGGAGTTTACCGTGCCACGAACTGTTGCCAGCCGCGCGGTGCGCTCTTACCGCACCCTTTCACCCTTACCTGATCCCACAAGTGGGCCATCGGCGGTTTGCTCTCTGTTGCACTGGTCGTGGGCTTGCGCCCCCCAGGCGTTACCTGGCACCCTGCCCTATGGAGCCCGGACTTTCCTCCCCTTTGTCTGTCTCCCCCGAAGGAGGACGGCAACAAAGCGGCGACTGTCTGGTCAGCTTCGGCGCGGATAATAGGGCATTCCGCGCGGTTTGTCACCCCTCTTGCTGCTCCAGCGCATACTTATAGAGCGCATTCTTTTTTACGCCGTGAATTTCGGCGGTCAGCGCGGCGGCTTTTTTCAGCGGCAGCTCCTGCTGCAACAGCGCCAGCGTGCGCAGCGCTTCCGGCGGCAGCGCGTCTTCCACGGCCTGATAGCCTTCCACAATCAGCACCATTTCGCCTTTGCGGCGATTTTCGTCTTCTTTAACCCAGGCCAGCAGCTCGCCCACCGGCGCGCCGTGAATCGATTCCCAGGTTTTGGTGATTTCCCGCGCCAGGACTACGTAGCGCTCGCTTCCCCATACGCTGACCATATCCTGTAAGCTTTCCAGCAGGCGATGGGTGGATTCATAAAAAATCAGCGTGCGGGATTCCTGCTCCAGCGCGCGCAGCGTGTCGCAACGGCCTTTGCTTTTGGCGGGCAGAAACCCTTCGTAACAGAATCGATCGGACGGCAACCCCGCCGCGCTTAATGCTGTAATCGCCGCGCAGGCGCCAGGCAACGGCACCACGTTTACGCCCGCTTCCCGGCAAAGACGAACCAAATGATAGCCGGGATCGTTAATCAACGGCGTGCCGGCATCGGAAACCAGCGCTATGCTTTGCCCGTCCCGAAGCTTTGCCAACAGCGTTTCCGCCTTCTGCTGCTCGTTGTGATCGTGTAATGCGAACAGGCGCGCATTGATGGCGAAATGTTGTAGCAACAGCCCGGTATGACGTGTATCTTCCGCTGCGATCAGGTCGACGCTGGCAAGCACCGAGAGCGCACGCTGGGTAATATCGCCCAGGTTACCAATCGGTGTGGGAACGATGTAGAGCGTGCTGGCCGAAATCTCTTCGCGTTGTTTCATTGTTTGATCCGAATTGCCGATTTAATATTGAGCATCTTGAAAAAAACATAACTGGATACAGTATGCTTCCTTCGAAAGTCATTCATAACAAAGCAGGACGCTGCGTGCCTCTGCTGCTGGCGGCCCTGATTTTTGCCGGTTGTTCCGGCCAGGGCCCACAGGCGCCGACGGTCAACGTGCAGGGCACCGCGACAGGCACTTCCGACTCTTATTTGCAGCAAATGCAGCAAAGTTCAGATGATAACAAGGTTGACTGGCAATTACTCGCAATCCGGGCGCTGCTGAACGAAGGAAAAATTCCTCAGGCCAGCGACCAGCTGGCCAACCTGCCGCAGCAGCTGAATGATGTCCAGCATCAGGAATCGCTGCTGCTACAGGCGCAGCTCAAGGTGATGCAGAAGGATGCGGCCGGCGCGGCGCAGCTTTTGCAGCAGATTGATGCCGCCTCCCTGTCGAAGGAGCAGCAGGCCCGTTACTACCAGCTGCAAATTGCCGGCAGCCAGGGATTAACGCAGCTGCGCGCTTATATTGCGCAGGAACCGCTGCTGAGCTCGCCAGCCGATAAGCAGAAAAATATTGATGCAACCTGGCTGGCGCTGAGCCAGATGACGCCAGAGCAGGCCAACGGCCTGGTGATCAACGCCGATGAAAACACGCTACAGGGCTGGCTGGATCTGCTCAACGTCTATAAGGCCAACGTCAGCGATCCCACGATGCTGAAAGCGGGCATCAGCGACTGGCAGACGCGCTATCCTAACAACCCGGCGGCGAAAATGCTGCCAACGGCGCTGAGCCAGGTGCAGAACTTCCAGCAGTCGTCGACCGGTAAAATTGCGCTGCTGCTGCCGTTAAGCGGCCAGGCGCAGATCTTCGCCAAAGCGATTCAGAAGGGGTTTGACGACGCACGCAATGGTGCGCTGGCCCAGCCGGCTGCACAGCCGCAGGCCGCCGCCGCCAGCACCGCGCCTGTTGACGCCAATACCGCCACGCCTGTCGATGCCAACACCGCGCCAGCAGCAGCCAGTCCGGCCACCGATAGCACTGCTGCTCAGCCAGCTGCGCAAAACAGCGATAGCGCCGCTCAGCCTGCCGTGCAGAACGGCAGCGTGGCGCAAACCGCGCCGCCATCCAGTTCGGCGCAGGTTCAGGTCTACGATACCAGCAGCCAGCCGATAGATCAGGTGCTGGCGCAGGCGCAGAAAGACGGTGCCACGCTGGTGGTCGGCCCGCTGCTGAAAAGCAACGTCGAGCGTTTAGCTGCCTTACAAACGCCGTTGAATATCCTGGCGCTTAACGAGCCGGAGACGGTACAGAACCATCCGAATCTTTGTTACTTTGCGCTTTCTCCTGAAGACGAAGCGCGTGACGCCGCGCATCATATGTGGGATCAGGGCAAGCGTTCGCCGCTGCTGCTGGTGCCGCGCAGCTCGTTGGGCGATCGCGTCAGCAAAGCATTTGCTGCAGAATGGCAGCAGCTGGGCGGCGCGACCGTGCTACAACAGCAGTTCGGTTCGCAGGGCGAGCTGAAGCAGGGCATTAATAGCGGTGCGGGCTTGCGTCTGACCGGTACGCCGATCGTTGCTCAGCCGCAGGGCGTAACTATTGCGGGCCTGACCATTCCGGCGCCGCAGGCGGATACGCCAGCGGCAGGCGACGGCAGCGTGGATTCGCTGTATGTCGTGGCGACGCAGGACGAGATGGCGCTTATCAAGCCTTCCCTCTCCATGCGCGTCAGCAGCCGCAATATGGCACAGATTTATGCCAGCTCGCGCAGCTATCAGGCAGGCAGCGGCCCGGACTATCGTCTGGAGATGGAAGGCGTGCAGTTCAGCGATATCCCGCTGCTGTCGGGCGCTAATCCCGCGCTGATGCAGCAGGCGGCTAAAAACTTTAACAACGATTACTCTCAGGTTCGTCTCTATGCCATGGGCGTGGACGCCTGGACCCTGGCCAATCACTTCAATGAAGTGCGCCAGCTGCCGGGCTTCCGGCTGCAGGGGGAAACCGGCAACCTGAGCGCCACCCAGGACTGCGTCATCAACAGGAAGTTGGTATGGAGCCAGTATCGCCAGGGACAAATCGTTCCGGCATCCTGAGCCGTCAGCAAACGGGGGCGGGCTATGAGCTACAGGCCCGCCGCCTGCTGGAAGGTGCAGGATTAACTTTTATCGCGGCTAACGTCCGCTTTCGCGTCGGAGAGATCGACCTGATTATGCGTGATGGCGAGACGTGGGTTTTCGTAGAGGTGCGCTATCGCCGTAACGATCGGTTCGGCGGTGCCGCCGCCAGCGTAACCCGCAGCAAGCAGCAAAAGCTGCTGAAAGCCGCAGCCTTATGGCTGAACGGTCGCCAGAGCAGCCTTGAGAGCGCCCGCTGCCGCTTTGATGTGGTAGCGATAACCGGCGCACGAACGGACTGGTTGTCCGATGCTTTTACGGCGGAGTAATTTCGCCAACCACTTGCCAGGTGAAAAACGTGCTGGAAAGAATCAAAGTTTGTTTTACCGAAAGTATTCAGACGCAGATAGCCGCAGCGGAAGCGCTGCCGGATGCTATTTCGCGCGCGGCGATGACGATTGTCCAGTCGTTGCTGAACGGCAATAAAGTGCTGAGCTGTGGCAACGGCACCTCCAGCGCCAACGCCCAGCACTTTGCGGCCAGTATGATCAACCGTTACGAAACCGAGCGCCCCAGCCTGCCTGCGGTAGCGCTGAGCGCGGATAACGTGCTGCTGACGGCAATCGGCAACGATCGCCTGCACGACGAAATCTACGCCAAGCAGGTCCGCGCGCTGGGCCATGCTGGCGATATTCTGCTGGCCATTTCAACGCGCGGCAACAGCCGTGATATTGTGAAGGCCGTTGAGGCAGCGGTAACGCGCGATATGACGATTGTCGCGCTGACCGGCTATGACGGCGGCGAACTCGCCGGTTTGCTGGGTCCACAGGACGTGGAAATTCGTATTCCCTCGCACCGGAGCGCGAGGATTCAGGAAATGCATATGTTAACCGTGAATTGCCTGTGCGATTTGATCGATAACACCTTGTTTCCCCACCAGGACGTTTAAGGAGCTATGATGAAGCTGATTTCCGCAACCGCCATCGTGCTGTCCGCGCTGATGCTACAGGGCTGCGTCGCCGCCGTGATCGGCAGCGCGGCGGTCGCCACCAAAACGGCCACCGACCCGCGTACCGTGGGCACCCAGGTTGATGACGGCACGCTGGAGTTACGCGTCAGCAACGCGCTGGCGAAAGACGACCAGATCAAAAAAGAAGCCCACATCGTGGCAACGGCCTATCAGGGCAAAGTGCTGCTGACCGGCCAGGCGCCGAGCGCCGATGTCGCTAACCGCGCCAAACAGATCGCCGTCGGCGTGGATGGCGCAACCGAGGTCTATAACGAAATCCGCACCAGCGAGAAGGCCAGCTTTGGCACGGCCTCTTCCGATACCTGGATCACCACCAAAGTGCGTTCCAACCTGCTTTCCAGCGACCAGGTCAAATCTTCTAACGTGAAGGTCACCACCGAAAACGGCGAGGTGTTCCTGTTAGGTCTGGTCACTACCGCAGAAGCCAAAGCGGCGGCCGATATCGCCAGCCGGGTCAGCGGCGTGAAGCACGTCACCACCGCGTTCACTATTCTGCAATAAGCAGCAAAAGCCCGGCCAATGCCGGGCTTTCACTTTTATCATACCGCGTCGCCCGCTATAGCCGACTCAGGCAATCCATCGCTACCGCCTTGAAGCTGACGAAATCCTTGCTGTCGCGCAGCCGCGCCATCGCCCGCTCGCGCAGGAACGTCACGAACAGATCGTAAATCGCCATCGCCTCTTCATAATCGCTTTTGCTGATCGCCAGCAGAAAGATCACCGAGGCCGTTTCGTCTCCCCATGCGATGCCCTGCGGCGCCAGCACGGTATAAACCACGCTTTTCTTCGCCAGCAGGCCCAGCGAGTGCGGTAGCGCAATGCCTTCGCCAAACATCGTGCTGACAATGGCTTCGCGCTCCACGACGGAATCGTGAAACGTCTGGTCGACCGCGCCCTCTTTTTCCAGCCGATCGCAGAGCATACGGAACAGCTCCGCCTGGGTTACGGGCTGGTCGATAACAAGAAAATGGCCGGCGTCAAAGAACTTTTCCAGCATATAAGGCCGGGTGCGATCCACCAGCACCAGTTTGCCAATCTGCTCCAGCTGGTATTCCGTGGGAAAAGGCGACATCACCACCACCGGCTTCTGTTTCTCGACCAGGCGCGTAGTGGAGATAACAAAATCTTCTTCAATACCCGGCTGCTGCTCATACTCGCGCTGCGAAATAATATTGTTGACCACGATCTGCGGATATTTCCGCATCAGCATCGCCTGGATCATGCGCACGGTGGAATTGCCGGTATCGCACACCAGCAGCACCTGCGGATGGCGCCGGTAGCCGACGTCATAGTGCCGCTCCAGGCCGACGCCGATATGCAGCACCAGAAATCCCATCTCGTTTTCACTGATGGTATAAGGGGTGTATTTTCCCCAGCTGGATACGGCGGCCAGCGTCACGTCCCACGCCATCGGATAGTGCTGCTTGATGTTCGCCAGCAGTGGGTTAGGAATAGCGATCTGGTAACGCACACGGGTGATCATGGTTTTAATATGCGTCAGCAAATCTGCCCGCAGCTGCCCGTCGCTTTGCAGATTAAAGTTGTAGTGAGTATTGATGTAGCTAAGGATGTAATTGACCAGCGATTCGCCGTCGTCCGGGCTGATGGCATCCGGCGCAATCGCCTCAACGCGCCGTGCCGCGATATTAACGCGCAGGTAGGCTTCCTCTGCGGCTGAGAACGCTTTGCCGGTGAGCGGCTGTAGTAGCGCAATCAGATGGCGCGCCGCGCCTCGCACGTCGTCATCCACGTCGTCAGCCGTGAAATCAGAAAGCGGATAGCCTTCGCTGATGCGCCTTACGGACACCGCACAGTAGAGGCGCAGATAAAACTCACCCTCATCCGTCATCCTGACGGCAAAACGCCCCAGCGACTGGCTCAGCAGCGGCTGTAGCGTAGCCAGAATGCCGCTGTTCAGCACCTCCAGATGCAGCAGCGGATCGTCGGCATCCTCCTGCGCAATCTGGTAGAGCAGATCGGTCAGGCAGGTGCGCACGGCCATTTCGCTGCCGAACAGCTTCATGCCGTAGCGCGGCCGGGTTTCAATCACCAGCTGATAGCGCGCCAGCCACTCTCTCACTTCAGCCATATCGCTTTGCAGCGTGGCGCGGCTGACAAACCATTCATCGGCCAGATCTTCCAGCTTAAGGGAATAGGCTGAGGTGAGAAATCGGGTTAACAGGTAATGTACTCGCGCCGCCGAGGTGCGGGGAATGCGTAAAGACGAAGGCGACTGGTGCCGCAGCTGGCTGTAGCGTTGCGCATCTTCAATTTTTAACCGATAGCCCTCGCCCCGATTCAGCACAAAGCGGATGCCATGATCGGCCAGCAGCTCATTCAGCGCGGTAATGTCCGTACGTACGGTGCGGGTAGATACCGCAAAACGGCGCGCCAGCTCGTCCTGAGGCAGCGTTTCGTTTTGCAGCGTATCGAAAAGTCTTGCAAGGCGTTGGTTAGGGAATCTCACCGGGTTTCCTGTGGTTGTCTTGGTTGCTCTCCGTTGACGAAACGGGCCGGGATCGCCCGGCCTTGCTCGCGCTTACCCCACCAATTTTTTTGTCATGGCCAGCAGCGCGCGGACGTCGTCCGGACGAGTATTGCCGGAAGCCTTATCAATAATCGAGCTGTAAATGTGCGGGATGATTTTGCTGACGCCCGCCTCCAGCGCGATTTGCAGAATGGCGGCATAGTTATCCAGGTCGATGCCACCCGTCGGCTCCAGCCAGAAATCCTGTTCGGCGCAGGCTTTCGCCACCGCGCGAAACTCTTCGATCGCCTTCAGTCCGCCCATCGGGAAATATTTCACCGAGCTGCCGCCCATATCCTTCAACAGCGCAATCGCGGTCGCTATCGGTACTATCCCCTCTGGCGCCTGCGAACTGAGCGGCCCGGTGGAAATTTTGACCATGCCTGGCCTGCCCGTCGGCGAAATCAGGCCGTTAACCACCGTCTGGCGCTGGCCCAACAGCGCGCGGCTGGTCGCCACGCCGGTAAACACCTGGTTCACGTGCTGCGGTTGCAGCTGGCCTGCAATAGCGCTGACCATCGCCGACTGGTTCGGATCGCCCGCCCCCAGCCCAACGGAGAGCGCATTGTCGATCAGCGCCGCGTAGTCACGCATATCGGCAACGGCGCCTGCCACGCTGTCATAGTTTTTCGACAGCACGCCAACCAGCACATGGCCTTCAGCTGCCTGCCAGATCTCGCGGGCGTTCTCTTTGGATCCTGCCAGCACGTTCAGACAAACGCGATCGCGATAGAAATTTGGCATAAGCGTCATGCTTTTTCCCCTCCTGATAATAATGCCCTGACGGAAATGTAAATAGTATGCAGCTGCTCTGGCGAGACGCTGCGCACGTCGACCTCGACAATGCCTTCATTGGCTTTATAGCCGCGAAAATAGATCGCTATCTCGCCGGTTTTTAACCTCTGCACGACGTCGCCCGTGGTCAGACCGATCTTAAGCTCGTCGAAATGGATTTCTGCCCTGGCGATATCTCGTCCGGCGGCATCCCAAACCACGCGCGCGCTGATGCCGTCCAGCGCGTTCAGGTTGTCGATAAACGGCGTCATCTTCTCGACCATCTGCGCGCCGGACATTTTCGGCTGTTGCAGATAGTTTTCGATCGCCTGCGTCAGGCCAAGGATGCCTTCCTTGCCGACCTTCATTGCCCGGCCGATGCCCTGCGACTGGCGCTTCACCCACTCAACGTATTTTTTGCGCCCCATCACCAGCCCGCTCGTAGGGCCTTCGATAGCCTTCGCGCCGCTGTAGATCACCAGATCCGCGCCGCCCTGGTAGTAGCGCTGTATATCTTCTTCCGCCGCCGCATCGACAATCAGCGGCAGATTATGCTGGCGCGCAACGGCGGCCGCCTGTTCGACGCTAAGGTGGCTTTTCTGCACGCAGTGATGCGATTTGATATAAAGAATGGCCGCCGTTTGCGGCGTCACGGCGGCGGAAAGCTGCGCGGCGGAGCATTCGTTGGCGTAGCCTGCTTCTACCAGACGCCCGCCGCCCAGCGCGACCATAGTGCCGACGGGCGCGCCGTAATTAACGTTATGGCCTTTCGGCATCACGATATGGTGAGGAACAATCAGCGGCGCGGCGTGTAGGTTTTCCAGCAGCCAGTCGTCATCTTTGACGATGACCGCCGCCACGGATTGCGCGATGCCCGCCGACGCGCAGGAAACCACCACCGCATCCTCACAGCCGAGCAGGCTGGCGATATAAGCGCCGGTTTTATCAACCAGATCGTTCATTTCAAAATAGTGGTTAAGGCCGTACTTTACCGTGTCCACCACGTCGGCGGCAGGGGTAGAGACGCCCAGAATGGTCATGCGGCCCGAAGCGTTAATGACCTGTTTTAAGCCATATTTCTCATAAATCGAAGACATGATGCTTTTTCCCTTCTTCGGTAACAAACCAGCGGCCAGCCACCACGGCGGCCAGCGGCACCAGCTGCTTTTCGCCCGTGGCCGACTGGCCTTCGGAATCGGTAAACACGCAGGACGCATCCTGCACGTCGAAAACAGTCAGATCGGCGTCATAGCCCACCTCCAGCCGTCCCTTCTGCGATAGCCGCAGGCCGTCAGCCGCGTTGGTGGTCACGCAGTCAATAATTTGCGGCAGGGTCATGCCTACGCTGAAGAATTTCGCCATCACGTGCGCCAGCGAATGCACCGGCCCGTTAAGGCGGTTGCGACAGTAAATATCCGAGCTGATGGTTTGCGGCAGAATGCCCTGCGCGATAGCCACGCGCGCCACGTCGAAGCTGAAGCTGGCCGTGCCGTGCCCCACATCCAGCCGCACGCCGCGCTCCAAAGCACGATGAACGGAGGCGCGCAGCTGACCGGCAGGCGTCAGGATGCGGTTGGGCTTGCCGTTATAGCAGTGGGTGATGATGTCGCCGCTGTCCAACAGATCGGTTATTTCATCCAGATCGGGCGGGTTATTGCCAATATGCACCATCAGCGGCAGCCCGCCGTTTTCCTGCTGGATCGCTTTGGCACGGATCAGCGGCTGCACGCCGTTTTTACCTACCACGCTGCTGCTGATGCGCGCCTTGATGCCAAGAATAAACCCTGGCAAACGCTGCACCGCCTCACGCACGCCGACACGGTCGATTTGCGTCATATCCGCCAGCTCGTTTTGCGTTACGATGCCGGTGCGCGCGATATTCAGCAAGGCGTAAACCTGCGTGCGGGCGCTGCGGGTTAAACGACAGAACTCGTCAACATCGTCCGCGCCGGTGCTGCCCGCATCCACGACGGTCGTCACGCCGGTAGCGACGCCGATGCAGTCCGCTTCGTCGTGATAAATCGGCGAATTGGGATAGCAGTGTACGTGCGAATCGATCCATCCGGCGCTCAGGTAAAAACGCCCGGCCAAATCGTACTCGCGCGTGGCCTGGCCGCTGACCTCGCCCAGCGCGGCAATTTTTCCGTTGTGTACGGCGATATCGGTCAGCCCGCCGTCCGCCAGGCGCGCCCGGCGCACAATAAAATCAAACATGGCAAACTCCTCCGTCTGCAAAAGCGGTCGCCAGCGCCGCTGAGCCCTGGCGATCGGGCTAGAGTGCCACCGGGAAAAATGCGCCCAGCAGCATCGCGCCCAGAATGGCGCCGCCTGTAATAGGCTTGTTCCAGAGATAAAACAGCAGCGCGCCGATGAGCGAACCCAGACCGATGGGAATGGAGGCGGCCATAGCCGAGAGAATAATTAGCGGCCCGAGGAAACGCCCGGACGCGTTGCCCGCGCCCATCATGACGTCGGCGCCATAGGTTGAATCGCTGTTATTGATGGTGAACCTGCGCGCCAGAATAATGAGGTAGCCGATCGCCAGGCCCAGGATCAGGCCGGTCAGCAGCGAGGCGGCAAAGTTGGCCACGGGGAAGATAAACCCGGCGCCCAACAGCAGCGCCGGCACGCCAAGGCCGACGCCCGTCTGGATGGCGCCGCCAATATCCAGGATGCCCACCAGCGACCCTTCGATAATACGGGCGAACAGAAAGCTCGCGCCAAAGGCCGCCACCGCGCCATAAACGCCGGTTTCCATACCCGCGCGCAGCATAGAGACAAAGGCGACCTCGTTAAACGCGCCCAGCCCATAGACGTAATACATATGCGTTCCGGCGAACACGCCGGCGGAAAGCAGGCCGACAAAGATCGGGAAAGACCAGTCGGCACACCAGAAACCGCTTTTTGCTTCCATTTTCCTCTCCTTATTTTCCGCTCAGCGCGTTATGGAACATCGACAGCCAGTCCGGCACGCCCAGCCGGAAAGATTCCAGCATTTTCATATCGAAGCCGCGGAAGAAGCCACTCAGGACAAACAGCAGCACGATGGCGAACATCATCACTTTGGTGACGCGATGCCAGCCGCTCTCCTCAACGCCCTTGCCGATCAAAATGCCCAGCACCAGTCCCGGCACCGCATTGCCCATAATCAGCTGCGCCAGGCCGCCGAAGATGGTGGCCCAGAATCCCGATTTTTTACCGGCATCGATTGCCGCCAGCCAGAAGATTACCGGCATCACGGTATTGACCAGCAGGTTAGCCGCAGGCACCAGCACCTTAACGGCGGTGATCTGGAGCGCCGCCGGCACGGCCGAAGCGGTAGAATTCAGAAAGGCGACCACCACCATGCCGATCAGGCCGCAGGCGATGGCCATTTTTTTCGGATCGTGCAGCGTTTCTGCCAGGTTGCGGTTTCGGATCATCAGCGCCGCCGCGCCCCAGTTCGGGATAATGCGGTGGTCGACGTCCTGGGTAAACGAGCCTGCGGCAACGGAAGAAGCCCAGGCGTTAAAGAAGAAACCCAGACCAAACGAGAAGTGAGAGGCGGGATCGCCTTCACAGGAGTTGAGTTCACCCAGCGTGCGAAAGGCGCCCATGCCCTGAGTCGCCGGCGCATGAAACATACGCGCGGCGCCAGCGCCAACGCCTACTCCGACCAGGCCGCCGATAATAAGAGATTTAAAAAGGATAATTAAAAACATCACACTTTCCTTGCAGGCTTGCGCCAACGTTTTTAAGTTATGTTTGCCCGGCTAGCGCGTGAGGAAATCGATTTTGTCGACATCGATAGCGTTCACGCTGACGGTAATTTCCAGTTCGATGCTGTAACTCCGCCGCTCCCTCGCCAGAAAGAAAAACAAAAAGCGTTCTTTCCTGACGCTTTCCCGCGCCAGCACCACCCTGACCTCCTGCGGCTCAATGCGCAGCAGCACCTTACCGGTCGTCTTTAGCAGCGTGCTCTGCACACGGCTCAGCGCATCGGCGAACGCTTTCTCTTTGCTGTTGCCTTTGCCGCTGACCTTTACCGCTGTGGTAAATTGCTCCTTCATCGGTCAGGCACCGTGCTTCTTGTTCCAGGCCTGCACCAGGCGTTCGCCCAGCTCTTCTTTGTCCATAAAGCCAAAGCCGAGCACGTTCGCGCCCTCATTGATGGCGGTTACGCCCTCTTCTACAGAGCGCATGCCATATTTCGCTTTGTAGCCGTGTTTGGTTTGCGCGGTAATAGCGCCTGCGCCGCCGCTGCCGCAAAAAGAGATACCGAAAGTGGCATTTTCCGCTTTCATGACGTCGCCCAGCCTCATGTCCGCCGCCACGCCCGGCACCACCACGGCCTTCCCGCCCGCTTTCTCGACGCCTGCCGCGACTTTCTGGCCTTTCCCTAAACGATCGCCAATAACAACAATGACTTGTGACATAAGCATTTTCTCCGGCTGGTAAATTTACGGTTGGTTTTCTTTTGCGACTTCAACGTGAACGGAGAGCAGCCAGGCTTCTTCCTGGGGCAAGTTGCCAAAGAGATCCACCACCTGCTGGGCCAGCAACATGGATCCCGGCGAGATCTCATCAAACAGTTCAGCCTCGACTTCCGGCAGCGGTTCGCCCGTTAGCGAGCGCGAAGCCATTGCCCGCACGTGCGAAGCCAGCATTTTTTGCTGAACGGCATCAGGATAAATATTTTTGGCAGCAAACAGCTCGCTGATTTGCATCATCACTTTGTCGGCAAGCGCCTGAACCGCCTGTTGCTCGTCGGTTTCTTTTACCGCCACTGCTCCGTCTTTCACGCAACGCCCCTTATTTTCCGTTTTGGTTCGGCTGTAAACCGAATTTATTCGCGAGAGAAATAAAGTAGCGCCGGAGGTAGCGATTTTGTAGACCGCATTTTTCCGTTTCAAAGTGGAAATAAGCGCGAAGCCAGGGAAATCCTTCACAAAATGGTTATTTCACTTAACAGAAGAGCAAAAGTGGAAGGTAAATCACAGTACGACAGAAAAAATGTCTGCCTGATCGGCCGATAACGGCGATCGCAGCGGCTATCCTGATGGAAACCATAGGAATTGCTTATGGTAGTGGAGAACGAAATCATTATTTAAATAAAAAAAGAAAGATTAGCTCTATTTAAGAAATAAAACAGACATAAAGTAAATTCCCAGATAGTGAGAAGCCCCTGCGCGCTGACACAGGGGCAAAATCAGAATTCACGCTTGACAATCAAATAACCGTTAAATTCTATATTACACTCATAATCATTCGCAATGGTAGAGACAAGGAAAATATCCTCTTTTCCCTCCTTATCTTTAACAGTAAACTTAATTATGAGGTTAACAGGATTATCCTGTGAATATATTTCTTTGTTATCGCTTATCGATAAAAGGGTATCGGTTTTATAGGTTTTTTCGGCATAGTATTGTGATAACAAATCAGAGACAGGTTCGTTGAATAGCAATTCCGTGGTTACCCCATCGGGTGGTATGCTCTTAATGTCAATATGCATTTCCTCATGCATTTTATCCATCATTCTTATGGCAGTACCTGATATGGGCGACTTACAATTATTATCAAGCACCGGCGCGGCAAGCGTACAGGTGCTGCAAATAATTAAGGGGAGAAGAAAATATCTCATTCAACAATAATCTCCTTATCCTTTGAATCCCAAATTGCTTTACGGAACCTTGGATCCAGTATGATGCAGCCATTTGAGGCTTCGCCTGGATGCGTTTGACTTTCTCCATGAATTAGAAAACCACTCCGATTACACATATTGTTGCCTTTATCTGGCTCAAGGCGAAGCGTGAATCGACCCGCTTTTTTATGTGTGAATGGAACGCCTGTGATCCGGTATTTACCTCTGGGCAACGGGCCTCTATCGCGCAGACATTCATACTCAGGATTATCTTTATAGCCCGGAGCACCAGCATAAAGCGCGCTGAACTTGTATTCCCCGTTACGCTTAAAGGTCTTCATCATTACATTATACGTCCATGCCATTGTTACTCTCCTTGTTTACCTCACATGTTATAAAGCCTCTTAGCAAGATTACTTAACAGATATCGCTTAAGCGTTTCTATAGCGGCAGCAAAAAATTTAGGCCTCTTATAACCTCAATCAAAAAAGAATTGATTTTGCATAAACTTGGCGTATTATCGATTCAAGGTGGGATTTCTACGCATGCCACTTACGCATCATGAACCCTGGCAACCGACGGGGTTGTGAAGGCTATATGAGGAAGGTTATCTAATTTTTTCTATTTTACCGGCGATTTCATCGCCTCTATATTTATATAGCGGCGCTAGTGTAGGTTTTATGGTTGGTATTCTTTGCCTGGCGGGATTTCTAAATTGATAGTTACGATAGCTATCACTTTTTGTGCATTTATTTACGGTTTCAGCATCAAAATTCATTAAAGCCCTCCAAAGCAAATATTAATCCATGCAGAAATCTCACTGTGGCGGAGATCTTTTCATTTTAAGGTTTTACAGGGCAGAACTCATCACCATCAGTAGCAGGCTGGGAAGTAAAGGGAGGCGCAGTCTGCGCCTCCCTTACATAAGCCACCAGAATTATTGTCCGGCGATTTTCATTTCCGGGATCAGCACGGAGCCGCACTGAATATTGCTGCGAGTTTCGATATCGCTGCCCACCGTGACCATATTGCGCCACATGTCCTTCAGGTTGCCTGCGATAGTGATTTCGCTTACCGGATACTGAATTTCGCCGTTTTCGACCCAGAAACCGGCCGCGCCGCGCGAGTAGTCGCCGGTGATGCCGCTAACGCCCTGGCCCATCAGTTCCGTCACTACAAGGCCGGTGCCCATTTTTTTCAGCAGCTGGTCGAAGCTGTCGCCCTGACCGTTGATGCGCCAGTTATGGATGCCGCCCGCATGGCCGGTGCTTTTCAGGCCCAGCTTGCGCGCCGAGTAGCTGGTCAGCAGCCAGGTTTGCAGCACGCCGTCTTTGATGATGTCGCGCTGTTCGGTACGCACGCCTTCGCTGTCGAACGGCGTAGAGGCCAGGCCCTTACGCAGGTGTGGCTGCTCCTGGATGGTCAGCCATTCCGGCAGGATCTGTTTGCCCATCGCATCCAGCAGGAAAGTGGATTTGCGGTAGACGCTGCCGCCGCTGATCGCGCCGACCAGATGGCCAAACAGGCCGGTCGCCACTTCCGCCGCAAAAATAACCGGCGCTTTCATGGTGGCGAGCTTGCGCGGCGAGAGGCGCGACAGCGTGCGGCGGGCGCACTCTTCGCCGACCCACTCCGGCGACTTCAGGTCTTCGATAGCGCGGCCGATGGTGTAGGCGTAATCGCGCTCCATATCGCCGTTAGCTTCGGCAATAACGCTGGCTGAAATCGAATGGCGGCTGGATGAGTAGCCCTGGATCATGCCGTGGCTGTTGCCGAAGACCTTCATGCCGATATGGCTGTTGAAGCTGCCGCCTTCGGTATTGGTAATACGCTTGTCGGCTTTGAGCGCAGCCTGCTCGGCCCGCGCCGCCATCTCGATCGCTCTGTCAGGATCAAGATCGGTGGGATGGAAAAGATCCAGATCCGGCGCATCAAAAGCCAGTAGATCGCGATCCGCCACGCCCGCATAAGGATCGGCGGAGGTATAGCGGGCGATATCGACAGCCGCCTGCACGGTACGCGCGATGGCGTCCGGGCTGAGATCGGTCGAAGACGCGCTGCCTTTGCGATTCTGATGATAAACGGTAATGCCTAAAGCGCCGTCGCTGTTAAATTCAACGTTTTCTACTTCGCCGTAGCGGGTGCTGACGCCGATCCCCGTGGTTCTGGTGACGGCGACTTCCGCCCCATCGGTGCTGGCTTTGGCCAGCTCGAGTGCTGTTGCGACCGCCTCTTCGAGGGTTTTACGCTGTTCTGCAACTTGGGAGAGTAATTTCATCGACCTACCATATAATTAACAGAGGGCTTTTCTGGGTATACGCCACCAGATTTCCGGACTCTTCAGGGTTTCAGGTTTACCTGAGTCTAACAGACTCAGCGAACAATTTCGCAGTAGCCTGAGTTTCCTGATAGCATTAGCCTCTTTTTTAGGGAGCCTCCCATGACCAAACAGCCTGACGACTGGCTCGATGATGTACCAGATAACGAAGAAGAAGATGATGAAATTATCTGGGTCAGTAAAAGTGAAATTAAACGTGATGCCGAAGAGCTGAAGCGCCTGGGCGCCGAGCTGGTAGAACTGAGCGGTAACTCGCTGGATAAAATCCCGCTGGATGAAGATCTGCGCGCCGCCATCGAGCTGGCTCAGAAGATCAAGAAAGAGGGACGCCGCCGTCAGCTGCAGCTGATTGGCAAAATGCTGCGCTCGCGCGACGAAGATCCTATCCGGCAGGCGCTGGACAAGCTGAAGAACCGTCACAACCAGCAGGTTGCGCTGTTCCATAAGCTGGAGATGCTGCGCGATCGTCTGGTTGCCGAAGGCGATGACGCGATGGCGGACGTTTTACAGCTTTATCCGAACGCCGATCGTCAGCAGCTGCGCTCGATGATCCGCAACGCCCAGAAAGAAAAAGCGGCCAATAAGCCGCCGAAAGCTTCCCGCCAGATCTTCCAGTATCTGCGCGAGCTGGCCGAAGCCTCCTGAAAACGCTGCGGGTTTGCTTGCCCGCAGCGCCGACTGGCTGGCCCGTTACGCCAGCCGATCCAGCAGCTTCTGATGAATGCCGCCAAATCCCCCGTTGCTCATCACCAGGATGTAGTCGCCCGGCTGCGCCGTTTTAGCAATCATCTCTACCAGCGTATCCACGTCCGCGCTCCAGTGAGCGGGCTGTACGCACGCCTCTGCCACTTCGGCGACCTGCCACGGAATATGGTGCGGCTGCAGCAAAAACACTTCATCGGCCCGGCCCAGCGCAGGCGCTAAATCGTCTTTGCTGATGCCCATTTTCATGGTGTTGGAGCGTGGCTCCAGCACCGCCAGGATACGCGCTCTGCCGCCTACCTTGCTGCGCAGCGCGGTCATGGTCGCCAGAATGGCGGTAGGATGATGCGCAAAATCATCGTAAACCTTAATGCCATTGGCTTCGCCGCGCAGTTCCAGGCGACGGCGGGCGTTGATAAAGTCGTCCAGCGCCTTACCGGCATCTTCCGGCTTCACGCCTACGTGGCGTGCAGCGGCAATGGCCATCAGGCCGTTATGCATGTTGTGCTCGCCCACCAGCGACCAGTTCACTTCCGCCACGCGCTCGCCGTCCAGCCAGACTTCCCAATGCGAGGCGTCCGGCGTCAGCTTTTTCGCCTGCCAGCGGCCGTTTTCGCCGGTGCTTTCCTGCTCGCTCCAGCAGCCCATCGCTATCACCTGCTTCAGGTTGCTGTCCTGCTCCGGCACGATAATCCGTCCCTGACCCGGCACGATGCGCACCAGATGATGGAACTGCCGCTGGATCGCTTTTAAATCATCGAAAATATCCGCATGGTCGAACTCAAGGTTATTCAGGATCAGCGTGCGCGGGCAGTAATGCACGAACTTTGAGCGCTTATCGAAGAACGCGCAGTCATATTCATCCGCCTCAATCACGAAGAATGGGCTTTTTCCTAAAGTTGCGGAAACGTCGAAGTTACCCGGCACGCCGCCGATGACAAAGCCCGGCTCCAGCCCGCACGCCTGCAGGATCCACGCGGTCATGCCCGCCGTAGTGGTTTTTCCGTGCGTTCCGGCAACCGCAATCACCCAGCGGTCGCGCAGGACGAAATCGTGCAGCCATTGCGGGCCGGAGAGGTAAGGAATATTCCGTTCCAGCACCGCTTCCACACAGGCGTTGCCGCGCGTCATGGCGTTGCCGATGATCACTAAGTCGGGCGCGGGATCGAGCTGGGAAGCATCATATCCCTGAATTAAATCAATGCCTTGCTTTTCTAAAAGCGTGCTCATCGGCGGATAAATGTTGGCATCGGAACCGGTCACTTCATGACCCAACGATCGGGCCAGCATTGCCAGACCGCCCATGAATGTGCCGCAGATACCGAGGATGTGAATACGCATAAAAGGTCCGTTTACTGAAAGGGTCGGTGCACAGTGTAGCGTCCTCATCGTGCGGAAGAAACGGAATTTGCCCTATGTTCTTTAGCCCTCATTCGGCTAAACTGCCTCGACATACGTTGGCAGTTTGTATCGCAGGCTGCTGTTCAACCGCAGATTCAGGGATTGTGTTATGAAAACGTTAGGCGAATTTATCGTCGAGAAGCAACACGACTTTCCTCACGCCACAGGTGAACTGACGGCGCTGATTTCAGCTATCAAGCTGGGCGCAAAAATCATTCACCGTGACATCAACAAAGCGGGGCTGGTCGATATTCTGGGCGCCAGCGGCGTGGAAAACGTGCAGGGCGAACAGCAGATGAAGCTCGATCTGTTTGCCAACGAAAAACTCAAGGCCGCGCTGAAAGCACGCGGTATCGTAGCCGGTATCGCTTCTGAAGAAGAAGATGAAATCGTTATTTTCGAAGGCGTTGAGAACGGTAAATACGTGGTGTTGATGGATCCGCTGGACGGCTCTTCCAACATCGACGTTAACGTTTCCGTCGGCACAATTTTCTCTATCTACCGCCGCATCACGCCGCCAGGCACGCCGGTAACGGAAGAAGATTTCCTGCAGCCGGGCAGCCAGCAGGTTGCCGCGGGCTATGTCGTCTACGGTTCCTCTACCATGCTGGTTTACACCACCGGCTGTGGCGTACACGCTTTCACCTACGATCCTTCGCTGGGCGTTTTCTGCCTCAGCGCGGAAAAAATGGCTTTCCCGGAAAAGGGCTACACCTATTCCATTAACGAAGGCAACTACATCCGTTTCCCGCAGGGCGTGAAGAAATACCTGAAGTTCTGCCAGGAAGAAGATCAGCTGACCCATCGCCCTTATACCTCGCGCTATATCGGCTCGCTGGTGGCGGATTTCCACCGCAACCTGCTGAAAGGCGGCATCTATCTCTATCCAAGCACCGCCAGCCACCCACAGGGCAAGCTGCGCCTGCTGTATGAGTGCAACCCGATGGCGTTTCTGGCCGAACAGGCCGGCGGCAAGGCCAGCGACGGCAAAAACCGCATTCTGGATCTGGTGCCGGAAACCCTGCATCAGCGCTCGCCGTTCTTTGTCGGCAACACCGATATGGTTGACGACACCGAGCGTTTCCTGCGCGAATATCCGGACGCTTAAGGCCGACGGCTATGCAGACAGGGCGATCTTCGGATCGCCCTGTTTTTTTTGCGTGCGCTTTGCCAGCACGTTAAATAATCGGCCAGCGTACTGGAGCATTCTGAAAGCCCAAAAAGGGGGCATACTTTCATATCCAGTTGGCTATAATGAGCGTCACTTGATTTAAGACGATTAAAGGAATTCACCATGAGTTTAAACCAGGTTCCAGCGGGTAAAGATCTGCCAGAAGATATCTACGTTGTTATTGAAATCCCGGCCAATGCCGATCCGATCAAATATGAAGTAGATAAAGACTCCGGCACGCTGTTTGTTGACCGTTTCATGTCTACCGCGATGTTCTATCCGTGCAACTACGGTTACATCAACCACACGCTGTCTCTGGACGGTGACCCGGTAGACGTGCTGGTGCCGACGCCATACCCACTGCAGCCAGGCTCAGTGATCCGCTGCCGTCCGGTTGGCGTGCTGAAAATGACCGACGAGTCTGGCGAAGACGCCAAGCTGGTTGCGGTTCCGCACACCAAGCTGACCAAAGAGTACGATCACATCAAAGATGTGAACGACCTGCCGGAACTGCTGCGTGCGCAGATCACCCACTTCTTCGAGCAGTATAAAGCGCTGGAGAAAGGCAAATGGGTGAAAGTGGAAGGCTGGGACAACGCTGAAGCGGCGAAAGCTGAAATCATCTCCTCTTTCGAGCGCGCGAAGAAGTAAACCGCCGCCCGGACAGTAGATAAAAAAACACCGCTCAGTGAGCGGTGTTTTTATTTATGTCACGCGTGTCAGGCAGGATCCTGGTTATCCCGCAGCAGCCAGTCTCCGCTGGCTATCCGCTGCTTGCCCTCTACCGAACGCTGATAAACGTACAGCCATGCGCTGCCGTAAGGCGTCGGCATCAGCTCGCGCTTATACTCTCCGCCTTTGGTTCTGAGCGCGTCCAGCTCGCCCAGCGTGGAGGCGTCCACCCGGTAGACCTCGCAGTAAACCTGCCCGCTACCCGCGACGACGCCGGGGTAGAGACCCAGATTATATAGCTCGTAGCCGTCGATCTGATGATCGCCCAGCCACTGCCCGTTGGTCATCCAGTGACTGTTGCCTTGCTTGCGTCTCAGGCTGCCGTAGACAATTATTCGCATTGCTAGAACTCAAACTGATAGAGCACATCAAGCGCCTGGTCTACACCAGACACCGCTTCCAAATAAAGTTTGGGCATCAGGCGATAACGTAAGGTTAAGGTCGCCAGTGAATCAAATATGCCAACACCATATTTTACCTGTAGACCCGGCAGCACGTAACCGCTGACCTGAACCTGCTGGCTGTCGCCGACGCCCGCCGTGTCCAGCGCGAGATTACTTACGCCGAAAGTCTCCCCGATTTTACCCACAACCTGCCCACTTTGTGCAAGCCCTAATCCCACCAGCGCCGAGGTTAATGCGCTGCTGTCGCTGCCGGTCGCGTCCAGACCCTGTCCACGCAGCAGATAAGAGAGCGCTTCCTGCTGCGACATAGCCGGATCGGAGAAGACTTCCGCCTTCGGCTCGTCGGCCAGACCGGTAACGCGCACGCCTGCTGTGACGTCATTTTCCGTGGCTTCCGGGTTGCGGATAGCCTCGATGTTGAGGTAAGGCTGGTTGGCCGGGCCAGAGAATTGCAGCTCGCCTTTACGCACGATCAGATCCTGACCGTAGGCATGGAAACGCCCGGAAGGAATGTTGATCTGGCCGTTCAGCCCCAGCCCGCGTTTATCCTGCGCCAGCTTCAGATCGCCGTTCAGCTTCGCTTTCAGCCCAAAGGCGCTCAGACGCACGTCGTTACCGACGTGAATAACCAGGTTGCTGTTGATCGGAATCGAGGTGCTTTTCGGCGCAATCGGCTTGAGGTTTTCATCCAGCAGCACTTCATCCGACGAGACGCCAACGGCGCTTTCCGGCACTTCCTGGACGGTCACGCGCGCCCAGGGAATATCGACGCGGCCGTTCAGGTTAAACGCCTGCGGCGTGGCTTCAAACTCCAGATCCGGCGAAACGTCCATGCGGATCATCGGCGGCACCGTCACGCGGATTTTGCTGCCCTTCGCCGCAATACGCGCCCGCCAGGCGTCCAGCTGCGCCCAGTCCGCGTCGCCGCTGAGCGCCAGCTGCCCCTGAGACGTCTCGATCAGACCCTGTAGGGTAGAACTCATGCCGTTAAAGACCATGTTCAGATTGGCTGAGGTCAGATCGACCGGCATAAAGCTGCCCTGAACATCGACGTTTTTCAGCCCCAGTTGACCAAAGACCTGCGGTTTTTGCAGGCTGCCGCCCAGGCGCAGCGCGCTGTTAAGCACGCCGGCCACTTTTTCGCCCTGCATCAGCGCCGGATTGAGCAGCGTCAGATCGATGTTTTTAATATTAACGTTGCCGGAAAGCCCGCGTTTGTTCTGCGGATCGGCGATCTGCACGTTGCCATCCAGCTGGCCGTTTTTAGCGATGCGGATCAGCCAGTCGAGCTGGGCGCGACCGTTACGCAGCGCCGCGTTCAGGTTCAGCGTATCAAAGGCTACGGGCAGCGTATTGCCGTCCACATCCTGCGCGACCTTCACGCCGTTGCCTTTCAGCGAGACGCGGCCCTGCGGCAAACCGCCGTCTGCTGTCCAGCTGACGTCGGCATCGCCGCTGAAGACACCGCTGAGTTTGGTTTCATCCGTCAGGAAAGGTTTCACCATCGCCAGATCGAAACGGTTGAGCGTCACCTTCGCATGGCCGGACGGGCCGGCTTCGATGGTTTGCGGCACGCACAGTTCAGCGTTGGGGTTTTGCCAGCAGTGCGGGCCAACCGAGACCGTCTGGCTACTGTTGAGATAGTCCAGCGCAATGGCGCGCGTTAAGCGCCATTCCCCTACCGGGGTGTCGAAGCGGGTATTGTTCAGCGTGCCGCGCCAGCGCTGCTGGCTGCGATCGAAGCTGCCGTTCAGCTGGAGCTGGCCGGAAACCGGATCGCCATTGACCGTCAGCTTCAGCTGGTGCGCTTTTTCATCGCCGCTGGCGTCCAGATCCAGCCGGTTAACCGTCAGCGTGTCCTGCTTCAGCCGATCCACGCGCAGCGCCAGCTTGCCCTGGATCTGCTCGCCTGATTTCACGTCGCCCTGTAGCGCGACGCGGGCGATGCTCATCGCCTGCCAGCGGAGGCCGGTAGCGGTTAAATCAGCCAGCAGCTGCGGGGTTTTCAAATCGCCGCGCGCTTTGATGGTGCCCTTCGCCACGCCGCCCAGGCCAGGCAGCGCGTTATCCAGATGCTCAGCGTCAATATTGGCGTCCAGCGACAGCTTGTCGCCGAGCGAGCCTTTAACATCGACATTATTACGGCCCAACACCAGTTTGATGCCGGGAATATCCCACTGGTTGTAGCTGTTGCCGTAAAGCGAGCCGTCAGCGCTAACCGCATTCTGTTTCACGTTGCCGCGCAGCTTCAGTTCAGGTACGCGCATTTGCCAGCTGCCGCCGTACAGGCTGCCGCGCGTGGTGATTTTACCTTCCAGCTTCGCTGGCCAGTCGGGATACTGCCGGGCGGTGTTGATGCCGTTAAGCTGAAGCTCGCTGCGCCAGCTGATCGCCTTGCTCCAGTCCACCAGCGCCGTCAGGTCGGTGGTGCCCTCCAGCGCGGCCAGCCGCAGCTTATCCAGCGAGAACTGCTCCGCGTTACCCTTGCCGTCCAGCGTAAGCGTGGCGGGCGGAATGGCCTGGCCGCGCAGCGCGGCTTTCAGCGACATAACATAGTCCGTCGCTTTGCCTTTTATGCTGAAGTTCAGGTTATCGGCCTGATACTGCGTTTCGCCGGTCAGCGGCCAGCGCAGCTGCGCGCTTTGCATCGTCATCGCCAGCGGCAGGCCCGCTTCGGCCAGCTTCGTTTGCGCGTTCAGCTGCATCCGCACGGGGCCGGAAAGGTTCAGTGCCAGATCCAGCTGCTCACGCAGGCCGCCGCCGACGGTCATTTTGATCTTCTCGCCTTTGATCGGATCGACGTTAAGCGAGCTGGTGAGGTTGAAATTCACCGGCCAGGCATCCGCCAGCTGTGCCTGACCGCTGGCGTTGAGCTGACCCTGCGGCGAATCCACATCCAGCGTTTCCAGACGCAGCAGGCGATCCTGCGTTTGCGCCTTCACCAGCAGACGCGTGATGGCGATATCGGTATCGCCGGTAATGCGCAGCTGCTCGCCGAGGATCTGCTGGACGTTTACATCCAGCGGCATTTTGAAATCAGGCAGATCCGGCAGCAGCGGTTTGGCGAACATCGCCTTCAGCGTTTCGCCCAGCGGCGGCTCGTTAGCCTGCGGCTGCTGCACTTTTGGCTGCACCACCTGCTCGTCGGCCACTTTGGCCGCCTTCGGCAGCGCAATCAGCAAACCCTGAATATGGGTCGGCGTTAAGGTCAGCGCGCGCTGCTGCCAGCTGAGGCCAGAGGTAAAGTCCGCCAGCGAGATCGCCGTGTCGTCTACTTTTACCGTGACGTTATGCAGCGCCAGCTGGCGCAGCGTAATCGGGTACGGCGTGCTGAGATCGCCGGAAGAGGCTTCATCCTCTTTCGCTTCCGGCGCGGGCGGCCCCAGCTTTTTGCTGTCCACCACCACGCTGACGTCGCGCAGTGCAAGGTCATTGACGCAGAACGCGCTGTTTTTCAGGCAGCCCAGCTGCAGGGCCAGATGAAACTCGCCGGCATTAACCGTCACGCCAGGCATCTCATACTGCACGCCTTTTAACGTCAGGTTACGCCAGCCGCCGCTGACCTGTTTGATGTCCAGCCCCGGCACCCAGCGCGCCGCGCCGTTCAGCACCAGATGTAATCCGGTGGTGGTGCCAATTAAAAATGCCACGCTGCCGAGCAGCACAACCAGGAAAATCAGGATGCCAATAAGGACCTTTTTCCAGCGACTCATAATTCAGGCCCCAATCCGATATAAAACTGTATGTCCCGATCTTCGCTGTCGCCGACCGGACGGGCGATATCCAGCTTGATCGGCCCAACCGGCGACTGCCAGCGCACGCCGAAACCGGCGCCGGTTTTGACATTGCTCTGCTTGATGTCGTTGACCGCTTCGCCGGAATCCACAAACACCGCGCCCCACCATTTACCGGTTACGTTGTACTGATATTCCACCGATCCGGTCGCCAGCTTCGAGGCGCCGGTCAGCTTGCCATCGTCGTCGCGCGGCGAAATGCCTTTGTACTTGTAGCCGCGAATGCTGCGGTCGCCACCGGCGAAAAAGCGCAAATCAGGCGGCACGCGTTCAAAATCGTTGGTTTCAATCCAGCCGAGATTGCCGCGCAGCACGAAGCGATGTTTATCCGCCAGCGTGCGGATCCAGACGTTTTGCGCCTGCACCACGGCGAAATCGATATCCGAGGCCCAGGTCGTATCGGAGACATCCAGCGAGTAGCGCTGCGAGTCGCCCCACACGGGCATCAGGCCGCCGCGCGAACGGGTGCGGTTAACGCTGACGCCGGGATAGATCAGCATGGTGGTGTTGGTGACGTTACCCTGGGTAAAGTGATCCAGGCTCCAGTGCAGATTAATGGCGCGCTGCCAGCCCGTAGAGGATTCCCAGTAACGGGACGCGGCCAGCGTGGTGGAGTCGGATTTGGTGTCGTTCAGGTCGGTTCTTTTCAGGCCGCCCTGCAGCAGGTAATACTGCTCGACCGGGTTTTTCAGCAGCGGGATTTTATAGCTGAAGTCGAGCTGCTGCTCCGGCGCAGAGATATTGGCGCTGGTGGTAAAGCTGTGGCCGTAGGAGTTTACCCAGGGCCTTTTCCAGGTCGCTTTAACGCGCGGGCCGACGTCGGTGGAATAGCCCACGCCCGTTTCGATGGTGTTTTCCGTACGCGGACTGACCACGCCGTGCAGCGGTAATATTTTATTTTTGCGGGATTGATCGAACTGCGGCGCGACCACCACGGAATTAAACCAGCCGGTAGAGGAAAGGCGGCGGTTCAGCTCGGCCAAATCGCGCGAGCTGTAGTAGTCGCCCTTTTTAAACGGCACCAGGTTTTGCAGGTATTCCTCGCGGATCTGCGACCCTTCAAAGGTGACGTCGCCAAAGCGGTAGCGCTGACCGCTGTCGTAATCGATATCCCAGAAAGCTTCGTGCCGCTCGACGGAAACGCCCAGCTGGCTTTTGCGGTAGTCGCCGTCAAAATAGCCTTTGCGCAGCGCCAGATTGCTGAGCGAGCTTTTAAAGCTGTCGTAGTCGCTGTGGTTAAGCACGCCGCCGATTTTGGCTTTGCCGGTGCGTACCAGCGTCTGGTAATCCTCGTCGGTGCGCGCGCCACCGCGAATAATCACCGTTTCGCCCGCCAGCTTCACCGACGGGCCGGGCGTGACTTTCGTCAGCAGCACCGGACGTCTGCCGCCCGCAGGCGGCGGCTGCAGTTCAAATTCAATTTCCGGCTCGTAGTAGCCCAGCGCCTTAAGTCCTTCCTTAACCGCTTCGCTGACGCGCGCGCGGAAACGCCCATCGGAGGTCACTTCCTCGCTTGCGATGGTCGACAATCTTGCGCGCACGTTTTTTTGTAATTCCCCAGACAGGCCAGTGACCTGCAAACGCACCGTAGCCGCCTGAGCGGCAGGCACGGCTGCGATCAGACCTAACATGCAATAGACATGGATTCGTGGCACGCTAACTCCTGAATTTATTGCCGGCCCGGATTCCAGATGGGCGCAACTGCTGAATCTTGAAAATAGCCCGCTTAAGCATGGCAACTTTTTACGGGTTCAGAGGCTCTTTTTCACTGAAAGGCCGAAATTTGCGTTATTGTGTGCAAAGAATCGCCAGGTTACAACCATGGATCGTGAGGGAATGTTACGCTATATCAGCCTGCAATGCAGACTCGGATAAATCTCACCGCCGGTTCGCCTGCAGCGCCATAATTGTAAGCAATCCTCACCACAGCTATAATCTCTGGCAGAGGCCGCGCTGCGGCCAGTTAACGTCTTTCTGCCCAAGCCAAATGGCGCAGACATTTTTGGCACGGATAGCCCGGTGCCGCTCACAGGTACAGAAGGTCAGCTGCTCCTCATCTGCTGCCCAGGCCAAAAATGACAGGTAATCAACTTAAGGCCTGCTTTAGCGCATTTTCCTCTGAAAGCGCCTGAAGCGGCCATTTAATGGATGTTTTATGTTAGACAGCTTGCTTGTCATCTTAATGCTGATCGCCATCAGCTCATTTTTTTCACTTTCGGAAATCTCTCTGGCCGCCTCGCGCAAAATCAAGCTGAAGCTGCTGGCGGACGACGGCAACATCAACGCCCAGCGCGTGCTGAAGATGCAGGAAACGCCGGGGATGTTTTTTACCGTGGTGCAGATAGGCCTGAACGCCGTGGCTATTCTGGGCGGTATCGTGGGCGATTCCGCGTTTTCGCCCGTGTTCCGCTCGCTTTTCGATCGCATCACCGGCCCGGTACTGGCGGAGCAGCTGAGCTTTATCGCCTCTTTTACCGTGGTGACCAGCCTGTTTATCCTGTTCGCCGATCTTTTCCCAAAACGTCTGGGGATGATCGCGCCGGAAACCGTCGCGCTGAAAATCATCAATCCAATGCGGATGTGCCTGTTTATCTTTCGGCCGCTGGTGTGGTTCTTTAACGGCGGCGCCAATATTATTTTCCGCCTGTTTAAAATCCCGCTGGTGCGCAAGGACGATATCACCTCAGACGATATCTACGCGGTGGTAGAAGCGGGCGCGCTCGCTGGCGTACTGCGCAAGCAGGAGCACGAGCTGATTGAAAACGTGTTTGAGCTGGAGTCGCGCACCGTGCCCTCCTCCATGACCTCGCGCGAGAACGTGGTGTGGTTCAATCTGCATGAGGATGAGTCGAGCCTGAAGGAGAAGATTGCCAATCATCCGCACTCCAAGTTTCTGGTCTGTAATGACGATATCGACCATATCGTCGGCTATGTCGATTCCAAAGAGCTGCTGCTGCGCGTGCTGGGCAACCAGAGCATGGCGCTTAACAGCGGCGTGCAGATCCGTTCGGCGTTGATCGTGCCGGATACGCTGACGCTCTCCGAGGCGCTGGAAAGCTTTAAAACCGCAGGGGAAGATTTTGCGGTGATCATGAACGAATATGCGCTGGTAGTGGGGATCATTACCCTGAACGATGTGATGACCACGCTGATGGGCGATCTGGTTGGCCAGGGAATGGAAGAGCAGATCGTGGCGCGCGACGAGAATTCCTGGCTGGTGGAAGGCGGCACGCCAATCGACGACGTGATGCGCGTACTGGATATCGACGAGTTCCCGCAGTCCGGCAACTACGAGACTATCGGCGGCTTTATGATGTATATGCTGAGAAAAATCCCTAAACGCACCGACTTCGTGAAGTTTCACGGCTATAAGTTCGAGGTAGTGGATATCGACAGCTACCGTATCGATCAGCTTCTGGTGACGAGGATTGATGAAACCCGACAGGGTGCCGCCGTGCTGAACAAAATGGTCGAAGAATAAAAACAGAAAAGGCGCGAATTTCGCGCCTTCTTTCTTTTGAACCGGCCTGCCGGTTGCTAGTTGAACTCGGTCTGCAAACGCAGCACCTGACGGTTCACTTCTGACATCACGCTATAGTGCTGCTTATCTTTAATGCGTGGGATCAGGATCTTACCTTTATCGAACTCAAATGCGCCTACATCTTTGATGTAGATCCGGCCACGGAATAGTGTTTTGACATATTTGGCCACCTGCAGCGGATTATAGCGCTGGAAAATCTTCATGTTACAACTCCTGAAAGATGATGCGTGCTGCGTCGTTTCCAAGTTCGGTACGAATCTTTGCAGCACAAAGTGGATACACTATAGACCAGGTTTCACTTCTAAAATTCCTAAAACCGAGTTTTTTTACTGTTTTTACACATCATGACAGTAGGCTCTTTCACCCGGCTGCATGAACGCAGTATAAACCTTCGACCTTTACGGAATTGTGCGTTGTGTTGCAAAGATGTTGTATCGCTGCGACAGACGCATCATCCACGTTTATTATTGCAGAAACATGACTAATGAGTTCAATCATGATTTTTCGTCTTTTACTGCTGCTGTTAACGTTGCTGTCGTGCGCCGCCAGCGCCCATAACCTGGTTACAGGCCAGCGCGTGCCGCCTGTCGGCATTACCGATCAAGGCGAGCTGCGTTATCAGCAGGAGCAGTTCAGCTATCGAGTCTGGAACAGCGCCGCGCTGCCGGGCAAAGTGCGCGTTCTTCAGCACATCGCCGGACGCGCCTCGGCCAAAGAGAAAAATGCGGCGCTGATCGAGGCGATTAAATCGGCCCGGTTTCCCCACGATCGCTATCAGACCACCACGCTGGTGAATACCGACGATGCTATCCCCGGCACCGGCATGTTTGTCCGCAGCAGCATTCAGAGCAATAAGAAACAGTATCCCTGGTCGCAGTTTATCGTCGACAGCGACGGCACGGCCAAACGGGCCTGGCAGCTGCAGGATGAAGGGTCGGCGATTATTGTGCTGGATAGCGGAGGAAAGGTGCGTTTCGTCAAGGATGGCGCGCTGACGCAGCAGGAAGTCCAGCAGGTGATTATGCTGGTGCGTCAGCTGTTACGCTGACGGACAGAGGGAGGCGCCGGTGCCGCCTCCCCTGGCCGATTAAAAGATCGAGACGCGGAAGCCCGGATTCAAAAAGGCTTCGCGCGGCGCATAGTCCAGCGTTTTCCCCTGCCAGTCATGCACGTGCGCGCCTGCGGCAATGGCTACGGCGTGGCCTGCACCGGTATCCCAGATATTCGTTGGCCCAAAGCGGGGATAGAGCTGCGCCTTGCCTTCCGCGACCAGACAGAACTTCAGCGAGGAGCCAATAGCAATGGTCTGATGCTCGCCCAGCTGGCTAAGGTAATCCTCCAGCTCGCTGTCGGAATGCGAACGGCTGACCACCACCAGCGGCGGGCGCGCCTCGCGCACGTGGATCTGCGTTTTTACGCCGCCCTCTTCCTTCCAGGCTTTCCCCGCGGCGGCCGAATACATCACGTCCATCACCGGCGCGTAGACCACGCCCAGCACGGGCTTGCCGTTTTCAATCAGCGCAATATTGACGGTGAACTCGCCGTTCCGCTTGATAAACTCCTTGGTGCCGTCCAGCGGATCGACCAGCCAGTAGCGCTGCCAGTGCTGGCGGATCTCCCAGCCCGGCGGATCTTCTTCAGACAAAACGGGCACGTCGGGCGTCAGCGTGGTCAGCCCCTTCAGGATCACCTTGTGTGCGGCGATATCCGCTGCGGTGACCGGCGAATCATCGGATTTTGTGGCAACATCAAGCGGCGCCTGACCATCGTATATCTGCATGATGGCAACGCCCGCGTCTCGTGCCAGCTGGCATATATTCTCTAACATTGTCCACCTCTTGATTTGCTGGCTGGCGCTGGCTATCACTTTGCCAGCGCCAGCGCTCTCTGTTGATCATAGTCGATAGCGAAGATCGAAGGCCAAACGATCCGCCAGCGCTTAATTATCAATAGCATAAATTATTTTACGCCGCAGGGGCTGCTGTTTTTCATCAGGTTGACCCCGCAACGGCCTTAATCGTTCCCGACGGGCCGGGCCATAAGAGATAAATATTTGTAGCTGCTCACATAATTATGAGAAAGAAGGTATTAGTTTCATAAAACTTTGCGACGTTAGGGATTACACAAACGCTATTAAGGAGAAACAATGATTAAGTCCGTTGTGACGCCCGTTGCGCTGCTGGTCAGCTGCGCGCTACATGCTGCCACGGTCGATTTCCGCCTGCTGGAAACCACCGACCTGCACAGCAATATGATGGATTTCGATTACTACAAGGATACCCCAACGGAAAAGTTCGGGCTGGTGCGTACCGCAACGTTAATTGAGGCGGCGCGTAAAGAGGCCGCCAACAGCGTGCTGGTGGATAACGGCGACATTATTCAGGGCAGCCCGCTCGGTGACTATGTGGCGGCCAGGGGCTTACAGCAGGGCGAAATCCATCCCGTTTACAAGGCGCTGAACACGCTGGATTACACGGTAGGCAACCTGGGCAACCATGAATTCAACTATGGCCTGGATTACCTGCAAAAAGCCATCAGCGGCGCGAAATTCCCCTACATCAATGCCAATATCATTGATATCCACAGCGGTAAGCCGCTGTTCACGCCTTTTTTGATTAAGGCGAAGGAAGTGACGGATCGCGAGGGCAACAAGCATCAGCTGAAAGTGGGCTATATCGGTTTTGTGCCGCCGCAGATTATGGTGTGGGACAAGAAAAACCTCAGCGGTAAAATTACCGTGGAGGATATGACCGAAACCGCCCGTAAATGGGTGCCGGAGATGCGCCGCCAGGGCGCGGATCTGATCGTGGCTATCCCCCATTCCGGCCTCTCCAGCGAGCCGTGGCACGCGATGGCGGAAAACTCCGTTTACTACCTCAGCCAGGTTCCCGGCATCGACGCCATCCTGTTTGGCCATGCGCACGCCGTTTTCCCCAGCAAAGATTTTGCCGCGATCAAAGGTGCCGATATCGCTAAAGGTACGCTGAACGGGATACCGGCGGTGATGCCGGGCATGTGGGGCGATCATCTGGGCGTGGTCGATCTGGTGCTTAATAACGATGCAGGCCGCTGGCGGGTAAGCGAAGCGACCGCGCAGGCCCGGCCCATTTACGATACGGCGGCGAAAAAATCGCTGGCGGCGGAAGATCCGGCGCTGCTGAAGGTGATGGCGCCCGATCATCACGCCACGCGTGAATTTGTCAGCCAGCCTATCGGAAAATCGGCAGACGTGATGTACAGCTATCTGTCGCTGGTTCAGGACGATCCGACCGTGCAGATTGTGAATAATGCGCAGCGCGATTATGCAGAGCGCTTTATTCAGGGCGATCCGGATCTGGCCAATCTGCCCGTGCTTTCCGCCGCCGCACCGTTCAAAGCCGGCGGCCGTAAAAACGATCCGGCCAGCTATGTGGAAGTGGAGAAAGGCCCGCTGACCTTTCGTAACGCAGCGGATCTTTACCTCTATCCCAATACGCTGGTGGTCGTAAAGGCCAGCGGTAAAGAGGTAAAAGAGTGGCTGGAATGCTCGGCGGGTCAGTTTAACCAGATCGATCCGGCCAGCACTAAACCGCAGCCGCTGATTAACTGGGATTTTCGTACCTATAATTTCGACGTTATTGACGGTGTGAGCTACCGAATCGACGTCACGCAGCCTGCCCGCTACGATGCGGAATGTCAGTTGATTAATGACAAGGCTTCCCGTATCCGCGATTTAACCTTCCAGGGAAAACCAGTCGATCCCGAGGCGACTTTTCTGGTGGCGACCAATAACTATCGCGCCTACGGCGGCAAATTTGCCGGAACCGGCGAGGATCACGTCGCTTTTGCTTCTCCGGATGAAAATCGCGCTGTCGTAGCGGCATACATTACGGCGCAGACCCGGGCGCATGGCGAGGTCAGTCCGCAGGCGGATAACAACTGGCGGTTGGAAAATATTAACGCTAAGGTCCCTCTGAATATCTTTTTTGAGACCTCGCCATCTTCAAAAGCAGCTGAATTTATTAAAAACCATGGCCAATATCCGCTGAAGCAAGCAGGCCAGGACGATATCGGCTTTGCGCTTTACCATATTGGCCTTAACTGACGAATCTTTCATAAAAAAGCCAGCCTGGCATACAAGGCTGGCTTTATTTATTACCAGTGGTAATAAACTTATGCGCCGGTAGAGGATTTCAGGCTATTAATGGAGTCAATACCATATTTGACCAGGCCAACCACGCCCGCACCAATATCGTTAATCGCACCGGAAATGTTTAACTCCAGTATTTTACCAATTCCGCCGCCCAGCTGGGAAACAGCGTCAACGGAAGAAGTTGTTAAGCCACCGGCAGAGGCGCCCTGGTCGATCACAGAACCGATAAGAAAGCCAATACCTTTGCCGATATCAGAAAAAAGCCCGGCGCCTGCAACCGCGGCAATTTCATTGTTGGTCAACTCGCGCATTTATAGTTCTCCTTGATAATAATATCATCAGCATTACTATGGCATTCATTGCCACGTCGAGAACTTATTTCAAAAAAGCGGCGTAGTCAAACCTTCCTTCAGGATCAAAATAATCCAGCAGGGTATTTTCAGAATCGGCTGAATATATTTTCAACGAGTGAGAAAAGGCTATTAGTTAAAGCATCCGCGTTATTTAACGCGTAATAAAATTCATATCAGGCAATATTGAGGAATAACAGGTCTCCTGCCGGAACAACAACAATCGTTATCCCGGCAGGATCGGCTGTTACAGAATTTCTAACAGCTCAACTTCAAACACCAGCGTGCTGAATGGCGGAATGGAAGCGCCAGCGCCGCGCTCGCCGTAGGCCAGGTTCTGTGGGATAACCAGCTCCCACTTTGAGCCGACCGGCATCAGGGTCAGCGCTTCGATCCAGCCCGGGATAACGCCGCTGACCGGGAACTCAGCCGGTTCGCCGCGCGCCACGGAGCTGTCAAACACGCTACCGTCGATCAGTTTGCCGGTATAGTGAACGCGAACGCGATCCTGGCGAGACGGGATAGCGCCGTCGCCCTGCTTGATGACGCTGAACTGCAGGCCGGATTCGGTGCTGCTCACGCCGTCACGCTGACCGTACTCTTCCAGGAATTTCTGGCCTTCGGCGGCCATCGCCTGCTGACGCTCGCGACGAACCACGTCGGCACGCTCGTGCACTTCACGCAGCGCGCGGTGAACAACGTCAACGGGCACAGCCGGGGAGTTCCCTTCCAGCGCGTCGCGCAGGCCAGCCAGCAGCGCTTCTGGCTGCAGCCCCTGCAGCCCGGATTCCAGCAGCTGCTGGCCAACCTGTAAACCGATACCGTAGCTTGCTTGTGCTTCTACGCTGTCTAAAGAAGGGGTAGTCATGGATTTTCCTTTACTGGTAATAAAACTGAGGACGAAGCATAACAGCGCAGGCAACAGGGGTAAAACGCCATCTTCTTCAGGTGACATTTTCAGCGTAAAAGGAAACAATAACGCTGCTCCGCTTACGCTATAAAAGCCGCGCGGAGAGTGCGCTATCAGCTATATTTCAGTAGAGGTTAACATGGGCCATATTGCCCGCAGACGAAGGAAACGCCGGCCGGCTTTGTTAAAGCGGTTTATTTTATTCGCGCGAGGATCGCGCAAGGAGGACGACGCCATGCCCGTCACTAAAGCGTCACCAGTATCGAAGTGGTTCAACTGGCTCTGGCACCTGGCGGATTCCGCGCGCTGGATGGATCCGCTGCCGTCTTTCCACCGTCGCGGCATTATCCTGGCCGGGGCGCTGGTTTTGCTGGCTTTTTTGTGGCCTTCGCCGCGACAGCCGGAGCAGACGGAGCGCCCCGTTAACGTTGAGCGCACCACAACAGACGTGCCGCTACAGGCGGAGCTTAGCGGTCGGGTGGATAACAGCCAGCAGCCTAAAGGCGATGCTCAGGGACAGTGGACAAACTACCAGATTGCCAACGGGCAAACGCTGGCGCAGCTGTTCCGCAACCACAATCTGCCGGTAAATGATGTATTTGCAATGGCCCGCGTGGAGGGCAACGACAAGCCGCTGAGTAATTTGCAGGCCGGTCAGGCGGTCAGGATCCGCCAGAATTCGCACGGCGTGGTGACGGGACTGGCCGTAACTACGGAGCAGGGGGAAATTTTATTTACCCGCCAGCCGGACGGCGCGTTTCTGCAGGTTCATTAGCCAAACAAAAACGCCGACGCGATGTCGGCTTTTTACATTACCAATCTGCTCAGAGAACGCTTTCCACAAACAAAAACGCCGGCACAAGGCCGGCGTTTTTAAGCGGTAGAGAAGCGATTAAGCTTCAGTAACCACGTTTACAGTCAGTTTAGCGAAGACTTCGCTGTGAACCTGGAAGTCCACTTCGTGCTCACCGGTAGTGCGCAGAACGCCGTTCGGCAGGCGAACTTCGCTCTTGGCTACTTCAACGCCGGCTGCAGTTACAGCGTCAGCGATGTCGCGAGTACCGATAGAACCGAACAGTTTACCTTCGTCGCCTGCTTTAGACGCGATGGTAACGGTGCCCAGTGCATTGATTTTCTCAGCGCGAGCGTTAGCAGCGGACAGAACGTCAGCCAGTTTGGCTTCCAGCTCTGCACGGCGTGCTTCGAAGAACTCAACGTTTTTCTTGGTAGCAGGAACAGCTTTGCCCTGTGGTACCAGGAAGTTACGAGCGTAGCCCGCTTTAACGTTTACCTGGTCGCCCAGGGTGCCCAGGTTTGCTACTTTATCAAGCAGAATAACTTGCATTACCTTATCCTCTTAAAGTCGTTAATTGACAACAGCCGTTACTGATGACGATCGGTATACGGCAGCAGAGACAGGTAACGCGCGCGCTTGATAGCACGAGCCAGCTGACGCTGGTATTTAGCGCGAGTACCAGTGATACGGCTTGGTACAATCTTACCGCTTTCAGTAATGTAGTTTTTCAGCGTTGCGATATCTTTATAATCGATCTCTTGAACGCCTTCCGCGGTGAAACGGCAGAACTTGCGACGACGGAAATAACGTGCCATTTGGCTAGTCTCCAGAATCTATCAATTCAATCTGCTCGGCATGCAGCACCGTCTTATTCAGCCCATTGCGCCCTTGATGGCTGCTAATGAAACCTGAAACGGTGACCGGCGTGCCGACCGTTATACTTTGAGTAATGGCCTGATGGGCTTTGCCGCTGATAATCACCGGCATGCGACACCAGGCTTGCCGGGTAAAACCGGCCTCCACCTGCATCGATCTGTGCTCAAGCACGAACTGGCAGTGTGGAATACCTGAGGGGCTTACTTTACGCATCGGCGTCTTGCACACGGTGCCAGACAGCGTCAGCCGATTAGCCTCCACGGTCAATTACTCTTCAGAATCCCCAGCATCTGCTTCATCAGAGGTTTCGTTAGCAAAATCTTCACGACGCTCACGGCGCTCGTCTTTCGCTTTAACCATCGGAGAAGCTTCAGTTACCGCGTGCTTAACGCGCATAACCATGCTGCGGATAACGGCGTCGTTGAAGCGGAAGTTAGTTTCCAGCTCATCGATCGCTTCCTGCGGCGCTTCAACGTTCAGCAGAACGTAGTGAGCTTTGTGCAGTTTGTTGATCGGGTAAGCCAGCTGACGGCGGCCCCAGTCTTCCAGGCGGTGGATCGTACCTTCTGCACCAGTGATGGTCGCAGAGTAGCGCTCGATCATGCCAGGAACCTGTTCGCTCTGGTCAGGGTGAACCATAAATACGATTTCGTAATGACGCATCGAATTTGCTCCTTACGGATTATTCAGCCTCCTGTCGGGGTCAACCGCGGCCCATGGAAGCAAGGAACGTTATAAGCCGTGACCTGACAACTATCGGGTCACAACCTGAGAATGCGGCTGAAAAATTGACGCGTAATCATACTGGCGGCGGGGGGGAAACTCAAGGTAAAGTCGCGGCCTGATGTAAATTATTTGTCAGCCTGAGCCAGGCTGCGGTGGGAAGCGAAAGGGATCAGGCAATTAGCCTGTTTTTTCGCCCCTGAAGCGCGACGGTAAAAAGCAAGAATTACTAATACACTTTATCGCGAACGGCGCTAAACTTACAGGGTGAAGACAAGACCCTGACGCCCGGCGTCAGATTTGTTACCTGATTGTGGAGTTGAATCATGAAAACCATCGCAATCGCCACCTTACTCGGACTCGCCCTTTCCACCCCCGCCCTTGCCGATACCGACTGTGGGCAGAGCGTAGCCAGCCAGGCGGCGAACAGCTACGTCTATGTAAACCGTATCGATTCGCCAACGGGACAGATGACGGACAAGCCTTTGGTGACGATCCCCGCTGCGCAACGACTGGCGCAGCAGCTGTGATCCCGTCTACAAATGACGTTTGAAAAATGCTGTCGTGGCTTCCAGCGCCGACGGCGTGATGCGATGCCCGATGCCCTGCTCCGTGAGAAACGTCAGCCCGGCATCGAGCTTCGCTTCTCTTAACGCTTTTTCCAGCCGCACGCTCTCTGCCACCGGTACCATCTCATCCGCTTCACCATGCCAAATCAGCAGCGGCCGATCGGCAATTTTCTCCAGCTGCCGACTGATATCATAATCCGCCAGCGGCGCCATTCGCTGAGCAAAAGCCTGCGCCTGCTCGGGCGTATGCACGGCCAGCGGCGGAAACAGCGTGTGGGACAGCGACATATAATAGCCCGACCCCATCAGGCAGGCGACGCTGGTAAAACAGGGGTAGCGCGCCATCGCGCCCAGCGCGGTCATGCCGCCCATTGAGGCACCCGCCGCCGCAAGGCGCGTACCCTCAATCAAATTCTGCTGCCGCAGCGAGGCTATAAGCTGCGGTACTTCATCAATATTGCTTTTCAGGATTTCCCAGAAGTGGGACAGGCGATATTCGCTATCGCCGTTATAGCGCGCGCCGTGCATATCCGCGTCGGGCAGGATCACGCGAAAGCCCGCCAGCGCCAGCGCCACGCCGAAATAGCTATAGACTTCTTTCGACGAGGTAAACCCGTGATAAAAAAGGATAGTAGGCAGCGGCTCGTCTCTTTTGCCTGTCGGCGCGGCGTGCAGACATTCAATCCCCGCAAAAAATTCCGTACTGACTTCAATCATCACTTTCCCCTTAAGTCGTTGCGCTGCAGGCTACAAATGCAAATAGCCAGCTAATCATGCTGTTATTTGAGTTTATTGCTTATTTAATTGATCTGCATGCTGAAGCGCTCACTAAATATTTTCTTTTTCCAGCCGTTAACCGTTATGACCCCCCTCTTTTAATACAGGCTATTTTATGAAATTTCTCGCATTTGGGCGCTGGAGCCTCGGCGTTAAGCTGTCGGTAATAACCTCGCTAAGCGTAGCCGCATTATTTTTAGTTTTAACGCTGGCGCTGACCAATAACGCGTCGAATCAAATGCAGGCATTAACGCTGGAAAATATGGAAAACCAGGTCGACGGTATCGGCGATATGGCCACCATGTTCAACAGCACGCTGAGGGAAGAAGTTGCTAACTATACCGCGCTTTTTCAAAGCTTTTTGCCGAAGCAGTTCTCCATCGATCCTGGCGAACGCGTAACGATTGGGGCCGAACAGGCGCCAGTCCTGCGTGCGGGGCTAAAAACGCTGAATCTGGACGAAAGCCTGGTGGATGATTTTCTGGCGCGCACCGGCGCTATCTCGACCGTTTTCGTGCGTACCGGCGACGATTTCCTGCGCGTGTCGACCTCGCTACGCAAAGAGAATGGCGAGCGTGCTATCGGCACCCGGCTGGATCGCGCCAGCCCGGCCTGGAAAATGGCGCAGCAGGGCCAGATCTTCCAGGGCGTCGCCATGCTGTTTGGCAAACGCTATATCACGCAGTATCAGCCGGTAAAAGACGCCAGCGGACAGGTGGTCGGCATTCTGTTTGTCGGCGTGGATATTACCAAACAGTACGCGTTGATTAGAGAAAAAGTGCTGGTGAAAAAGCTGGGCGAAAGCGGTCACTTCTCCGTGCTGAGCGATGCCGCAGGCAAAACACGCGGCCAGTATGTCTTCCATCCTGAACGCGAAGGCCAGCTGCCGGCCTGGCCGGAAGCCACCCGCCAGCTGCTGCTGAGCCAGACTTCTGGCAAGGTGGAAGTCAAAGACGCCAACGGCGAAACGCAGATCATGGCCTGGCATCATCTGCCAGACTGGCACTGGATAATTCTGGGCGAAGTCAATAAAGCCAGCCTGCTGGCGCCGATCCAACATACCCGCAATCTGTTCCTGACGCTGGGCGCCGCGCTGGTTGCGCTGTTCGCGCTGGGCTTTATCACCACCACGCATCGTTGGATAAGCAGGCCGCTACAGCAGGTCATCGAGCTGGCCGAGCACTACTCTGCCGGTAATTTGCAGGCCACGCTGGAAACCCGGCGCCATGATGAAGTGGGCAAGCTGATCGTCGCGATCAACGGTATCGGCGACGGCCTGGATCGCATCGTGTCTCAGGTTCGTGAAGCCGCTCAGGAGATCAGCAGCGGAACGGATGCTATCGCCTCCAGCAGCGAAAACATCAGCGAGCAGATCACGCGTCAGGCGGCCAGCGTGGAAGAAACCTCTGCCAGCATGGAGCAGCTGAGCGCTACCGTGGCGCAAAACGCCGCTAACGTTTCCCAGGCGTTGACGCTGGTAGGCGAAGCGGCGGCGGCGGTCGGTAAAGGCGGCGAAACGGTGACGCGTTCCGTGACGACCATGACCGACATCAAGAGCGCTTCACAGAGCATTGCCGATATTACTCAGGTAATTGAATCTATTGCTTTCCAGACCAATATCCTGGCGCTGAACGCCGCAGTGGAAGCGGCGCGCGCGGGCGAGCACGGTAAAGGCTTTGCGGTGGTGGCGGCGGAAGTTCGCGCGCTGGCGCAGCGCAGCGCCACGGCGGCCAAAGAGATTGACGGCCTGATTGAAAACTCGCTCAGCAAAGTGGTACAGGGCCACAATCTGTCCGAGCAGACGCGCCAGTCAATGGAGGATATCGTTGGCCGTATCGAGCAGGTGAAAGTGCTGATGAGCGAAATCAACGTTGCGTCTAAAGAGCAGTCGGCGGGCATTGGCCAGGTCAATATTGCCATGAACCAGATTGGCCAGGCGACGCACGAAAGCACCGAGCTGGTTGCCACCTCAGAGCTGACCGCGCAAGAACTGAGCCGCAAAGGCCATCACCTGACCGCTCTGGTGCAGGTTTTCCGCGTCAAGGCATAAAGCATCGGGATAGCTTACACTTCAGGCAGTCCATCAAGAGGAGTGCTTATGTCCAGGTTATCCCTGTTTTTCGTGCTGCTGCTTACGGGCTGTAGCCTGACCCAAACCACGCCGCAGCCGCCCCCGCCGGTACAGGCGCAGGCGCAGGAGATCACGCGCGCGCAGAGCATGACGCTGACGCGGCTCGGCACCGTCAGCGTGTCGGTACGCGGCTCGCCGGACGATGCCGCGCGGGCTATTGCCGCTAAAGCCAACGAGGCGGGCGCGAAGTATTACGTCATCCAGATGGTCAGCGAAACGGTCATGCCGGGCCGCTGGTATTCAACGGCGGTGCTTTATGGGCCGTCAGCTAATGCCGGTGGCGCGCAGTAGCAAACGCTGACAGACTTTTTCCGACAGCGGCGCCGGCCCGCGCAGCTGTCGGCACCAGGCGTCGGCTATGCAGGGTTCCAGCTGCCTCATGACCTGCACGCCGCAGGCCAGGTTGAACAGGCTTTCGCAGATTGCACGCGCCTGGGCTTCCTGCGGATGGCGCAGCAGCAGCTTTAACTGGCGCCAGGCACCGTCGAAGTAGCGGCTTTGCCCTTTCACCGCCTCAAACTCTCTGGCCAGCAGCTCCATGGCGGCTGGCTGCTTACTCAGCACGCGCAATACGTCCAGGCACATTACGTTACCGGCACCTTCCCAGATGCTGTTAACCGGCATTTCACGATAGAGCCTCGGCAGCTCGCTCTCCTCGCAGTAGCCGATACCGCCCAGCATTTCCATCGCCTCCGCGACAAAGCTGATGCCGCGTCTGCACACCACGTATTTCGCCGCAGGCGTAAACAGTCGGCTGAAGAGTTTGCCCGCTTCACCGCTTTCCGCCGACCACGCGCCGGCCAGCCGCAGCAGCATCGCCGTCTGCCCTTCCAGCAGCAGGGCCTGCGAGCAGAGCTGCTGACGCATCAGCGGCTGATCGATCAGGCTTTTGCCCTGCACCTGACGCTGATGGCAATGATAAAGCGCAATGGAAAACGCGCGGCGCATCATCGCATGGCTCGCCAGCGCGCAGTCAAAACGGGTATAGCCGCCCATTTTTAAAATCTGCCGGACGCCTTCGCCCTCTTCGCCAATCAGCCAGCCGCTGGCCGCAAAGAACTCCGCTTCGCTGCTGGCATTGGACCGATTGCCCAGCTTGTCCTTCAGCCGCTCCAGATGCACGGCATTACGGCTGCCGTCCGGCAGCAGGCGCGGCAGGAAAAAGCAGGAAAGCCCGCCTTTGGCCTGCGCCAGCACCAGATGCGCATCGCTTTGCGGCACTGAAAAAAACCATTTATGGCCGGTGAGCCGGTATTCGCCGTTGCCCACGGGTTCGGCGCGTGTGGTGTTGCTCAGCACATCGGTGCCGCCCTGTTTTTCAGTCATGCCCATGCCGATAAGCAGCCCGCGCTTGTGCTCGCCCGGCTGCAAATGCGGATCGTAACGGTCGGAAAGCAGCGGCGTAAGCCAGCCGCGAAAAGGCGCAGGCAGATGGGATTTCAGCAGCGGAATAGCGCCGAAAGTCATGGTGACAGGGCAAAGCGTGCCCGCTTCCACCTGGGCGTGCAGGATAAAGCGGGCGGCCCGCGCGACAAAGGCTGCGGGCGGCGCATTCTCCTGCCACGGCAGGTTATGCACGCGGTTGCTGCACAGCCCCTGCATCAGCAGATGCCAGGCGGGATGAAAGCGCAGATCGTCCAGCCGTTCGCCTACAGCATCGTAGCGCAGCAGCTCCGGCGGATAGCTGTTGGCCAGCCTGCCCAGCTCTGACGACTCGGCGCTGCCCAGCTGCTGCCCGACGGACGCCAGCAGATCGCAGTCCCAGCCCGCGCCTTCGCGCAGCACGGCCTCGCGCAGCGGCGTATCGGAAAGAAAAAGATTGCTGTTGGTCAGCGGACGGGGCTGATTAAAGACGTGGTGGGTACGGTTCATCCTGACCTCCTTCTGTAGGCACACACTCAGTATGCAAAAGAGGACGGCGCAGGCGAGGAGCAGAGAGGGATTTCGGGGCGCGGATCACGCCCCGGCGTGATTATTTCGCGCGCTGACGCACGGCCTCAAACAGGCAGATGCCGGTAGCGACCGATACGTTCAGCGAGGAAACGCTGCCCGCCATAGGAATGCTGATTAGCTCGTCGCAGTGTTCACGGGTCAGACGACGCATGCCTTCGCCTTCCGCGCCCATCACCAGCGCCATCGGGCCGGTCATTTTGCTCTGGTACAGCGTATGATCGGCTTCACCCGCCGTGCCGACGATCCAGACGTTGGCTTCCTGGAGCATACGCATCGTGCGCGCCAGGTTGGTGACGCGGATCAGCGGGACGTTTTCCGCCGCGCCGCTGGCCACTTTTTTCGCCGTGGCGTTCAGCTGAGCGGAGCGATCTTTCGGCACGATCACCGCATGAACGCCAGCCGCATCGGCGCTGCGCAGGCAGGCGCCCAGGTTATGCGGATCGGTTACGCCGTCCAGGATCAGCAGGAAAGGTTTCTCCAGCTTTTCCAGCAGATCCGGCAGATCGTTTTCCTGATACTGGCGGCCGGCTTTGACGCGCGCCACGATCCCCTGATGCACGCCGCCCTCGACCTGGCTGTCCAGCCACTGACGGCTGGCGACCTGGATCACGATGCCCTGCGCTTCCAGCGCCTTCACTACCGGCTGCAGACGGCGATCGTCACGGCCTTTAAGGATAAACACTTCCTGAAAGCGCTGCGGATCGCTGTCAAGCAGCGCCTGCACGGCATGGAGTCCAAAAACTATTTCACTCATTCACTGTTACTCAACTGGTCGTTACATGCCGCATCCGGGATGCGGCGAGGTTATGCGTCTGCCTGCCTTCAGGATGCGGGCGTATCGGTCTTTTTCGCGGCGCGTTTGGAACGCGTCGCGGCGGCGATTTTACGGCTTTTATCCGACGGCTTGCGCGGTTTTTTCTCGCTTTTCGCGCCGTCTGCCGCACCGACCTTGCTTTTGCCGTTGCGGAAGGCGCTGTCCGGCTCGAAGTTCACCTTTTTGCCCTGGTCGCGACGGCGTTTGCCGCTGTGCTGGGCGGCGGGTTTCTTCGCCCGATCGCGCTCGGTTTTGCCTTCGCCACGCGGTTTGCGCGCGCTTGAAATCAGCGCGAAGTCAATTTTCCGCTCGTCCATATGCACCGCGTCCACGCGCACTTCAACCGTATCACCCAGGCGATAGGATTTGCCGCCGGACTCGCCAACCAGGCGCTGCCCGATGGCGTCAAAGCGGTAGTAGTCGTTGTCCAGCGTGGAAACATGCACCAGCCCGTCGATAAACAGATCGTTTAAGCGAACGAAGAAGCCGAAGCCGGTAACGCTGGAGATCACGCCGGTAAAGGTTTCGCCCACCTGATCCTGCATAAAGTCGCACTTCAGCCAGTCGGCTACGTCACGCGTCGCCTCGTCCGCACGGCGCTCGGTCATTGAACAGTGCTGACCAAACTGCAGCATCTGCTGCATTTCGTAGTGGTAGCCGCCGGTTGGCGTGGTGTTGCCCTGCAGCGTGTTGTTCTCTTTCGCCAGCAGATATTTGATAGCGCGATGCAGCAGCAGATCGGGATAACGACGGATCGGCGACGTAAAGTGCGCATAGGACGCCAGCGCCAGGCCGAAGTGGCCGCGGTTTTCCGGGTCGTATACCGCCTGCTTCATCGAGCGCAGCAGCATGGTTTGCAGCATTTCGGCATCGGGACGCGAAGAGATCTGCGTCAGCAGCTCGGCATAATCCAGCGGATGCGGCTTGTTGCCGCCGCCCAGCGTCAGGCCCAGCTCGTTCAGCACGGAGCGGAAGCTTTTGATATTTTCTTCGCTCGGACGATCGTGGTCGCGGAACAGCGCCGGCTCGTGGTTTTTTTCCACAAAGCGCGCCGAAGCGATGTTCGCCAGGATCATGCACTCTTCAATCAGCTTGTGGGCGTCGTTGCGCGCCACCTGCTCAACGCGCTCGATACGGCGATCGGCGTTGAAGATAAATTTGGCTTCGTCGGTTTCAAAGGAGATACCGCCGCGCTGCTCGCGCGCTTTTTCCAGCACCAGATACATGCGGTGCAGCTCTTCCAGATCCTTCACCAGCGGCTGGTACTGTTCGCGCAGCTCCTGATTGCCCTGCAGGATGCTCCAGACCTTGTTATAGGTCAGGCGCGCCCAGGAGTTCATGACCGCTTCGTAATGCTTGTAGCCGGTCAGCTTGCCGGTGGCGGAGATGGTCATTTCACAGACCATACAGAGGCGATCCACCTGCGGGTTCAGCGAGCAAAGCCCGTTGGACAGCACTTCCGGCAGCATTGGTACCACCTGCGACGGGAAATAGACCGAGGTGCCGCGGTTAACCGCTTCGTCATCCAGCGGCGTGCCGGGACGAACGTAATAGCTGACGTCGGCGATAGCTACCCATAAGCGCCAGCCGCCGCCGCGTTTTCTTTCGCAGAAGACGGCGTCATCAAAGTCGCGGGCGTCTTCGCCGTCAATGGTGACCAGCGGCAGATCGCGCAGGTCTACGCGGCCCGCTTTGGCTTCTTCCGGCACTTCTTCCTTCAGCTGGGCGATCTGGCGCTCCAGCGCTTCCGGCCAGACGTGAGGAATATCATGGGTACGCAGCGCCATTTCGACGGCCATGCCGGTACCCATATTGTCGCCGAGCACTTCCACCACTTTACCGATAGCCTTGCTGCGACGGGTAGGACGCTGCATCAGCTCCACCACCACCACATAGCCCATACGGGCGTTCATCAGCTCTTCCGGCGGGATCAGGATATCAAAGCTCAGGCGGCTGTCGTCCGGCACCACAAAGCCGACGCCGGCTTCGGTAAAGTAGCGGCCGACAATCTGGTTATTACGCGGCTCCAGCACGCGCACTACGCGCGCTTCACGGCGGCCTTTGCGATCGGCGCCCATTGCCTGGGCCAGGATCACATCGCCGTGCATACACATCTTCATCTGCTCGGCAGAGAGATAAAGATCGTCTTTGCTGCCCTCGGCACGCAAAAAGCCAAAGCCGTCGCGATGGCCGATAACCTTGCCGCGCAGCAGATCGAGACGCTCCGGCAGCGCATAGCACTGGCGACGAGTGAACACTAACTGTCCGTCGCGCTCCATCGCGCGCAGGCGGCGGCGCAGCGCTTCGGTTTGCTCTTCGCCAGAGATAGAAAGTTCATCCGCCAGCTCTTCACGGCTGGCGGGCTTTTCGCGTTTATCTAAATGGGAAAGGATAAATTCGCGGCTGGGAATGGGGTTCTCATATTTTTCAGCTTCCCGTTCCTTAAATGGATCTTTTGACATAGCGGTTCCTCCGTTGTCATCAGCTGCGGAAAGAGGGTTGCTCAATTCGCAGCAATTGGTAGAGCGGATGGTTGTCGGTAACCAAATCGGCCAGCGTGTAGCCGTCCAGCACGGCGAGAAAACACTGTACGGCCTCGTGCAGCGCCGTTTTCAGGCGGCAGGCCGGGGTGATGTGGCAAAAGTCACTGTGGCAGTTCACCAGCTGGAGCGGCTCCATATCGCGGACGACCTGGCCTATCACGATCTCGCTGGCCGGTTTACCCAACCGGATGCCGCCGTTTTTGCCCCGTACCGCAGCGACATAGCCTGCCCGACTCAGCTGATTGATAATCTTAACCATATGATTACGCGAGACGCCGTAAGCCCCGGTGACTTCCGTGATGCTGGTCATCCTGCCTGCGGGCAGCGCGGCCAGAAAAATCAGCGCGCGTAAACCATAATCAGTGAAACTTGTTAGCTGCACGGTTACCTCAACGGCACGGCGCTAAACGCGCCAGCAATCCGCTCAAAAATGAGTGTGTTGTCAATGATGATAAACCAGCCTTCGCATTCGAGGCCATTTTATTTCAGTAAGCGCTGATAAAGAGAGGGCGGGACGAGAGAGCGGGAGAGGAAATCAGGCCGGATATTGTCCGGCCTGGCTAACATCTTATGCGTCAAAAGGGTCACGCAGGATCATCGTCTCGCTACGGTCAGGACCGGTAGAGATGATGTCTACCGGCACGCCGGTCACTTCTTCAACGCGCTTGATATAGTTGCGCGCCGCCTGCGGCAGGCCTTCCAGCGTTTTCACGCCAAAGGTGGTTTCGCTCCAGCCCGGCAGGGTTTCATAAATCGGCTCAATGCCTTCCCAGCCTTCTGCTGCCAGCGGCGTGGTGGTCACTTCGCGGCCGTCCGGCATACGGTAAGCGACGCAGATTTTAACTTCTTTCAGGCCATCCAGCACGTCCAGCTTGGTCATGCAGAAACCAGACAGCGAGTTGATCTGCACCGCGCGACGCACGGCAACCGCATCCAGCCAGCCGGTACGACGACGACGGCCGGTAGTGGCGCCGAACTCGTTACCCTGCTTGCACAGGAATTCGCCGGTTTCGTCGAACAGCTCGGTCGGGAACGGGCCTGCGCCAACGCGGGTGGAATAGGCTTTTACGATGCCCAGCACGTAATCCACATAGCGTGGGCCCAGACCGGAACCTGTCGCTACGCCGCCCGCGGTGGTGTTAGAAGAAGTTACGTACGGATAGGTGCCGTGATCGATGTCCAGCAGCGTGCCCTGCGCGCCTTCAAACATGATCAGGTCACCGTTTTTACGCGCGCCGTCCAGCAGTTCGGAAACGTCCACCACCATGCCGGTCAGGATATCGGCAATGGCCATGATATCGTTCAGCACTTTGTCGTAGTCGACCGCTTCTTCTTTGTAGTAGTTCACCAGCTGGAAGTTATGGTACTCCATCACTTCTTTCAGCTTGGCCGCAAAGGTTTCTTTATTGAAAAGGTCGCCAACGCGCAGACCGCGACGGGCAACTTTGTCTTCATAGGCTGGGCCGATGCCGCGACCGGTGGTGCCGATCGCTTTGGCGCCGCGCGCTTTTTCACGCGCCACGTCCAGCGCGACGTGATATTCCAGGATCAGCGGACAGGCTTCGGAGATAAACAGGCGGTCGCGTACCGGAAAGCCGCGATCTTCCAGACCCTTCATCTCTTTCATCAGCGCGGCCGGTGAAAGCACCACACCGTTGCCGATGATGCTGGTTACGTTTTCACGCAGAATACCAGAGGGAATTAAATGGAGGACGGTTTTTTCACCGTTGATGACCAGCGTGTGGCCCGCGTTATGACCACCCTGATAGCGAACCACGTATTTCGCACGTTCGGTCAGCAGGTCAACAATCTTTCCTTTACCTTCGTCACCCCATTGGGTGCCCAGTACGACGACGTTCTTACCCATTTCTAAAATCACCGATTGCTTAAAAATGGATTCTACCACCGTAAAACACGTCTTTCAGCTCTTTTAGCACACGTTTGCGTACTTTTTTACCCGTCGCGCGGTCCGGTGCCGACGGGCGCTTTTTCGTACCGTTATCCGCCGCCGTGGACGCTGACGCTATACCAGATCACCAGGCCCGCGACCACCAGCCCGCCGCCGAAACGACGCAGTAATCGGTCGGGAACCTGCGCCATCGTGAGGATCAAACGCCGCCAGATACGCGGCAGCAGCATCGGGCCAATCCCTTCTAAAATCAGCACTAATGCCAGCGCTAACCAAACATTTGCATTCATAAATGACGATCCGGAAAAAAGAGCCGTAGTATGCCACGGCTTTTTACCGGTTTGGCCGGGAAAATGAAAGAAATCATGTTAAAGCGCTAAAACTGTATTCCCGCTTTCAGCCACCACGAGCTGGCGCTGCTGGCGTGCTCGCTGCGTTGCCCTGAACCGTTATAAAAGCGGGACGAAGGCGCAAACCAGGCGGCGCTGGCCTCTATTCGGATATGCGGCGACGCTCGCCAGCCCGCCACGATATCCAGCGCCGATCCCAGCTTTTTCATACTCAGACGATCGTATTTAGCCTGCAGCGCCGTACTGTTTTTGACCTGCTGGCCCAGGCGATCCTGACGGTAGTAATGGCCGATAACATCAAGCGAAAGACGGTCAGTGATATTCACACCCACGCCTGCGGTGAGGATATGGATATTGCTTAGTTCAGGATCGAGCGTGTCGCCATAGATTTTATATTTCGCCAGGCCGCCGAACCGGGCCTCGTTCCCCTGTAATCCAGTCTGTCGATAGCGCCTGGAAACGATATCGCCATCGCGGTCGCCGCTGCCCCAGGCGTAGCCCAGCGTCAGCCGGGGACGTAACGCTATCTGTTTAAAGGTCAGCGTGACGCCGCCGTCCAGCGCATAGCCCCGCAGCGCCTGCCGCGCTTTTTGCCCGCGTACCGCGCCGATATCCAGCCAATGGCTGACCGGTGCCTGCGGAGGCGACCAGGATCGCAGCCCCATGTTGAGCTGCCTGTCGCCTTCTGCGGCGCGATTATACTGCCAGAAGCTATAGCCGCCGACTCGCCACTGTGGGTTGATCCCGTAACGAGAAAACAGCATCAGCAGCGTGGTCTTATCGCCGCGCGTGTGGCTATCCAGCAGGTTTCGCTGCCAGTAATTGACGCGTCCCACGCCTACTGCCGTTTTTAGCGCATCGCCAAAGCGCGCATGGACGCCATCCACGTTTTCATCAACCAGCCATTCCCGCTCGTCGCGCAGCAGCCAGCGCCCCAGCCGCAGTTCGGTTTCCGGCAGCAGCAGGTTATCAACACGCAGCCAGAGCTGGTTGAAGTTCAGCGTATCGGTGGTATTGCCGCCGCTTCCCGTCTGGCGCTTTCGTTTCTGGATCAGCTCCAGCTCGCTGAAAAAAGAGACCGGCTCGTCTTTAAATCCCCGCACGTTCAGCCGCAGCGTCGGCTCGGTTTCTGTTTGATTGCTGCGATCTTCGCCATATCTGAGCTTGCTGTTCTGCAGCGTTTTCGCCTCGTAAATCGCCCGCCAGTGAAAGCTGACCGGCTCTGCCTGCGCCTCGACCGGGTAAAAATGCGGCAATACTATAAGCACAAGCACGCCGCGCCGGATCATCAGCATCCTCTCCGTGCAGCCGCGTGCTTTAGCCGCGCCTCGCAAAGCGCCAGCAGACTGGCCGTTGTGTGGTGACGTTCAGGAAAGAGCAGGCTGATGGCGATATGGCGCGCCAGCGCCAGCGTGGTAAAAATGCTGATATTAGCGATATCCGCTGCGGCCGATCGCGCCAGCCAGGCCGCCAGAAAAGCATCTTCATGCACGGCCAGCGCTTTGTCGTCGCCGTAGTCCCGCAGCGCCTGCTCGCGCAGATGAGCGATATAGTTGCCTGCATCCAGCGATGGCGGCCCCAGGGCGGCAAGATCGAAATCCAGTACGGCAAGCTGCCCTGGCCGTGCGTCCGTCAGCAGCAGCTGGGCGGGATAGAAATCACGATGGAGAAAAAGGCCGGGCGTGGGGCTTAGCGCCAGCGCCAGCTGCTCACAGGCGCGGCTGACGTCGGCTATCCTGGCGGCCCATGCAGGGCGCGTCGTCGCGGCTTGTTTCAGCCGCTGCCGCAGCGTTTCCAGCTCGTCTTTTACCGACCAGCGCTTACCCGCAACGGCCCGCTGCGCGGCGCGGCTGTGCTGTAGCCGGGCCAGCGCCGTGCCGACCAGCTCGCCCGTTGCCGCCAGCTGTTTATTATCCGGCGACAGCGCTTCGGTGACGCGCTCACCGGCGATATGCTGCTGGAGCCAGAGATTTTGCGCTTCGAGCACGGCCAGAGGCTCAGGCACGATAATATCGCTGTCACCGCTAAAACCGTTGCGCCACAGCGCCTGCTGGACAAGAAAACCATGCGGCTCGAACCCTTTATAACGGTATTTGCCAATAATGCTCAGTTCGTCCGGCGCTGACGTCCAGCGCCAGGCCAGCACTGCGCGACGACCGGGCTTGTGGGTAACGAGCGTAGCCTCCTCCAGCATGGCGGCGGCAGGCAATCCCAACGCCTGACGCAGCAGCGGCGCTATGCGCGGCTTGCTCAGCAGCCCGGACAGCGCCGCTGACGGATCGGCGGGCGGCTCGCGCTGCGCCATCAGCTCTTCGGCCCGCTGCAACAGTTCGGCGATATGCTGCGGCCAGCCCGCCGTGCGCTTGCGAAACGGTTCAGCGGCCAGCTGCAACAGCGCCAGCGCCGTATAATCAGCCAGCAGCGGCGGCAGATGGCCGCGCTGCTGACGATATCCCTCATGTAGCGCGGCGACAATCCGCCTGGCCTGGTTTGGCGTCAGCGTTTTCTCAATGACCTGCAGTTCCAGCCTGGCCTGAAAAGCGGCCAGATCGACGGCGGGATGACCGGCTGTGGCTCTGTCCCAGTCAATCAACCGCAGCTGGCTCTCCACGGTGCGTTTGACCACCTGATCGACAGTGAAATCGCCGTGGATAACCACGCGCCGGAACAGGCGACCCGTCAGTTTTTTTGCCAATCCGGTTAACAGTGAGATAAATTTTTCTTGCTGGATGGGCGCCACAACCTTCAGCGTGTTCAGCACCTGCCATGCGTCCCTGATGCCGTCCGGCAGCGGCGCGTCTGGCAGCGATATTTTCAGGCTGTGCAGCCTGGCCAGTTTGCCTCCCAGCAGGAAAACATCCTGCTCCGTCAGGTTGCCGGCCTGCTCCACGCACAGCGTTTCCCCCTCAATCCAGCGGGCGATCAGCAATCGTTGCTCGGGCAGCGCCGCCAGCAGTTCAATTTCGCCGGTGGCGTGCCCCAGCCGGTTGCCTGTCAGCATTGCCTGATAACGTTCATCGCTGGCAAAACGCAGCGTGGCCCAGGGCCGACCGTTGCAGCGCAGCAGCGCCAGCAGCCTGCGTTCCGGCTTATAGCGCAGGATGTTCAGCTCAAGACGCGCCCCGACGGCAATGTCAGGCAGCCAGCTGCGCAGCTGCGCGTCCCGCTCACGCGAGCCATTCAGCAAAGCGAGACCGGGAAGCGCGCGATCGTGCTGTGGATAGCTCAGGATGATCCCCAGCTCGGGAATAGCCAGCGGGGCAAAAGGATCGCCGTTGTTAATGAGCTTTTGCCGTCTGGGATGCCGCCAGGAAACCTCGAAGCGCGTCAGCGTCAGCGCCTTGGCGGCCAGCCAGCGCCGCTCTCCGTCAGCGAACTGGAGGATCAGCGTTGCGACGCAGCTGGTGGCGGGTTTATAACGGATATAGTCGATTTTAAGCGAGCGCAGCCCGGCAAACGGCGGTAAAGCACGTATTTTTGCCGTCAGCAGATCTTCATCAAATAGCGCCGCCAGCCCCGGCAGGTCGCCGTCTTTCCCGATCGGTTCATGTTTATCCCGTAGCATAGGATACGTCCCTGTTGTTGCTTTGCTGTAGTGCCCACAGACAGGCGTAGCGCCCGCGCCTTTCCAACAGCAGCTCGTGCGTGCCCTGCTCAACGATTTCGCCCTCTTCCATTACGAGGATCCGCTGGGCTCGCGCGGCAAAGGAAAGGTTATGCGTTACGATAATCGTAGTGCGGCCAGCCATCAGCCGGGTCAGCGCGCCGGTCAACCGATGCTTGCTTTCGCAGTCCAGGCCCGTATCCGGCTCGTCCAGCAGCAGCACCGGGCTTTGCCTGACGGCGGCGCGTGCAATCGCGATACGCTGGCGCTGGCCGCCGGACAGCGAGTGTCCCCTTTCGCTGAGCACGGTGTCGTACCCCTGCGGCAGCCGCATAATAAACTCGTGCGCGCCTGCCAGCCTGGCGGCGGCGTAAACCTGTTCATCCGTCACGGCTTTCAGCGCCGCCATGGCAATATTTTCCCGAACGCTCAGGCCGAACAACAGGCTGTCCTGAGGCACATAGCTGATATTTTGCCGCACGCTTTTAATCGTACAGTGCCGAATATCCCGCCCGTCGAGCAGAATACGGCCCGCCTGCGGATCGTACAGCCGCAGCAGCAGGCTAAGCAGCGTGGATTTCCCCGTGCCGGAAGATCCGACAATAGCCAGCGACTCGCCGACGCCCAGGGAAAAGCTGATATGCCGCAGCGTGCCGTGCTGTTGCGAGGCCGAATAGCTAAAGCCGACGTCTTCGCAGCAGATTTCGCCGCGAACGCTGACCGTCTGCGCGTCCGGCCGATCGACAATTACCGGCCGGACATCCATCAGGCTGGTGACGCGCTCGCCTGCGGCCAGCGCTTTGGACAGGCGTCCGGCATATTTAGCGTACTCGCGCACAGGCCGAAATGAGTTTTTAAGGTAGGAGACAAAAATCAGCAAATCGCCGGGCGACATCTGGCTTTTCAATACTTCGCTTGCGCCATAATAGAGGACCGCTGCCGTGGCGAAAGCGATGATCAGATCGGCTTTCCGTTCCAGGCCCGCCAGCAGGCGACGGGACTGTACGTTTTGCCGCAGGCTTTTTACGTCGTCAACCGCGAAACGGCCGGCGGCGACGGGCTCCAGCGACAGCGCCTGCACCACGCCTATCGCACCGAGAAATTCAGCGGCGCTGGCAGCCAGCGCCCCTTCCCGCTTGCGCTGATCGCGGCTGACCTTATGCACCTTCACGCTGGTGCGACGAATGCTGAACAGCAGCAGCGGCATCAACAACAGCGACAGCAGCGTCAGTTTCCAGTTGATATAGAGCATCATGCCGAACATGCCGGTCAGGATCAGGATATTCGCCAGCATGGGCACCATCGCCGTAATCATCGCCTCGCGCAGCATGCCGATATCGTTGATCAGCCGCGTGGTGAGATCGCCGCTCTTCGCCTGATGATGAAAGCTTAACGACAGGCTTTGCAAATGACTGAACAGCGCCTGACGAAGCATGCTGATGATGCGATTGCCCGCCATCGCCAGGCCGACGGTGCTCAGGTAGCTCAGGCCGGCTTTGACGGCGGCAATCAGGATGACGCTGCCGGCGCAAAGCAACAGCAGACCCGCCGCGCTAAAATGGCCAACCAGCGTATTCAGCCTGCCCGTAACCGGCGCGCCAGGCTGCGCCAGCACCTCGTCGATAATAAAGGCCAGCGGCCACGGCTCCAGCAGGCGCATGCCCGTCGCCAGCAGCAGGAAAAGGAACGAACGCACGATTAAGCCGCGCTGCTGGCGAAGCCAGGGAGCGAAACGGGCAGCAATGGGCAGCCAGGGCAGAGACATTAGCTTGCGCTCCCGACAGGCATTTGCGCCAACCGCAGCGTCTCGCTGACTATTTTATCCCAGCTGTGATGCTCCGTGACGAAGCGTCGGGCGGCTACCCCCAGGCGCTGGCGCAGCAAAGGCTGGTCCACCAGCTGCCGAAGCAAAACGCAAAGCGCCGTGGCATCGCCCGGCTCTACCAGCATGCCCGTGACGCCGTGGTCAATCACTTCGGCAAGATGGCCGACCCGCGTTGCCACAACCGGCAGCTGCGCGGCCATATACTCATAGATTTTCAGCGGCGAAAAGTAGAAGTCCGCCAGCTGCGGATAGGGCGCGACGGCAATGTCTATCCTGTTCAGCCAGTCCGGCACCGTCGCCGGGCTAACGGCACCGGCGAAAGCGACGCCGGAAATCGCTCTCGCCTGCACCGTTTTTTGCAGTTTCTGCCGCTGTGGCCCATCGCCAACAATCAATAGCCAGACGTCAGGACGCTGCAGCTGGAGCAGTACAAAAGCATCCAGCAGCGTTTCTACGTCGTGCCAGGCCTTAAGCGTGCCGACAAAGCCGATGGTTATCGCTCCCCAGCTGGTTTCCGGCTGTGGCGGCGCGATGGGAGGCCGAAAGCGCAACGGATCGACACCGTTAGCAATAATGTGGATGCGTTCAGCAGAACCGGTAAAGTCAGTCAGCCACTTTTTTACGCCGGGCGAAACGGCAATAACCACCGTCGCGCTGGCAAGCAGCTTTTTCAACACCGCCACGGCCTTCTTTTCTGCCACCAGCTCGCGGTAGCGTTTTTGTTCCTCAATCAGCGGCGCGTTGACTTCCAGCACCGTGCGCCAGCCCTGTCGGTGCGCATACGCCAGTCCGGCGAAGCTCCACAGGGAATAGCGTTCATAGACCAAATCAAACGGGCCTTCCGCCTGGAGCGCCTGCTCCAGCTGAGAATTAACGGCCAGCGCCGTTTCAACCCGCGTCAGCGCATTGTCCACCGCTGGCGGATCGAAGGGATCGAGCGAAACAAGTTTGATCCCTTGTAGATCGTCGGGCGGCGTGGCAATGCGACGAGCAAAAAGCACGATCTTCGCGCCCTGTCGGAGAAGCGCGCGCAGCACTTCCTGAATATGGACGGATGCACCCTTACAGCCAAAAACGGGGATCCCGCTATCTGCACAGATGAAAGCAACTCGCATAAATGAAAATCCTTTTTTCATACGCAGAATTTATTTCTGCTGTGGAGTAAATATCTTTTGCATTTCCATGATGTTACGGTCGATGTCGTAGTCGCGAACAATCATCCTGCGCGCCTGCCTTGCCAGCTTTTCACGCATATCCTGCCCGCTCAGCAGCATCACTATCGCATCGGCCAGCCCGATGGCATCATCAGGGTCGACGCACAGCCCGGTTTGACCATCAATGACCAGCTCCGGGATCCCTGCCACGCGTGTGGAAATCACCGGTGTACCCAACGCCATCGCTTCAACCAAAATGGTTGGCAGACCGTCGCGATCGCCGTCCTCGCTAATGGTGCAGGGCGCAACCACCATGGCGCTCTCCTGCATCGCTGCCGCCACCTGCTGGCGCGGTAACAGACCGGTAAAAGTCACCTGTGCCTGTAGCTCGCAGGCCGCGACAGCCGCCTCAAGCGCCGCCCGTTCCGGGCCGTCGCCAATCAGCGTGCAGTGGAACGGAATGGCTCTGGCCTGCAGCTGCGCCAGGGCGGCAAGCAGCGTCCGAAACCCTTTTTTAGGCACCAGCCGCCCCACCGCCAGAATAGCGGCCTGCCGCCTGAGCGGGGAAAGCCAGGGAAACTGGCGCAGATCCAGACCGTTATAAAGCCGGCTGACTTTCTGCCGATCGCCGCCGTAACGCTCGCATAGCCAGGCAAGATTGTAATCGGACACGGTTATCACATGGCTGGCGTCCTCTATTTTGCGGGCCAGCCGGATATCCGTGTCATAGCGGTAATAGATGTCTTTTGCATGGGCGGTAAAAGACCAGCTTATGTTGCTGAACTTTGCACCAAGCCGCGCCACGGTAGCGGCCTGGGTGGCAAAATGCGCATGCAGATGCCGCAGTGCGTGCTGTCTGACGGCCAGCGCGAGCGCTATGCCCTGCGCCAGCTCGTGCACGTCGTGATCCCGCTCCTCTGCCAGCCGGGTGGCAAAATCAGGCAGCACCTCCAGTGCCTCTTTTACCAGGCTCCAGAAAAGTTCGGTGTTACGCTGCTTATTCGCCAGGCGAATAACCGGCGCTTTCACCGTGCCGATATCGGGCTGAAAATGCGTTTCCATCACCGGCCCGAGCGCAAAAATCGTCAGGCTGAGGCCCGTACGCTCATGCGCCAGGATTTCACTGACGACAAATGTTTCTGAGAAACGTGGGTAGCGTTTCAGCACGTAGCCCACGCGCAGCGGTTCAGACGCCATCAGACATACTCCCCGATACGCCTGCCGTTGAGTATTTGCCGGACGCTGACGGCTACCTTTTCCAGACCGTCAAAATTAAGCTTTTCACGCGGATTAACAAAATGGCGCGGCTGCTTCAGCCAGTCGCCCAGCCGTTCCTGGGTCAGATGAGCCGGATGCAGCGCGTCAATCAACCCCAGCGCGGCAAGTTTCGTCGCTCTGATCCACTGTTCCTGGCGGGGAGCGATGCGCGGCACAATCAGCGCCGTTTTATTAAAAGCCAGGATTTCCGTCAGGGTGTTATATCCGCCCATCGCAATAACGCGGCTGGCGTAGCGCAGCAGTTTTAGCGGTTCCGCCACGAATTCCACCACGGTTTTTTCAGGAAACCCTGCGGCCAGTTTTTTTAGCCGTAGCCGCTGCGGCTCGGGCATCATCGTTCCGGTCACTAATACGCCGCGCATCCCGTTGGGCAATACGGTGCTGACGAAGCTTTCCGCCAGGCGAAAGCCATCCTGCCCGCCGCCCACGACGCACAGCGCATAAGGCCGGGCGACAGGCGCAGCCTCATCATCACCAAAGCTTTGAATGCGGCGCGTCGCGTCCAGATAGCCGGTAAAAATCATCTTATTTTTGGTCGCGGCGTCAAAGTGATATTCGCGAGCCAAATCGTAAAGCGCCCTGTCGCCGTAAACCCAAATCGATGAATAAAATTTCCTGAGCGCCGCACTGTTTTCTTGCTTATGCCACTGTTTTTTCACCGCTTCGGGGTCGTCAATAATATCGCGCAGGCCTAATATCAGATGCGTTTTTTTAGCGGCCAGCAGCGGCAGACTGAGATCCAGCTCGCGCATGGCGCCGCGCGGCACGTTATCCACAATCATAATATCCGGCGAGAAAGCGTTGATAGCCGCGTAAATAATTTGCGAGCGGAGCCTGACCAGCGGCTGAACCTTTTTGCCCAACGCGCGGGGGCGATACTTTCCCTCTACGGTCTTCTGCCAGGAAGGCAGGATAAGGCTGTCTGCGCCGGGCGGCAGCATAAAGGCACCGGCTGCACGCACGCCTGAAATAAGCAATATCTCAGCATCAGGGCAGGCTGCTGTTATTGACTGACTGAGCAACATATTTCGGCGTATATGGCCGAATCCCATTGTATCATGTGAATAAAAGACACAGCGGGGATTTCTGGAAGGATCCATTTCCATTCATCCTGTTATTAACGCTATTTTAAGATGGCCGCCCGGTTATTTCACCCGTAAAACTCCCGGCTTATTTAAAAGCGGCAAACGCTTATCATGGTTAAATATTTGCAGCCATTAATCATTTAATAAAATAAGCGTAAAAAAAGGCTACACAAAGCGCGGCAGGCCGTCAACGGCAAGGGGGAAAAAGCGGAATAATCACATTTTTGCGAGAATATTAATTAATAATTAATTAACAAATGCATTACGCTTGCGGCGAGAAATAAAAAAGCCGGGGAGGATCCCCGGCCTGAGTGTGAAGATGCTTAGCGAGTCGCTTTGGAAGGCGACTGCATAAAGCGGAAGAAGTCGCTGTCCGGGCTCAGTACCATTACGTCCTGATTGCTGTTGAAGCTGCTGTCGTAGGCGCGCAGGCTGCGGATAAAGGCATAAAAATCCGGATCCTGACTGAAGGCGTCGGCAAAGAGTTTCGCCGCTTCGGCATCCCCTTCACCGCGCGTCATCAGCGCGGTACGCTGCGCTTCGGCCAGGGTGCGCGTGACCTCATAGTCAGCGCCCGCACGCAGTTTCTCTGCCTCTTCCTGACCCTGTGAACGCTGGCTACGAGCAACCGCTTCACGCTCGGCGCGCATACGATTGTAGATAGCGTCAGACACCTCGGTCGGCAGGTTGATCTGCTTGATACGCACGTCAACGACCTGAATGCCCAATGCCGCCATACTGTTCGGATTCACCGCTGGCTCTTTGCTGCTGGTTTCGCGCTCTACGCGCGCCGCAGCGGAAGCGATAGCATCATCGGCCGCTGGCGTGGCGATCTCGTCATCCTGGCCTGCGCTGCCGGTGTTCAGGGCGTCACGCACGTCGGTAGTCAACCGTCCACGCGAGTCGGTAACGATATCTTTAACGTCCAGACGACCAATCTCAGAACGCAGACGGTCGCTGAATTTACGTTTCAGCAGCACTTCCGCCTGCGAAACGTCGCCGCCGCCGGTAGCCAGATAGTAGCGGCTGAAATCGCTGATGCGCCATTTGATATAGGAATCCACGATCAGATCTTTCTTCTCTTTGGTGACGAAGCGATCGGCCTGGTTATCCATCGTCTGCAGGCGCGCGTCCAGCGACTTCACGGATTCCAGGAAAGGGATCTTGAAGTGCAGGCCCGGCGCATAGACCAGCGGTTTATTTTCATCGTCGCGCAGTACTTTGCCAAAGCGCATAACGATGCCGCGCTGGCCTTCCTGCACCACAAACAGCGATGCGTAAAGCACCACCAGCACCACAATTAATACCACGATTAATGGCTTACGCATCCTTAATCTCTCCCTTCGCGCTGGGTGTCGTTACGCTGAGCATTAACCCGACGCTGATCCATAATGCTGTCCGGGCTGAACGACGAGCCGTTGCTGGCGCGTTCATTGCTGCCCGAGGCTGCCGGCAGATGGAGCAGGCTGTTATTGTTCTGCCCCGCTGACGCTGGGGCGCTCTGGCCGCGCATCAGCTGATCCAGCGGCAGCACCATCAGGTTGTTGCCCTTATCGTTAACCAGCACCTTACGGGTGTGGCTCAGTACGCGCTCCATGGTTTCAATATAGAGACGCTCGCGGGTAATCTCCGGCGCGGCTTTATATTCCGGCAGCAGCTTGGCGAAGCGTGCCACTTCACCCTGCGCTTCCAGCACGGTACGCGTTTTATAAGCGCGTGCTTCTTCCAGAATACGCTGAGCCTGGCCGTTGGCGCGCGGCTGGACTTCGTTGGCGTAGGCTTCCGCTTCACGAACGTACTGCTCGCGGTTTTCACGCGCGGCAATGGCATCGTCAAAGGCGGCTTTCACCTCTTCCGGCGGACGAGCGGCCTGGAAGTTGACGTCCAGCAGCGTAATGCCCATATCGTAAGGGCGGATCGTCTCTTCCAGCTCGCGCTGGGTATCGCTACGCACGACGGTACGACCTTCTGTCAAAATGCGATCCATCGTTGAGCGGCCGATTACGCCGCGCAGCGCGCTGTCCGTCGCCTGGCGCAGGCTGTCGTCCGCGCTGGTTACGGCAAAAAGATAGCGTTCCGGGTTGGTCACGCGGTACTGCACGTTCATTTCCACGCGCACCACGTTCTCGTCCGAAGTCAGCATCGTTCCTGATGCAGCCAGTTCGCGTACCGCCTCAACGTTGACGGCACGAACCTGATCGATAAAGGTCGGCTTCCAGTTCAGGCCCGGCTCTACCAGATGGCTGAACTTGCCAAAACGTGTTACCACGCCGCGCTCCGCCTCTTTAATGGTATAGAAACCGCTGCCTGCCCAAATCACTACCGCAGCAACGGCAACGATGCCGATCAGGCGACCGCCGCGTCCCGGCGCCTGCTGGCCGCCGTCGTTTTTACCACCGCCGAAACCGCCAAGCTTTTTGCTTAACTTGCGGAAAATATCATCCAAATCAGGAGGCCCTTTATCGCGCCCTCCTTTGTTTCCCCCGGGGTTGCCGCCTTGATTATTGCTGCTCCCCCACGGGTCGCGGTCCTGTCCGTTATTCCCGGGCTGATTCCACGCCATGTTTCTGCTCCATTTATTGTGTATGCGGTGTTATCCCAGAGCCGGGATACGCGAGTCGGGCGTCAAACAATGTAATCCACCAGCTCCGGTTCCTGTTTACACAGGCGGCGCCAGTCAACGATGGGCATGCGTATCTGTAACCCTACGCTGCCGTCATCTTCATTCCACTCTTTTTCTATCGCCTGCAGCTGATAAAAGCGGCTGCGCAGCCGCCCCGCTTCCGGCGGCAGGCGTAAATCGTATTGGGCTATTTCGCCTGCCAGCCGCTCGGTCAGCGCCTGAAACAGCAGCGGAATGCCTTCGCCCGTTTGCGCGGAAACCCAGACGCGAACCGGCAGGTTTTCATCATTGCGATCGATCCTGGGGATAAAATCTTCCAGCGCATCAATCTTATTCATCACCTGTAGCGTCGGAATGTCGTTTGCTTCGATCTCTTCCAGCACTTCTTCTACAGCTTCAATATTCTCATCCACGCGCAGATCGGCGGCGTCGATAACGTGCAGCAGCAGCGTGGCCTGCCGTGTTTCCTGCAGCGTCGCTTTAAAAGCGGCGACCAGATCGTGCGGCAGGTGACGGATAAAGCCAACGGTATCCGCCAGCACCACTTCGCCTACGTCCGCCACGTCCAGACGACGCAGCGTGGGATCCAGGGTCGCAAACAGCTGGTTGGCGACATAGACCTCGGCAGAAGTAATGCGGTTAAAAAGGGTGGATTTTCCGGCGTTGGTATAGCCGACCAGCGAGAGCGTAGGCACATCGGCCTTGTTGCGCGCCTGACGTCCCTGATCGCGCTGCTTCTCTACTTTCTCAAGCCGGGAAAGGATAAGCGTGATGCGGTTGCGCAACAGACGACGGTCGGTTTCCAGCTGTGTTTCACCCGGGCCACGCAGGCCGATACCGCCTTTCTGGCGTTCCAGGTGGGTCCAGCCGCGTACCAGACGCGTGGCGAGATGGCGTAGCTGAGCCAGCTCGACCTGAAGTTTACCTTCGTGGGTACGCGCACGCTGCGCGAAGATATCCAGGATCAGGCCGGTGCGGTCGATTACGCGGCACTGGCACAACGCTTCAAGGTTGCGCTCCTGAGCCGGACTAAGGGCGTGATCGAAGAGCACGACAGAAGCGCCGCTGGCTTTAACCGCCTCGGCTATTTCTGTGGCTTTACCTTCACCAACAAAATATTTTGGATGTGGCGCCTTGCGGCTTCCGGTAATTACGCGTAGTGCTTCGACACCAGCGGAAGAGACAAGAGTTTCGAACTCCTGTAAATCTTCCATATCTCTGTCTTGGGAGAAATAGATGTGTACCAGTACGGCCTGCTCACCGGCATCATAACGGTCAAACAAACTTAAAACCTCTCAGAACCTTGTTGAACCTGCTTTACGATGGCCATACTGCCTGGGATCAGAGGCAAAATGCACATTTGCGCTAACTAGCGACGCCCGTTCGCCTTTTCCTGAGAAGAGGCGCGAGTCAGGGACATTGCCAGGACGGGCGAGCCGGCCCGTCCTGAAAGAAGAGCGATTACTCTGCGTCGTCACTTTCCTGCTGGGGCTGCGATGATGCTCCCTGATTACTGCCACCGTGATGATAGTTGCTGCTTCCGCCACCCGCGTTGTTGCTATGATGGGAGACCGGACGGGACGGAACAACGGTAGAAATGGCATGTTTATAAACCATCTGGCTAACCGTGTTTTTCAGTAAAATTACAAATTGGTCAAATGATTCAATCTGACCCTGCAGTTTAATACCATTCACCAAATAAATCGAAACCGGAACACGTTCGCGACGCAGTGCGTTCAAGAACGGATCTTGCAATGATTGCCCCTTAGCCATTCTATCTTTTCCTTATATGCTTGTTGTTTACTACTTAAGAGCTTGCGCTCTGAAATACTGCGTAAAAATTTGCGCACGATAACGCACCAATTGTACACAATCACCCAGCCTTCGCACTAAGAACCTGTAATACCTCTGCCAGCGCCGCCTCAGGTTGTTCGCTATCCAGCCAGTGAACATCCTTCCAGCCGCGCAGCCAGGTTATCTGGCGCTTGGCTAATTGCCGTGTTGCGCAAATTCCCCGATAAACCATTTCATCGTAATCGATCTCGCCCTGCAAAAATGACCACATCTGGCGATAACCCACACAACGAATGGAAGGCATGTCCGTATGCAAATCACCTCGTGCAAAAAGTGCCCGAGCCTCCGCTTCAAATCCTGACGCTAACATTTGCTGAAAACGCAGCGCGATACGCTGATGGATGGTTTCCCGCTCACGAGGAGCGATGGCAAACTGCACCACCTCGTACGGCAACGCTTCACCTGCGGTTTTCGTCAGTTCTGTTAAAGTTTTACCTGAAATAAAAAAAACTTCCAGTGCTCGCGAGAGTCTCTGGGGATCATTCGGATGAATACGATTTCCAGCAATGGGATCTATTTCACATAACTGACGGTGAAGCGCTTCCCATCCCTCTTCACTCGCCCTTTGCTCTATACGCTGGCGTACTTCAGGATCGGCCGGGGGCAACGGCGATAATCCTTCCAGCAGCGCCTTGTAGTAGAGCATGGTACCACCAACAAGCAGCGGGATACGCCCGCTTCGGGTAATCTCTGCCATTTCCGCCAGCGCATCGCGGCGGAACTCCGCCGCCGAGTACGTTTCAGCGGGATCGCGAATATCCAGTAAACGATGGGGCGCCAGCCGCAGCTCCTCTGCCGAGGGCTTGGCGGTGCCGATATCCATACCGCGATAAATCAGGGCGGAATCGACGCTAATCAGCTCAACCGGCAGCTGCTGGCGCAAGGCTATCGCCAGCGCCGTCTTGCCGGAGGCCGTAGGCCCCATCAAAAATATAGCCTTAGGCCGGCCAGCCGTAGATAAGTCACTCATGCTTCAGGGCATTCATCGCCAGTTCAGTATCAACATACTGTAGTAGTCCGGATGGCGGCGATTTAATCAGCTGCGGGCAAAGTCTTTCGACCTCTGCCAGCAGCGCAATCGCCTGCGAGTGATTCCAGTGCGGACGCTCGGTCACAGCGTGCCGCGCTAACCATTGCGCCACCTGCCTGACCGCAATTTCCGGCTGTTGAGCAAGGTAGCCTAACAGTTCTGGAATCAAGATTTGTAAATTTTGTTGGCGCAATGGTAAAGGTACGGCGCGCAGCGTGATGTGCTGCCCGTCCGCTTCCAGCTCTATGCCCATTTGCTGCAATAACGACGCTAAACGACTGGCAGCTTCGCGCTCCGGCTTCGCCATTTTTATCCTGACCGGGATCAGCAGCGGCTGCGGTTTTAACCCTTCTTCGCCAGGCTCCAGCTGCGCCTGCTTCAGCCAGCGCTCCGCCACCGGCAGCGAAATCAGAGCCAGGCGCTCGCGAGATTCCACCAGCGCAAAGTCGTTATGCAGCACGGTCAGCACGCGGCCAAAGCTTTCGCTGTGACCGCTGAGCGTTGGCTCGGGTTCAGGCTGCGCGCGTGCGCTTTTTGGCTCAACCGGACGCGACGACGCCTCGCGCGCGGCGGGCAATTCAGGCGTTTGCAGCAGCTGGCGATAGAGCGCGCCCTCTTTTTTCTGGTAGCCCGGCTCCTGATGTTGCCAGCCTGCCGCGGCTTTCCCGCCGCTGTTGCCTCCGCCGTTACTTCCGCCGTGGCCGCCAGCATTACCTTCACCATTACTTCCGCCGTTGCCGCCGCCATTACCTCCACCGTTACTGCCAGCGTTTCTGGCCGGTGCAGGCGCGGAAAAATGGTTGCCGCCCGCCGCCTGTCGGTTCTCTGGCTGCCAGCGCTCGGTCGGCGCTTGAGCCGTCACGCCCGGCAGCGTCTCCGCACCGGCTTCCTGCAGCACGCTGATCACGCCCTGATAGATAAAGTCATGCACCAGCCGCGACTGATGGAAACGCACTTCATGCTTGGCAGGATGCACGTTGACATCTACCTGATGCGGATCGATGGTCAGGTAAAGCACATAGGCAGGCTGATGGTCGCCCAGCTTATCCTGATAGGCCTGGCGGATAGCATGATTGATCAGGCGATCGCGCATCATGCGGCCGTTAACATAGCAATATTGCAGATCGGTAACGGCGCGAGCGCCGATCGGATCTGCGACCCAACCCTGTAGCATGAGATCGCCGTGCTGCCATTCGATAGCCAGCGCATGGCTGAGAAAAGCAGTTCCGCAGATTGCGCCCAGGCGGCGTTCACGCTGCTTGCTGTCGCTGACGGCGCGATACTGGCGGATAAGCTTGCCGTTATGGGTCAGCGAAAACGCCACGTCGAACCTTGCCAGCGCAATACGCCGGATCACCTCGTCGATATGGGTGAATTCGGTTTTCTCCGTGCGCATAAATTTCCGGCGGGCGGGCGTATTATAGAAGAGGTCCAGCACTTCAAGCGTGGTGCCGACCGGATGCGCCGCAGGCTTGATGGTCACGTCCATCTCTCGCCCTTCCGCGTAGGCCTGCCAGGCTTCCGCCTGTTCAGCCGTACGCGAGGTCAGCGTCAGGCGCGAAACGGAACTGATACTGGCCAGCGCTTCGCCCCGAAAGCCGAGGCTCATAATGGCTTCCAGATCGTCAAGCGTGGTGATTTTACTGGTGGCGTGGCGGGCCAGCGCCATCGCCAGCTCGGCTTTGCTGATGCCGCAGCCGTTATCGCGGATGCGGATCAGTTTGGCGCCGCCTTTATCGATCTCGATATCTATTCTTGTCGCGCCAGCGTCCAGGCTGTTTTCGACCAGTTCTTTCACCACCGACGCCGGACGCTCTACCACTTCACCTGCGGCAATCTGGTTGGCAAGCTGTGGCGGCAGTACCTGAATCGGCATAAAAGATCCTTGTTTACGAGGTTGGAATAGTTAACGTCTGCCCCAGCATAACATTTTGCGATTTCATATTATTCGCCTGCTGTATCGCTTTCGGGCTGACGCCATAGTGTGCGGCAATGGCGGTCAGCGAGTCACCGCGCACCACTTTATGCCGCTGCGGCCGGCTGGCGCTCACGCTCTGCGCGCCGGAAGCCGGCACTTTCAGCCGCTGGCCGACCCAAACGACATCCTTCTTCAACGTATTCATCGAACGCAGCATCGCCATGCTGACGCCGTAGTGGTCGGCAATCCCGGAAAGCGTCTCGCCTCTTTTCACCACGTGGCGCGTTACCGCACCGGCATAGCGCGTGCTGACCGGGGCGGGATTAGGCTGAACATCAACCGCCGTTGCGGACTGCAACGGTCGGTTTTCCTCCTTTGGGATGGATTGCAGCGGGTGCGCCAGGAAGTAGTTGCGCAGGCCTTTATAAATCGACTCGGCAATCTTCTGCTGGTAAGCGCTACTGCCGAGCAGTCGCTCCTCCGAAGGGTTACTGATAAAGCCGGTTTCCACCAGCAGCGAAGGGATATCCGGCGAGCGTAATACCCCCAGGCTGGCGTGTTCCGGGCGTCGTTTGTGCAGCGAGCCAACGCGCTGTAGCTGGGCGATAACCTTAACCGCTACGTCATAGCCAACGCGCTGCGAGTGGCCGAACTGCAAATCGAGCACCGCCTGGCTGAGATAGGGATCGGCCTGGCTGTTAGCCAATAGATCGCCCGCGCCGCCCAGCAGCTCCGACTGTTTCTCGTGCTGCTCCAGCCATCCCGCCATTTCGCTGTTGGCGCGGCGGTTAGAGAGTACCCAGACGGACGCGCCGGACGCGCTACGGTTCGGCGCGGCATCGGCATGGACAGACACCAGCAGATTAGCGTTCTGCTTGCGCGCCACGTCCGAGCGGCCCATCACGGAGATAAAATAGTCGCCGTCGCGGGTCATCACGCCTTTAAACATAGGATCGGCATTCAGCAACGCTTTTAATTTGCGCGCTATGGCGATAGTCACATTTTTCTCTTTCAGCCCGTTCGCGCCGATAGCACCCGGATCCTGGCCGCCGTGTCCGGCATCTATCGCCACGATAATAGCTTCGTCAACGGCACGCACCGTTCTGCCCGGCACCGCGACTTCGTTGCCGTTGCTGACCGCCGTAACGGCGTTGCCCTTAAACGGATTGTCTGCCGGAACGGGCCGCGAAACGCTGCTGACGGCGGCAGATCGCTGTGCCGGACGCGTGCCGTTGATGGTGAAAACCACGTTATAGGTGCTGCCGTTACGCTGGGTCACGGCGCGCGTTTTTCCCGGCTGCGTCAGCTCGAACACCAGCCGGATGCTCTGTTTATCCTTTGGCGTGCTGGCGCGAATACGCTTCACCATATTATCGCCGCTGAACGTCAACGGCAGGCCTTTGATCACGCCGCTCTGGCGAATATCCAGCACCACGCGTTCCGGATTGTGCAGCGGAAAGAAGCCATACACCGGTTGACCGCCGAAGCTCAGCGTGATCGAGGCCCTGTCGTTGCCGTTTGAAACCTGTATATCCGATAAATTAGCGGCCAGAGTGGAAAACGTACTCAGTAAAGCAGCCAGCAGCAGTCCCAGCTTGATCATTGTCCGTCTTTCTCCATGCGGGCCAGGATCGCCTCGCCCTCTGCCGAGCAGGCCTCAAGCTCTGCCTGACGGGCTTCGCCCTGATAACTGAGACGCAGTTCAATATCCGGCGGCGGAAGAAAGCCCGCGCCCTGCTGCGGCCATTCGACCAGGCAAAGGCTGTCGCCGCCGAAATAGTCGCGGATCCCCATGAATTCCAGCTCTTCAGGGTCGGCCAGCCGGTAGAGGTCGAAATGATAAATGCGACGATCCGGCAGAACGTAAGGCTCTACCAGCGTATAGGTCGGGCTTTTCACGTTGCCCTGGTGGCCCAGCGCCTGTAAGAAACCGCGACTGAACGTGGTTTTCCCCGCGCCCAAATCGCCATACAAATAGAGTGTTGCCGCGCTGTGACAGGCGCGGGCCAGGCTGGCTCCCAGTGCGAGAGTGGCAGCCTCGTCGGACAATGCGATAGCGGTCTTCATTCTTTTCTGTTCAGGATCTCTGGGTTAACAAACAGGTACAGCTCGGAAAACAGATCGGTCGCCAGCATCCCGCGCGTGCCCAGACGTTGCGATACGGCTTCCGCCGCGGCGCCGTGGGCCACGCAGCCCGCGCAGGCCGCCTCATACAGCGAGAGCTTCTGGCCTGACAAACTGCCGATAATGCCGGAAAGCACGTCGCCCATGCCGCCGGTCGCCATACCGGCGTTACCGACATCGGCAATCGCCATCTCGCCCGCTTCGCTGGCAATCAGCGTGCCGGCCCCTTTCAGGACCACCACGCCGCCGTAGCGTTTAGCCAGGCTGCGAGCGGCAAGTAAGCGGTCACTCTCTATTTCGCTGGTTTTTACATTAAGCAGACGGGCCGCTTCGCCCGGATGCGGCGTAATGACTCGATTTTGACGTTTATCGCCAGCGATTGCCAGCAGGTTAAGCGCGTCAGCATCCCAAAGCATCGGTTTAGACGATTTTTTTACTTTTTCCAGGGCATCTTTACCCCAGTCACGCTGCCCCAGCCCCGGGCCAATCACAATGACGTCGGCCCATTCCAGCGCCTCATCAAGCGCCCGATCGCTTAGCGTCTGTACCATTAGCTCGGGCCGCGCCGTTAACAGCGGTGAGACATTATCTTTGTGAGTAAGTACTCGCACTAAGCCTGCTCCGGCGCGCAACGCGGCTTCGCCCGTCATCCGGATGGCGCCAGCCGTTCCCTGATCGCCACCGATTATCACCAGCTTGCCATGGTCGCCCTTATGAGAAGTGGGCTTACGCGGCGGCAGCCAGCGCGTCAGCACGGAAGCATCGTAGCGCGCCATCGGTGCAGTTTGCCCTGCCAGCCAGGCATCCAGCCCAAGGGCATGGAAATGTAGCTGACCGACGCAATCCCGTGCTTTACCGGTCAGCAGACCCGGCTTAAGCGCGATAAACGTTAGCGTATGGGCGGCGTTAATAACTGCGCCGGGAGTGGTCCCGTTAGCAGCCACTAACCCGGAGGGTATATCTACGGCAAATACCGGCGCGCTGGCCGCATTCGCTTTCTCAATCAGCCGGGCGTATTGGTCGCCAGGGGCGCGGTTCAGCCCGGTGCCCAGTAGCGCATCGATAATAATATCGCTTTGTTCAGGCCAGGGCGTGTCCGCCGCATGGATTTCCCCGCCTGCCGCCAGCCACGCGTCGCGCGCCTGTGTCGCTTCTTCCGGCAGCGCCTTCGATCCTTCGCAGGCAATGACCGTCACCTCCTTCCCTGCCGATAGCGCCAGGCGAGCCGCAATAAAACCGTCGCCGCCGTTATTGCCGTGGCCGCACAGGATCAGCCAGCGTTTCTTCTCCGGGTACAGGGCCTGAACGTGGCGGAATGTCGCTTCGCCCGCCCGCTGCATCAGCTCAAACAGCGTGATCCCCAATGCGTCCGCGCCCTCGCGCTCAAGTTGCGCAATCGCCTCTACAGGCCAGACAGAATAGGGTAAACTGGTCGGGTTATTTAGCTGGTTCAGGTTAGTCATGTCGCATCCTCTCGATCTTTCTCAATTCGCCCTGGAAATTAAACAGTGGGGGCTGGAACTCGGCTTTCAGCAGGTCGGTATCTGCGATACCGATCTTAGTCTGGAAGAGCCGCGCCTGCAGGCCTGGTTAGACAAGCAATATCATGGCGAAATGGACTGGATGGCGCGTCACGGTATGATGCGCGCCCGCCCTCATGAGCTACAGCCCGGCACGCTGCGGGTTATCAGCGTGCGCATGAATTATCTGCCCGCTAAGGCGGCGTTCGCCAGCACCCTAAAAAATCCGCAGCTTGGCTACGTTAGCCGCTATGCGCTGGGACGTGATTACCACAAAGTATTGCGCAATCGCCTGAAAAAGCTCGGCGATCGTATCCGTGAGCGCTGCGAAGAGGCTGAGTTTCGGCCTTTTGTCGACTCGGCCCCGGTGCTGGAAAGACCGCTGGCGGCCAAAGCGGGGCTGGGCTGGACGGGCAAGCATTCTCTGATCCTGAACCGGGAAGCCGGCTCGTGGTTTTTTCTTGGCGAACTGCTGATCAACCTGCCTTTACCGGTCGATTCACCGCAGCAGGAGCAGTGCGGCCGCTGCGTCGCCTGCCTGACCACCTGCCCGACCGGCGCGATAGTCGAGCCTTACGTCGTGGATGCCAGGCGCTGTATCTCCTATCTGACCATTGAACTGGAAGGCGCCATTCCGGAAGAGTTCCGGCCGCTTATCGGCAATCGCATTTACGGTTGTGACGACTGTCAGCTAATCTGCCCCTGGAATCGCTACGGTCAGCTAACGGATGAGGATGATTTCAGCCCGCGCGCCGTGCTTCATGCGCCGCCCTTAACCGACCTGTTTGCCTGGGACGAGGCGACCTTTTTACGCGTGACGGAAGGATCGGCGATCAGACGTATCGGTCATCTTCGCTGGTTGCGCAACGTCGCGGTAGCGCTGGGCAATGCGCCCTGGTCAGAGGAAAACGTGGCGGCCTTACAAAACCGTCAGGGAGAAAATCCGATGCTGGACGAGCATATTACCTGGGCGCTGACCCGTCAGCTGGCAAGGCGAGCGGAAAACGCGATTGAGGTGCAGAGCGGCCAGCAAAAGCGGCTGGTGCGCGTCATAGAAAAAGGATTGCCGCGCGACGCATAAATAACCACGTAGGCTGCCTGCGTCGTTAAGCCACTTTTCCACACGCTGTGCATAAAAATAAAAAGCCGTTGTCATTCAACTGCCACAGAAAGCGCAAGCGATCTCTATAACATTTTGAAATATTAATTTTTCTTTATAAATCAAAAAGATAAAAAATGCGCGTAACGTCTTTTATTCCTGAATAGCAGGCAGGGGTAGATCGCAACCTGTGGATAACTCTGTTGAAGGTTATTCTGTACAGGCTGAAAAAAGCGAAACCCAGCCGCTAAAGGGCTGTGGATAACTCGATCAGAAATGATAATGATGAATGTTCTGGAGCGGGAAACGAGACTCGAACTCGCGACCCCGACCTTGGCAAGGTCGTGCTCTACCAACTGAGCTATTCCCGCAAAGAGATAATACTAAGAGTTAACCGCGTTAAAATTGTTAACTTGTTGATTTTAAAAGAATTGTTATTCTCTTATGGTCGAACGGGTGCGATTATGAACGTATCATTGAGCAAAAACAAGCTTTTTTCTGCTGTCTGCGGCTAATTGTTGCTGGCGATCGTCGCCTTGCTACGCATCTATGCGTAGGCTGACAGACAGGGTGATAAACGCTCCTCGAATGCAGAGTAAACCCTCGGGCTGCGCGTTTATACCTCATGGAGAGGCCCTTCCCCTTCTTACTATGTTGTTTCATCACTTCGGCTCGTTTCCCTTGTTGGCGTTCCCTGCCGGGCTGCTGCCTGCTCTTAAATCCTACCGGTCATCCTGAACAGGCGAACCGTTAGCTGATTTAACAAAGCCTGCTGTTTAGGGGCAGCCCTCGCCATTATCCTGACCTGCTCCACAGCTGGTCATTAGCACCTCTCATAGATAACCTTCGATAACCTGTTCTTATCCGTATTTCCAGCAGTGACGCCTCCATTAATTTTATTACTTTAAAACTCTTTATAAAAAATATTATCAGGAAGGGTTTGATGACAGTTATCCGCTGAAATGCCTTTATAGCCCATGCCAGCAATTTCTCCTTCGTACTCTCTGCGTGTTACAGGAACCGCAGGCTGCCCATGCTGAGTACTGAGCGCAAGGCCGGCTGATGTTTCCCTTTTCCATTTTAACGGCAACAGGCATATCCTGAACGAAAGTAAGCCGCCCCCCTAAAATTAATGTCAACATTCTCAGCACAAGCAGAGAGGTTATGAACCATTAACCGCAAAACCCATTAAAATGTTGCTTTATAGTTAAACACTCAAGGCTAATGTTTGCCCGATCATCACGTTATCATCTGAATAAAGTAAACCATCGGATTGTGAGCAGTCTGAAACTTCTAAAAAAACAATTCATTACCTCGCTAACCATCCCGTTCTTCCTTAAAAAATCATTAAATATTAGCCAATTATATCTGATTCCTTTTATTTTTCGCTTAGCCTGTTATTTTCTCCTGTCTTAATTAAGGGTCGTCCAACTATTACCTGCCCTCGGTTACATTTGTGGCCCCCTGCCTGCCTTTTTTATGTTCCCATACAAGCAGATACGCTGGATCTCACTTTTTCCAGCCTGACACCAGGCTATGTTAAAAGTTATTAATATCTTCATCATATATAATTTACCCGGCTATTTAATTTACGGCTAAAGTGATTCATCCGACCAGTAAAAAAAAGATTGAATACAGGGGAAGTTGGCCGCACACTTACTTATGACATTTCTTTGTTATTGCAAAGGATAAAAGCATTGACAAAGATACGCGTTCTGGTGTTTACGGTAAGAATTGATAATTAAAAGGTGTTAAAGCATCCCAGCGCCGTCGACTTTATTTTTAAAAAATTACATTAATTAACAGTAAAACAGACGCGCGCGCCTGACGAGGCAAAAAAATTTCAGGCTCAGCCATGCGCCTGTGGCTGGTTATTAAAAACACATAACAATATCTTCAGGATATGCCACTTATTAAGGACGATAAGCACCATGGATAATAAAGATTCTATTGTTTATTGCATTAACAATCAGATCCATTTTGTTCCTCAGCAGAATAAGCTTATCTCGTGCAAAACGGGAAAAGAGCACGTCACTTACGTTACCGCTTCGCGCTGTTTGCATTTGCTGATTTGCCAAAGCGGGGAAATGGTCTCTCATCATTCCCTGTATGCGGCGGGCTGGGAAAATCATGGGAAAATTGTCACCCCGAATACGCTTTATCAGACTATTTCAAAATTAAGAAAGCAGCTACAGGATGCCGGACTGACGGAAAATATTATTCAGACTCACCCGCGTCGGGGATGGAGTATCAGCGACAAGGTTCCCATTGAGGAAAAAGCGATCGGTGCCATAGCGGATACGATGCTCCAGCAGCAAGGTCTGAAAGGGTTTTGTAGAAAAATTTTTAGCGCTTATCCAAAAAAAATGCTGACTTCCATTGCTCGTTTCCGCTAATCCGCTGTAGCGACGTCCTGTTACAAGCGGGTTCAGCATAACGCATCAGGCAGGGAAGGGTTCCGTGACGTAGCCAGTCCCTGTATTCGTTGTTATTACGCTGCGAGGAGGCGTAAATAAAGGAAGTGCTGCGCCATCTGTTACTCAACAGAAACGGCCAGGCTGGGTCTCAAAAGCAGGTAAGTTTATAAGATTGTGAAATCAGAAACAGAGGGAAAATGGGATAACTACTGACATCAGGATAGGTTACAAAAAGCATTTTGGGAGGATAATACTGGAGCGGGAAACGAGACTCGAACTCGCGACCCCGACCTTGGCAAGGTCGTGCTCTACCAACTGAGCTATTCCCGCTTGGGGTGGTGCAGTAAAACGTTTTGGAGCGGGAAACGAGACTCGAACTCGCGACCCCGACCTTGGCAAGGTCGTGCTCTACCAACTGAGCTATTCCCGCTTGGGGTGGTGCAGTAAAACGTTTGGAGCGGGAAACGAGACTCGAACTCGCGACCCCGACCTTGGCAAGGTCGTGCTCTACCAACTGAGCTATTCCCGCTTGGGTGGTGCTGTAAAACGTTTGGAGCGGGAAACGAGACTCGAACTCGCGACCCCGACCTTGGCAAGGTCGTGCTCTACCAACTGAGCTATTCCCGCTCTGCGTATCAGGTAAAAACTCTTCCTGTACGGGGAGCGCATTATACGAGAAATGAGAATCGCCGCAAGCCTGCAACGCCACTTTTTTTCGCTTTGCCGCCTGATTGCTGACAAAACCAGCATAACGCTAATTTTGTCAGCGCTTCGCTCCTAGAGTTGGATAAAATGCTCGCGGTACCAGGCCAGCTCGGCAACCGACTCCCGAATATCATCCATCGCCTGGTGCGTGCCTTGCTTTTTAAAACCGGCAAGGATTTCCGGCTTCCAACGGCGCGCCAGCTCTTTCAGCGTGCTGACGTCCAGATAGCGATAGTGGAAGTAGGCCTCCAGCTCCGGCATATATTTAAACAGGAAGCGACGATCCTGAGCGATGCTGTTGCCGCAGATTGGGGAACTGTTCTCCGGCACCCACTTTTTCAGGAACGCCAGCGTCGCCTGCTCGGCGGCGCGATCGTCGTACTGACTCGCTTTCACTCGCTCCACCAGCCCGCTGTTGGTATGGGTGTTCACGTTCCACTCATCCATCAGCGCCAGCTGCGCATCGGACTGATGGACGGCGAACACCGGTCCTTCCGCAAGGATATTCAGATCGGAATCGGTCACCAGCGTGGCGATTTCGATAATACGATCCTGTTCCGGGTCCAGGCCGGTCATTTCAAGGTCAATCCAGATCAGATTACTGGCATTTACTGTCATAGGGTTTCTCGCCGTGGCTTATATCATCAAACGTTAGGGTGTATCATAAACGTTTTGCCCTGTCAGGGCGAAGCTAAGCCTGTGAGGAAGCGTGAGCAAGAACAAACTGTCTAAAGGTCAGCAACGTCGCGTCAGTGCCAACCATGAGCGCCGTCTGAAGCAGCGCGCCGACAAGCCGGAGCCGGATGATAGCCTGTTTGGTGAAGCGCGCGACGGCGTGGTGATCAGTCGTTTCGGGATGCACGCCGACGTGGAAGATGCGGACGGCAGCGTCCACCGCTGTAATATTCGCCGCACCCTTCGTTCGCTGGTGACCGGCGACCGCGTACTCTGGCGGCCCGGCGTGCAGAGCGCCAAAGGCATTGTGGAAGCGGTGCACGAGCGCACCTCGGTACTGACCCGTCCTGACTTCTACGACGGCGTAAAGCCGATTGCCGCCAATATCAATCAGATCGTTATCGTCTCGGCTATTCTGCCGGAGCTGTCGCTGAATATTATCGACCGCTATCTGGTGGCCAGCGAAACGCTGGATATCGAGCCGCTGCTGGTGCTGAATAAAACGGATCTGCTGGATGACGAAGGCATGGCCTTTGTGCAGGAGCAGATGACTATTTACCGCAACATCGGCTATCGCGTCGTGATGGTCTCCAGCCATCGCAAGCAGGGCCTGAGCGAACTGGAAGCCGCGCTGGTTGATCGCGTCAGCATTTTCGCCGGCCAGTCGGGCGTAGGGAAATCCAGCCTGCTTAATGCGCTGCTGGGGCTGGACTCTGCGGCAGAGATCCTCACCAACGACGTTTCCGACGTCTCCGGTCTTGGTCAGCACACCACTACCGCAGCCCGTCTTTACCACTTCCCTAACGGCGGTGACGTTATCGACTCGCCGGGCGTGCGCGAATTCGGTTTATGGCATCTGGAGCCGGAACAAATCACCCGCGGATTTGTCGAATTCCGTGAGTTTTTAGGTCACTGCAAATTCCGTGATTGCAAACATGACACCGATCCGGGCTGCGCTATCCGCGAAGCGGTAGAACGCGGCGATATCGACGAGTCGCGTTTTGCCAACTACCACCGAATTCTGGACAGCATGTCGGATATGCAGCTAAAAACGCGACGCAGTTTTTCTGAAAACAGCGACTGAGATCCGCGCGGCGGGCGTCGTAGCCTGAATGCACGGACGCTGTTACAATCCGCACCCTTAATTATTTCAGAAAGCCAGGAGGCTATTGTGTTGGATCGTCTGAAGCTCGGCCTGAATGCTGTTTTGCCGAAAAAAGGCCTTACTGAACTGGCCGGTTGGGGCGCAGGCAAGCGCGCCGGCTGGCTGACTAAAGCCGTTATCGATATTTTTGTCTGGTTCTACAAAGTTGATATGAAAGAGGCGCAGAAGCCCGATACCGCCAGCTACCGGACCTTTAACGATTTCTTCGTGCGTCCGCTGCGTGACGAGGCTCGCCCGATTGAAACCGATCCTAATCTACTGGTGCTGCCATGCGATGGCGCAATCAGCCAGCTGGGCCATATCGACGAGGATCGCATCTTCCAGGCGAAGGGCCATACCTATACCCTGGAAGCGCTGCTGGCGGGCGACGTCGCGATGACCGATATGTTCCGCAACGGCGAGTTTGTCACCACTTACCTGGCGCCGCGCGACTATCACCGCGTGCATATGCCGTGCAACGGCATCCTGCGTGAGATGATCTACGTGCCGGGCGATCTTTACTCCGTGAACCCTTTGACGGCGCAAAATATCCCTAACCTGTTTGCCCGTAACGAACGCGTTATCTGCCTGTTTGATACCGAGTTCGGCCCGATGGCGCAGATTCTGGTCGGTGCCACTATCGTCGGCAGCATCGAAACCGTCTGGGCGGGCACGGTAACGCCGCCGCGCGAAGGCGTGATCAAACGCTGGCGCTGGCCGGGCGCGGAGGAAGAGGGATCGGTAGTGCTGCTGAAAGGCCAGGAAATGGGCCGCTTTAAGCTGGGATCGACCGTTATCAACCTGTTCGCCGAAGGTAAAGTGAAACTGGCGGAAAGCCTGACGCCGGAAACCACCACGCGTCTGGGCCAGCCGCTGGCTATCGCGCTGCAAAAAACCAGTGCTGAAGAAGTCTTACATCACCCATAGCAGAGACGTATGTTACGCCTGATAGTTATTCTTTTCGTGGGCTGGACGCTGCTCCAGCCCGCCTGGGCCGCCAGCGCCCCCGACGCTGCGCAGATTAAACAGGCCCTGGAAGAGGCGAAGTCCAGTCAGGACACGCCCAATCAGGCGGAAATCGTGGATGCGCTTCAGTCAGCGCTAAACTGGATCGATGACCAACAAAAGTCGCAGGCCAACGCCAGCGACTATCAGCAGGTTATTGACGATTTTCCCCGCCTTTCCCGCGAATTACGCCAGCAGCTGGTCGTGCTGGGCGACAGCAGCAAAACGGTGAGCGCTACCATGACGGCGGCGGAGCTGGATCAGGAGATCCTGCAGATCAGCAGCCAGCTGCTGGAAGAAGGCCGCCAGGCGCAGCAGGAGCAGGATCGCGCCAGGGAAATCAGCGACTCTCTGGCCCAGCTGCCGCAGCAGCAAACCGACGCCCGACGCGCGCTGAATGAGATTGAACGGCGCCTTCAGGCTCAGCCCACCCCCACCACGCCGCTCGCTCAGGCGCAGCTCTCCGCACGCCAGGCAGAGTCGGCAGCGCGCAAAGCCCGCGTCGATGAGCTGGAGCTGGCGCAGCTGTCGGCCAACAACCGTCAGGAGCTGGCGCGGATGCGCGGCGAGCTTCACCAGCGTAAAGCCACCCAGCTGGATGCGTATCTGCAGGCGCTGCGCAATCAGCTGAACAGCCGCCGTCAGCGCGAAGCCGAAATCGCGCTGGAAAAAACGGAACAGCTGGCGGAAAACAGCGGCGAGCTGCCGCAAAGACTCAGCGAACAGTTCCGTATTAACCGGGAGCTGTCCGCCGCGCTGAATGAACAGGCGCAGCGCATGGATCTGGTCGCCTCGCAGCAGCGTACCGCCGTTAATCAAACTATTCAGGTTCGCCAGGCGCTGAGCACTATCCGCGAGCAGTCGCAGTGGCTCGGCGTCTCCACGGTGCTGGGTGAAGCCCTGCGCGCGCAGGTGGCTCGCCTGCCGGAAATGCCCAAACCGCAGCAGCTGGATAACGATATGGCCCAGCTGCGCGTCCAGCGGCTGCGCTATGAAGATCTGCTGGAGCGCCAGCAGCAGCTGCGTCAGCTCCGCCAGGATGACGGCACGCCGCTAACCAGCGAGCAGCGCCGCATCCTCGACGCCCAGCTGAAAACCCAGCGCGAGCTGATTGGCTCGCTGCTTTCCGGCAGCGACAACCTGATCCTGGAAGTGACCAAGCTTAAAGTCGCCAACGGTCAGCTTGAGGACGCGCTGCGGGAAATCAAAGAGGCGACGCATCGCTATCTGTTCTGGACGGCGGATGTCGGCGCGCTGCATCTCGACTTCCCGCTGCTGCTGATGCGCGATCTACGCAATCTGCTGTCGCTGAATACGCTGGGCCAGCTGGGCGGCGCGCTGGTGATGATGTTTACCAACCGGGAAACCGTGCTGCCCATTATCGGTGCGGTTTTGCTGGTAGGCTTCAGCCTGAGTTCGCGCCGACACTATCGTGATTTCCTGGACCGTTCCGCCAGTAAGGTGGGCAAAGTCACTCAGGATCGCTTTGGGCTGACCATGCGCACCGTGTTCTGGTCGATTCTGGTGGCGCTGCCGCTGCCGGTGCTGTGGATGGCGCTGGGCTACGGTTTGCAGCACGCCTGGCCCTACCCCGTCGCCGTGGCGATTGGCGACGGCATCACCGCCACCGTGCCGCTGCTGTGGGCCTTTATGATCAGCGCGGGCTTTGCCCGCTCTAAGGGATTGTTTATCGTCCACTTCCGCTGGCAGCAGAATCGGGTGGCGCGCGCGATGCGCTTCTATACGCTCTGCATCGGCTTTGTGGTGCCGCTGATTATGCTGCTGATAGGCTTTGATAACCTGGACGAGCGCCATTTCTCCGCCACGCTGGGCCGCCTCTGCTTTATCCTGATCTGCGGCGCGTTGAGCCTGGTGACCATCAGCCTGAAACGCGCGGGCATTCCTCTTTACCTGGATAAAGAGGGCAACGGCGAAAACTTTATCAGCAATATCTTGTGGAACATGATGATCTGCATTCCGCTGATCGCCGCGCTGGCTTCCTGCATCGGCTATCTGGCCACCGCGCAGGCGCTGCTGGCCAGGGTGGAAACCTCGCTGGCTATCTGGTTCCTGCTGCTGATTATCTATCACATTATTCGCCGCTGGATGCTTATTCAGCGTCGCCGCATCGCTTTCGATCGCGCGCGCAACCGACGGGCGGAAATACTGGCCCAGCGCGCCAAAGGTGAAGAGGAAACCACGGCTACGCAAAGCACGGAAACGGAAGTCGACGAGCCGGTTATCGATCTGGACGCCATCAGCGCCCAGTCGCTGCGGCTGGTACGCTCCATCCTGACGCTGATTGCGCTGGTGTCGGTTATTGTGCTTTGGTCAGAGATCCATTCGGCGTTCGGCTTTCTGGAGAACATCAGGCTGTGGGATGCCAGCACCACGGTGCAGGGCGTGGAAAGCCTGGAGCCGATCACGCTCGGCTCGGTGCTGATTGCGATCCTGGTGCTGATTATTACCACGCAGCTGGTGCGTAATATGCCGGCGCTGCTTGAGCTGGCGCTGCTCCAGCACCTTAATCTGACGCCCGGTACCGGTTATGCCATCACCACGCTGACCAAATACACGCTGATTCTGGTTGGCGGCCTGGCCGGGTTCTCAATGATCGGCATCGACTGGTCGAAGCTGCAATGGCTGGTGGCGGCGCTGGGCGTGGGGCTGGGCTTTGGATTACAGGAAATTTTCGCCAACTTTATTTCCGGCCTGATTATCCTGTTTGAAAAGCCGATCCGCATCGGCGATACCGTTACCATTCGCGATCTGACCGGCAGCATTACGCGGATTAACACGCGCGCGACGACAATCACCGACTGGGATCGCAAAGAGATTATCGTGCCGAATAAGGCCTTTATTACCGAGCAGTTTATTAACTGGTCGCTCTCCGATTCGGTTACGCGCGTGGTGCTGACTATTCCTGCGGCGGCGGAAGCCAACAGCGAAGAGGTAACCAACGTGCTGCTGACCGCCGCGCAGCGCTGTCAGTACGTGCTCGACACGCCGCCACCGGAAGCGTTCCTGGTGGATTTGCAGCAGGGCATTCAGCTGTTTGAGCTGCGCATTCACGCGGCGGAAATGGGCCACCGGATGCCGCTGCGCCACGAGCTGCATCAGCTTATTTTGCAGGGCTATCACGAGCACGGGCTGGAGATGCCTTTCCCACCGTTCCAGGTGCGTATGGAAACCATCGGGCGCAAAACGCCGGTCAACAACGGCGTGCCGGCGGCCAGAACGTATAAATCAGGCGGGCTGTAGACGCAGAACGGCTAAATCAGGCGGGCTGTTAATACAGGCCAGAACGGTTAAATCAGGGGGGCTGTAGACGCAGGCCAGGGCGCAATCCCTGGCCTTTTTTCTGGCGACTTAACAGCGGTCGACGGAGAACGCGATCACTTCGCTCAGCTGCGACGCCTTAAGCGCCAGCATCACAATGCGATCCACGCCCAGCGCCACGCCGGAGCATTCCGGCATGCCGTGCGCCAGCGCGTCCAGCAGATTAGTGTCAATCGGCTGCTGCGGCAGGCCAAGCGCGGCCCGCTTGCGGTTATCCTGCTCAAAACGCTGGCGCTGCTCGCGGCTGTCGGTCAGCTCACGGAAGCCGTTGGCCAGCTCAATGCCTTTGAAATAGACCTCGAAGCGTTCCGCCACGCGGTGATCTTCAGTGCTGATCTCCGCCAGCGCCGCCTGGCTGGCCGGGAAATGGTACACAAACGCCGGTTTCTCTTTGCCGATTTGCGGCTCCACGCCCGTGACAAACAGCAGCTGCAGCAGCGTGTCGCGGTCTTCCTCGCGGTTAGCCAAATCGCCCACGCCCAGCTTTTCCGCCACTTCACGCATTTGCGCTTTATCCGCCGACAGCGGATCCATCTCCAGATGACGCAGAAAAGCCTGCTGATAGGAGAGCGTTTCCGCAGGCGCGCATTCCAGCACCTGCTGTAGCAGATCGTCCACCTCGTTCATCAGCCGGTACATATCGTAATGCGGCCGATACCACTCCAGCATGGTGAACTCAGGGTTGTGATGGCGTCCCGCTTCCTCATTACGGAAGCAGCGGCAAAGCTGGAAAATCGGCCCGCTGCCCGCTGCCAGCAGCCGCTTCATATGGTATTCCGGGCTGGTCATCAGGTAGAGATCCAGCCCCTGCGCCGCACCCGGCCCGACAAAACGCGTCTGAAAAGGAAACAGGTGGATGTCGGTTACGGTTGCCTGGCTCATCGCCGGGGTTTCCACTTCCAGCACCCCACGATCGGCAAAGAAACGCCGGATTTCAGCCATTATCGCTGCCCGTTTTAACAAGTTGGTGACGGGCGCGCTCGGCTGCCAGCTGGCCGTATCGCTCATAGTTTGTACTCCTCAGGGATCAGGGTGAAGCAGTCTACCCGAGGCGCTTCGTACAAACAAACCTGCGCCGGTAAAAAAAACGCGCGCCCGATACAGCGTCCACTGCGGAAAACGTTAACCCCTTAACATTATTGCCGTCATTTTTTCACCTGTTTGCCTGAGCATATCAATTTTACCCGCTACCGCCGGTTTTATACTGCTGTCTCCGTTAACCGAGGGTATCCCCTCATCCTTTCTATAACGGCCTGACAGGGAGAATATCGTGCAAACTTTTACTGCCGATCTGGTGATTGTCGGCGCGGGCGGTGCCGGGCTGCGGGCGGCCATCGCCGCTGCGGAGGCCCACCCCACGCTTTCCATTGCGCTGGTTTCAAAAGTCTATCCCATGCGCAGCCATACCGTCGCCGCTGAAGGCGGTTCCGCCGCCGTCACGCAGGCGCATGACAGCTTCGATCTGCATTTTCAGGATACCGTTTCCGGCGGCGACTGGCTGTGCGAACAGGATGTGGTGGACTACTTCGTGCAGCACTGCCCGCAGGAGATGGCCCAGCTGGAGATCTGGGGCTGCCCCTGGAGCCGTCGTGAAGATGGCTCGGTCAACGTGCGCCGCTTCGGCGGCATGAAAATCGAGCGCACCTGGTTCGCCGCCGACAAGACCGGCTTCCATATGCTGCATACGCTGTTTCAGACCTCGCTGAAATATCCGCAGATTACTCGCTTCGATGAGCATTTCGTTCTCGATCTGCTGGTGGATAACGGCGAGGCGCGCGGGCTGGTTGCCATGAACATGATGGAAGGCGCGCTGATAAAAATTCTGGCGAAATCGGTGGTGCTGGCAACCGGCGGCGCGGGGCGCGTCTATCGCTATAACACCAACGGCGGCATCGTTACGGGCGACGGCATGGGAATGGCGCTGCGTCACGGCGTGGCGCTGCGGGACATGGAGTTTGTGCAGTATCACCCGACCGGACTGCCCGGCTCCGGTATCCTGATGACCGAAGGCTGTCGCGGCGAGGGCGGCATCCTGGTTAATAAAGACGGCTATCGCTATCTGCAGGATTACGGTATGGGGCCGGAAACGCCGCTCGGCCAGCCCAAAAACAAATATATGGAGCTGGGGCCGCGCGACAAGGTGTCGCAGGCTTTCTGGCATGAGTCGCAGAAAGGCCGCACCATTCATACGCCGCGCGGCGAGGTCGTCCATCTCGATTTGCGCCATCTGGGCGAGAAAAAACTGCTGGAGCGGCTGCCGTTTATCTGCGAGCTGAGCAAAGCCTACGTCGGCGTCGATCCCGTTACCAGCCCTATCCCTATCCGTCCGACGGCGCACTACACCATGGGCGGTATCGCTACGGACGCCAGCTGTGAAACCACTATTCGTGGGCTGTTTGCCGTGGGCGAATGCTCGTCGGTAGGCCTGCACGGCGCTAACCGGCTGGGATCGAATTCGCTGGCGGAGCTGGTGGTGTTTGGCCGTCTGGCCGGTGAAAACGCCGCCGTCAGGGCGCTGGAAAATCGTAACTTCGCCACCGCCGCGCTGGATGCCCAGGCCCGCGACTGCGAGCAGCGGCTGAAGGCGCTGGTTAATCAGCCCGGCGACGAGCGCTGGTCGACGCTGCGTGATGAAATGGGCATGACGATGGAGGAAGGCTGCGGTATCTACCGCACGCCGGAACTGATGCAGCAGACTATCGACAAGCTGGCGGAGCTGAAAGCGCGCTTCGGCCGCGTGCGCATCCGCGACAGTTCCAGCGTCTTCAACACCGAACTGCTCTATGCCATTGAGCTGGAGCACGGGCTGAACGTGGCGGAATGTATGGCGCACGCGGCTTTCGCGCGTAAAGAGTCGCGCGGCGCACACCAGCGTCTGGATGAGGGCTGCCGCGAGCGCGACGACGAGCGTTTTTTGCAGCACTCGCTGAGCTTTTTCAACGCGCAGGGCGCGCCGACCATCGCCTGGGGCGACGTCGTGATTACCCGGCTGCCGCCGGCGAAACGCGTTTACGGCGCGGAATCAGAACATAAGGAGGCGCAAAATGGCTGACCAGGCGCATTGCAACATTGCCATCCAACGCTATAACCCGGAAACGGATAAGGCACCTTACTTTGTCACCTACCCGGTTCCGTGGGACGAGCAAACCTCGCTGCTGGACGCGTTGGGATATATCAAAGACAACCTGGCCGGCGATCTGTCCTTTCGCTGGTCATGCCGCATGGCTATCTGCGGCTCCTGCGGCATGATGGTGGACGGCGTGCCAAAGCTCGCCTGTAAAACCTTCCTGCGCCACTATCCGCAGGGGATCCGCGTAGAGCCGCTGGCTAACTTCCCCATCGAGCGCGATCTGGTGGTGGATATGAGCCGCTTTATCGAGAGCCTGGCGGCAATCAAGCCCTGGATTATCGGCGATTCGTCGCAGGCGCAGAACGGCCCCAACCGGCAGACGCCGGCGCAAATGGCGCGCTACCACCAGTTTGCCGGCTGCATCAACTGCGGCCTGTGCTACGCCGCCTGTCCGCAGTTCGGGCTTAACCCGGAATTTATCGGCCCGGCCGCTATTACGCTGGCCCACCGCTACAACCTCGACAGCCGCGACAAAGGCAAACGCGCGCGAATGCCGCAGCTGAACGGCGATAACGGCGTCTGGCCCTGCACTTTTGTTGGCTTCTGCTCGGAGGTCTGCCCGAAACATGTCGATCCGGCCGCCGCTATCCAGCAGAGCAAAGTGGAAAGCGCCAAAGACTATCTGATCGCCAGCCTCAGGCCACAATAAGGAGTTGCCAGATGAGTTCTAAACGCAATGCTTATCACCGCCCGGTTACGGCCGACTGGTGGCGAAAAACGGGTTTCTATCGCTTCTATATGCTGCGCGAAGGCACGGCGCTTCCGGCGCTCTTGTTTAGCGTAGAGCTGATTTTCGGGCTGTACGCGCTAAAGCACGGCGCGGAAAGCTGGGCAGCCTTCGTGAATTTTCTACAGCATCCCATGCTGCTGCTGTTGAACCTGATTGCGCTGGCCGCGGCGCTGCTGCACAGCAAAACCTGGTTTGAGCTGGCGCCTAAGGCGTCGATTATCGTTATTGGCGACAAGAAGCTGTCGTCCGGGCCGATTGTTAAAAGCCTGTGGCTGGCGATGGCGCTGATTAGCCTTGCCATGCTGGCCGCTGTTCTGCTGGTAAGGGAGGGATAATGAAAAATAAAAACCGTTCTGACGAGCCGTTGTTCTGGGGCATGTTTGGCGCGGGCGGCATGTGGGCCGCGCTGGTGTCGCCCGTTGTGGTGCTGCTGGCGGGTATCATGATGCCGCTGGGACTGGGCGCGCCGTCGGCCTTCAGCTTTGAGCGCATCCTTGGCTTTGCGCAAAGCTGGCCGGGCCGCCTCTTCCTTTTTCTGGCTATCGTGCTGCCGCTCTGGTGCGCGGTGCATCGGCTGCACCACATGACGCACGACCTGAAAATTCATCTTCCCGCCAGCAAATGGATTTTCTATGGCCTGGCCGCCATTTTAAGCATCGTCACCGCGATTGGCGTACTGACGCTTTGATAACCGGGCGGCTTCGGGCCGCCTGCGCAAAATGGCCTATACTTAAGCAGTTCAAACGCAAAGGAATCGCTTATGTCTCTCTGGAAAATGCTGGCCGCAGGCGCCGGCGCCCTTCTCTCTGTCGCCTGTACCACCACGCCGCCGAAAGGCGTCACGCCCATCGAAGGCTTCAACGCCGACCTTTATCTGGGCAGCTGGTATGAAATCGCCCGTCTGGATCACCGTTTCGAACGCGGCCTGGATCACGTGACCGCCACCTACAGCAAGCGCGACGACGGCGGGCTGAAGGTGATCAACCGCGGCTTTAACGTCAAAAAACAGCGCTGGCAGGAAAGCATCGGCAAAGCCTACTTTACCGGTTCGCCAAGCCAGGCGGCGCTGAAAGTCTCCTTCTTCGGGCCTTTTTATGGCGGCTACAACGTGATCGCGCTGGATAAAGACTATCAGCACGCGCTGGTCTGCGGGCCAAACAGAAACTATCTGTGGATTTTATCGCGCACGCCGCAGCTCGACGGCAAGGTAAAAGAAGAGCTGACGGCGAAGGCGCGTCAGGCCGGTTTTGACGTGAACAAGCTGATTTGGGTGAAGCAGGATTAATACCCTGTGAAGGCTGAAAACAAGAAGGCCGGTGTGCAAACACCGGCCTCTCTTTTACTGAGCGCTTCGCTGGATCGCTCGTCCGCCTGCGGACACGTCTTCGCCTACCCCACGGGTGGTATTACAGGCGGTAAGCGCAGAAGAGAGCACCAGAACGGAAAAGATCGCGACAATACTTTTCTTTAACATAACCAGTTCCTTTTAATTAGAAGTAAAGTACAGCGTGTTAAGCATAGTCGTAATTTCGCGAATGCGTCTGGCGAGGCGGAAAGGAAGACGGGAACTCAGCTGACAGCGTGTGAGATGACGCCGCCCAGGTGCCGGGCGTCTTTGCCGAAGCCGTGGAAAATATTGCGCTCAGCGCGCAGGCCGTTAGAGTGACAGCAATAAAAGAGGCGGTTTATGGGGCGGGAAAAAATAAGGGCCCGCGCAGGCAGGCCCATACCACTTATTTTACGCGAGAAACGTATTCGCCCGAACGGGTGTCTACTTTAATCACTTCGCCAATCTGTACGAACAGAGGCACTTTCACTACCGCGCCGGTAGAAAGTTTGGCTGGCTTGCCGCCGGTACCGGCAGTATCGCCTTTCAGGCCTGGATCGGTATCCACGATCTCCAGCTCAACGAAGTTTGGCGGCAGAACCTGAATCGGCTTGCCGTTCCACAGCGTCACGATACACTCTGCGTTGTCCAGCAGCCATTTTGCCGCGTCGCCAACGGTCTTCTCTTCGACAGGGTGCTGTTCGAAGGTTTCCGGGTGCATAAAGTGGTAGAACTCGCCGTCGTTGTACAGGTAGTTCAGGTTGGTATCTACTACGTCTGCGCCTTCGGCGGAGTCGGTAGACTTAAAGGTCTTCTCAACGCGAGTGCCGGTCAGCAGACGACGCATTTTCACACGTGCGAACGCCTGGCCTTTACCTGGCTTAACAAACTCGCTGGATTCGACGGCATAAGGCTCGCCTTCGAACATGATTTTAAGACCGGGACGGAAATCGTTGCTAGAATAAGTCGCCATAAAGGCCCTCTACAATTTAATACTGGTACTTAGCCAAAAAAATGGCACACATTGTAACCCTAAATACCCCTTCGCGAGAAGAATGGTTGCATCAACTTGCAGATGTAATCACCGACCCTGATGAATTATTACAGCTTTTAGGCCTTGATTCACATCCTGAGCTTCGGGGCGGCGCCAACGCGCGCCGTCTTTTTGCTCTGCGCGTGCCGCGCGCTTTTGCGGCAAGAATGCAAAAGGGCGATCCGCAGGATCCGCTGCTGCTCCAGGTGATCACCCAAAGCCAGGAGTTTATCGATGCGCCAGGTTACAGTACCGATCCGCTCGACGAGCAAAGCAGCGTAGTGCCGGGTCTGTTACATAAATATCATAATCGCGCGCTGCTGTTGGTGAAAGGCGGCTGCGCCGTCAACTGCCGTTACTGCTTCCGCCGTCATTTTCCCTATTCGGATAACCAGGGCAACAAGCGCAACTGGCAGCAGGCGCTGGAGTATATCCGACAGCAGCCGCAACTGGATGAAATAATTTTCTCCGGCGGCGATCCGCTGATGGCGAAAGACAGCGAGCTGGCGTGGCTGATAACCGAGCTGGAGCAGATCCCGCACGTGAAAAGGCTGCGTATCCACACTCGTTTGCCGGTGGTTATCCCTGCGCGTATCACGGCTGCGCTTTGCCAGCGGCTGGCAGAGACACGGCTGCAAACGCTGCTGGTCACCCATATCAATCACGCGCGCGAGATTGACGACGAGCTGCGGGAAGCCATGCGGCAGCTGAAGCGAGCGGGCGTCACGTTGCTGAACCAGAGCGTGCTGCTGCGCGGCATCAACGACAGCGCCGCCACGCTGGCGGAGCTCAGTAACGCGCTATTCGACGCCGGGATCCTGCCCTACTATCTGCACGTGCTGGATAAAGTCCAGGGCGCGGCGCACTTCTACGTTTCCGACGAGCAGGCGAGGAATATTATGCGGGAACTGCTGAGCCAGGTTTCCGGCTATATGGTGCCGAAGCTGGCAAGGGAGATTGGCGGTGAGCCAAGCAAAACGCCGCTTGATTTGCAGCTGCGTCAGCAATAAAAAAACAGGAGAAGCGGCAGTCTTCTCCTGTCCGGGTAATCCGTGCTGCTAACGCCTCAGGGACACTTATAAACCTGACCGCTCATTTTGCTGTCCAGCGGCGCGAAGCTTGACCAAATGTTCTGCGTTGGGCTGGTTGCGCCGTAAATCACGTTGCCGCCCATTTCCGCCGCGCGATTGCGTAGATCGTTAGCCGCGCCGCGCAGAGAGCTGCTTTCACCGCCGCCCGCACCGCTCAGCCAGTTGCTTTGTGAGCCGGTCAGGTTGCCCAGCAGCTGACAGCTGCTTGCCGGTTGTTGGTCGGTGAAGGTGACGCGTTCACCTGCTGAACTCAGTTTGGTAGAGCTGCTACAGCCCGCCAGCAGCACCGCCGCGACAGAGAGCCCCAGCAAGACGTTAATCCGCATTTTAATCTCCATTATTATTAACAGACTCATCCGCAGATTAACATAAAATCGGCGATACGCCTGAACTTCTGCTGCGCCGATGAAAAAAAGAGTCGACGGGCATGGCAAAAGAAAGGGGAAAGCGCCTGCTTGATCATAAAATGCCAATATTAGTTTTCATAACTATCGCATTTTATATACATACCCATTGCAAGATGCCGTCGCAACCCGATGATGTTTAGGATTATTCTTTATAGCGTTGAATGCCGGTTTAATTTAATAAGAAAAGGGATGTTATTATAAATAAAATAAATCCTACCCACCACGCTTTCTCCTTTATTTCTTAAGGCATCACAATGTTTTCAACACCGGTAATAAAAAAACTGAAACTCGTTGGCACAGGGTGCAGCTTATTAATTTTAACAAATTACTTACCTCTCGCCTTTAGCGCCCCTAATATAGTCAACATTAATAACGAGCATGTTTATATTTATACGCCGCAAAGCGAAGAAACCCTTTTTAACGTTACCAATGGCGGCAGCTTAACCATCAGCAACGCGGAAGCGGGGTTTACCCCCTCGCCGCAATCGCATCTGTTTAGCGATTCAACGCTGTCGTTGAACAGCAATGCGATCTTTTCAGGCGATATAGACAGCAATAACAGCCATATTATTTTTTCTGACAGTACCTATACCGGGAATATCAGGCCGCTCTCCTCAGCCAGTCTGGGTGACATTTATATTAATGCCTCTGTCGTAAACGGCAGTATCAGGACCGGACAAAATAACCATAATAAAACGGTAACCATTAAGGACGACGTTTTTAATGGACAGGGACGAGTTTCCCCTTTATCTGTCTATAGCGGCAGCCTGATTGTTGAAAACAGTAAACTTAATAACCATAACTTTGCGGTGATGGATATCAGAAATACTAATTCCGCCATTTTGCAAAAGATTGATATCAACAGCACCAGTGATTATACGGGCGCAATGGCGATAGGCGTCACCGGCATCCTGCTTCAGGATGTCGATAACGTTGATATTATGAATTCTGTTATTACCAGCGACGGAACGGCGATCAGAATGCGTAACAGCGCTGACGACGGCGTGCTGGACAATTTGTTTATCAGCAACTCCACACTGTCGGCTAAGGCAGCCTCGGCGCTCGAAGCCGCTAACAGCGATATGATCATTTATAACTCAACGTTAAATACCGCCAGCAACGGCGATGAAATAGCCTGTTATGCGGGGAGCGCCGCCATCAACGGCTGCGGGGCGTTGCATGTGGAAGGCGCTAATGTTTTCGTCAGTCAACACTCCGTTATCAACAGCAACAACGTTGGCGTATTTATAACGGGAGAAAATAAAACCCAGTTTGACGTCAGCGACTCTTCCATCAACGCACAGAAAGCCGTTTTCAGCGTTAACCAGGGTAATGCCGCCATCGCCCTCCGCAACAATTATTCGTCAGGCTCCCCTTCTGTCACCAGTAAAGAAGGTAAGCTGCTGGAAGCGCTTAATAATAGCCGGGTGGATTTCTCACTCTATAACATTTATGCCAGGGGTGATATTTTTGCGGATGACAGCAGCCGGGTGAACGTTCTTTTAAGCGGCGCCAGCCAGCTGGAAGGCAATATAACCGGTGTGGGTACGCTGGAGATCGGCCGAAGCGCGCAGTGGAAAATGACGGCGGATAACCACATTAAACAATTGTTATTTATCGGCGGCTCGATTCTGATGCCGGATGTTGACCCGAATGATAAATATCATACCTTAACGATCGACAGCCTCACCGGCGCCGGCCTGTTTGCGCTGAATACCAGTTTGCAGAAGATGCAGGGCGATATGCTCAATATTACCCGCGACCTCTATGGCACGTTTTTACTGCGCGTGGCGAACAGCGGTGCGGAGCCTGACGATCCAGACGCCATGCTCAAGGTAGTGCAGGGACCGACCAATACGGCGCTGTTTGCGCTGTATGGCGGGAAAGTGGATGCGGGCGTCTGGCAGTACGATCTGATCCAGAAAGATAATGCATGGTATCTGGCTAACAGCGCCCGGCCTGATGCACCCGATACGCCTGACGTGCCCGATACGCCCGATACGCCTGATAACCCTCCGCAGCCTTCGCTTACGCCTTCGGCAGATGCCGTATTGAACATGGCTGCGGCGCCAGGGCTTATTTTTACTAACGAACTGCAAAACCTGCGTCAGCGTCGGGGCGATCTTCGTGACCGGGAAGCCGGAGATGGCGGGCTCTGGGGGCGTTATCTTCACCAAAACACCCGGATAAACAGCGCGACGAGCCGCTGGAAGCTGGGCCAGAACGGCTTTGAACTGGGCGGTGGTAAAGCCGTTGCGGCAGGTCAAGGCAACTTGCTTGTCGGCGTAATGGCCTCCATCACCAATAATTCCGTCAGGGATGTTCGTGGCGGCAACAGCCAGATTGACAGCTACGGTATCGGGACGTACGACAGCTGGTTTGCCGATAGCGGCCTGTATCTGGATACGACAATCAAAATGAACCGCTTTAATAGCCGGCTGCACACGCGCATGAGCGACGGCGTGGCGGTCAGCGGCGGCTACAATCAGTACGGCTTGGGTGGCGCACTGGAGGGCGGCTGGCATGTCGTACTGGCGGATGACTATTGGGTGGAGCCTTTTGCCAGAATGATGGCTTTTCGGGCTGACGGAAGCCAAATGACGCTGAGCAACGGCATGAGAGCGCAAATTTATCAGCCATCCCTGGTGCAGGCCGAAACAGGATTGCAGATGGGTAAACGCGTCCGGCTCGGTAAAGCCGTGCTTGATCCTTACCTGAAGGCCAGCGTAACGCACGGACTCGCCAAATCCGCTAAAGTCCGGCTGAACGATCGCTGGGATTTTAACGATGCCGCTAACGCCAGCGCAGGAAGCTACGGCGCGGGGATCGATATCAGCCTTGCCAGGGATGCTTCACTGTATAGCGAACTCACCTATCAAAAAGGGCGTGCTGTTGAATCCCCTCTGACCGCCAATCTGGGCTTTCGCATCGGCTTTTAGGCATAAAAAAACCTGCCATCGCTGGCAGGTTTTTTTCTTTCAGGGGCTGGGTGCCGACTTACATCATGCCGCCCATGCCGCCCATACCACCCATGCCGCCGCCTGCACCTAAGTCTGGCGCGTCAGCTTTTGGCAGGTCAGTGACCATGCACTCGGTGGTGATCATCAGGCCCGCAACGGAAGCCGCGTACTGCAGCGCAGAACGGGTAACTTTAGTTGGGTCCAGGATACCGAAGTCGATCATGTTGCCGTATTCTTCGGTCTGCGCGTTGTAACCGTAGTTACCGTCGCCCGCTTTCACGTTGTTAGCGACCACAGATGGCTCTTCGCCTGCGTTAGAAACGATCTGACGCAGTGGGGATTCCATTGCGCGCAGCGCAACTTTGATACCCACGTTCTGGTCTTCGTTCTGGCCTCTCAGCTCGGACAGCAGAGCCGCCACGCGCACCAGCGCCACGCCGCCACCGGCAACCACGCCTTCTTCTACTGCCGCACGGGTAGCGTGCAGAGCATCTTCAACGCGAGCTTTCTTCTCTTTCATTTCAACTTCAGTTGCTGCGCCCACTTTCAGCACGGCCACGCCGCCTGCCAGTTTCGCTACGCGCTCCTGCAGTTTTTCACGATCGTAGTCAGAGGTCGCTTCTTCGATCTGCTGACGGATCTGCGTTACGCGGCCAGAGATCACAGACTCTTCGCCCACGCCATCGATGATGGTGGTGGTGTCTTTGTTGATCACAACGCGTTTTGCCTGACCCAGGTCTTCCAGCGTCGCTTTTTCCAGCTCCATACCGATCTCTTCAGAGATAACGGTACCACCGGTCAGCACAGCGATATCCTGCAGCATAGCTTTACGACGGTCGCCGAAGCCAGGTGCTTTAACCGCAGCCACTTTCACGATGCCGCGCATGGTGTTAACCACCAGAGTCGCCAGCGCTTCGCCTTCAACGTCTTCAGCGATGATCAGCAGCGGCTTGCTTGCTTTTGCCACAGCTTCCAGCACCGGCAGCATTTCGCGGATGTTGGAGATTTTTTTGTCAGCCAGCAGGATGAACGGTGATTCCAGCTCAACCGCACCGGTTTCCGGCTTGTTGATGAAGTAAGGAGACAGGTAGCCGCGATCGAACTGCATACCTTCAACCACGTCCAGCTCGTCCTGCAGGCCGGTGCCTTCTTCAACGGTGATCACGCCTTCTTTGCCCACTTTTTCCATCGCCTGAGCAATCAGGGTACCCACGCTCTCATCGGAGTTAGCGGAGATGGTACCAACCTGAGCAATGGCTTTGGAATCGGAGCAAGGAACGGAAAGTTTTTTCAGCTCATCAACCGCAGCGATAACGGCCTGATCGATACCGCGCTTCAGATCCATCGGGTTCATGCCCGCGGCTACGGCTTTCAGACCTTCGGTGATGATAGACTGTGCCAGCACGGTGGCGGTGGTGGTGCCGTCGCCCGCTGCGTCGTTCGCTTTAGAGGCAACTTCTTTCACCATCTGCGCGCCCATGTTTTCGAACTTGTCGTCCAGCTCGATTTCACGTGCAACGGAAACGCCGTCTTTGGTGATGGTTGGTGCGCCGAAGGATTTATCCAGCACTACGTTACGGCCTTTCGGGCCCAGGGTTACTTTTACTGCGTCTGCCAGTACGTTAACGCCGCGGAGCATTTTAACACGAGCGTCGTTGCCAAATTTTACGTCTTTAGCTGCCATTATCAATATCCCTTAAATTCGTTTCGTTCAATGAGTTACGTAAATTACGCTTCAACAATTGCCAGAATGTCGCTTTCAGAAATGATCAGCACTTCCTGGTTGTCGATTTTCTCAGTTTTCGCACCGTAGCCTTCGCTGAAAATCACGACGTCACCGACTTTTACGTCCAGTGGCTTCACTTCGCCATTTTCCAGGATACGGCCATTGCCAACAGCCAGCACTTCGCCGCGGGTAGATTTCCCTGCTGCTGAGCCGGTCAGAACGATGCCACCAGCCGATTTAGATTCCACTTCTTTACGCTTGACGATAACACGGTCGTGCAATGGACGAATTTTCATTGATAGCTCTCCTTTGAGAAGTCCAATCAGTCATTTTGGGATGAATGCCGGGCTTCACTGGCACCGGCCTCGTGACGCAAGAGATAGGGACAGCGCCCGACCCTTTCAAGGGGTAAAAAATAAAAATTTTGCTTCTGCGTCACAACTGCACAAATAACAGTCAGCGAAACGGCGGATAAAAGAAAAGGCGGGTTGCCCGCCTTTCTGAAGATTACTGCCTGTCGTGCTTGTCGTCGTGTTCGATAAGCGTGGTGTCTTTACGCTCATACTCGCCGTCCACGGTATAGCCGCTGTCCGGCCCCGCGCCAGGCCCGCGCCAGCTACGCAGGTGCGGCATCAGCTTCAGCGTCAGGTGTTTTTGCACCGGCGGCAGCAGCAGCAGCAGGCCCAGGAAGTCGGTAAAAAAGCCGGGCAGCAGCAGCAGAAAACCGGCCAGGATCAGCGAGACGCTTTTTAGCATCTCTGCCGCCGGGCTTTCCCCCGCCGCCAGCTTTTGCTGCATCAGCATAAAGTTCTTCATGCCTTCGTTTTTCACCAGCGAAATACCGATGCACGAGCTGAACACCACCAGCAGCAGCGTCAGCAGCACGCCCATCACATGGGCAACCTGGATAAAAATAGTGATCTCAATCCAGGCGAGAACAAAAAGTACTAAAAACGGTAACCAGCGCACCGCAGTCTCCTGTCGGTTAGAGCCGCCATGCGCCAGGCATAGCGGCGAAAAAAGGATCGTATCGATTAAAGATGGGCACGTCGCCCCGTCTTTTCAACCGTCAGCGGAAAATTCCCTGCCGCCTCGTCAGATAAACAACGGCAACACGACGGCCAAAAAAACCTCGCGATAAAGTGAAAAGCGTCAATATTTTAACGAATATAGTGATGCTCCTGATGACGCAAAACGTTAACATATCGGTCCCGGACTGATGGCGACTCATGGATCATTCTGACTCTGGCTAGTATAACCGGCAGCAATCACAAGAAGGTGCTCATGGCTAACGACATTCGTATCGAAGAAGACCTGTTAGGTATGCGAGAAGTTCCGGCGGATGCTTACTACGGTGTTCATACGCTGCGTGCGATCGAAAATTTCTATATCAGTAACAGTAAGATCAGCGATATTCCGGCCTTTGTTCGCGGCATGGTGATGGTAAAAAAAGCGGCCGCGATGGCCAATAAAGAGCTGCAAACCATTCCCCGTAATGTTGCCAACGCCATTATCAAAGCCTGCGATGAAGTGCTGATTAACGGCAAATGTATGGATCAGTTTCCGGTTGATGTCTATCAGGGCGGCGCCGGGACCTCGGTCAATATGAACACCAACGAGGTGCTGGCCAATATCGGCCTGGAGCTGATGGGCCATCAGAAAGGGGAATATCAGTTTCTGAACCCCAACGATCACGTCAATAAATGCCAGTCCACCAACGACGCCTACCCTACCGGTTTCCGCATCGCGGTTTACAGCTCGATCCTGCAACTGCTGGACGCTATCGGCAACCTTAGCGAAGGCTTCGAGCGTAAAGCCATTGAGTTCAACACCATCCTGAAAATGGGCCGTACCCAGCTACAGGATGCCGTGCCGATGACGCTGGGCCAGGAATTCCACGCGTTTAACGTGCTGCTGAAGGAAGAGATCAAAAACATCCTGCGCACCGCCGAGCTGCTGCTGGAAGTTAACCTGGGCGCAACGGCTATCGGCACCCGCCTTAACACGCCGGATGGTTATCAGCAGCTGGCCGTACAGAAGCTGGCGGAAGTCAGCAATCTGCCGTGCGTACCGGCGGAAGATTTGATCGAGGCGACCTCGGACTGCGGCGCTTACGTCATGGTGCACAGCTCGCTGAAGCGCCTGGCGGTGAAGCTGTCGAAAATCTGTAATGATTTGCGCCTGCTCTCTTCCGGCCCGCGCGCCGGCCTGAACGAAATCAACCTGCCGGAACTGCAGGCCGGCTCTTCTATTATGCCTGCCAAGGTCAACCCGGTCGTGCCGGAAGTGGTTAATCAGGTCTGCTTTAAGGTTATCGGCAATGACGTGACGGTGACGATGGCGTCAGAAGCGGGCCAGCTCCAGCTGAACGTAATGGAGCCGGTCATCGGCCAGGCGCTGTTTGAGTCGGTGTCTATCCTGACCAACGCCTGCGCCAACCTGCTGGAGAAATGCGTGGACGGCATTACCGCCAATAAAGCGGTTTGCGAAGCCTACGTCTTTAACTCAATCGGCATCGTTACCTATCTGAATCCTTATATCGGCCACCATAACGGCGATATCGTCGGCAAGATTTGCGCCGAAACGGGTAAAAGCGTGCGCGAAGTGGTGCTGGAGCGCGGCCTGCTGACCGAAACGGAGCTGGACGACATTTTCTCGACCCAGAACCTGATGTATCCGGTTTATAAAGCGAAACGCTACACCGATGAAGAGTAATCCGCCGCGGTAAGCGAAAAAAGGCACGTTGGTTCACAGAACGACGTGCCTTTTTTTATGCCGCAAGTTACATGCTATCAACCAATTCATAACCAAACAGACCAGGGGAGCAAACTATGATTTTACCTGAGCTTATTGTCGTGCTGGCGGCGATCTATCTGGGCGCGCGACTGGGCGGCATTGGCATCGGCTTCGCTGGCGGCGTGGGCATGCTGATCCTGACGCTGGGGTTTCAGATTAAGCCAGGTGCAATCCCGTTCGATGTGATTGAAATCATCATGGGCGTGATCGCGGCTATTGCGGCAATGCAGGTCGCGGGCGGAATGGATTATCTGGTCAGCCTGGCCGAACGCCTGCTGCGCAAGCATCCGCGCTATATCACTTTTCTGGCGCCGCTGGTGACCTACGCAATGACGCTGCTGGCCGGCACCGGCCATACGGCATTCTCCACGCTGCCGGTGATTGCCGAGGTGGCGAAGGAACAGGGCGTTCGCCCTTCCCGCCCGCTTTCTATTGCGGTAGTCGCCTCGCAAATCGCCATTACCGCCTCGCCTATTTCCGCCGCCGTGGTGTTCCTTTCCGGCATTCTGGAGCCGAAGGGCGTCAGCTATCTGGGCCTGCTGGCCGTGGCGATCCCTTCCACGATGGTCGCAATCTTCATCGCCGCGATGATCACCAATTTTCTGGGCAAAGAGCTGCATGAGGATCAGGTTTATCAGCAGCGTCTGGCAAAGGGCGAAGTTACGCTGCGCGGCGAAACGGTATTTAAAGAGAAACCGGGCGCGAAGCTATCCGTACTGCTGTTTTTGATCGGCATTATAGCCGTCGTGCTTTACGCCACCGCGATTAGCGAAACCGTTGGGCTGATCCAGAACCCCGTGCTGCCGCGCAACGAAGCTATTGTGATTTTTATGCTGACCATTGCGGCGCTGATCTGCCTGAGCTGTAAAGTAGATACCGCAAAGATCCTCTCCGCCAGCACGTTCCGTTCCGGCATGAGCGCCTGCATCTGCGTGATGGGCGTCGCCTGGCTGGGCGATACCTTTGTCAAAGCGCATATCAACGAAATTCAGGATTTTGCCGGCAGCCTGCTGCGCGACTATCCATGGATGCTGGCGGTGATCCTCTTTTTTGCCTCCACCCTGCTTTATTCGCAGGCCGCCACCACCAAAGCATTGATGCCTGCGGCGCTGCTGCTGGGCGTGTCGCCGCATACCGCGATAGCCTCTTTCGCCGCCGTCTCGGCGCTGTTCGTGCTGCCTACCTATCCTACGCTGCTGGCCGCCGTGGAAATGGACGATACCGGCTCGACACGCATCGGAAAATTCGTTTTTAATCATTCTTTTATCGTGCCCGGCACGCTGGCGATTGCGCTGTCGGTCGCCTTTGGCTTTCTCTTCGCCAATCTGTTCCTGTAGCGATAAGGGCGGGCTGCGTTGACGGCCCGCCTGGTTAAACCCCGCCTTAACCACACCCTTTCCGTTTCTTCCAGTGCGACATCCTGCAACAGCCGCAGCCGCCAGGCCGTGATATAGTCTGCGCCTTGCATAAGATCTCCGCCGCGTCGGAGTCTGCCTGTTTTCTGGTTTATATCGGTAGTGGAAAAATGATCCCTGTCATGATGAAACGCATCACAACCTGCCTGCTGCTGGCGCTGATCGCCTTCTTTAGTACGGGTGCCAGCGCCTCGCTGTTTGGTAACAACGCCAACAGCCACTTCGGCACCGTCGACCAGGCCTTCAGCTTTGATTTCAGCCAGCGGGCCGATCGGCTGACGCTCAGCTGGACGGTGAAGCCCGGTTACTACCTTTATCGCCAGCAAATCTCCCTGACCACACAGGGCGCGAAGCTGGCCGACTGGGCGCTGCCCGCGGGCAAACCGCATGAAGACGAGTTTTACGGCAAAACGGAAATCTATCCCGACAGCCTGACGGTGCCTTTAACGCTGCTGGAAGCGAAAAAGGGCGCGACGCTCAGCGTAACCTGGCAAGGCTGCGCCGCCGCCGGTTTTTGCTATCCGCCGGAAACCCGCAGCGTGCCGCTGAACGAAGTGACGGCCGCCAGCCAGCCGCCAGCGGATGCGGAAAGCGCGGCCTCCGGCACGCAAACTGAGGCAGGTAACGCGATTTCCAATACGCAAACTAATGCAGAAAATGCTGCTTCCGGTACGCAAGCCGATGCGGGCAAGGTGGCCTCGGATGCACAAACTAATGCAGGCAATGCGGCCTCCGCTATGCAGACCGATGCAGGCAATGCGGCCTCGGATGCGCAAACTAATGCAGGCAATGTTGCCTCCGCTATGCAGACCGATGCAGGCAATGCGGCCTCCGGCACGCAGACCGACGCCCTCGTCGGGCAACCCGCGCAACCGGATCATAAACTGCCCTTCTCGCCGCTGTGGGCGCTGCTGATCGGCATCGGCGTTGCCTTTACGCCGTGCGTGCTGCCGATGTATCCGCTGATCTCCGGGATTATCCTTGGTGGCAACCGCCGCTATTCGCTGAAGCGCCTGTTTGCGCTGGCTATGGTCTATGTACAAGGTATGGCGCTGACCTATACCGCGTTGGGCGTGATCGTCGCCGCTGCCGGGCTGCGTTTTCAGGCCGCGTTGCAGTCGCCAGCGGTGCTGATTGGCCTCTCCGTGCTGTTTATTCTGCTGGCGCTGTCAATGTTCGGGCTGTTTACGCTCCAGCTCCCCTCTGCGCTGCAAACCCGGCTAACGCTGTTAAGCAATCGTCAGCAGGGCGGCTCGCTGCCGGGCGTCTTTTTGATGGGCGCGCTGGCCGGTCTGATCTGCTCGCCCTGTACTACCGCGCCGCTCAGCGCCATCCTGCTTTATATCGCGCAAAGCGGCAACATGCTGGCCGGGGCGGGCACGCTCTGGCTTTACGCCGTGGGCATGGGGCTGCCGCTAATCCTGGTGACGCTGTTCGGCAACCGCCTGCTGCCGAAAAGCGGCGCGTGGATGCAAACGGTAAAAGAAGGCTTTGGCTTCGTGATTTTGGCGCTGCCGGTCTTCCTGCTTGAGCGCGTGGTGGGCGACGCCTGGGGACTGCGTCTGTGGAGCCTGCTGGCCGTCGCCTTTTTCGGCTGGGCCTTTATCAGCCTGAAATCCGCTAACGGCTGGCTGCGCCTGGGGCAGATCCTGATGCTGGCGGCGGCGCTGGTCGCGGCCCGTCCTTTGCAGGATTGGGCGTTCGGTACGCCTGCAGCGGCAAGCCGCACGACGTTAAGCTTTACGCGCATCGCCACCGTCAGCCAGCTCGATCGGGCGTTGCAGCAGCATAACGGCATCACCATGCTGGATCTCTATGCCGACTGGTGCGTAGCCTGTAAGGAGTTTGAAAAATATACGTTCAGCGAGCCGCAGGTACAGAATGCGCTGAATAAAACGCAGCGGCTACAGGCGAACGTCACGGCTAATAATGCAGAAGACAAAGCGCTGCTGGCACGGCTGAACGTGCTGGGGCTGCCTACCATCCTGTTTTTTGACGCCAGCGGCAAAGAGATCCCCGGCTCGCGCGTGACCGGTTTTATGGATGCCGCAGCCTTCCGGGAGCATTTGCAGAAATTGTCGCAGTAAACGACACTAGAGAAGAATTTTACGGTCGCGACCGTAAAGTAATGCATTCAAGAGGAGAGTCGCTTGCAACGTGAACAGGTACTCGAGCATGCACTGAACGTACTCGAGCAGAACGGGCTGGCCCCCTCCACCTCTTTCGCCATGATGGCGGAGGCGGCAGCCTGCCAACAGGAAGATTTGCAACGCTACTGGCCCGACCGCGAGGCGCTGCTCTATGACGCCCTGCGCTATCACAGCCAGCAGGTTGATATCTGGCGGCGCAAGCTGCTGCTGGATGACACTATGGGGCCAGCACGCAAGCTGCTGGCGCGTTATCAGGTGCTGGAGGAGGCCGTTAACAATAACCGCTATCCCGGCTGCCTGTTTGTGGCCGCGTGCAGCTTTTATCCGCAGCCGGACCACCCTATCCATCAGGTTGCCGAACAGCAGAAGCGCGCTTCCTGGCAATATACCCACGAGCTGTTGACCCAGCTGGAAACCGATAACCCGGAACTGCTCGCTCATCAGATGGAGCTGATTCTGGAGGGCTGCCTGAGCCGGCTGCTGGTGAAACGCAACGTGCAGGAAGTGGTGACGGCCCGTTCGCTGGCGGAAGACGTGCTGAGTATCGCGCTATGCCGTAAGAATGGCGCACTGAGCTAGTGCGCTGAGCCGTAAGCGCCGAAGCCTTCTGCGGCCTCAGAGCGGCGCGCTAAACTGTAAACACGGAAGCCTTCTGCGATCTCAGAGCGGCGCGCTGAGCCGTAAGCGCGGTGGTGCGTTTAATCAGCGTCCTGTACTGTAAGTGCGCCGCGCCGCACAGGTCGTCGCGTTCTTTGACAAAGGAAACGCACACGACGGAAGCCTGAAAGACAGGCTGTCCCGAATGGATTTGCATAACTTTCAGGCTGACTGTCTGAAAAGCAGGCAGTCAGTCACGCTTTAACGCTTTTTTATGACAAAGCCGTTGACGGCGGGCGGCCTTTACGGTTTAATGCGCCCCGTTGCCCGGATAGCTCAGTCGGTAGAGCAGGGGATTGAAAATCCCCGTGTCCTTGGTTCGATTCCGAGTCCGGGCACCACTATTCCAAACCCTCGCTTATGCGGGGGTTTTTGCTTTATGCGTCAAAAAATCACTGGATTACCAGTAGATATTATCCTTCTCTCTGTCTGCCCCCGCTTCCCGATGGTGCCAAATGGGCATTCTGCCCCACGTATTTTGTTGTACTGACGCTTTGATGCCCCAGTAAGTCTTTCACCAGCGTAAGATTCCGTTCCGACGATGTTATCAGCGCCGTCGTGAGGTTATGGTGAAAATAATATGGCGAGACGGCAAAACCACATTCCTATCCGGTATTGATGGTTTTGAGATCCGATGTGACACGGGAATAGTCGAACCAGAAACGCCCCTGTTCTGGCCGGTCAGCCTGAACGGCAGCAACGCGAGCACGTTCAAGTGCTGCCTGTATTTGAATCAATAGGTGCTGGGCAGACGCCAGCTCATCTTTTTCAGATGCATGGACGGGTAACGCGATCAGCAATGTCAGCCCCAGCAAACAGCCGGCTCGTCAGGTTAAGCACTCCTCAGTGATTTAGGGTGCTGTGAGGGTGCGATAAATGTGAAGACGGGTCAGGGGATAACTGTTTATGGTTTTTTGATAATTTTCGTATTAACAAATAGCAAGCCAAAGCGCTATACAAGTTGATTAGTAGAGACAACAATATATCTATCGCTGCGTTATCATTAGCGAATTATTACTGTCTGATCCAGAAGGTTAGAAAATAGCATGACGTTATCATCAGGTAGGGTGGAGTTCACAGAAGCAACCAGAAAAATGGTCATGGAGGAAGCCGGATATTGTTGTGCAAATCCTGGCTGCCGTATGCATTTACTTGAGTTCTACACCGAACAAAATAAAACTCGAAAACTGGGCGATGTAGCCCATATTTATTCTGCTGTTAGCCTGTCGGGAAGTGGCCCTCGATCCAACCCACATATGACGCCTGAACAACTCAGCGCTCAAACTAACGGAATATACCTTTGTACAACTTGCCATCGTCGTGTCGATAATTGTGAACTGATGTTCCCAGCAGAACATCTTTTTCAGTGGAAAAGAGAGGCGCAACAGAGTAATAACCCCGAGGGGAGAGACCGCTGGAAGAATCCAGGATATGGACGAACGACGCTTGACGACTGTCGGGAAACAGAAAAATACCTCCACTTCACCAGTCCTTTTATTGACACTATCTATCAATTTTGTTTAAAGGTTCAAGGAACTCAGTTCCGAACTTTCAGAGTTGATCACAAGATTATCGTAACGCTCTGGGGGCTTGCCAGAAGAGGAATAGGCCTGCCTACCTTTAATATATACTCCCACCAATTTAGAAATAAAATCTTTGAACTACAGCGAATAGCAGAAGAACTTATCAAGCTGCTTCCCGAAAATACACAACTGGATTCGGGATCCTATTATAAAGGCGATGAACCGCCATTTTTACCAGGTTTTCCCTCTGGCGTACTTGTTTATATTGACGGTCGAGTACAGGCATTATCTGAGTTAATACAGCAATGGCGGATGATTCAGCTATGCTGGGAAAATGAAGTGAGTATGTATCAAATTTAAAATACTTCCCTTACTGACGCGCCAGTAACCGTTTTTACAGGGCTTGTCTGCTGACGACAGCGCACAAAAGCCAGTTTTGTGCGCCGCCGCCCAGCTTACTACTCTAGTACGAAGGAGCTGACTGCGCGCTCTGCACTTCTTTCCGATACTGGTTTGATATTTGCTCAGCCTTATAAGAAGAAGCGATACTGCAAGACCGTAAGTTATCTAATCTAAACACCTTGTTTTCATTACATTTAACTAAAAATGTATTGAACTCCTCGGGGTTCGAATCAGCCCACTGTTCAATCTTTATAGTTTGAGCATCTTGTTGTTGAGCATTGCTGGCCAGAACTGGTGCGCTTAGCACTATCGTTCCCAGCATGAAACTAAAAATGAATCCCTTCATATATTCTCTCCTGTCATTAATCACCTGCATATTTTTCACTCAGATATCAATCAGGATCAACTACTAAAGGTACTTTTTAAACGAAGCTGTGGTCACCGTCACTGCAATACCCAGCAAAATAGCGGCGGGCAACAGCAGCAGGTTGGGATATACCGCCGTTGGCCACGACAGATACAGCATACAGGGACATAAATTGCGGGTTTCACCATTCGTTTTGCATGGTGATACACAAAACTCGACGCCTACCCGACGCGTGGCGGCTGTTTCATTACATGCCACAGGATTTTTACCGCGACGTCAGTTCGATGAGCAGACCAAAGTTGACGATGAAAATTATCGGTTATGGCCCTAATGCAAAAATCATCTTCGCCTTACAAGGGATTACCCTAAATACTATTTTTAATAGAGATGGCTGACGCGCAGTAAGCTGAAACGTTATCCATCAGCCAGTAAAGAAGCTCCGACGGTATGGCCCCGCTCCCGAATCTGATCCAGGCATAACTGGTTGCCTATTCTGGCAAACGGCCGGTTTTTCGGCAAATCCAGCAGGTGTCATCCAATCCCGTGCAAAATGGAGCCGACATTGGCTATAAGATATGCACCACGCCTCCATGTTGCGCCGTGCATACAAGCAACTAATTTATTGCAATAATTCTGTCGACAGCCTTAAGCGTTTTTTCCCGATGTGCAATAATAACTCTTGTAATATTGAGCTTTTTAACTTCTCCATTTACAAACCGCTCACTATTACTATCAAGAGAGCTTGTCGCCTCATCCATGAACAGAATAGAAGGCTTTTTATAAAGTGCGCGGGCAATAAAAACTCGCTGCTTTTGCCCACCTGACAGTCCTTCACCCAGTTCTCCAATTAGCGTGTCATAACCCATAGGCATTTTCATAATCACATCGTGAATATAGCTGGTTCTGGCGCACTCTATCATCCAGCTTTCATCTACATTCTCTACAAATCCGCAGATATTTTCACGTATTGAACCAGAGAATAACCTGTCGTCCTGCATGATACAGGCAATCATTTTATGATAGTTATTTATTCCCGTCTGACGGATATCAATCCCATTAACGATTACCTTACCGGTATCAGGTTCAAGCAGCCCGCATAATATTTTCATCAATGTGGTCTTGCCCGAACCAGAGTTACCTGTTATCGCTACACTTTCGCCTGGTGAAATTGAAAACGACAGGCTGCTGAATATCGCAGCTGACTGACTATCGTAGCTGTAGCTGATATCTGATATTTCCAGCGATACCGGATTCATAGTCGCGATATAGTCGATATCCGCTTTTTTTTCTTCCCGTTGATGTAAAGCGATATCCGCAATACGTTCATTATGCAGACTCATGATGCGCAGTTGCAGGAGAAAGTTTGTTAGTGAAGCAATCCTGTCGGAAAACTGGCCACGAAACGCACCAAATGCTACAAACATACCTATGGTCATTTGGTTATCGATAACAAGCCCAGCGCCCAGCCATAAAATAGCAATCTGATCGCATGTAGCTACAAACGTATTTACTCCGCCAAAAAGGAGATCCATCTTATTTAATTTGATACCAGAATTTATCGCATCAATTTTCAAATTCAGCCAGTGTGTTCCGCGCCTTTCCGTCATTCCCTGTATTTTGACCGTGGCTATACCATACAATGTCTCCATAAAATAGGAGCTGGCACGCGCACCTCTGACAAGCGTTTCTTCTGAAACCTGACGGTAATGACCATAGGTCAATAGCCGAATAATAACATAGACCGCAGTAAAACCCAGTACAAACCAGGTTAACCAACCACCATATAGCGCCATCATTATCAGGACACTGACGACCATAATACTGTCTATGATGGCGCCAACAACGCTGGTCGTAAAGGTAGAACGTAGCGTATCCAGCGAGCCAAAACGAGAATTAATATCACCCAGCCTGCGCCTTTCAAAATAAGTTAAAGGAAGCCTTAACAAATGATTAAACAGGCCAGACTGCCATTGCACATTAATAAAAGTCCCCATAACCAGTGAAGACCAGGCTCGAACAATGCCCGTTGCCGCTCGCAGAAATATAAAGAACATTAATCCGAAACAAATCAAAGTTAATAATCCTTTATCGCTTGCCGGAATAGCATGATCCATCACCAGCTGCGTACCTATCGGCATCACCAGATTGATGGCCTCAATAATTACTGACAGGAAAAATATTTTTGCCAGCATACTTTTAATGCCATAAATACTACTAATCAGCGTACGCAGGCTCAGGCGATTCTTAACCGTTTGTTCTGTAAATTCACTGCCGGGCCAGACTTCCAGCGCGACACCGGTAAAGTGTTGCGACATTTCTTCAAGCCCGATATGCCTTCGTCCTCTGGCAGGATCGTGCAGAATAAAACGGTTGCGTTTCACGCTGACCAGCACGACAAAGTGGTTAAAATCCCAGTGAAGTATGCAGGGCATTTTCAGCGCGCCCAGCTCGCTTAGGGCCAATGACAGAGGACGGGTCGCCATCCCCAGCTGTTCTGCAATACCGTTGAGACCAGCAAGATTGGCACCGCGCGTCGATAAATTGAACCGCTGTCGCAACGATATCAAATCAATGTTTTTGCCGTAGTGTCCGCATACCATCGCCAAACAGGCGAGTCCACATTCTGAAGTCTCTGTCTGATGAATAACCGGAACTCGCCGTTGCCACCGCAAATCCAGTTGATTCACAATCTTTTTAAAAGCAGTGCTACTCATCTACCTGTCCTGTGGCGCTGTGCTTCATGTCATAGAGTGGTGAAAGCATCCACTGGTAAATTTTTCTTTTTTCCAGAAATAATGTGCTTTGCGCTTTCATACCATTTTCCAAAGGCAGAAATTTCCCGTCATAAGTAATAATCTGCTTTTCAGGTTTAACGATTACCTTATACCAGGGGCCAGAGGTGCCTGATGAATATCCAGGAGATCCCTGATAAGTGAGCATCTCTTTTGCTGTGGCTGGCGTCCTGGTGATGGTCGTCACCGTTGCGGAAAACTGGCCGAATTTTTCTGCCGGAAAAGCCTCATAACGGATATTAACTTTATCTCCCGGTGAAATATAAGGTACAGCATCATTAGGCACCCAAATAATGAGATAATAATGATCAATGACCTGAGGGAGAAGCTGTAGCAGACTGTCCCCAGCATTTACCATTTGCCCTGGCGTGACGCTCATTGAATCTATTTTCCCGTCAGAAAGAGCACGAATAACGATTTCTTCGCCCTCGTCGGTGTCAACCAACTCTTTTTGTAAGTCGAATTGCTGTAGTTCCATCTGATAAATGCGATTATCAAATTCTGCCGCCTGCGTCTGAACCTGGCTTGCAAGATTGGTTACCTGTAACGCATTTTGTTCATTCTGCCCGCTCAGGTTAAGAAGATTATTTTGCTGCTGATAATACAGTGCCACCTGATTAGTCAACTGATCTTTGGTGATCAGTCCTTTTGATTGGTATTTCCGGTAGTTCTCCATATTACCTTTCATGATATTTATGCCCTCTTCAGCTCGTCTGATAATATCTGATGAGCGTCGGAATGCATCACTGTATTGCATATGTTGTTGTTCTAACATAGCCAGTGTGACTTTTTTATTTTCTTTCAGGTGGGAGATAATATTCCTTACGCGAACCAGCTGGCTTTCAATATCCCTCCGACGATTTTCACTGACGACGCCGCCTGGCGTGCTTTTGCTAACGTCCAGTTGATAAACAGGGTCACCTTTTTTTATGATATCCCCTTCATGGACAAACTGCTTCACCACGATCCCTTGTACGCTGGAGTAAATATTAATTGCCCGTGGCCAGGTAGTAATTTCTCCGCTGACATTAACTCGACGCGTATAGGTTCCTTCTGTAATAAATACCAGAAAAGCCACCATGAAAGTGACAGAGACTAATATAACCAACCAGAGCGGAATGCCCGGCAATAAGATCGCACGCCCATGCCATTGCATTTTCCTGTTTTCTATTGCTTCCTTACGAAACAAATTTTCTTCCTCGGAATGTTTCGACTCTAATTTTCTTCCTACGGCTTAACCAGCGCACTGGTTCTTCACCCCAAGGTCGTAGTTGGGAAAAACGCTCAATAGCCTTGCGGCCAAAACCGGGTTTGCAGCAAAAATCGAGGATCCAAACCCTGCCGTCTTCATTCCATTCAGAAGGGTGCAGTCGGAATTTTGGATCGTCAAGCAATCTCTTTTCCGTATCTGCAGCCAGGTATGCCCAGGTGATATAGGCCAGTGGAAAACCCTGCACGTCGAAAAGAAATTTTATTTGGTGGTGCTGTATCGCGTATTCGGTCCAGAGCTGAATAGTTAAAACCGGATAGAGGCTGTAATTACGGTTATGGAGCATACAGCTAACGGCAAAACCAATCTGTTCCTGGGCTGACCATGTATCCTGGCCATCTACGGTTTCCTGTATATACAATGTCATTGTTTTCTCGCCTGGTGCCCGTGAATGGCTAATGCGCTACTGCCTAATACGTCGTTAGCAAATGTCTGCATTTTGATCCCCATTGCGACGAATGCCTGCCTCAGAGACACAACATCTTTTTCATGCGTTTTTAGCAGATGCGCTATTTCTTCAAACATTTGCACTTTGCCTAAACAGGCTCGGGGCAGCAGTTTTTGTCGCGCGCTCTGCTCCATTTCTTTTATCATTGTGGCGTTATCAACTCCCTGCTCATGGCAAGTGCTGGTCAGCCAGCCTATGGCGTCGGTATAACTTCGCAACAGTTCCGGAAAGCGGTTATCCTCCTCCAGGTCATTATCATGTAAACCTCTTTGTCCCTGGCAGCGCTGGATTAAACCTGTAACAATGTTTTCCAGTGAAAATCTATTCTTTTCAACGCGATACGGCATGTTGCCAAGCCTGGCAATAAATGCCACAAAGTTTTTAACTAAAGGTTTTAGCGTTTCAGGCACTGGTTTCTGTAAGGGAATGGTTATACCCAACAATTCCAAATAGCCACGGTAGCAAGCGTCCTGGAAAGCCTGTTGAAAGACGTCTTCTGTCTGCTGACGGGCAGTCACCGTGAATCCCGGATCGAACAGATATTTACCTGCGTACAGGCAAAGATTGGATAGCCCCTTTTGCAACGTTGCTGGCTCTTTCATCAGCGCCATAAGCCTGAGATGGTATTCAAAGCTATCGCTACTTTCGTCCGGGAACAGACAGTTCAGGCCATTAAAATCCAGCAGCTTGCCGTCCATTGAGATATTGGATGGCGACGTCGTTAACCTCAAAAAACGTGTCCGGCAAAATGCCATTTGCCGTGCCTGGCGTCTGGCAAGCTCACATAATCCTTCGATGCAGTAACGCTGCGGATCGCGATAAGCCCGCTCGCTAAAGCCATCTGGCGGCATCGGCAAACTTATCGGCAACTGGCGGATGACAGAACTCACCCGTCGGGCATCATGCAATAGTTGCCCGGCATAGTCAGGCTGCGGCCGAAAATAGGGTGCCCGTTCGAAATGAGCCGGACGCACTACAGGCTCACGGATCAGCAGCGCCCGCCGCGAAGAGCCTGCCGCAAGTTCACCGGCGTTGGCAATATCATTGTCGATAAGTAAAACTGCGCGCGTTTGCACCGCGCCATAAGGGAGAATTTGCCCCAGCACTTCGCTCCATAAAGCTTCATAAAGCGCATGAACGGCGCTCAATGTACCATTTGAGTGACGTTCGTCTGAGCCCTTACCCACCAAGGGATTAGCCCCCATTCCTTTCACCTGATAATGCCCGTCAAAACCGCAGCGGGCACCGCCGCCGTTGCGCTGAATGCCGCTACCGCCATAACGCTCCGCATAAAACTTTTTGGTCGCAGCGGAACGGGCTGGATCGATCAGATAGCTACAGGCGTTGCGTAGTGCTTCTGGATCTTCAACGTCCGCAGCGCACCACAGCAACGAGGATGACACTTGTTGGGCATAAAAAGGCACCAGATTTTCTGCCAGGCCTGAAAGCAAAGAGGAATGACTCATTTGCTGGCATTCTCCAACGTGTTTTGATGATATGCGTTTTGCTTCTTTTTAGGCGGGTAATTTCCAACGCGCTTAAATAGGGTCATAAGATACATAATAAGCAGCGGGTATTTTATTGAGCATTTTCTTATCCAAAAAGAAATAGCAGAAGATAAAAAGGGTACAGAATTTATAATAAAGAGCCTTTAGACACTACAGGAACAAAATTAAATTTTTTTTAAAGTTATCAAAGCGTCAGTATTGCGTCAATGATTACGCTAGTGCCAGCTAATGATAATTTCATTTAATATAATTTAACTGCGTTATTTTTTAGGGCCATGTATACATAAACTACCCGAGCATAATTTAGCCAGACAAAAATAGACTGCGGTATCATTTTTATTACCTCTCAATCCCGCCGGGAAAATAGCGACCAATTAAAAGGTAAGGTTTGTAGAACTTATAATCACGAACAGATGAAACTAATTTTTTATTGCTTACTGTAAAGATAGCGTTATTATACTTTACAAAAATGTACAATCAGACAACATCAAAGGAGAATAAAATGCGCAATTTAAGTATTGAAGAAATGCAGTTAGCCAGCGGGGCTGCGGATATTGTGGGCGCTGCTCAGACTATCGGTTCTGCCGTTGGTGGCACCGCTGGCGCCTATGCAGGAGCAGAAGAAGGAGCCTTAATCGGTGCCGGCATGGGCGGGCCTGCCGGTGCCATTATTGGTAGCGGTGTAGGTGCAGGCGTTGGTTACTTTGGCGGTGATGCCATTGGCTCGGCTATCTCTGCCGGTTACGATGCCGTCGGTAGCTATTTTGGCGGCGATTCAGCCTCTTCTTCATCGTCTTCAGGCGCTTAACCTGTTTTACCTGCGGGCGGCTGCTCTGTATTGAAAGGAAATTAGTAAGTGAATACTCGCTATACGCTTCATCGACTGAGCCTGCTTGACCAGTGGCGTTTTGACCGTTTTCGCCTGCTCTTTTGCATCGCCGTCGTGCTTATTTTTTCCGCCGTGATTTACTGGGTTCTGCCTTTGTTTGGTCATGGCAATGTACAGAACGGTTTTGTCGGAATGTTGTGCGGACTTTCCGTTAATTTCTGGCTGACTTGTATAGGCCGCCTGCGTATTGATTCTGTCGATTATGTGGACAAGCTGGCAGTAATCCTGGAGCGTTACAAATATAAAAAAAATGGTTTGGGCTATTACGACATCCCGGCGCATCGCTATATGAAATTTAAATCTCAGCGGATTTATCTCAACAGAAAAAACGAAACCCTGGTGATTACCGGTCCCTATAACATCCTGAAGAAAGTTATTAAGCAGCTTAATGCCGGCGCACCTTCTGAAGATGCGACTAAATAGTCTCAATCTGAGGCGTACCTGACAGACAAAACGCTGATCATTATTTCTTGTAGAGAAGGGTTTTCCCATGCGCGTTCTTTTTATCGGCCCTCCTTTATATGGCCTGCTATTTCCCGTGCTATCTCTGGCTCAGGGATTTCGCGCTAACGGACATGAAGTGCTAATCGCCAGCGCCGGAAAGTTTGCACAGAAGGCTGCCGAAGCAGGTCTGGTGACGTTTGATGCTGCGCCAAATCTTGATTCCGAATCCGAATACCGACGTCAGGAAGAGAAACGAAAAAAAAGCAATAAAACAGGAAACTTCTCTTTTTACAGTGACCAAATGGCCGACCGGCTTATAGAGCTGGCTGGCAAATGGCGGCCCGACCTGATCGTCTATCCTCCGCTTGGCGTGGTCGGCCCCCTGATCGCGGCCAAATACCGTATTCCTGTTGTGATGCAGTCGGTGGGTTTCGCCCATACGTCATGGCATATAAAAATGGTGACGCAATCGTTGGCCGATGCCTATGCTCGTCATGGCGTTACTGCACCGCCGCGCGATCTTGCCTGGATTGATGTTACACCGCCGAGCATGAGCATCCTGAAAAATGAAGGCGAACCCGTCATTTCTATGCAGTACGTTCCCTATAATGGGGGCGCCGTCTGGCAAAAATGGTGGGAGAGAACCCCGACACGAAAGCGTTTGTTGGTTAGTCTTGGCACCGTTAAACCCATGGTCGATGGCCTGGATTTAATTTCGTGGGTCATGGACTCGGCAGATGACGTGGATGCTGACATTATTCTTCAGCTGGCGGCCAATGCACGCGTTGGCCTACGTCAGCTTCCGCCAAATGTAAGACTGGTCGACTGGATCCCGATGGGCGTATTTCTCAACGGCGCAGATGGATTTATTCATCACGGCGGCGCAGGCAACACCCTGACAGCCTTACGCAGCGGCATCCCTCAGATAGTGTTTGGCGAAGGTGCCGATCGACCTGTTAACGCCAGAGCTGTTGTTGAGCGAGGCTGTGGGATCATACCCGGTAAAAATGGCATCACAAGCGAAGGGATCAATACCTTTTTGGGCAATAAAGCATTGCGCGAAGCTTCGGCACAGGTTGCCGTGGAAATGGCTGCACAAGCCAGCCCTTCAGACGTTGCAAAAGAGCTTGTTACAAGGCTAAGCGGTTAATCATCGTCAGCTGCGCTATTTGATCCTTACGCCAACAGATAATAACTATGGCCAGTCAGGCTTTTGGCTGGACTCTATACTGCAAAAACAGCTTCGATTTCATTAACGCAAATGAATGTTAGCAACGTTTGCTTTTAACGCTTTGTTGTCTGTTCATGCCTCGGGCTTAGTTCTTATTCTCATCAGTGCCTGTTCAACTTTCTCCGCATTCTGCTCCGGTATAACTTCTTTATTAGCTATGCCGGTTTGGTCACCTGACGCTGTGCGGTATGTCTGAACATAATGTTCTGACCGGCAGCTACAGCAATAAATTTATCTTGCTGGGGTATGTGATAAAGATTTGTCGATCCGGAGGGACGAAGTCGATGCTGATAAAGAAGCCATTTGATGAAAAAAGGGTTGCGTAAGCGCAGAAATATCACAGGCGATACGCTCACCGGTTACACATTCGGCTAATCATTTTAACGCCGCCATCCTTACCTGAGTTTATTATATCGCGAAGGCCAGATGCGCTCCGGCTCGGTGTCCAGGGCTATGGCAATCAGCCTCTCCCCTTTTGGCCAATGGCGGTTCAGCGCATTGGCCAGCGTGGACGAGGCCAGCCCAGCCTCGCGGGAAACGGCAGACAGCGTCGTGCCTCTCTTCTTCAGCTCGGCAATGATATCTGCCGGGTGCCAGTCCTTATCGGTTATCTCTGTCATCCTTGTCAGCTTCCATCAGACGTTGCTTGTTGAGTATCACTAAACAACTACGATGTTAAGTAATGCTAAACAGTAAGTCAATGTATGATTGTTGATGGTGTTACTGATGATCCCAGCTCGTTTGAAAGCCGCCCGTCTCCATGCTCGTCTGACTCAGGAAAAGCTGGGCGTTCTGGCAGGCATTGAAGAGGAAACGGCGCGCTCGCGCGTTTCGCAATACGAAGGCGGGATCCATCGTCCAACGTTTGAAACGATGTGCGCCTTTGCAAAAGTGCTCAACGTGCCGGAATGCTATTTTTATACGATTGATGACGCCTTCGCCGAGACGATTTTAGCGCTCTGGCACCAGAGACAACGTCCCGCCTGACGCCGCTTTAACAGTGGCCCTGTCGCTTTTCAGACAATCGCCAGCCCTGCGGTCGCTCCCCTTATTTCACAAGCTGTACGCCTGTTCCGATGTCTTTTCCTCTGTCGCCAGAAGCAAAAAAACCATCGTCAGGCTTGATCGTTTCCCGTAAATGATAATACTGTGTTTATATACAGCTTATTTCGGGATAACCCCATGAATTTACTTCGTCCGGTCGAAGTCCGCGCGCTTCTGCGGCTGCCGCTCTTTATGAGCCGCGTGCCCTGCGGCTCACCTGCCAGCGCGCACGACCATGTTGAACAACGTCTGGACTTAAACGATCTGCTGGTGCAGCGGCCGGAGAGCACCTATTACATTCGCGTCAGCGGCGACTCAATGAAGGATGCCGGGATCGATGACGGTGACCTGCTGGTGGTCGATAACGGTATTGCCGCCGATCACGGCGATATCGTGGTCGCGGCGGTAAACGGCGAGTTCACGGTAAAAAAGCTGCAGCTGCGCCCGGACGTGCGGCTACTGGCGATGAACAAGGCCTGGCCGCCGATAGTGCTGGCGGAAGAAGAGCAGCTGGATATTTTTGGCGTGGTGACCTTCACCATTAAGGCGATGGAGTAAGCCATGTTGAAAAATCGGGTTTACCGCGCCTGCGCCTCTGACGTTCAGACTTCGCCGCCGCATCAGGTTAAGTTTTTGTTCAGTCGGCTGCACGAGCTGGTGCCGACTAATAATGATCTGAGTGGTGAGAAACGTTAGTTAATTTGATGCTTTTCAGGTCAGCAGCTCTGGAGTGTTGTTTGGTCTGCTATGAGCGAAATATAGACTTTCATACCCTGGAACTTACGCTATTAGGTGATTCAGGGTATACGCTTGCTGGTTACGAATATTGAGCGTCGCGTTTCGTATGATCGATAAATGCTCAGTGCGTTGATTCCAAATTTCTTCTGACAGAGTAATAGCTCTATCTGAGCTGATTATATTTTCAGCATATACATTACATATCATCTTCTTTACTGAATCGTCTAAAGTTAATGCTGCAAATATTAAGAACAGGATTTTATTATGAAATGTTTTCGCATCAACAGCTTTGGTAGTCTGGACGCCCTTAATATGCGTATTGAAGACGAGCCGAAACCATCCCGAAGAGAAGTGCTGGTCAAAGTCAGAGCCTGTAGCCTTAACTACCGCGATCTCTCAATGCTCTTTGGCAAAGGAACGCTTTCTCCACGCAAAGGCCTCATTCCGCTATCTGACGGGGCCGGTGAAATCGTCGAGACAGGTGATGATGTGAGCCGATTCCGTAAAGGAGACAGAGTCGCAGGCATATTTTTCCCTAACTGGCAGGCTGGCGCCTTAACTCAGGATACTGGAAGAGGGGCATGGGGACTGGAAGAGGATGGATGGCTGACTCAGTATAAAGTTATCAGTGAGGAGGCGCTGGTCTCCATTCCGCAGCATCTCTCTTTTGAAGAGGCTTCCACCTTGCCTTGTGCGGCAGTGACTGCGTGGAACAGCCTGATGAAACCGCGACAGCTTAAAGCAGGCCAGACGGTTCTTATACAGGGCACCGGCGGAGTATCGTTGTTCGCAGTGCAATTTGCAAAGCTACTGGGCGTAAAAGTGATTGCCCTGACCTCAACTCAGGAGAAAGAGCAGCTACTCCGTGAGCAGGGCGCTGACCATATAATTAATTACACACAGCATTGCGACTGGTATCAGCAGGTCAGAGAATTGACGGAAGGCAGAGGTGTGGATCGTATTGTAGAAGTTGGGGGGCCAGGAACCATAGCTCACTCCATAAAATCCTGTACGAAGGGTGGCGAAATTATTCTGCTTGGCTTTGCTTCCGGGGGTAACAGCATGCTGAACTTTATGGATATCTATGCAAGTGGTGCAGTGCTTATGCCAATGAGTGTGGGCTCGCGTGAAGACTTTGAAGACATGAACAGAGCTATCTCTCAGGCACAACTTCATCCTTTAATTAGTAGGACTTTTACGTTTGACGATGCGGTAGAAGCCTGGCGCTTTATGCAGGGGAAAAAACACACGGGCAAAATTGTTATTACTCTTCAATAGATTAAAATAGCGGCAGGATTTAAGCGTGCTGTGTAGATGATTCAGAGCCGGTATGGTTTGAACAGATCAGTCACTATGGCCGTAAACGCTGTAAAATAAAGGGGCCTGAGTTGGCCCCTGTTAAACTGTTTTAATTATTGAAAGAGTTTTCGCGAGCCGCAGTCCGTCGTGATGCCAGGATCCCCAGATGGCTCACCAGGGCCAGTGCTGCTACTGTGCCAGCGAAATAAGGCAGGTTGCTGGCGTGGATGCCGTAAGAAATCAGTAACCCACCGCAGATAGTCCCTACCGCACCGCCTAAATAATTGCTGGAACTGTTCAGCGCTACCACAGCTGCGCCGTGCTCCGGCTGCATTCTGAGCAAACTGTGCTGTTGAGGAGCAAGCGATGACCAACCTGTAGCTCCCCAGAGGATGAAAGAGAGAAAGGCGAACGCCGGCCCATACTGAGAAGTAATCGGTATGCTCAACAGCGACAGGGCCATAATCAGCAAAATGAAGACCAGTAAAATGGCGGGTTTTTTACACCAGTCGATCACATGGCCCACACTGAAGCTTGCTATCATCCCGCCAATGCCCCACGCCCATAAGTAAGGCGTAATAGCATTCACATCAGAGACTTCCTTAAGCACGGGCGCAATGAAAGTATAAAGGCCAAGACTGGCGAGTGCCGTCAGAAAGGTGACACCAACGGTTGCAGCTACCTGACGATTGCCTAACATCTTAAAGCGAGCCGATAACGAAGGCGGTGTTGAAACGGTGATATCAGGAAAGCCCGCTACCACGCCAATCAGCCCAACGACACCAATAACGGTTACCAGCCACAAGGTGCTTTGCCATCCAAAGTGGGACGAGAGGATTAGCCCCAAAGGCACGCCAATTACCGTTCCGGTGCTCATGCCGCCCAGGATCATGCTCAGCGCGCGGCCCTTACGTTCCGGACTAACCAGGGCCGCCGCCGCCGCCGCTGCAACCGGTGAGAAAAGCCCCGCCCCTGTTCCTGCAATCGCCCGAAAGAATAATAAAGTATGCAGGTCGGGACTTAATGCGCTGCCGATATTCGCAACGGAAAAAATCACTAACGCGACACTAAGAATTTTACGAACAGATTTTCCGGCCAGAAGGGCGGAAAACAGAGGGGCGGCAACAGCATAACAAAGCGTAAACGCAGTGACGGTCTGGGCATTTTGAGCTTCACTAGTGCCATAGGTGAGTCCGATTGCCGGCAGTATACCGGCGATGACATACGCATCCAGACCTAAAGCGAACATTCCTATGGATAAGAAAATAATCTTTTTCATATAACCTTCAAACAATGGTGAAACCGCCTAGCCTAATTGCTCAAGGCTGCCATCTTCAGTGAACAATTCCCTTTCATCTTTAAGGACATAGTTTGCCGGGCCAAGTCGGCGCACTTTATGCTCAATCGTGTTAAGCAGCCTCTGTAATCTGAGCGAAGTATCGAGATCGGCAAAAGCGTGTTCAGGCGGTAAGTTATTCAGAAGATAATGAATGACTTCCCGCACCTGCTTCCTGAGCTTCTGAATTGTTTTTAACGCCTGTTCAGACTCATCGAAAGAGGTGGTAAATGCCTGAATCAATTCGTCACCCTGCTTTGTGTGCTTCCATAGCCTGAGATGGTCATTGTCCCACTCAGGCGTATCAAACGTCAGCCGGGCATACACCAGCTCTTTTTCTGGCGATGAAAAGATAAAATCGAGCGTACGCTGACGAATTATATTGGTAAAGCTGCTATAGCCGGTGATAAGGGCTTCTCCAAGCCGGGCAGTAACTGACACGCTATCAAGGATGTTATCGCCAGATATGGAAAAGTTAGATTCTGTCCCAATAGCGGCATCAAGCTCCAGATGCTCATTTATGCCCGCCACCCATTCCACCAGATCAAGAGAGTGAATAATTTCACTGGGTACGCCACAGGTAGTTCTGTGGTCGTGTATCCTGTCTTTTCCCCAAATGAAGTTTGCCCGTAGCAGAGTGAGGCTGTTATCGCGAATATAATTTTTTAAATAGTCGGTGGCTTCAGAATACCTTTCAACCATATCCATACAGAATCCAAGCGTATTGACGAGCGCCTGCCGGATGCGATGAAGATCGTCTGCCGAATTAACCAGCGGTTTCTCACAGATAATAAAACCGCTATAGCCCTCCAGCTGGAAAAGGACTTCAGCATGATTTCCATCTGAGACCGCCACAACAATAACATCCGGGAGGTGCTGCTTAAGCGCTTGTTCAATATTAGAATAGTAAGTGAACGGCAGATCTTTCTTACTTACTGCGACATAAGCATAGTTAAATTCAGTCGCCCTGAATTCCCCTTCTAAGGACTGAAAAGCGTTGATATACCTTTTCCCGGCATAGCCGGGACCAATAATAAGAACATTTAACGCGGCCATTTTTCCTCACAGTATTTTGATCAGAAGATCTTCACCTGAATTTTTGAATCCAAGTTTTCTGTACAGCGCATCACCTGCTGGCGTTGTTTGCAGCACTACCTTTCCTGCATCCCTGGCGCTAAACCATGAAAATAAAGCAGAAAGAAGAAGGCTGGCGAGGCCATTACCTCGCCATTCTGGCGCCACTACCACAGACTGAATCCATCCCTGCACGCCGTTCAAAATGCCAGGCATGGGCGCTCGTTCATCCAGAATGCCCGTTGCGCAGGCAATTATGTTGTCCGCTTCGTCATGTATAACCACAACCCTCACATTACCTGTGGGTTCATTAAGCTTCTGAAGAAGCCACTTTTGGTAGTGCAGCTGCCACGCTAAGTCTTCCTCGGATGAGGTCGCAGAATAGTGGGCGTCGCCGTCGCTGAGGAGCAGCTTCCGAAGACGAATTAACCCTTCAATATCCGCTGTTCCGGCTGTCACGCATTTCGCGCTGAGGGGGGGGCTGGTTTCCAAAACTTTCATGCGACAGTATTTAACTCCTGAGGTGATTTTTGAATAAAAGGCACGTCCATTATGCGGAACACTTCTTCCAGAGCATCTGCCAGAGCGTAGATTTGTGCTTCAGAATGGCCTGGCGTCACGTTTACTCGAAATCTTTCTGTGCCAACCGGTACGCTAGGAAAGTTGATAGGCTGAAGATAAATGCCTTTTTTCTCAAGAAGGTAACGTGCCGATTTTTTACATTTATCCGCACTTCCTATTAGTACTGGCAGGATGTGAGTGGTACTGATCGGCATTACCGGGATGTTTTTTTTCAGAAGGAGTTTCCTGAGCAGCGCTGTTTTCTTATGCAGCTCATCTCGCTCTGCGTTCGAGCTCTTCAGGTGCTGAATGCTCGTATAGCAGGCGGCAGTGATTGCCGGCGGTAATGAAGTTGTAAATATAAACCCAGAGGCAAAAGAGCGGATAGCGTCGATAATCAGCGCGCTTGCAGTAATATAACCACCGATAACGCCGATAGCTTTCGCCATTGTTCCCTGGATAATATCTATCTGGTCGGCTATACCAAGACCGGCAGCAATACCCGCCCCGTTGGGGCCATACATGCCTATGGCATGAACTTCATCAATATAGGTCAGCGCGTTATATTTTTTTGAAAGCGCGACAATTTCTTTAACTGGCGCGATGTCACCGTCCATTGAGTAAACGGATTCGAATATAACGATTTTAGGACGGTCAACAGGCTGCTCTGAAAGTAGTCTTTCCAGATCTTTAACATCATTGTGACGGAATATTTTTCGCTCAATAACAGTACTGCGGATACCATTGATTATTGATGCATGATTCGAAGCATCGGAAAAGACAACGCAGTCATCGAAGAGTCTGAGCAAGCACTGAATGGTGGCATCATTTGAGCTGTAGCCAGTAGGAAATACCAGGGCCGCTTCTTTACCATGCCAGTCAGCAATAGCGTTTTCTAGTTTTTCAAAATAGGAGTGCGTACCGCCAATGTTTCTGGAACCACCCGATCCCGCGCCATACTGTTCAATTGCTTGATGCATGGACTCAATAACTTGGGGATTTTGTGACATATTTAAATAGTCATTACTGCACCAGACTACCACTTTTTTCTGGTCATCATCGCCGGTATAGGCTTCCGGATACGAACCCTTAATCCGGTTGATGGTTTGAAACGTGCGATACTGTCCGCTAGCCTTAAGATCAGAAATCCTTGATTCAATAAATTCACTGTATTTCAATGAGTTAATCATTTTCTTGCGGCCTACTTTAACGTTAAATGTAAAGTTATGTTTAAGAGGTCGACAATGATAACTAAGTTAATCTAATGATTCATTGCTTGTTTGTAACTTAATGTTGCGTTTTTGTTATAAGACGATGTGTTAGGCTTGGCAGGACTTATATATAACTAAAGCTTATTTAAAAAGGCTGTTTTGTGAACAATTTTATTAGAAAACTCACGGAGCTGATTAAAAAACACACTTCCCTGTAATAGGCGACTTCTCTTTTTGAGATAAACCTCATGCTTGAGGATAAGTATTAATGATGAACTACTTGAGCTGATACACACAGGACTTCAGGTGGTAGCCATGCCGCTCGGCGATAGCAGGCTGGCCGGTGTTTACAGGCGGTGATTGACGCTGCTGGCTGTTCAGTAAAGGCATTATTAGCTCGCCATTCGGGGATGCAATGGTATCTCCCGGTCTCCGTCTTTTAGACAGCTTATCGCTGAAGCGCAGGCGCTATTAAAGGAAGGCAGAATATCATCGACTCCTCTAACGTCTAATACCTGAGAGGTTATTGGTGCCATTAAGGTACATAATATAAACGAAGCCATAATCTGATGGCTGTCATTCTTTGCTCTGATTATAACCAAGATAGTGTTAAGTGAGTATCCAGTTCAAAACAGCGGAGCTGCATCTGGTCGGAATGTCCGCTTCGGCAAAAGCGGACATTCAGTCCGGTTGAGCCTCCCTACCTGAGGCGATTGAGTCTGGCGAGCAGTGCGCAGCCAGGCCTGAATGCCGCTGAGAGTGACACTGATGTCAAACATCTCAGCGCGCCCGGCGTAGCCGGTTACAGGCATATACAGCGCTGCCGAACTATACCTTCCTCTGAACGGCTTAAACTAACTCCCAGCAAAAAATGAGCTACGGTAAACCCTTTTAACTACGGTGAACGGGCTTTACGGCGCTTGCGACGTTAAGTCCTGGCGTCTGCAGCTTACTGCTAACGCCAGGGGAAATATATCTCCCAGCGACAGCCATAGCACTTAACACGTTAGCCGCTAACTTAAGTAAGCAACCGATACAAAACACATAATAAAAGTTAGTAGGTAAATACTTCTTAAAATCATTGGCTTATTAATAACTAATTGTTAGTTTCATTCAGATACAATGATTGCTATCTCTGCGCCTGCAACGGCGGCTTTTGCATTATCGATCGTTACCGACCTGCCGTAGCGGGCAGCCGCGTGCTGATTGATGTGGCAGGCCGCTGCGAATGGGCGCGTATCGGAAATAATCCACAACGAATCGTCACCGATTGCGGGCAAACGATTGAGGGTAATCAGCTACAGGAAGCGATCATACTGGGGGTAGTAATCCGCGAGGTGGTGCCCACCTACCCATTTAATCACTCTGACATAAGCTTAATTGGCAACGATTAGGAAAATTCGTAAATCTCTGTTGCTGAATAAAAGAAATGTGGTATTTTTATTCATACAAAGGGATATGAAGAGGATATTCAGAGGGAACATGAACAATTCTTATGTTATCAATAATGCTATAAAGTTTAGCCCGGCTGATAATAAGCTATTTTTTTTAAACGGTACAGCTGATGCCATTACTCTTAACCACCCGGCCAGCCTGTGTTTTCTTGAATTAATAAGAAAACAGGGTGAGATAATCACTCAGCAGGATTTTATGAATGAGATATGGCATAAAAATGGAAAATATGTAACAGCCAATACTTACTATCAAAATATTTGCCTGCTACGTAAATGTTTAAAAAAAACCGGGCTGGACGAGAACACTATTGTCACGGTGCCCCGTAAAGGACTGATGCTGCCACGATCCGTTGAAATCAAAATCCTGCCCGTAGCTTCAGCAGACCCGCTTAATCATATGGAAGGCAGGCTGGCGGCCTGCAGCCAGCCTGAACCTACCGTCGGAACCGCCCCGACTGAAGTCGCTTCGCCGGGCATTAAGCCCGCGGCAGAACAAGCTTTCTCCGATTCGCCAGGAGTTAAGCCATGTGCATTGATACAAGGAACGCAGAGAAAAAAAGCAATGCTGAAGTTCCCCCATGCAGGCTGGAAACGATATAAAACATCTTTCTTATTCACGCTTTTATTCTTTTTTGATTTTATTATAACCATCAAAGTTTTCCCTTAAACACCTACCATAAATATTAATTAACAGTTCCGGATGGATTTTATCCATTCGGATCAAAAAGCACAAAACACCATAAGAAGAAGGAAAGCTTCACACTCTTTAATACGTGGATGGGCGGCCATCTTTTCTGCTGTTGCATATAGCAGATAAGAAGGAAGATCGGCGAACGCCGTTCTGAAAAAAATCTCCTGTGAATAAGATATAATTCAACAGCCCTGCTGTAGACTTCACTATCTTGTTACTATAAGAATAGCGATAGGCCAGACCACTTCAGGCGCCTGCTTCACTTATTTTTATCATTAAATGGCGCGATGGATCTTAAACAGTGGACTGAGCAGCAATGACTTTGACAGGTGCAGGAGGCATCAGTGATAACTATGGGAAAAAATCTTATCGGTAAAAAAAATGGCGTGATCTTCATTATCAATGAAGAGATCACGTTTGATCCTGATAAATGCATTATAAGGAATATCATGCATAACCAGGAAATCAGGCTGAATATGCCTGCCAGCCGTTGTCTTACTCTGCTGTTAATGAATCCGCATTCCGTGATATCCAGGGAGCATTTCCTTGAAGAGGTTTGGCAAAAAAACGGCGTTGTCGTCTCACAAAACACTTATTACCAGAACATATCAATATTGCGCAAAACTTTAAAGCAGGCCGGATTAAGTGGTGAATTTATTGTTACCGTTCCTCATAAGGGGCTAACCTTATGCCAGAACATTACGATAACACACCAAAAAATCAGAGAAACGGGTCCGGAGAATGATGTTATTAAAATGTCATACAATAAAATCCATAATATGAAAATAGCACCACAAGCGGAGAAAAAGGAGAGCTCCCGGAAGGCCCTTCCTTTTTTTAATCGAGGGGAAATCCGATTTTTTTTCACGGACGGAGATGAATGCAGGCACATCTTCTCGATGATCCTTATCGCTTTGATAATCTCTGTCATCATAACATTGATTAACAGTTATGCTGTAAATGCCAAAGGGATCACCCCCACCACGAAAGAGCAAAAAAGCGAATTAGCTTTTTGTTTTGCAAAACAAAACACCGACTGTTCTGAAATTGTTTTAATGAACAGAAGGTTCTCTCTTTCACAAAATCACGCTGTGATTCACAAGTCCCCCAACCTTAGTCTGTTCAGATGAATCTCATCAACAACATAAATTCACAATGCTTCATATAGACTACTTCCAAATCTTACGATTATATTATCGGCGCTGCATCAGCTTGCAGGCAACAGATAATTCCCGTTGCTTTTAGCGTATCGGCTATAGGTTACCGGGAATGCCTTATTTAAATTGCATTATCAGGATTATTATTAACAAGGAATAGCACTATGAAAATTTATAACGCGCTGTCAGCGCTGGCTTTATTAACCATTTTCTCTACTACTTCCGCAGCTGCCGCAGACGGGACAATTAACTTTAAAGGCAGCATTATCGATACTGCCTGTACTGTTGACCTCGACGGTGCTGGCGCGACAACCATGGATGTTATCATGGGAAATGTTCATAAATCCGCGTTTAGCGGCGTAGGATCAACGGCTGGCGGCAGTGCCAGCGCCACTAAATTTACTCTTACCCTGAAGGACTGTCCGGCAACCGCAGCCACGGCAAAAATAAAATTTGATGGTATCGCCTATGCAGGTGATAACACCGTGCTGGCTTTGACTGATGAAGCAGGCGTTGCAACAGGCGTAGGTATTCAGCTCTCCGACAGCAGTGGCGTTCTGCCTTTATATACCGAGTCAGCTTCCTATCCGCTGACTTCTGGTACCACTTCCAATACTCTGGACTTCTATGCTCGCTATATCCAGAAAGCGGCTACCGTCACTGCTGGCCCGGCTAACTCCGTAGCGACTTTTACCGTTAATTATTAATTTGCTGAACGTTAACACCATCCGTTACGGATGGTGTTTTTCATCGCTCCCAGGAGGATAAAACATGCGACATTTCCATATTTTCCTGTTTCTTATCGGGATGTTAAGTATCTCAGGCGCCAACGCTGGCGTCATTATTGGGGGTAGCCGGCTGATTTACGAAGGAAACAAAAAAGAAAAAGCGATCGGTATAGAAAACCCGGATACCTCTCCTTATTTAATCCAGTCATGGGTCGAAGATGAACAGGGAAATACCATTAAAGATACGCCCCCTTTTATTGTCACGCCGCCTTTATTCAGAATGGATGGCGGTCAAAAGAACCTGCTGCGCATTATTCGGGGAGCACGTGCATTGCCTCAGGATAAAGAGTCTCTTTATTGGCTCAATATCAAGTCTATTCCCTCATCATCAGAAGAGAACAGAAACACGCTGCAAATAGCCGTGCGCTCCCGACTCAAACTGATTTACAGGCCAGATGCCCTTTCGGGAGAAACAGCGGAAAAGCATACTGATGAGCTGGTCTGGAAAACAGAAGGAACAACGTTAACCGTTACCAACCCTTCTGATTACTATATGAATTTTATGTTTATAAAAATTAATAATAACAGTATTACCGAAGGTGGACTGGTCGCGCCACGCTCATCCGCAACCTTTAAACTTCCGGCCAGCAATGTTGCTGGCAGCATCAGCTGGAAGTTAATAAATGATTATGGCGGTATCGGCGAGCTACACCATGCTTCACTTTAATTTTAAAGGATGAATCACGAAAGTTTTTTTAACTTTTGCAACTTTCGACCCACCTGTACTTACGCAATGGAATGTGATTATGTATGGAACCTCATCTGCCAGATGTAAGAAAAAAATTAGCCGTTGCCTTTGGCCACTGATGCTGCCAGCCCTGCTGGCTGGTCTGATTGAAAAGCAGGCTAATGCGAGGGAGATGTTCAACCCCAATTTTCTCCAAACCAGCAGCGGAAGTACGGAGATAACCGATCTGTCGGTATTCGAGAATCCGCAGTCTCAGGCGCCGGGCGATTATGTAGTCGATATTTTTATTAACGATAGCTTTGTCGAAACTAAAAAAATCACCTTTTTTAGCCACGAGCGGTCAGCAAGCGAGAAGGTTCTACAGCCCTGTTTAAGCCTGCAACTGCTGGCTTCCTACGGCGTGCGCACCACGGCCTTTCCGGATTTAAAAGAGAACGCGGCGGGATGCGTTGCGGTTACCGCGATACCGCAGGCCTCTGTCACCTTCAATTTTAATACTCAGCGACTGATGTTAAGTATTCCGCAAGCAGCACTGCGCACCAGCGTCAGGGGATTTATTTCGCCAGAGCAGTATGATGAAGGGCTGACGGCGCTTTTCCTGAACTACCGATTTTCTGCGGCTAATAATTATGCCCGTGACATTCATGCTCACGACAGCGACAGCCAGTACCTTAATCTGCGCCCCGGATTGAACATGGGAGCATGGCGGCTACGCAATTACACCGCCTGGAACCGCAGCAGCACCTCAAAAGATAAAGGCAAATGGGATGCCGTCTATACCTATCTGCAACGTAATATTATTCCGCTGAAAGCGCAGCTTACCGTAGGCGAAAGCACCTCGCCTGCCGATATCTTCGAAAGCGTGCCTTTTCTTGGCGCGCAGCTGGTTACAGATGATGAAATGCTACCGGAGAGCCTGCGCGGTTACGCTCCGGTAGTACGAGGAACGGCCCGGACAAATGCTCAGGTTATTATTCGCCAGAACGGCTATATCATTTATCAAAGCTATGTTGCGCCGGGCGCTTTTGAGATCGCCGACCTGTACGCTACCGGCGGCAGCGGTGATTTATACGTCACCATCAAAGAAGCCGATGGCAGTGAGCAGAATCTGGTTGTGCCTTATGCTTCCCTGCCGGTACTGGCGCGTGAAGGCTATCTTAAATACAGCTTCACCACGGGTAACTATCGTCCTTACGACAGCGCCGTTGATGAAAGATATTTCAGCCAGGCGACGGTTATCTACGGCCTGCCCTGGAATATTACGCTGTTTGGCGGCTTACAGGCTGCCGCAAACTACCAGTCGCTCGCCTTCGGCATCGGTAAAAATTTTGGCGGCCTGGGCGCGTTCTCTGCCGACGTGATTAATGCCTGGTCAACGGTAAAAGACCAGGGCAAAACCGACGGCCAGTCCGTACGACTCCGCTACAGTAAAAACTTTTATGAAACGGGGACTAACTTTGCCATTGCCGGTTACCGCTATTCGACCCGTGATTACTATTCTCTGCCCGAGCTGATGGATACCTGGCGTTCAGGCTACAGCTCATTGTACCGGGAACAGGCGCGTAACCGCACGGAGCTGACGCTGAACCAGCATCTGGGCCAGTCCGCAGGCGCCCTGAGCCTCAGCCTGTTACGGGAAGACTACTGGCGTACCAACCGCCGGATGGAGTCGGTTTCTACCAGCTACAACAACAGTTATAACGGCATCAGCTACGGCGTAAGCTACAGCTTTAACCGTAATTCGTCTGACTTCTCCGGCAATCGCACTGACGCCAAAGATCGGATCTTTTCCTTCAACGTTTCCATGCCGCTGAGTCGCTGGCTGCCCAACAGCTGGGCGAACTATACGGTGACCAGCAGCAAACCGGGAAGCGTCAGCCACAGCGCTGGCCTGAGCGGTACGGCGCTGGAAAACAACAACCTTGCCTGGAACCTGCGCCAGGGGTATGCCAGCCAGGGGACGGGCAACAGTGGCAATCTTGACGCCGATTATCGCGGTACTTACGGTGAGGTCACCGCCGGTTATGGCTATGACCAGACGATGAAAAGAGTGAGCTATGGTGCCGAGGGCGGCGTGATTATCCATAGTAAAGGCGTCACTTTGAGCCAGCCCTTTGGCAATACGGCAGCGTTAGTGGAGGCGGAAGGCGCCAGCGGCGTACAGTTAATTAACCAGACCGGCGTTAAAACGGATTTCCGTGGTTATACCGTTGTACCGAACGTTGCCCCTTATCGTCGCTCAGATATTGCGCTTGATACCACCACGCTGCCTGAAGATGTCGATCTGGCGTTAAGCACTCAAAGTGTAGTGCCCACACGAGGTGCGATTGTTCATGCCCGTTTTTCCGCCCGGGTAGGCGGCAGAGGGATCATGACGCTGACGCATAACGGCCAGCCGGTTCCTTTTGGCGCAATGGTGGTGGAGGCTAATGAACAGGATAAGCAGGGATATATTGTCGGAGAAGCCGGCCAGGTTTATCTCAATGGGCTTAAACCTTCAGGGACTTTGCTGGTGCAATGGGGTAAAGCCAAAGAACAGCAGTGTCGCGTGAACTATAAGCTATCTGAAAAGAAAACCGGGAACGGTGTTCAATCTTTGACTGGCGTCTGTCGGTAATTGGAAAGGATTCATTCTGCTGGGCAGAAGGAGTATTGCAGCAATGAGAGTTTTTAAATTTAGCCTGAAAGTAAGAATAATTTTTTTATTATTATCCCTGCCCTCGTTTTCTTGCGTTGGAAGCTGCGTAATGGGTTCGACAGTTAAAGCCTCGACCGGCGCATTAACATTAGCGGTGGATCCAAGAGTGAATATAGGGGAACAAATAGGTATCCGCTACGGTAAGGGATTTGCCGGTCAGACATTTACCGTTATCTGCACAGGAAGCACGCCTTATCGCTCCGCCTCTCTGTTAACGGCCAGTACAACTGTAGCAGGTGCCTATGAAACAGGAATTGCAGGTGTGGGCGTCATCATTAGCGATCTTTACAAGGCAGGCGTAAACGTTCCTCTTAATACATCCGTTTCACCCAATTCGCTGACGCCCTGGGTAAACCAGAATGAAGTCAAACTGACCTTTGTAAAAACTGGCCCAATAACGCCTTCAGCAATCGGTAGTAAGGTTTATGCCAATTTCTATCTGAACGGCGGAGCCTTTGCAACGCTGACGGTAAACAGCCTGGCCATTATTCAAAAAAGCTGTCTGGCGGATGTGAATTCACAAAATCAAACTGTGAACCTCGGCAGCCCAAACCGCAGTGAGTTCAGCGGCGTGGGCAGCACGGCTGCCTCTTCAGAACGCAACTTTAGCGTAATACTACAGTGTGAAGCAGATAATATTCCGGTTCAGGTAACGTTCAATCCGGTAGGAAATTCATCCGCTGACGGCCTGCTGGAAATTGATGCGGATGCGGAAGCAGCGGCGGGCGTCGGCATTGAGGTTCTGGACAGTAGCAGAACCCCGCTTACTTTTGCTGCGGCAAAGACTTACCACGCCGCAGCGGAAAAAAGCATCGAAATCCCATTGATTGCCCGCTACAAACAAACCGGAGAGATTTCACCAGGGAAAGCCAATGCCGCCATGACTTTTACTATTACTCAAAATTGATGCTGGCTGACATTTGAAGTTAAAAAATTTATATTCAATTCAGAATTCATAAGATATACATGCAGTCAAAACTAACAAATTAATTCCTCAAGAGTGCGTTTAACCTGCATTCTGAACAATGACCATAGAACTTTTCAGGAAAAATTCACATAAAACAGTATTAAAGCCACTTGAATGACGAAGGAAAAACGCATTAATATTTACGCCTCGGTTTTACGCGAGAAGTAAAAACAGGAAGGGCTTATTTATATAAGTCCATAAAATAAAAAAGGAGTAGTAAAATGAAAGAACTTTCAGTAATGGAAATGAACGATGTTTCTGGCGCCTATAGCTGGGACTTCACTAACTTCTGGACTGCTGGCGCAAGCCTTATCGGTAATGCTGCCGAACTGGTTGGTTCTGCAGCACTTGGCGCTGCCGTTGGTGGCGCAGCTGGCGCAGTAATTGGTGGTAAGCACGGCGGAGATGGCGGTGGTATCCTGGGTGTGGGTATCATCGGCCAGGGAGTTGGTATGATTGGTGCTGGCATTATTGGTTCAATTTGCTTCGGTATCACGGGCGCATTATTTGGTTGGGATAACACCACTAAATATGCAGAAAACGCAATCAATGGCCTGATAAACGGAACGATTTACTAAATCCGCATGGTTATCAAGAGCCACTCCGGTGGCTCTTTTTTTCTCTCTGGAAACTCCTATGGATAACAATAAAAATAAAAGCCTGTTCCGCAGCGACGCGTTGGATTATCAGCGCCAGAAGTGGACAGGAAAGGCGCTGCTTATTTCTAAGATACCAGCATCTGTTATTACAGGATTTTGCCTGCTTTTTCTTATCGTAGTTATACTGGCTATGATCTTCTTTGATTACAGCAGACGTATTGATGTTGATGGTGAAGTGATTACCCTTCCTCATGCTATCAATATTAATTCACCACAGCAGGGTTATATCACCACCACCTTTGTTAAGGTTGGCGATCGCGTTAAAAAAGGCGATCCGCTGTATGAACTGGACGTTGCCCGTATTACCTCTTCAGGAAACGTCAGCAGCGCCGCCGTCGAATCCATTAAAATTCAGACCGCTAATCTTCACGCAATGATTGCTAAGTTAGAAAGTAATAAAGCGTCTACGCTGGAAAACCTGCAGTCGCAGGTAGACAGCTATGCAAAGGCCCATAAAGAAACCGAGAAGATGGTTAACAGCGCCCGCGAAGGCGTAAAGAAAATGAACGAAAGCCTGAATAATTATGAAAAATATTTAAAAAAAGGGTTAATTACTCAGGACCAGCTTAATTATCAGCGCGCGCAGTCGCTTTCCCAGCAGAGCGCTTATCAGGCGCTGAACAGTCAGAGTATTCAGGAAAAAATACAGCTTTCGCAATTACGCAGCGATAAATTTACGCGTGCCGCAGATTTTGACAACCAGATTATTCAAAATAAATCCCAGCTGAGCGATCTGGAGCGACAGCTGGCCGAATATAAAGCAAATAACAGTATCATTATCAGTGCAAAACTGGACGGTATTATCGAATCGCTTAGCGTAACGCCGGGCCAAATGGTAGAGACCGGCGCCAGCCTGGCGCAGATTAAGCCGGTGGATAACGTGCACTATTTTTTATTGCTCTGGCTTCCGGATAACAGCCTGCCCTATGTAAAAGTGCAGGACGGCATTAATATCCGCTACAACGCTTTCCCTGCTGATAAGTTTGGGCAATTCCCCGGGAAAATCATCTCGATTTCCTCTGTCCCTGCCTCGCCGCAGGAGATGAGCACCTATAGCAGCGGTGCCCGCCAGGAGAAAGGCTCTTATTACAAAGTTCTGGTTGCCATTAACGATACAGAATTCAGTGATAAGGGAAAAAAACTGCAAATATCTGGCGGCCTTCAGGCCAGGGTCATCGTCTTCCTTGAGAAAAAGCCGTTATATCAGTGGGCGATTGCGCCTATAAATAAAATAAAAAATAGCGTGAGTGGAGTTGTCAATGACAGGTAAGTCACTTTTTGAAAAAATTAACAGCAAAATAAATTTTTCACTGCGCCGTAAAGTTCCGAAAATTTTGCAGTCGGAGTCCTCAGAGTGCGGGCTGGCTTGCCTGGCGATGGTCTCTTCTTACTACGGTCTGAACGTCGATTTATTTAACCTTCGTCAGAAGTTCGGCGTATCAACCAAAGGCGCGACCTTAAATCTTGTGGCCGGCATCGCCTCGCAGCTTCAGCTGAAAACCCGCGCGCTTTCGCTGGATATCAATGAGGTCGGTAAGCTGAGAACGCCCTGCATTTTGCACTGGGATATGAACCATTTTGTTGTCCTGGTGAAAGTGCGCCACAACTCATTTGTGATCCACGATCCGGCCTTCGGGCGGCGGGTGGTGGGTATGAAGGATATGTCCAACCACTTTACCGGCGTGGCGCTGGAGCTGTGGCCGGATAAGGAATTCCACAAAGAGACGGTAAAAACCCGGCTGCGCCTGCTGGATCTGATGAAAAATATCAATGGTCTGCCTGGCGCGCTGTTAAAAATATTCGCGCTGTCAGTCGTCATTGAGTCGATTAATCTGCTCCTGCCGGTAGGAACTCAGCTGGTGACTGACCATGTTATCCAGGCGCATGATTACGATCTGCTAACCGTGATCTGTCTCGGCCTGATTATCTTTACCCTGTTTAAAGCCTTTGTCAGCGTAATACGGGCATGGACCTCGATCGCGCTGGGCACGTTGACGGATGTGCAGTGGAAGACCACGCTGTTCGATCATCTGATGAAGCTGCCTTTATCCTTTTTCGAAAAGAGGCATCTTGGCGATATTCAGTCCCGTTTTTCCTCGCTGGACGCCATCAGAACAACATTTACCAACAGCATCGTTACCGGGATTATCGATACCATTATGACTATCGGGCTTTTTGCGATGATGATGGTTTACGGCGGCTGGCTGGTCTGGGTCGTGATGGGCTTTACCCTTTGTTATGCACTGATGCGGCTGGTTACCTATCGCCTGTATCGCCAGCTGTCAGAAGAACAGATTGTCAAAGGCGCCAAATCCAGCTCACACTTTATGGAAACGCTTTACGGTATTTCCACCGTAAAATCCCTTGGTATCGATAATATTCGCTCCAGCCACTGGCTTAATCTGAATATCGACGCCACCAATACCGGCATTAAAATTACCCGGTTTAATATGATGTTTGGCGGCATCAATACCCTGGTCAGCACGCTGGATCAGGTGGCCATACTCTGGCTGGGGGCTTCCATGGTGATTGATAATAATATGACCCTGGGGATGTTTATGGCTTTTAACTCCTACCGGGGACAATTTTCCCAGCGCGCTGGCAGCCTGATCGATCTGGCGCTGAGTCTGCGAATGCTCTCGCTTCATAATGAAAGGATTTCCGACCTTATTTTCACCGAGGCAGAAGAAGCCGTCGCGCCACGGGCTATTTTCAGGCCCGGAGAAGGTATTGCGCTTAACGTCAAACAAGTCAGCTATCAATATGATGCGTTATCAAAACCGATTTTTACCGATCTGAATATTGCTGTTCAGCCCGGGGAAAGCGTTGCTATCGTCGGCCCTTCCGGCGTCGGGAAAACGACCTTGCTTAAAGTCATGAGCGGCCTCCTTATGCCCACCAGCGGCGAAATTCTGGCCGGAGGCCTGGATATTCATAAAATCGGGTTGAATAACTTCCGGCAAAGCATTGCCTGCGTGCTGCAGGATGACCGGCTTTTTTCAGGATCTATCGCGGACAATATCTGCGGTTTTTCCCCGGATGCTAACCGGGAGCTGATTATGGCGTGTGCGGTTTACAGCAATATTCACCACGAAATAATGAGTATGCCGATGGGCTATGAAACCCTGATTGGCGAGTTAGGCGCAGGCATTTCCGGCGGTCAAAAACAGCGGCTGTTTATTGCCCGAGCGCTTTACCGGCGTCCCAGCATCCTGTTTATGGATGAAGCAACCAGCCATCTTGATATCGAGAATGAAAAGGCCATTAATAACGCCATCTCCTCGCTTAAAATCACCCGTATTATCGTGGCCCACCGCCCTTCCACCATCGCCTCTGCCGATCGCGTAATTGAGCTATAGCGGCCCGATTTAAAGCCCGCTGAAAAGCGGGCTTCAGAGCAGCCTATGCGGAATTACTTCGCGTAGGCTTCGGTGGTGATGGTCAGCTTCACGTCGTCGCTGACGGCCGGCACATATTTATCCAGCTTAAAGTCGGAGCGTTTAAAGGTGGTGGTGGCATCAAAGCCAACCGCTTCCTTCTTCACCATCGGGTGCATGCCCTGCTTGTTCAGCACCGCATGCAGCACGACAGGTTTGGTGATGCCCTTGATGGTCAGGTCGCCGTGTACATCCAGGGTATTTTTACCGGTGCTGACCACTTTTGTGCTTTTAAAGGTCGCATTCGGATATTTGGTCACGTCGAAATATTCCGGGCCTTTAAACTCTTCGGTCAGCTTGTCTACGTGCGTATCAATGCTGTTGACCGGAATAGTCACGTCCACTTTAGAATCGCTGACTTTAGCGGCATCAAAATCAATATTGCCGGTAACATCAGACAGATCGGCCGTTGGATGGGAAAAACCGAAGTGGGTCCACGAAACAACAACGGAGGTATGCCCGCTGTCCATTGCGTAATTAACGGGCGCGGCGGCAGAAAATTGTGACCAGAGAGCGGAGCTGATTAATAACGGTAAAGCGACTTTCTTGATTAACGTCATGCCGGTTGTCCTTATTTTCACCAGGAATGTTTAAGGATAGTGCAGCATTAACGGTTTGCCCGATAGTGAAGATATTTGACCGGCTTTGTCAAAAAGATTAGCCAACAGCAAAGGATCCTGGCGATCGAGCGGGACGACCGGGGATCCCTTTTGCAAGATTATCCGGACGCAGCAATGCCTTAACAGCTATCGCCGCGTCCCGTGCGAAAAGCGCGGCTTTAAGCTTTGGCCACAAACGCTTTTACCACATCCTGCCACGGCGTGGTCGCCCGGCCGATCAGACGGCTTAAAGTATGGCTGTCATCATACAGCGCGCCTTTGGCCGCATTGGCATCCGAATCCGCCAGCATCTCTGCCAGCCCGTCAGGCAAACCGGCCGCTTTTAACGCGGCGGCAAAGTCGTCCTGAGGCAAATTTTGATAACGTACGGCTTTACCGCTGGCCTGGGCGATTTCCGCTGCGAACTGCGTCAGCGTATAGGCCTCGTCGCCCGCCAGCTCGTAAACTTTATCAACAGGCGCGTCGCTGGTCAGTACAGCAGCCGCCGCTTCAGCATAATCCTGACGGGTAGCAGAAGCGATTTTGCCCTCGTCGGCCGCACCAATAAACACGCCGTGCGTCAGCGCTGGCGCAATGCTGGCGGCATAGTTTTCGCTGTACCAGCCGTTGCGAAGAATAACGTAAGGCACGCCGGATGCAATCAGCGCCTGCTCGGTTGCCCGGTGTTCATCGGCCAGCCCCATCGGCGAGCTGTCGGCATGAAGCAGGCTGGTATAGGCCAGCAGCTTAACGCCTGCCGCTTTGGCCGCCTCGATGGCCGCTTTATGCTGCGCCTCACGCTGGCCGACCTCGCTGGAGGAAATCAGCAGCACTTTATCCACGCCGCGAAAAGCGTCGGCCAGCGTCTGCGGTTGGTTATAATCGCCCTGGCGTACCTGAACGCCCAGCGCGGCGAGGTCGGCCGCTTTCGCCGGCGAACGCACCACGGCGACCAGCTCTTCGGCAGACGTTCTTTTCAGTAAAGCATCAATCACCAGGCGGCCAAGCTGGCCGGTTGCTCCGGTTACTGCAATCATAATGTTCTCCTTAGCGGTGATAAAAGCGCATCCGGATTAGCCCCGGAAGCGTTGTGTTCAATCAGCCTATGCCATACACTAACCAAAAGTAAGTACTTACAGGTTTGTTAGTATGGAAAAAAATAGTTCCTCAATCGTTTCGCTTCGCGACAGGCTGCAACGCGGCGAACTGTTGAACCGCGACTGTCCGTCGCGCGAAGTATTAAAACGCCTGACCGGCCGCTGGAGTTTGCTGGTGCTGATTGCGCTGGAGAACGACACGCTGCGCTTTGGCGAACTGCGGCGCAAAATAGGCGGCGTCAGTGAAAGAATGCTGGCGCAAACGCTGCGTTTTATGGAGGAAGACGGCTTTGTGGAGCGTATCGCTTATGAAGTGATCCCGCCGCACGTTGAATACAAACTTACCGTGTTGGGTCATGAAGCGCGCGACCGCATTACGGGCCTGGCCGACTGGATCGAGGTTAATCTGCATCAGATTATTGATAACCGCCGCCAGTTTTCAGCAGAGGAATAAATCTGTATTCGGCGGCGGCCAACGCCATGCTGCTGATTTGCTCCTTTTCCCTTCCCGGCAAAACGGTTGATAAAGTTCACCTTACCCAGTGATGGCATATTATTTTCGCCGACCCTAAATAAAAAAGGCCTTCATAATGAAGGCCTTTAATAATTAAGCGCGCCATTTATCGCTTCGGCGCCGCATCCGGATACATCGCCAGCAGGCGACGCGTAACGCCGTTTGTCCAGCCGAATCCATCCTGCAACGGATATTCGCCGCCGCCCGCTAATACCGGCGCGCGGCCGGCAACGTTATATTTCTCCACCATCTTATGGTGACGATGATAGGTAGCGCCCGTTACCTGAAGCCAGCGTGCGGCTATTTCTTTCGCCAACAGCTCTTCACCGTAGTTATTAAAACCCTTGATCGCCATCCACTGCATCGGCGCCCAGCCGTTGGGTTTGTCCCACTGCTCACCGGTTTCTTCTACCGTAGTCAGCACGCCACCCGGCGCCAGCAGATGCGAGCGTACCGCCGCAGCGGTGGCAGCCGCCTGCTCCAGGCTGGCCATTCCTACGTAAAGCGGCGTCACGCCAGCCGCCGAGAAAGCGCCTTTTTCGCGCTCCCGCCAGTTGTAGTCGCGGTACAGCTCGGCCTGTGCGTCCCATAACCAGGCATCGACCGCTTCACGGCGGCGCACGGCTTTTTGCTGAAACAGTTCTGCGGTCGCACGATCGTTTTTACGGGCAGACAGGCGAGCGATCGTGGTTTCCAGCTTGTAGAGAAACGCGTTTAAATCGATCGGCACAATGCTGGTGGTCTGGATGCTTTCCAGCCGTCCTGCTTCGCTCAGCCAGCGGGAGGAAAAGTCCCAGCCGGAAGCCGCACCCGCCCGCAGATCGCGATAAACCTCGCTGGAAGGACGCGCCGAGTTTCTGGCGGTTTCCACGTCTTCAATCCAGGATTCGTCGCGCGGCGTATCGCGATCGTCCCAGTAGCGATTCAGTACCGATCCGTCCGGCATCATCACCACATGACGCCATGCTTCGCCGGACGTCAGCGACTCCGTGCCGTCCATCCAGAAGTCATATTCACGCTTCAGCTGACGAAGATAACGCTGCGCCTGGCTAACGCCATCTTTTTCAAACAGTTCGACCATCAGCGCAAACACCGGCGGCTGCGAGCGGCTCAAATAATAGGTGCGGTTGCCGTTTGGAATATGGCCATATGTGTCGATCATCCACGCAAAGTTATCCGCCATCTGGCGCAGCAGATCGGTCTGTCCGCCAGCCGCGAAGCCCAGCATGCTGAAGTACGAATCCCAATAGTAGGTTTCGCCAAAGCGGCCGCCCGGCACGACATAAGGTTCCGGCAACGGCAGCAGCGAAGAAAATTCAGAATGCTTTTCCGGCTTGCGCGTCAGTACCGGCCACAACGAGTCAATATGCTCGCCCATGCTTTTTGCCGGATCGGCCACGTAGCGGCTGTCGTTAATTTTCGGCAGGTCGAAATTCTCCAGCACAAAGGCCAGCAGGTTAAAATCCTCTCGCTCGCGCTGAATAAAGTAGCGGTAGAGGATCATCTCCGGTTCGATTTTCGGCGCGCAGTCTGCAAAGGTTTTGCTGTCGGCAAAGATCCTTGCGCTCTGCACGGCTTCAAAGAGTTCCTGGTAGCGATCGGAAGGCGTCAGAATATCCGGCGCGGGCAGTCCCTGAATGGGTTCAGGCTGCGGTTCGGCCAGCATATCCAGCGCTTCATAATCGTGATAATAAGCTTCGTAATCTGCCAGGTTATTGTCAATGGTCAGGTCGTTATGATTAAAAGCGATAAAAACCTCCTGATGTCGATGATTGACAATGTGGTGTACGGTTAATTATGTATAAGGTTAAGTATAGTACTCGTGTCTCATAGTGCAAATAAGCGCGAATATGACAGAAGTTAAGATAATATTTCAAAAAATAAACAAACAAAGAATAATGGCTATTTCCATCCTTGATTAAAGGAATAGCAAGAGGTGAAACCCCTCTTACATTTTCTGAAAAAAATGAAATAAAGCAGCCGCCCTCTCTTTAGCAGGTTCAGGCCCACCTTGCCCCATCTTTCGGGCTTCCGCCTGTTGCTTCTTTCTGCTTGCCCGCAGTCGGTACAAAGCAGCTTCAATCGAAAATTAAAGCGATGCTTTTTCATTCTTTGAAAAATTATTTAAATTTCTCATTTACATTAAATTTAAACGGCCGAATACTAATGCGGGTCAAATGCTGTTATGGCGATGGCAGCGATAAGTTTATCTGATAGCAAACCAGCCCTTTCAAATACGATTAAGGAAATCTCTTGGCACCGGTAGTAAATAAATCCGCAGCGTTGCACTCGGAAAGTCTTACAGATGAAGACGACAGTTTAGTTTCTCCCGTTAATTCTCCTGATATAAATAAAACCTATATTATTCGCGGCACGCGCAGATTTATGCACGCCACGCTGGCGCTGTTCTGCGCCGGCCTGTCCACCTTCGCCGTACTGTACTGCGTGCAGCCTGTGCTACCTGTTTTTTCGCAAAGCTTTCATCTGACGCCTGCGCAAAGCAGCCTGTCGCTGTCGGTAACCACCATCATGATGGCGCTGGGGCTGCTGGTGACCGGGCCGCTGTCGGACGCCATCGGCCGTAAATCGGTGATGTCCGTTTCGCTGCTGCTGGCCGCCTGCTTTACGCTGATCTGCGCCACCATGAGCAGCTGGGAAGGCGTGCTGGCGATGCGCGCGTTGACCGGGCTGGCGCTAAGCGGCGTCGCGGCGGTGGCAATGACCTGGCTGAGTGAGGAGCTGCACCCGGTTTTCCTCTCTTTCTCTATGGGCCTTTATATCAGCGGTAATTCGATTGGCGGCCTGGTTGGGCGGCTCTCTACCGGCATGCTGGCCGATCACTTTTCCTGGAACGTTTCGCTGTTCGTGGTCGGCCTGTTCGCGCTGACGGCCGCCGGGCTGTTTTTCCGCCTGTTGCCCCCTTCGCAGCACTTCCGCGCCACTTCGCTGCGGCCGCACCAGCTGCTGGTCAACTTTATGTTCCAGTGGCGGGATATGGGATTACCGATGCTGTTCCTGGTCGGCTTTATTCTGATGGGCAGCTTCGTGACGCTGTTTAACTATGTCAGCTTTCGCTTTCTGGCCGCGCCTTTTTCCCTCAGCCAGACGGTGGTCGGTCTGCTCTCCGTCGTCTATCTGACCGGCACTTACAGCTCGCCGAAGGCGGGCGTGATGACCGCTCGCTACGGGCGCGGCGTGGTGCTGATGGCTTCGCTGCTGTTGATGCTGGCCGGCCTGATCGCTACCCAGTTCACCACGCTGTTGCTGGTGCTGCCAGGCCTGATGCTGTTCGCCGCCGGTTTTTTCGCCGCGCATTCGGTCGCCAGCAGCTGGGTCGGTCACCGCGCCCGTCGCGCCAGAGGCCAGGCTTCTTCGCTCTACCTTTTCTTTTATTACCTGGGATCGAGCGTGGCGGGGACGCTGGGCGGCGTGTTCTGGCACGGCTACGGCTGGGCTGGCGTCTCCGCATTTATCGCCGTGATGCTGCTGGGCGGGCTATGGCTGGCTAACAAACTGCGCCAAATTCCCGTGCTGGTGAAAAAAGTCCGTTAGTTTTACGGGGCGGCTCGCATTCTCCGCCCCGAACCGCTTCTGCTTAATTTACTTCCCCCTGCGCAGCCATTAAGCTACGGCCACCCGAAAGGTTCCTGTCGCTCATTGTTCAAGGAATAGTGTTATGTCGCTCCACCTCTGGCTTGCCTATGCCGGTATTATTGCCGTTCTTATCGCCGTTCCCGGCCCTTCTGCGTTGGTCAGCATGACGCACGGGCTGCGCTACGGCCGACGCCGCGCGCTGGCGACGGTGATCGGCGGCGTGATGGCGGCCATGACGCTGATGACCGCATCGGCGCTGGGGCTGGGCGCGATCCTGGCGGCCTCCACTACCGCCTTTACCGTGCTGAAAGTGGTCGGCGCCGCCTATCTGATCTGGCTGGGCATCAGCGCCTGGCGCAACAGCGCGCCGGCAGAAAGCATCGTTATCAGCGGCCAGCCGCAGGCGATGCCCGGCCTGCTTAAACTGTTTCGTAAAGGCTATATGGTCGGCATCAGCAATCCCAAAGACCTGCTGTTTTTCGCCGCGCTGTTTCCTAACTTTGTGGAAGCCAGCCAGCCGCACGCTGTCCAGTTCGCCACGCTGGCCGTCACCTGGGCCGTCACGGACTGCGGCCTGATGTTCGCTTACGCCTGCGCCGGTCGCCGCCTTTCTGGCGTATTTGCCAACCCGTCGCGCCTGCGCCTGCTTAATCGTGCCGTCGGCAGCCTGTTTGTCTTTGCGGGCAGCGCGCTGGCAATCTCCGCCCGCTAATGAGCGACGTCGAAAACCTGCACGCGATGGTGATTTTTGCCCGCGTGGTAGAAACGCTGAGCTATACCGAAGCGGCAAAACAGCTGGGGATATCCAAGTCGGCGGTCAGCAAAGAGATCGCCGCGCTGGAAATACGCCTGGGCGCAAAGCTGCTGCTGCGCACCACGCGCAAGATCGCCGTAACCGAGGTCGGCATGACCTGGTATCACTACTGCGCGCGCATTCTCAGCGAGGTAAAAAGCGCCGAGCTTTTTATTCGCCGCTTCCACGAGGAGCCGACCGGCAGCCTGCGCGTCGTCGCGCCGGTTACCTTCGGCTGCCAGTGCATCGTGCCGGTGCTGAACCAGTTCGTGGCGGGCAATTTGCACGTCAGCGTAGATCTCGACCTTACCGACAGGCCGGTGAATCTGGTGGACGATAATCTCGATCTGGCTATCGTCATCCGCCGCGACAGGCCGGAACATCCGCACTGCCTGCCGCTGATGGATATCAGCTGGGGGCTTTACGCCGCGCCAGCCTACCTTGAGCGTTTTAGCGCTATCCAACGGCCGGAAGATCTGACGCGCCACGACTTTATCCTGTTTCGTGGCCCGGCCCATACTATCTCGCTGCCCTTTCGCAAAGAGAAGCAGAAGCGGGATATCGAGGTGCGCAGCCGGTTTCGCGCCAATAACAGTACCGCGCTGGTTAATTCAGCGGTGGCGCAAACGGGGATAGCCTATCTGCCGGATTACGTCGCCCTACAGGCGGTGGAGGAAGGAAAACTCTGTCGGGTACTGCCGGAATGGGAAATGGATCTTTATAAATCCTGGATCCTGACCAAAGAGAACGGCCTGATCTCGCCGCGCGTCAGGCTGTTTATCGCCGCGCTGCAGAAAGCACTGAGGTAAGGCGGAACCGAAGCTCCGCCCTGCATAATCAGTAGTAGTTGCCGTGGCGGTAATCCCAGGTGGTAAAGGTGTCTGACAGCATCGACATGATTTTATCCACGTCCAGCCCTTTACGGATCAGCACCGGACAAGGCGTAATGTTGCGCTCACCCTTCTGCTCCGGCACCAGCTTGCCGTTTTCATCCACCATCGCCACCATCACGCCCTGCTCGTAGCGGGTTTTCTCCGATTCGTTAGGCTGGATAGACTTCACGTAGTCGTTGGCTTCGATAATCAGATCCGCCTGGGATTCGATACGCTCGCCGATGCCTTCGACCAGGCCACGGTTGCCTTTGCCTGATGGGTTAGCCGAACTGGCGAAGGAGAATTTACCGTGGTTTTCCCACAGCTCTTTCGCCAGTTTCTCGCCGGGCACGCCGAATTTAATCACGAAGCAGCTGGTCTGACGGCGATCCATCATCAGATCTTTTGAACCGTCTTCCGGGATACGCGCCACCGCCTCTTCTTTCCACGGCAGGATGCAGCCCAGCAGCACGTCTTTGTCCCAGTGCTGCTGATACAGCGATTCAATTTCCGGGTTCAGCTGCGCCAGCTCTTTCAGCTGCTCCAGCGAGCCACACAGCACCACGCCCGGCTTATTGCGGTTGCGCTGCTTGGCGTCGAACTTGCGCTCCAGGCCTTTCGCATCGGAAGTCATGATGATGTAGCCCACTTTGGTCGGGCAGACGATCATGCCGCCGTCGGCAGACAGGATATTTACCGCTTCCGGCTGCAAGCCGCCGTTCCAGTGAATGGTTTTATTGCTCATGATTGCCCCTGCCAGTATAAGAGTCATGTGGGGGTCAGCGCCTTTTTGGCCTGCCCGGATAACTTCATCCTAACGCAGGCGGCTTTTTTCGCAACAGTCAGGCGCCTCTTTCGGCTATTGTTTCCACCAGGAAACAATTGTTGCAGAATGAGGCCGGATAGCGCCGCCAGACCTGCGGAACAAAGAAAGTTGAACCCTTCGCGGATTTTCGCCACTCACCTTTTTTAGCCTGAGCGAGCACCCTATGCAGATTGCCTTTTTCGCCGAGCAAGATCGGCTTGCCTTAAGCAGTTGGTTTACGTCGCAGGCCGACGTTACGCAGTGGGCCGGGCCGGGCGTCGCCTGGCCGCTGGAAGAGTCGTTTCTCGCCACGCTGCTGGATTCCGCCAGCCAGCAGCCTGCCAGCCTGCTTACTTTTGCCGGAAAACAGGCGGGCGAACTGGCTGCCGTGGCGCAGACAGGCTTTGACTGGAACAACCATCTGGCCTGCCTCTGTCGCGTGGTGGTCAATCCAGCGATGCGGGGACAAAATCTGGCGGAGCACATGCTGCGCCAACTGATTGCGACGGCTTTTCAGCAGGAAGGCATCGAGCGTATTGAGCTACGCGTCTACACCTTTAATCAGGCGGCGATACGTACCTACGAGAAGCTGGGTTTTGTGCGGGAAGGCGTACAGCGGCAGGGCGTGGCGGTAGGAGAAGCGCGCTGGGACTGCGCGCTCTATGGCATGCTGCGTCAGGAATATGTGCAGCCTGAAGCAGCGCGCCGCGCGTAATGGCCGTCACGCGCGGCGCCTGTAGCATCAGGCCGGGATAAGTTTTTCCGCCTTCAGCCTGTCAAACAGCGCGAAAAACGCATCGCGCGTGGGCTGATAACCGGTAAAGCCCGCCTTGCGGCTTTTGCTGACGTCGGTAAAGACCTCCATCGGGCGGCCCAGATCGGCGTCAGTATGCCACCAGGAAACCAGCCGGTTGATATCCGCTTCCTTGAGGTCGAACTGCTGCGCGATGGCTTTCCACTGCTCTGCCGCCGCATCCATCCGCCCTTCCAGCGGCTGCATCTCGTCCGGGTAAGGCGCGGCTTCCACGCCAAAATAGTCGGCGATCTGGCCCCACATCCATTTCCAGCGGAACACGTCGCCGTTGACCACGTTGTAATCTTCATTCTGCGCCGACGGCGTGGTCGCGGCCCATTCCAGCTGCTGCGCCAGCACGCTTGCGCTGGTCATATCGGTCACGCCTTCCCACTGCGCTTTCGAGCCGGGGAAGATAAACGGCTGGCCGGTCTGCTTGCAGAGGCTGGCATAAACGGCCAGCGTCTGGCCCATGTTCATCGCGTTGCCCAGCGCAAAGCCGATAATGGTATGCGGACGGTGCACGCTCCAGGTGAAGCCATACTTCTTCGCGCCCGCAAAGACTTCATCTTCCTGCGCGTAATAGAAGTTATCGACAGGCTGGCGGCCCTGCTCTTCGCGGAACGGCGTCATTGGCACCGCGCCTTTGCCATAGGCGTCAAACGGCCCCAGATAGTGTTTAAGGCCGGTGACCAGCGCCACGTGGCCGCCTTTCAGGCCGTCGCCCAGCGCGTCGATCACGTTACGCACCATCGCGCCGTTTACGCGGATATTCTCTTTTTCATTGGCCTGACGCGACCAGACGCTGAAGAAGACCTTATCAACCTTCAGGTCAGCCAGCGCTTTCTTAACGGATTCAGCATCGGTAAGGTCGGCGGTCAATGCCGTGCAGCCCGCCGGCACCGCCGTGCGGCCGCGTGAAAGGCCATAAACTTCCCAACCGTCGCCGGTCAGCTGCTCTGCCAGTGCGGTACCGATAACGCCGCTGACGCCGACAATAAGTGCGCGTTGTTGCATAAATTTTCCTCCTGATTGCTAATTCATTAAGCTTAATAGAGAATTAAAATCCTATTAGAGGTATAAATTCATATTATTTGAGAATATGAGTCATGAATAATGATCGGTCGGGATCGCCTTAAAGATATCACCCCCTTTGTCGCCAGCGTGGAGCACGGCAGTTTTACCGCCGCCGCCGATTCGTTGCATCTGACCAGTTCAGCCATCAGCAAAAGCGTGGCAAGGCTGGAAGCCCGGCTCGGCTCGCGGCTGTTTGAACGCACCACGCGACGACTGGCGCTGACGGATGCCGGTCAGGCCTTTTATGAAACCTGTACGCGTGTGCTGAGCGAGCTGGCGGAAGCGGAATCCGTACTGGCCGCCCAGCGCGCCATTCCGGTCGGACGGCTGCGGATTGCCGTGCCCAACACCTTTGGCCGGATGCGGGTGATGCCGCTTATCAACGAATTTTGCCAGCAGAACCCGGAGATGCAGATTGCCCTCTCTTTCTCCGATCGCTTTGTCGATCTGTTTGAGGAAGGCGTGGATATCGCAATACGCATTGGCGGCTCGACAGATTTTCCGCCCTCGCTGGGCTGCCGCTTTTTGGGTAATGAAAGGCTGATCTTCTGCGCTTCGCCGGACTATCTGGCGCAGCACGGCGTGCCCGACTCTTTGCAGGCGCTGACCGAAAGGCGAGCCATTGTTTACGATCGGGTAGATGGCAGCACCAGTCCGTGGCATATCCGTTCGCCGGATGGACGAACGATAACCCGAACCCTGCCTTATCGGATGGCGTTGGGGGATGGCGAAGCCCAGGTCGCCGCCGTAGTAGCCGGACTCGGCGTGGCGCAGATGGCGACCTGGCTGCTGGAAAAAGAGTTGGCCAGCGGCGCGCTGGTACCGATCCTGCCAGAGCTGGCGGTAGAAGGTCTGCCGCTGTTTATCGTCTGGCCGCGCAGAAAGCAGCTGCTGCCGAAGATCGACGCGCTGCTTGCCACGCTGGATCGGCTGAAAATCAGTCAGTAGCGGGTTTATTTACGTTGATGCGCCACGGCACGCCGAACTTATCGATCAGCGTACCGAAACCGGCCGCCCAGAAGGTTTCTTCCCATTCCAGCGTGACCTTACCGCCAGCGGAAAGATTATCGAACCAGCGTTTGCCTTCGGCAGGATCGTTGCTCGACAGGCTGACGGCAAAACCGTTATAGCTTACCGCTTCCGCGCTGTCGCTCATTTGCAGCTCGCCGTCGCCGATGTGCAGCAGCGCGTGCATGATTTTATCATCCGCTGGCTGTTCCGCGCTTGGGCTGTTCTGTTTCTGCGGCTGCTGTTTTTTCTCCGCAGGCACGTCACCCCAGGTCATTTTAACCGTCAGTTCGGCTCCCGTGGCCTGCTGATAAAAAGCGATAGCCTCTTCACAGTTTCCCGAAAAGTATAAATAAGGCGAAAGTTGCATAACATCTCCTTCGTTTGAGGTATGTGCTGAAGAACAAGCTCGAAGAAAGTGTAGCAGGCGACTGAGATCTGGCGCTTATTACATGTTACAGGTTAATAACATATGCAAAGAAGACAAAGGATAAGCGGTTTATGAATGCCTTAAAGCAGCACAGTAACAGTAGTCGGAAAGGGACGACAAAGCGCGTCACGGCGCTTTGTCGTCGTGGCCTCAGGCTTTTCTTGTCCGACGGACGATAACTTTTTCCGTCAGCAGCTCCAGCAACAGATAGCCGGCGCACGCCGCCACAAAGGAATTAATGGTAGACACGCCCCATGCCATATTCAGTCCAATATAACCGCCCAGCAGCGTGGCCAGGATCGCGGGCCAGCCGGTAAATGTCGTTTCCGCAGGCAAACTGCCGTCGTGACCGGAACGCCGTAAGGCAAGGCTGTACTTCTTCAGCAGGAAATACTCCGTCAGCATCACGCCCAACGCTGGCGGCACAATAACGCCGAGCAAATTCAGAAAATCGACAAAGTGATCCAGAATGCCCAGCACCGACAGCGTAGTGCCCAGCACGCCCAAGGCCAGCGTGACGGGTCGATAATTTAATTTTATGCCGCTAAGGCTTTCTACGGCATTAATCACGCCAAGCGCCGAGGAGTAAAGATTCAAATCGTTGACCCTTAGCGTAGAAAAAATAACGGCAAACAGGCCAGCCGTGCCGGAAGCCAGCGTGATGATAGACATCACGTCGCCTGTATTCAGCTTACGCGCGATAAAGATCGCCAGGCCGTTGATAATGAACTCGCCCAGAACAATGGTCGCCAGCGTGACGCCGAAAACGTGGCTGCCTTTTCGCGAGTAGCGCGTCAGGTCGGGCGTCATCAGGCTGGCAAGAATGGCGCCGCCTACCACCAGCGTGATGCCCGCGTTCACCGACAGCACCTCTTTACCTGCCGGGGAAACGGCCATTGCCTGCACATGATCGGTAGCCAGCGTCTGCCAGGCAATCCAGGCGATCAGCGCAATAAAAACCGGTACGGCGATGCGTGCCGTAAAGCGCAGCGCTTTGAAACCAAACGCCACCAGCACGGTAAGAAACAGGCCGGAGATCGTTGCTGCTGTTCGGAAGCTAAGCGTATCGGAAAACGCGGCGCTCAGCGATTTGGCAAAAATCGCATTCTGTATACCAAACCAGCCTAATAAACTGATCGCCACCACGACGCCGATCAGTGCCGACCCCGTTCGGCCAAATCCGCACCAGCGCGCCAGCAAGCTGCCGGACAACCCTTCTTTCATACCGATATAGCCAAAACCAAAGGTGACCAGGCCAAATAACAGGCTGCCTACCAGAATGGCCGTCAGCGCCGCCGACAGGCTCATGCTGTCGCCCAATACCGCGCCTAACATAAATTGATCCAACGCGGTAAGCATTCCCATATGGACGATAGCCACGCTCAGAAAAGAGACGCGGTTGTGTTGTGGCACGCGTTCCAGAGGAAAATCATTGTGTTGCATAGAAAATTCCGTGTTAAATAAAGTTAATCCCTTTCTTCATCAAACGGGCAGGGATATAGTTTTCCAGATTATGAGCGATACAATATTCTTCAAATTGCTTCAACGAATGCACGTCAGCTTTCTGATATATCGTATATACCCGATTTTCAATTGTTTTTACGCTGACGTTAAAGATACTAGCGATCTCTTTTGCCGTATACCTTTGCAGCATCAGAAAGATAATATCCAGCTCGGACGGCGTAAATAATTTATTTTCCGTAGCGGTCGTCAGTACGCCAGGCTTTTTGTGATTAATAAACTTCAGCGGCGTCAGCGTATCGAGCGGTCTTGCATTCCAGATAGTGCCGATACAGTTTCCCTGTTCATCGAATACCGGCAGTTTTTCGCTGATATAAGGTGAAAGCGTTTCCCGGCCATACCAATAATGCGTTTCAATGACCGCGACTCTTCCCAAATGCTCTTCTGTCCGACGATCGTGCTCCCGCAACGCTGCCGAACATTCCGCCCAACCAGCCGGGAACTCATCATCCCAGGCACCTTCAACCGTGAATGATGCAGGCGTATTGGTATAAAGGTAAGCGGCCTTGTTCATATAAAGATGTCTGGAATCAAGGTCTTTAATACCCCAGGGCTCGTTCAGATGCTCCATCATAGCGATAAAGCTCCGAAAAGCGCTAATTTTCGCATTAGTGGGCGGCATAGCTTTTTCCGTATTATCAGAACATTTTCTGTAAATAGAACCGCGTATATTTGCCCAGGTAGCCTTCCATGCTGCCATAGACGTTGTAGCCCAGTTTCTCATAAAAGCCTTTCGCCTGAAAATCAAAGGTATCCACATAGGACATGCGACAACCGCGATTTCTGGCGACCTCTTCCGCTTTTATCATCAGCTCCCGGCCCTTACCCTGCCCGCGTGCGGCTTCGCCAACCCAGAGATACTGCACTTCTAAGCCCTGCCACCACGTCCGCGCCACCAGGCCGCCGAGGATCTGGTTTTGCTCGTCCCGCAGCGTAAGGAAAAGCGGTGTAATATCCACTTCGTCAAACTGGCTGTTATGTTTCCATAAATTATCAATAACGAACTCTTCATCCGGTAAAGAAGGATTATCCGTGACAACGATTTCCATTATTTCTCCCGTTGTAAATTAACGTCCAGTCCGCAGCCAATAACATTTTGACGATAGTAATTCAAGAGGATTTTCTACCGTGTTATTCAATGCGGGTTCGTCTTTATTATACGGAAATAAATTATAAAATAAGTAGTCATTTAATTTTCAGTCAATGCCGACACCAGGGAAATTATTACACCGTGCAACTAATCAGATTGCATCTAATCTGACGCAAAAATTAAGAGGCACGTCTTTTCTGAAATAACAGACACCTCCTGGAGCAGCACGCTAAAAATAGCGGGAGGACTAAAAAATAAAGCAAAAAAAAACGGCCAGTTTGCTGGCCGTTTTCGATCGTAAAGTCGCTTATTTCACTTCAGTCAGCTTCTCAATATCCACGCTGCCCTGCTGTTCAGCGTCGTTTTTACGCACTTTCGCCACGTCGCTGGCGCTAACCTGCTCTTTGGCCGTATTGCCCCAGCTGGTGCGGATAAAGTTCACCACGTCGGCGACCTGCTGGTCGTTCAGCCGCCAGCCGAAAGCCGGCATGGTGATGGCAGAAGGGGCACCCTTCACGCCCGGTAGCGTCGCGCCGCTGATAACGATATGGATAAGCGAGGTTGGATCTTCCGCCAGCACCACAGGATTGCCGCTCAGCTGCGGGAAGAAGCGCTTATAGCCGCTGCCGTCCGTTTTATGGCAGGCCGCGCAGCTGTCGACGTACACCGACGCGCCCGGTTTGCTGTCGTCGCCCTTCCACAGCGCCTTCGCTACCTTGTCATCCGGCGTAAAGCCGACCTGATTTAAGTCTTTCGCGCCCAGGGATTTCAGATAGCGCGCAATGGCGGTGATATCTTCGTCGCTTAAATGCTGCAAACTGTGCTGCACCACTTCGGTCATGCCGCCAAAGGCCGCGGTACGATCGTTGCGGCCATAGCGCAGGAACTGCGTCAGATCGTCTTCGCTCCAGCGGCCCAGTCCGTCACGGCTGTCGCCGCGCAGGTTGTTAGCGGTAAAGCCGTCAATCGGCGAGCTGCTGCCGGAAAGGTAGTCGCTGCCTTCGCCGTCGTTCAACGCTTTTTCCTGCATGGTCAGGCTACGCGGGGTATGACAGGCGCCGCAGTGGCCCAGGCCTTCCACCAGATACTGACCGCGAGCCAGCACCGCATCCTGCCCTTTAATCGCCTGGAAAGCTTTTACGTCCGGTGCAAACAGCCCGCGCCAGATCGACAGCGGCCAGCGCATCGACAGCGGCCAAGGAATGTCGCTTTTCCTGTTTTCGGCCTCAACCGGCTTCACGCCATGCATAAAGTAGGCGTAAAGCGCGTGCATATCCTCATCGTTAACCACGGCATAGGAAGGATAAGGCATCGCCGGGTAGAGCGTGTCGCCGTTCTTCGCTACGCCGTGGCGTACCGCTTTCTGAAAGTCGTCATAGCTGTAATCGCCAATGCCGGTTTTCTTATCGGGCGTGATGTTGGTGGAGTAAATCTTGCCAATGGGCGTCGCCATCGCCAGCCCGCCGGCAAAAGATTCGCCACCCATTTTGGTATGGCAGGCCACGCAGTCGCCCGCGCGCGCCAGATACTCGCCGCGCTTGATCAGATCGGCGCCGTTATCCTCCGCCGCCGCAACAAAGGTGGTCATACCCAGCATCAGAGCCGGGATCAGCATTTTCATCATGGTCATCCTTACGCCTGCACCAACGGACCTGGACTTGGAAGGTACTGTTCACGAATCGCTTTCGCTGACCAGTAGGTCAACGCCGCCACCATGCCGGTCGGGTTGTAGCCCAGACCCTGCGGGAAGGCGGACGCGCCCGGAACAAACACGTTCGGCACATCCCAGCTTTGCAGATAGCGGTTAACCGCGCTGGTTTTCGGATCTTCGCCCATGATCGCGCCGCCGTTCATATGCGTGGTCTGATACACGGTGGTGTCGAAATGCGTACCCGGCATTTTCGGCGCGCCGCTGATCAGTTTCGGGTTCATCGCTTCGGCGATTTTGTGCATCCGGCCATGCATAAACTGCGACATTTTGATGTCGTTTTCCTGCCAGTCGAAGGTCATACGCAGCAGCGGCTGGCCGAAGGCATCCTTGTAGTTCGGATCCAGATCCAGATAGTTGTTGCGATAGGACTGGTGCGCGCCGTGCGCGTCCATCGAGACATGATGCGTATAGTGATCGGCGACCGCCGCTTTCCACTTGCTGCCCCAGCCTGGCGTGCCCGGCGGCGTCGGCAGGCCGGAGATCGGCTTCACGCCCGCCTGGTTAACCCAGAACGGCGAGCCGCCGACAAAGCCATATTTGCCGTGGTCGAAGTTATCCGCGTTGAAGTCGTCCACGCCCACGCCCGCGCCGCCCGCGCCGATAAAGTTGTTGGTAAAGACGTCTTTATCAAAGAAGGCCTTGATGGTGGAAATATTCTGATAGGCAAAGTTACGGCCTACGGTGCCTTCGTTAGTGACCGGATCGTAAGGCTTGCCGATGCCGGACAGCAGCATCAGGTGCACGTTATGGAACTGGAAGGCGGACAGGATCACCAGGTCGGCGGGCTGCTCGATCTGGCGGCCAAGCGCATCGACATAGGTCACGCCGGTAGCGCGCTTTTTGTCGTCGGTCAGGTTGACGCGCAGCACGTTGGCGTTTTCGCGCAGCTCAAACTTCGCTTCCTGACGTAGCGCAGGCAGCACGTTAACGTTCGGCGACGCTTTGGAATACATATAGCAGGCGTAGCCGCTGCAATAGCCGCAGAAGTTGCACGGCCCCATCTGCGCGCCGTAGGTGTTGGTGTACGGGCCGGAAGTATTGGCGGAAGGCAGATCGTAAGGATGATAGCCAACGGATTCAGCGGCCTGCGCGAACAGCTGCGCGGAGAAGGTTCGCTTCTGCGCGGGCAGCGGGAACTTGTCGGAGCGATCCGGCGCGAACGGGTTGCCGCGTCCCTGCTGGCCGACGACTTTGCCCTTAACGCGCCATTCCGAGCCGGAGGTGCCAAACACTTTTTCGGCCTTATCAAAAAACGGCTCCAGCTCGTCATAGGTGACGCCGAAATCCTGAATGGTCATGCCCTCAGGAATAAACTTTTTGCCGTAGCGCTCTTCATAGTGGCTGCGCATCCGCAGCTCGATCGGATCGACGCGGAAATGCACGCCTGACCAGTGCAGGCCCGCGCCGCCGGTGCCGGTGCCGGGTAAAAACGCGGCAAGCTGGCGATAGGGCTGCGCGGTCTGCGCCGAGTTATGGCGGATGGTCACGGTGCTTTTGGAGAGATCCTGGAACAGCTTTTTACGGATGTTATAGGTCAGCTCATCAATAACCTGCGGATACGCGCCGTCAGGATAGGTGTCGCGATGCGGGCCACGCTCCAGCGCAACCACGTTCAGGCCCGCTTCGGTCAGCTCTTTCGCCATGATCGATCCCGCCCAGCCGAAGCCTACGATCACCGCATCTACTTTTTTCATTACGTTTGCCATGCTTATGCTCTTTCCCCACGAATCGACACCGGCGGGAACGGATAGCGCTCGCCCCGTTCAACCCAGTCCATAAAATCAGCGCGCGCGCCCGGAAAGCCGATCAGCTTCCAGCCGACCATATTCTGATTGCCGCCATGCACAGGATCGCTGAAGAAGCCTTCGCGCGTGTTCTGTAACAGGAAAGAGAAGAAAACCTTAGCCGGAACCTGTTTGAATTCGGCTTTGCCGGCTTCAAAGGCCTGTAGCAATGCGTCCTGCTGGTCGTGGCTCAGGTCGGCGAACGCTTTGCCGTGCTGCGCTTTGGAGAAAGCATCCGCGTCCGCCAGGCCCAGGCGGTAAATATCGCGCGGGATCAGCGGGTACTGATAGCCCAGCTCTTTGTCGGCATCGGGATGGAAAGGCCCCTGCATATACCAGTTGGAACCGGTCGCGTAAGGCGTGTTCATCTGACGATCGATATATTCCGGCACGCCCGCTTCCAGCGCGCCGGGGCCGCGTTCGTCGGCAGGGATCAGGCGCGCCACGGCCGCCTTAATAAAAGCGTACTCTTCCGGGGTAAACCAGGTGGGCTGGTAATCGCGGGCCTGCTGCGGCCCTGCAGGCTCGGGCGCGGCTACGGCTGCGGCTGGCGCGGTTAACGCGCCCAGGCCCGTGCTGCCAATCGCCACGGCGGGCGCAAGCGTAATGGTTCTCAGCAGAAAGTCCCTGCGGGAGCTTCCGATCGTTTCTTTTGACATGACATTGCCTTTTAAAATGGCCTGGTTGTTCGGCTGTAAGCATTCGTGATGGGAGACCCGCTAGCCTGTTTTTTTATAAAAATCGGGCGCTAGCGTGATCTGAATCAATGTTACCGGTAACAATTTATGGATTTTAACAGGAATCGGCGCAAAAAATTAGCGTAAATAAACAAAATGGCACAATTTCATTAACAACCAGGCAGGCGGAAAGAGAGAGGCACGTCACCAGAGAGGGCCAGCGTGCAGCCTGGCGTTGTAAGGGATGAGCTACTGAAGAACGCGCGGCCGCAGCAGAACCAGCACGCAGCCTGGCGTTGTGGTGGTTAAGCCGCAGAAAAGCACGCGGCAGCAGAACCAGCGCGCAGCCTGGCGTTGTAAGGGATAAGCTACTGAAGAACGCGCGGCAGCAGAACCAGCGCGCAGCCTGGCGTTGTAAGGGATAAGCTACTGAAGAACGCGCGGCCGCAGAAGGCCAGCGCCTTATGATGGATGAGCCGCAGAAGGCCAGCTTGTCACATTGCGCGCGAATGATTTAGCCAAAGGCGCGCGCAAGACCAGCGCGCAGCACGACGCCCTGGTGGATAAGCTACGCGGCGATCGTAGCCATAACGCTGTTCAGGACCGGGCCGCTAAGGGTGAACCTGGCCGTCGCGCTTTTCGTCCAGGCCAAACAGCTTCAGCCGCGTCTCCGACGGCTGCGGGCGGCCAAAATAATACCCCTGGAACAGCGTGCAGCCTTCGATTTTCAGCTGCTCGAACTGCTCGCTGCTCTCCACCCCTTCCGCCGTGATTTGAATATCCAGGCTGCGGCTCATGCCCGTAATGGCCCGGATAATGGCCAGCGCCTCGCGGCTCTCTTTCATATCGTTGATAAACGACTTGTCGATTTTGATCTTATCGAACGGGAAAGAACGCAGATAGCTGAGCGACGAGTAGCCGGTGCCGAAGTCATCCAGCGCGATGCGCACGCCCAGCTTTTTCAGCTTTTGCAGAATGCGGATATTGACCAGGGTGTTGTCCAGCAGCACCGACTCCGTGATCTCCACTTCCAGCCGGTGCGGGGCCAGTCCGGAATCCTTCAGCGCCGCTTCCACTACCGACACCAGCGAACTGTTTTTAAACTGGAGCGGCGAAAGGTTGACCGCCACGCTCTGATGCGCCGGCCACTTCGCTGCCTCGCGGCAGGCTTCGTACAGCGCGAAGGCGCCAAGCGAGTGGATCAGCCCGGTTTCTTCCGCCACGGGAATAAAGTCCAGCGGCATAATCAGCCCCTGTTTCGGATGGTGCCAGCGCATCAGCGCTTCGTAGCTGATGATCTCCTGGCCCAGACTATCGGTAATCGGCTGGTAATACAGCTTGAGATGGCGATGGGTCATTGCCTCGCGCAGATCGGTTTCAATCATGCGGCGCTTGCTGGCGGCTTCGCCCATTTCGCTGGAGAAATGCTCAAAGCGGTTGCGGCCGTTGCGTTTGGCTTCGTACAGCGCCATATCGGCACAGCGCAGCAGCTCGGCGGGGGTGGTCAGACCGCCTGCGACAATAGAAATGCCGATGCTCAGCCCTACCGTCAGGCTATGTCCGTCGACGTTGAAGGTCGGACGGATCGCCTCAATCAGCCTTTGCGCCACCGCTTCGGCTTCCTGTAAATGCGTCAGGCCCGGCAGTACGATAGAGAATTCATCGCCGCCGTTGCGCGCCAGCGTATCCTGTTCACGCAGCACGCCGCGCAAACGGCTGGCGACGGCGCGCAGCAGATCGTCGCCGACCTGATGGCCCAGCGCGTCGTTGACGTTCTTGAAGTTATCCAGATCCAGACAGAGCGCCGCCGTCTGTTTACCATTATCGAAATCGCAGCGCAGCGCCTCGTTCAGCCGCTGGCTGAACAGCACGCGGTTCGGCAGGCTGGTCAGGTTATCGTGATGCGCCATATGATGAATGCGCGCATCAGCCGCGCGCTGATCGGTAACGTCGTCAGCAATCAGCAGCACGTAGTTAGTATGGGCGTCGTTGCCGTTAATAATCGAGGCCGAAGCGTTGATGATCCGTTCGCCGCCACGGGTACGCAACAGCTGCTCGTTTTTATGCACGCCTTCATTGCGCTGTGCGGCGGTCGCCAGCTGAGAAAAATAGCCGCTCAGCTCTGAGGGCATGTAATCGTCCAGCCTTTTGCCGGCAAGCTCCTTCATTTTTACGCCCAGCAGCTGCTCCGCTTTGCTGTTCAGCAGCAGCACCTCGCGCGATACCACGTCTTCCACTATCACGCAGCAGGGAATATTGCCGATAATGGTGTCGAGAAACTTCGACAGCGCGGCCATCTTATTGCTGTTCTGCTCTGCCAGATCTTTTGCCCGCAGGATCTGCTGTTCGTACTCGCGCAGTTCAGTGCAGTCGCGGGTAATTTTGGCAAAGCCAAGCAGGCGGCCTTCTTTAGTATGAATCGCTTCGATCACCACGTGCGCCCAGAAGGCGCTGCCGTCTTTGCGATAGCGCCAGCCCTGATCTTCAAAACGCCCAACGCTTTGCGCAATCGCCAGGTTTTTGTCGGGCAGGCAGGCAAAGCGATCCTGCGCGCTGTAAAAGCAGGAGAAGTGTTCGCCGACGATTTCCTCCGCCGTATAGCCTTTGGCGCGATGCGCGCCGGCATTCCAGTTCACCACATGGCCCTGGGGATCGAGCATATAGATGGCGTAGTCGGTGACGCCCTCCACCAGCAGACGGAACACCTGTTCTCTTTCGCGCTGTTCTTGCAGCACGCGCTGTTGTTCAGTGCAGTCGCGGGTGATTTTGGCATAGCCGATTAGCCTGCCATCGTCGTCGTGCACGGCGTCAATGACCACGTGCGCCCAGAAAGAGGTGCCGTCTTTACGATAGCGCCAGCCCTGCTCTTCGAATCGGCCGGTACGGTAGGCGGTTTTCAGGTTGGTTTCCGGGAGCTTAGCCAGCCGGTCTTGCGTGCTGTAAAAGCAGGAGAAGTGTTTGCCGACGATTTCTTCCGCCGTATAGCCTTTGGAACGCCTTGCGCCTTCGTTCCAGTTCACCACATAGCCGTCGGGATCGAGCATGTAGATGGCGTAATCGACCACGCCTTCGACCAGCAGACGGAATTTCTGCTCCTGGGCGCGCTGTTCGGCAAGCTGAGCCTGCTGTTCGGTGCAGTCGCGGGTAATTTTGGCGAAGCCGATTAGCCCGCCGTCGTCGTCGTGCACGGCGTCAATCACCACATGCGCCCAGAAAGCGCTGCCGTCTTTGCGGTAGCGCCAGCCTTCGGTTTCAAAACGTCCTTTTTCGCGGGCGATGGCCAGGCCGCGCTGCGGCAGACCTTTTTCTCTGTCTTCCGCACTGTAAAAACAGTCAAAATTTCTGCCGATAATTTCATCCGGCAGATAGCCTTTCGCCCGCTCCGCGCCCGCGTTCCAGTTGGCTACGGTGCCGTCAGGTTTCAGCATATAAATGGCGTAGCCGACCACGCTTTGCACCAGCAGTCGGTACATCACATCATTATTTTCGTTCATTTTCTTTCCGCCTGAGGGACGCTGCCCCGAAGAAGGCCTGGCCTGCAGATAAGCGGCCCTCCGCTGCAGGCCCGCCTTTTCTGAAGCAATCCCGCGCCGCTATTCCCTGTAAAACCTTGCTGTATCAGGCTCCGCTGCCTGAAAGTGCCTTATCGTTATCGGCCTCGTTTAAATAACATTCAGCATTTATTTTGCCGGGCCAGGGCGGGGAGGACTATGCAGGGTTGAACGCGTGGCTGCAACCCGCGATCGCTACAATCCCGGGATAAGATGTTTGCAGAATATTAAAATAATGGCCTGTAATTTATTAACGCTTCGCGACCGCTATTCACGTTAATGACTGGCGTAACGGAAACACCCGCCTGTTGCAAAGGCGGCGGTCAGACATCAGCGGATACAAAACCGGTAAGACCATTAACGAGTAATCGCGTTAGATGGTGGCCTTACCGTTCTGGAGTCGCTATGTTTAAATCCTTTTTCCCCCGCCCCGCGCTGTTCTTCAGCAGCGCCGCCGTCTGGTGCGCGATCGCCATTCTCGTCTGGTTTGCCGGCGGCAGGCAGTTTCTTACCTCATTCGCCCATGCCGGCCCGCTGCCAAATAACGCCTTGCGCTTTATCGCGCCTTCCGCCCTCGCTTTTTATCTTTATTATTTTGCGGCTTTCGCCCTGTTCGCCGGGTTCTGGCGCGTGTTCAGTCCGCATCCCTGGCAAAATTGGTCGGTAAACGGTTCGGCGCTGATTATTTTTGTAACCTGGTTTTCGGTGCAGATGAACGTTGCTATCAACGCCTGGTATGAGCCGTTTTACGATCTGATCCAGCGCGCGCTGACCCATCCCAATTCGGTACCGATCGCCACGCTTTATCAGCAGCTGATCGGCTTTCTCAGCATTGCGCTGATCGCCGTGCTGGTGGATGTGCTGAATATGTTCTTTATCAGCCACTATGTTTTCCGCTGGCGCACGGCGATGAACAACTATTATATGGCGCACTGGTCGCGGCTGCGCGGCATTGAAGGCGCGGCGCAGCGCGTGCAGGAAGACACCATGCGCTTCGCCTCGACGCTGGAGGATATGGGCGTCAGCCTGATTAACGCTGTTATGACGCTTATCGCTTTTTTGCCGGTGTTGATTGGGCTATCGGTGCATGTGAAAAACGTGCCGCTGCTGGGTGACCTGCCCTACGCGCTGGTGATTGCCGTGGTGCTCTGGTCGCTGCTGGGCACCGGGCTGCTGGCCGCCGTCGGCATCAGGCTACCGGGCCTGTCGTTTCGTAATCAGCGGGTGGAGGCGGGCTACCGTAAAGAACTGGTCTATGGCGAAGACGATCCCGCACGCGCCAGTCCGCCCACGGTGCAAAATTTGTTCGGGCTGATCCGTAAAAACTATTTCCGGCTCTACTTTCACTATCTCTATTTTAATATCGCCCGCTCGCTCTATTTGCAGCTGGACGCCGTTTTCGGCCTGGTGGTGCTGTTCCCTTCTATTGTCACCGCCGCCATTACCTTCGGGCTGCTCCAGCAGATCAATAACGTATTTGAACAGGTGCGCGGCGCCTTTCAGTATCTGGTTTATTCGTGGAGCACGCTGGTTGAGCTGTTGTCTATTTATAAACGTCTGCGGCTGTTTGAACAGGTACTGGACAGGGAAGCGGAGGGAGAGCTTTAACAGGGCGCGGAAGGAACCGCGCCCCGGAAGGGCCGCTTATTGTTGCGCGGCCAGCCTGGCGAAGACCTGCTCTACCGCGTAAGCGCCCGGATCCTTCACGCCGTGCAGGCTTTCCTGGTTAAGGTAAGACGAGCGGCCCGCCTGCGCTTTGCTCATCTGCGCCGTTTTTTCCGCGCCCGCTTTTGCCGCCTGCGCCGCCTCTTCTCTACTTTTACCCGCCGTCAGCGCGGCAAAGGCCGGATCCAGCGCGTCAATCATGGTGCGATCGCCCGGCCGCGCGCCGCCGTAGTGCTGCATCCGTTCCAGCCCGTAGCTCAGCGCCTGCGGCAGCGCCTCGCCTTCTTCCAGCTTCTGTCCGGCGGCGGTAAACATAATCGACATCAGCACGCCGCTGGATCCGCCCATCACCACCGCCAGCTCTTCGCCAATCAGCGTTAGCAGGTTTTCTGGCTCGTTCAGCGGCAGCCTGTTCGCTTCCAGCTCGGCGAGGATTTTTTTCGCCCCGGCGGCAAAGGTCGAGCCGGTGTCGCCATCGCCCACTTTGGCATCCAGCTGGTTAAGCTCGGTCTCCAGCTCTGCCAGCGTGCGGCAAACGGTAGCAACTATGGCGGCCGTTGATGCATTTTCCGAAGGCGCAAAATGCTGCTGCCGCGCGACTTTTTCGCCCTGGCGCGTATTAAGCGGCGCAGGCTTGCTCGCGGGCTGCCAGCCGCTGGCCTCAACCGGCGCCTGCAACGCTTCCGCCAGCGCGTCGGTCAGCAGCAGCGTCGACAGCGAAAAGCCTTTCATATCCAGCGCGCTAACCAGCGTCGCCGGGCCAATCAGTAGATCGACCTGTTTTCCCAGCGGCGAACGCAGCACCTCGCGCGTCAGCACCGCCATTTCCAGCGAAGAGAATCCGCCCAGGTTATTGATTAACAGCGCCGTTTTTTTATTGTCCGGATTGTGCTCCGCCAGCTTCGCCGCCATCAGCGCAACGATCTCGCGGCTGTCCTGCGTTTTCAGCGTAGAGGCGCCCGGTTCGCCATGAATGCCCATGCCTAACTCGCTTTGGCCTTCTTTAACCCGCTCGTCCCGCTTTTCGCCGGGCACATGGCAGCTGCTGAAGGCCAGACCAAGGCTGGCGGTGGCGGCAATGGCTTCGTTGGCCGCTGCCATCACCTCCTCCAGCGATTTTCCGCTGGCGGCGGCGTAACCGGCGACTTTATGGATCAGCGCCGTACCGGCAATCCCGCGCGGCTGCGGATTATCCGGCAGCGCGATATCATCGGTCACCATCACCAGCTCGACCTTAAAGCCCAGCTTTTTGGCTTTTTCCGCCGCCAGGCCGAAGTTCAGCCGATCGCCCGTGTAGTTTTTAACGATCAGCAGGCAGCCTTTTTCACCCGTGACGTTGATGATAGCGCTGAGTACCGCCTCCACGCTCGGCGAGGCGAAGATATCGCCACAGACGGCCGCGGTCAGCATTCCTTTTCCGACAAAGCCCACGTGGGCCGGTTCATGCCCGGAGCCGCCGCCGGAAATCAGCGCTACGTCCTTTTTATCCCAGTCGTTACGCACCACCACCCGAATATCGGGGCCGGCGTCAAGCAGGCTAAGGCTGTGCCACGGGTTGCCGATCAGCGCGCCTTCAATGGCTTCACTGACCAAATCGCTTTTTTGATGCATGAAAAACTGACTCATAAATCTGTTTTCTCCTGGCTGAAAAGAGCGGACTGAGTCACTAACTGTAGTTGAATTCCTGCGGCGGCCGCGCAGGAAACAGGCAGGGCAAGGAGAAAGGCAGTAACTTAAAATGGACGTGATTTCCCTTTTTTCAGCAACAAACGTTGGTAAAAGCTAACGGAAAAACAACAGAATATTTTATATTTTTTATCACTTTTTGCCGTGGGAGAGTCGTTGCCCTTCTGGTCGGGCCTCTGCGTACCCGCCACAGGAAAACTCCGAATAACCGAAAACAGTACCATGATTACTAAAGAATTTATTATTTCAAACCCCGGCATTATTCCTAATTGTTTCTCTGCGCTGGTTTTGAGATTGCAGTATATCAGTCAATTATTATACAGTTTTGGTTATCGTTCTGCGGCGTTCGGGAAAGCTTCTTTTATCCGACAGCGCTTTCCCCCTTAACGCAGACGATCCCCCTCTGTAGCAGGATAAGCTTCACCACGCCACCACCAGGGCGTTATGCGGAGCAGGTCGCAAGGCCTGCTCTTTTTTATCGCTGTTTTGGCTGTAAAAAGCCCGGAGGGGCCGCCCGCCTTAAAGCGTTATATCCGTGGAGAGAGCGTAAAACAGGCGTTGCCACCGCGTTTTCGGCCAGGCACCTGGGCAGGAGAATAAGGAAAGCGGGCGGGAATTGTGTTGTACCGTTTAAAAGTATACCGCTCAAAAGGCAGGCTCCGTCCGCTGCTCGCCAAAACACGGCGCGACCGAAGCCTGCATCACCGTTAGCGGAACACGCTGATCGCTTCCACCAGACGGGTGGCCTGATGCGTCATTCGGCCAGCCGCCTGCGCGCCTTCTTCCACCCGCTCGGCGTTCTGATGGGTGATATTGTCCAGGTCTTCTACCGCCAGGCTGACTTCGCTCAGCGCCGTAGCCTGCTCGGCGGTGGCGGAACTGATCTGCGCAATCAGCGAGGTCACGTTCTGCACCTGAGAAACGATATCCTCCATGGTTTTGCCCGCGTCGTTAACGTGGACGCTGCCGGACTCCACCTTCAGCGCGCTGTTCTCCACCAGGCTTTTTATTTCGCTGGCGGCCTTGGCGCTGCGCTGCGCCAGGCTGCGCACTTCTCCGGCCACCACGGCAAAGCCTTTGCCCTGCTCGCCCGCGCGTGCGGCTTCCACCGCAGCGTTTAGCGCCAGGATATTGGTCTGGAAAGCGATCCCATCAATGACGCTGGTGATGTTGGCTATCTTCTTCGAACTGTCGGCAATTTCCGCCATCATGCCGACCATATCTTTCATCACCACGCCGCCTTTGGTCGCGGCATCGCGAGTGCTGGCGGAAAGCGTATTGACCTGCTGCGCCGTGTCGGTATTGCTTTTTACCGTGGCGGTCAGTTCATTCATGGTGGCAGCCGTTTGCTGGACGTTGGCCGCCGCCTGCTCCGTACGACGGCTCAGCTCGTTGTTGCCGTGCGCGATAGCATCGCTGGCGCTCATCACGTTGACCGCCTGGCCGCTGACGTCTTCCAACAGCCAGCGGAACATCAGCCCCAGCTGCCCGACCGCCCGCAGCGTGGTGCCGATTTCATCCACGCGATCCATCTGGTCGACCTGCTGGCAGGCGCCGGTCGCCACGCTCAGCGCCTGTTTGCACAGCCGCTCGACGGGACGGGAAACCTGCTGCTCAAGCCAGCTCGTGGCCAGCAGCAGCAGCACGGCCATGATGGCGCTGAATATCGCCAGCGACTGGCCCGGTAGCCCCAGCGCCCAGACGCCCGCCACGGAGAGCGGCCACAGCGCCAGCAGCGCAGAGCGAATGCGCCAGCGCAGCGGCATGGTTTTCAGCAGCGAGGCCCAGCGCAGCGCCCCGGTACGCACCAGCAGCCCTTTATGGAAGCGCCAGCCCTTACGCTTGCCTTCGCGAAATTCTTTATACAATTTTTCAGCCTGCGCGATCTCCTGCGCGGCGGGACGGGTGCGAACGGACATATGGCCCTGTATCTTACCGTTGCGCACGATCGGCACGGCATTGGCGCGTACCCAGTAGTGATCGCCGTTTTTACGACGGTTTTTCACCAGCGCGGACCAGGGTTCGCCCTGTTGCAGCGTCGCCCACATATCGGCAAACGCTTCCGGCGGCATATCAGGATGGCGCACTATATTGTGAGGCTGCCCGTTGATCTCTTCCGGCGTAAAGCCGCTGACTTTGATGAATACGTCGTTCGCGTAGGTGATATGGCTGCTGGCGTCGGTGGTTGACATCAGCGTGGCGTTCTCATCAAACGCAAATTCCTGCTGTGTTACGGGTTGATTGCTGCGCATGGCGTAAATCCTTGAAGCGGTGACCAGGATTGGGCTTTGAGTGGATAAATTATCATTCGTTATATTTTCGGCCCGTTCCGCCTGAACTTTAGTTGCTAAAGCTAAATTCCATGCAAAGGTTAAAAAACCGCAAAGCCTTACGGACAGCCATCTGGCGAGAAAAGAACCGGTTCCAGCCGCCCGCAAAACCCTGTCGACGACAAGTCATTATTATGCAGAGATGTTTTAGTATGGTGAACGGATCACGCCCGCTGAAAGATCAAAAACGCCACCTTACGCCCGCGTTATAGCCCCAGCCTTTGCCGCCGTTGCCGTCGATTTCTTTCCGATAGTCCGCTTCCGCATAGAGCGACACGTTATTTTTAAAGACGGTGGTGGCGCCGACGCCGGCTTCCCACATCTGACCGAACTTACCGCTGCGGAAGCTCTGCTCAAGGCCGTCCACGCCTTTAGCGCCTATTGTGGTTTTAGCCTGACTGTCCCAGCCTTTGTAATAGTTGGTGCGCAGATAAGGCGTGTACTGGCGGCCGCTGTTATCGCTCCAGCGTCGATCCAGCTTCGCGCCGACGCGCCCAATGGTCTGGTGCGAATCGTCGTAGCTGACCGTCAGGTTATCCCTGTCGCTGAAGTTATCCAGCCCCAGATGCAGGTAAGTCAGCTGGGCTGAAGGCTCCAGCCGCAGCCCGCCGCCCAGCGCAAACGGATAGCCGCTCTCCAGCGAGGCGCTCCAGCCTTTGCCTTTGATCTTTGCCACGTTCTGCCTGCGTGCAATATCCGTTTCGCCACGATGCCAGCTGTAGGAGAGCGTGCCGTCCAGGTAGAAGCCGCTTTCCTGTAGCCAGGTGGCATAAAGCGCCAGCGTATCGCTGTCGAACGTGGTGCTGCTGTAGCCGTCGGCCGCGTCCGGACGGATGCGGCTGTTACCGCGTGTCCAGGCGACGCCGCTGCGCAGGCTGCCGTTGTCCCCATCCAGCTGCACGACGTTGCCGCCTACCTGCAGCGCGCTGTAATCCATATCCAGGTCGTAGCCGAAATTCTGGAAGCTCTGGCTGGTGCTGTAGCGCATGTTGGCGCCGGTATAGCGCAGGAACATTTCCCCGCCGGCCTCGCCCTGGCCCTGACGCAGCTCGCCCAGCCGGTTATGCAGATCGTTAAGCGTGGCTGCGGAATAGTACGCCAGCCCGGTCGGAGCGGAGAGATAAGCAGGCACCTGCGGCACTACCGCCGCACGGGAAACGCCGTTATTCCTGACGAGGCCGTTAGCCAGACGATAGTCGCGAAACTGGCTGCCGCTGCCGTCGACCTGCCGCTGGGCGGCATCGCTGCTGCCCGGCGCAAAGCTGTAGAGATCGTAGCGCCACGGCCCGGCTGCCAGATAGCCGCCCTGGAGCGCAAAGCTGTTGGCGCTGGCACTGCCTGCCACCTGTGCCAGCGAGATGCCTTCGTTCGCCTCAATAACGCCATTTTGATTAGCATCGTTCAGCGCGCCGGTGCTGCCTGCCGCTGGCGTGACGTTAATCAACGTGGTGCCGTTAACATCGCCGTTTACGCGCAGGATGTCGCTGCGCTGGTTGGCGGGCGCGCCGCCGCCGTTAAGCGCGCTGGCGAGCTTCAGCGTGCCGTTCAGCGAGTTCAGCGTGCCGTTGATGGTCAGCGTGTTGCCCGGCGATCCGGAGCCGTTGGTCAGATCCAGCGTACCGGCGTTATTCACCACCAGCGAATCGCTGGTGCCGCCTCTCAGTACGGGATCTACAAGGTTTCCGGCATAGAGCGTGGACTCGCGATCGATATTCAGGGTGCTGTGCGCCAGCTGCAGATTGTCGGTCAACGTCCAGTCGGTATGGTAGAAATTGATGGTGCTCCAGCCCGCGCCCAGGTTGACGCCCCGGCCTGCGTCGTCGCTGGCGAAGGAGCCGCCACGGGCCGCTATCTCGCTCAGGCTGAGCGTGCTGCCTTCGCCGCCCGCCGTGGTGATATGACTAACGTTAGCCAGGCTGACGTTCTGCACAAAGGCCTGGTTATCGATGCCGCTGCCCATCGTCAGGCTGCCGTTGAGGGTGCCGCCGGTCAGCGTCAGCGTATCGGTGCCGTTCCCCGTGTTCACATCGCCCTGCACCGCTCCACCGATCAGGGCGATCCGATCGTCCGTCGCGCCGCCCGCCACGATAACCGTATCGGCATATTGCGCGCCAATCGTGCCTTCGTTAACAAATACCGTGCTGCCGCCGCGCAGATCGATAACGGGCGCCACCGTACTCCACGAGAAGATGTCGCCCCGGTTTACCACTTCGCTGGCAGTCTGGCTGACAATTGCCGAACCGCCGCTTTCAGTGGTGATATAGATGTTTCCCTCCGAGATGACTTTCCCCGTGGTATTGGCGCGGATCCCTGTTCCGCCGCTGCCGACAAGGATCACCATGCTGCGTGGCACCAGCATGTCGGCCTGCGTGGTCGAGCCATCGGCATTAGCAAAGGTGTAGCCCGTTGCGCCGTCGGAAGGTTCGATACCAACGGAAAGCAGTGAATCGAAAGTGGTGGCGGAACGAATGCCGCTGCCGCTGCCCCGGGCATAGATATAGGTGTTGGCCAGGGAAATATTGGGGGTTTCCGCCAGGTTATTGATGGCGCTGCCGCTGCCGTTTACCGTCAGCGTAGCGCCGTCAATCGACAGCCCGGCGGCGCCTTCTTCCAGCAGAACGGCGTCGGCGCTGCCGTTGCCCGTAATGCTGTTACGGAAGATGCCGTCGCCATACAGCGCAAAATTACCGTTATGGCCCACGCGTACCGCTGCCGTACCGCCTGACTCCAGCTGGGCGCTTTCGGGAAAAAATTGCGCGGTGCCTTCGCTCACATCAAACGCGATACCGGTAGCAGCGACCAGACCGCCCTGCATCAAAAAAGAGCCGCCGTTTTGTATCCGTACGCCGGTGCTGTTGTCGCCGGTTAGTTTAACCAACGAAGCGTCTCCCAGCGTTATCCTCGCGCCGTTGGTTATCTGATAAGCGGTTGCGTTAGCGCCACCGCCAGAAACGCTGCCGCTATCGTAAACCGATGTACCTGCGCCGTCAGCGCGGATGCCGACGGCGCCTTCTCCCCCCAGAGTGATTGGGCCAGTGAGGTAGGCATAAGCGTTGCCGCCCGCCTCGCTTCTTAACCACACCGCCGTATTGTGGGTGTCGCCTGACGGCCCGGTGCTGCCGTTAACGTTGACGATCCCGTCCGAGTAAACGCTGGCAAAGCTGCCGCTGCTGGCGATCGCTTTGATCCCGGTGCCGTTATCGCCATTCAGATTGATCGTCCCGGCGTTGCCGACCAGCCCGCCGCTGCCGGAGTCGATCGCCAGCAGCGCGATATTCTCCTCCGGGCGAAAATCCGCCTGACCGTTAACGTCAATCACGCCGTTATTTTGCAGGCGGGCGTTCGGGCCATTCACCACCTTCATGGCGGTGCTGTTCTGAGTTTGTGCACCCAGTACGATATGCCCGTCATTTACGGCGCTGCCATCACCAATCATATTAATGCCGACGGCGCCGGACAGCCGGGTATCGAAGGCTTCATCCGTCAGAGCATTTTGCGGCGATCGCCCCAGCCAGAGCGTGCCGTCCACAGCATTGGTGAAGCTCGCCTGCGGGCCGTTAACGAACACGCCGCTGGCGCCGTCCGCCGCGCCTGTATTAATGTTGCCGTTATTGATCGCGCTGCCGCTAAAAATCCCCAGGCCAGTGCCGCTGCCTGCGATGTTGATGACGCCGTTATTGGTGAAACGGCTGCCGTCCTGTAGCCGTACCGCGTTGCGGCTTTGGCCGACCGTGCTGCTGTCCACGCCGCTGCCATCGGCATTATTGAAGAAGCCAGCATTAATAACGCCGTTATTAACGCCGGTACTGCCGCTAAGCAGATCCAGCGCGTTGCCATCGGTGATGCCGTTACCGGTACTGGCGACCTTACCGTTGATAATCGCGGTGCCGCCGTTTGCAGCCAGCACCGCGCTGCTGGCGTTCGCCACCTCCAGCGTTTTATTAACCGTAACCCTGGCCTGCGCGCCGTCTGCGCTGAGCACCACCAGTTCGCCAATCGGCTGCGCCGCTTCGTCATCCGCATCCTGCGCCACTATGCCGTAAACGATTTGCCCGCTGGTGAGAGTTACGGCTTTATCCAGCTCGTCACGGTAGCTTTCGGGATTGAGCTGGCCCGTTTCCAGCTGCCCGATAAGCCAGTTGTTATAGTTTTTAAAATCATCAAAGTTGGTCACGTTGAATCGCGTGATGACGTTATTTCTGGTGGCGACGCTGAATTCGCCTTTGTAATCAGCCACGCTGTCTACGGGAAGGGTGAGGTAAGGCCCGCCAGAAGGTGGAAGCGCAGCGGTAAAGGTCAGGCGGTTATCGCCATTCCAGTTCATGTTGCCGCTGCCGGTGGCGGCAAAAAGCCGACTCTGTTTGGCCGCCATGCGCCAGCCGTTGGTTTCTGACGTCGTTGCCGCACCGGACTGGCCGATTGCCACGTTAATGGTGCCTTTACTGACCTGCGCCACGCGGGCGTTAATATATTGCCCGCCTTTGACGTCAACATAGTTTGGCAGCGGCGTATCCAGCCCGAGCGGCGGTATTTCGACCATGCTGGCGGAATTAAAAACGTCAAAGGGACGATAGCCGCCGTTCTCCCAGTCCGGGACATAAATGGTGTAACCGCCTGTACCGGGATCCAGGCCCGGCCTTTCTGCCAGCGACAGGTCAGGGTTATTCACACGGCCCTGTAGCTCTCTCAGCGTAAAGCTTTGCTCGCCGCTCAGCCCCGGCGAAAACTGCTGGTTGCCGCTAAGCGTTTGCGTGGAGCCGTTGCAGACGCAAAAAGCGCCGACTTTATTATCATTAACATAGGGTGAAAAGGGTTTCAGCGTCGCCGCCTGGCTGTAAAAAGCAGGCGCTATCGCGCCCTGTGCCGCAATAAGGCTTAACAAAAGGGGATGTAATTTAAACAAGGATATTTCCTCCAGAGCTGAAGAAAAAAGTAAAAAACATCTCGCCGTAAAAATGCGATTGCAGACGGCAGGCGGCGTGACGAATAATTAAAAATTGTTAATAACAATCACATCACTACTGAAAAGAAAGATCCATATAAAGTTATGGCGGCAAACGACATCCCCAAAAAAATAAGAATAGTGCCGTAAATAATCATATTAATTACCGGCCCTTTATTAAACTCTACAGGCCTGATTGCTAAAAGGAATCGCCGCCTTTTCAGGCTTAACGTAAAATATAATTATAGTCTTGACAAATAAATGCAGCTCACGATAAGAGAAAAAATGAGAAGATAAAATTTAACGGTCAACGCCATAAATATTTACTATTAAAAATCAGTATGAAACGTTATTCAGCGGCGACTTAAATAATCTCATTTATGATTACGAAACCGCATAACCGCTGCGTTTGCGCCTTGCAAAAAACAAAAAAAATGGCCCGAAGGCCATTTTCATTTTTGCTGTTCTTCCGCGCCGGAGCGATCAGGAAGCGGATGCCAGACGCGCCTCGTAGGCCACTGCCTGTTTGGCATCGAACTGGTTTTCCCACTTGGCGATCACCAGCACTGCCAGCGCGTTGCCGACCACGTTCAGCGCGGTACGCGCCATGTCCATGATACGGTCAACGCCGGCGATAAACGCCAGGCCTTCCAGCGGAATGCCTACGCTGCCCAGCGTAGCCAGCAGCACCACAAAGGAAACGCCAGGCACGCCCGCGATCCCCTTTGAGGTCACCATCAGCGTCAGCACCAGCACGATCTCCTGACCGATAGAGAGGTCAATGCCGTACAGCTGCGCGATAAAGATCGCCGCGATGCTCTGATAGAGCGTGGAGCCGTCCAGGTTAAACGAATAGCCGGTCGGCACCACAAAGCTGGTGATGGACTTAGGCGCGCCGTAAGCCTCCATTTTCTCCATGATCTTCGGCAGCACCGTTTCGGAGCTGGAGGTGGAGTAAGAGAGGATCAGCTCATCCTTCAGGATGCGCATCAGCGTGGTAATGCGCAGCTTACAGATGCGCGCGACCGTTCCCAGCACCACAAAGGCAAAGAACAGAATGGCGACGTACACCAGGATCACCAGCTTAGCCAGCGGCCACAGCGAGGCGAAACCAAAGTTGGCGATAGTCACCGAGATCAGGGCAAACACGCCAATCGGCGCGTAACGCATAATCATATTGGTGACTTTAAACATGGTTTCCGAGGTGGAACGAAACACCTTCACCAACGGCTCGCGATGTTCCGCAGGCAGCGATGACAGCCCCAGACCAAACAGCACCGAGAAGAAGATGATCGGCAGCATCTCGCCTTTCGCGATCGCCGCGAAAATATTCTGCGGGATCAGCGACAGGATAGTGGTCACCAGGCTGTGCGGGCCGCCCTGAACCTGCGCCGTCGTGGCTTCATACTTAGAGATGTCCACCGTTGCCAGCGTCGACATATCAATGCCGTAGCCAGGTTGAAACACATTCGCCAGGGTAATCCCTACCACAATGGCAATGGTGGTTATCACTTCAAAATAGAGGATGGTTTTGACGCCGATCCGCCCCAGTTTTTTCGCATCGCCCACGCCGGCGATACCGACGATCAGCGTGGAAATCACGATGGGAACCACAATCATCTTGATCAGATGGATAAAGATATCCCCGGCAGGACTAAGAATGTTAGCGATTAACCATTCACGATCCTCCGGTTGATTATGCAGTATCGCGCCAACGACGATCCCCAGTACCAACGCCGTCAATATTTGCCAGGCAAGGCTGAATTTTGCAGCTTTCATAATAGTTTTTTCCTTAACAAAACCCGCTCTCCGCGTCTTTAATGCGGAGCGATCACTCTCAAGGGAAGCAGGCCGATGTCGGCGAATGCGCGGATAATGGATGGTTGATACCTGATTTGCAGGCGCGTAATCAGTACCATTTTCACGGGTATAAATGCAACCCTAAGTGATATACGGCTAAACTATCATCGCCGAACAGGATAAAGCTCTGGAATCGACGTGTACGACTAACTCTTTGTTATAATTAGCAATATATCTCCATACTTGCGCATAGCTATGCAGTTGCTCGCCAGACGCCAGGCGAACAGCCAGGTTTAGTTGTGCGCCTTTTGTACAGCCCGTTTGCGTTATGCGGCGAATGAGTGGGCGACGGTTGCAGAAAGTTCCACCGTATTACGGCAACTTTTTGACCATTTTCATCACCTGACGTTATGGCGTGATCCATGGCGCAAAAAGCAAACAAAGCCCGGCGGCTCGCTCCATCCAACCTTTGATTGACATATTATTAACATCTTCAAGGAGAGTAGCCATGAGCCAACAACACCGACATCCCGTTCCCGCGAATATCGCGGAAAATACGCTGATCACTGCCCAGCAGTATCAGTCGATGTACCAGCAGTCCGTACAGGATCCCGAGGCGTTCTGGGGCGAACAGGGTAAAATCCTCGACTGGATAAAACCGTACACCCGCGTGAAGAACACCTCATTTGCGCCGGGCAATATTAATATCCGCTGGTTTGAAGACGGCACGCTCAATCTGGCGGCCAACTGTCTGGATCGCCACCTGCACAGCCGGGGCGACCATCCGGCGATTATCTGGGAAGGCGACGACGCCAGCGAAAGCAAGACGCTGACCTTTCGCGAGCTGCATCGCGAAGTCTGCCGCTTCGCCAACTCGCTGAAAGAGCTGGGCATAGGTAAAGGCGACGTGGTGGCGATCTATATGCCAATGGTGCCGGAAGCCGCCGTCGCCATGCTGGCCTGCGCGCGTATCGGCGCGGTGCACTCGGTGATTTTTGGCGGTTTCTCGCCGGAAGCCGTGGCCGGACGTATCGTCGACTCCGCCGCGAAGCTGGTGGTGACTGCCGATGAGGGCATTCGCGCCGGGCGCGCCATCCCGCTGAAGAAAAACGTCGACGAGGCGCTGGCTAATCCCAGCGTCACCACGGTAAGCAACGTGGTGGTTTTCCGCCGCACCGGCGCGGATATCGACTGGCACAGCCGCGATCTGTGGTGGCACGAGCTGGTGAACAAGGCCAGCGCGCACCACCAGCCGGAAGAGATGGGCGCGGAAGATCCGCTGTTTATTCTTTACACCTCCGGCTCCACCGGCAAGCCTAAGGGCGTGCTGCATACTACCGGCGGCTATCTGGTTTACGCGGCGACCACCTTCAAATACGTTTTTGATTATCATGCCGACGATATCTACTGGTGCACCGCCGACGTCGGCTGGATCACCGGCCACAGCTATCTGCTTTACGGCCCGCTGGCGCTGGGCGCGACCACGCTGATGTTTGAAGGCGTGCCTAACTGGCCGAAGCCGAGCCGGATGGCGGAAGTGGTGGATAAACATAAAGTCACGCTGCTATATACCGCGCCTACGGCAATTCGCGCGCTGATGGCGGAGGGCGACAAGGCCATTAGCGGCACCGATCGCTCCACGCTGCGTATTCTGGGTTCCGTCGGCGAACCGATTAACCCGGAAGCCTGGGAGTGGTATTACCAGAAAATTGGCAATAGCCGCTGCCCGATTGTCGATACCTGGTGGCAGACGGAAACGGGCGGCTTTATGATCGCGCCGCTGCCTGGCGCGACGGAGCTGAAGGCCGGTTCGGCCACCAAACCCTTTTTCGGCGTGCAGCCCGCGCTGGTCGATAACGAAGGCAACGCGCTGGAAGGTGCCTGCGAGGGCAACCTGGTGATCGTTGACGCCTGGCCAGGCCTGGCACGCACGCTGTTCGGCGATCACGAGCGCTTTGAACAGACCTACTTCTCTACCTTTAAAAACATGTACTTCAGCGGCGACGGCGCGCGGCGCGACGAGGACGGCTATTACTGGATCACCGGCCGCGTGGACGACGTCCTGAACGTTTCCGGCCATCGGCTGGGCACGGCGGAGATAGAATCCGCGCTGGTGTCCCATCCTAAAATCGCCGAGGCGGCCGTGGTCGGCATTCCTCACGCCATTAAAGGCCAGGCCATCTACGCCTATATCACGCTGAACAGCGGCGAAGAGCCGACGCCCGAGCTTTACAGCGAGGTGCGCAGCTGGGTGCGTAAAGAGATCGGCCCTATCGCCACGCCGGACGTGCTGCACTGGACGGACTCCCTGCCGAAAACCCGCTCCGGGAAAATTATGCGCCGTATTTTGCGCAAAATTGCCGCTGGCGATACCACCAATTTAGGCGATACCTCGACGCTGGCCGATCCGGGCGTGGTGGAAAAACTGCTGGAGGAGAAACAGGGTATTGCCATGCCCTGAAAATAAGCAAAAGGCAGTATAGCTTTATCGGGCAGCGTAATGATTATCACGCTGCCCTTTATTTATCAGCTTCCCGATGATGAGGCATTACCGGCGCGGTCGCTCAGTCAAGCCGGATCTCATAACAGCTCTTGCAATTATCTCTGGAGACTCTGTGATGAACGATAGATATCAGCGGATTGAAAAAAGCGCGCGCTTTAAAGGGCTGGTCAGAAAACGCCAGGCCTTCGCCACGCTGCTCTCGGTAATAATGCTTATTCTCTACGTCGGCTTTATTTTATTAATCGCCTTTGCGCCAGGCTGGCTGGGTACGCCGCTTGACGCTAATACCAATGTGACCCGTGGTATTCCGATTGGCATTGGGCTGATCGTTATTTCTTTTCTTTTAACCGGTATTTATGTCTGGCGAGCCAATGGCGAATTCGACCGCTTAACCAAAGCGCTGCTGGATGAGGTGAAAGGATGAAACTTTTCCTTTATTTCGCCCTGCTGCTGCCTGTTTCCTCCCGCGCCGCCGATGCGATTAGCGGCGCGGTTGAAAAACAGCCCACCAACGTTGAAGCGATCGTGATGTTCCTGATCTTCGTGGCCGCCACGCTGGGTATCACCTGGTGGGCCTCCAAACGCACCCGTTCGCGCAGCGATTATTATACCGCAGGCGGCAATATCACCGGTTTTCAGAACGGCCTGGCGATGGCGGGCGACTTTATGTCCGCCGCCTCATTCCTGGGGATCTCCGCGCTGGTTTATACCTCCGGCTACGACGGCCTGATCTATTCGCTGGGTTTTCTGGTCGGCTGGCCGATTATCCTGTTTCTGATCGCCGAACGGCTGCGCAACCTGGGACGCTATACCTTTGCCGACGTTGCCTCCTATCGTCTGAAACAGCTGCCTATTCGCACGCTTTCCGCCTGCGGCTCGCTGGTGGTGGTGGCGCTCTATCTGATTGCGCAGATGGTCGGCGCGGGTAAGCTTATCCAGCTGCTGTTTGGCCTGGACTATCACGTCGCCGTGGTGCTGGTGGGGATCCTGATGGTGCTGTACGTCCTGTTCGGCGGCATGCTGGCGACCACCTGGGTGCAGATTATCAAGGCGGTGCTGCTGCTGTTCGGCGCCAGCTTTATGGCAATCATGGTGATGAAAACCGTGGGCTTCAGCTTTAATAATCTCTTTACCCAGGCGATGGCGGTGCATCCAAAAGGCGTGGCGATCATGCGTCCCGGCGGGCTGGTGCACGACCCGATTTCCGCGCTGTCGCTCGGGCTGGGGCTGATGTTTGGTACGGCCGGCCTGCCGCATATCCTGATGCGCTTCTTTACCGTCAGCGATGCCCGCGAGGCGCGTAAAAGCGTATTTTACGCCACCGGTTTTATGGGCTACTTCTACTTCCTGACCTTTATTATCGGCTTCGGCGCTATTCTGCTGGTCGGCGCTAATCCGGCGTTTAAGGATGCCACCGGCCTGCTGATTGGCGGAAACAATATGGCGGCGGTGCATCTGGCCGATGCCGTTGGCGGCAGCCTGTTCCTGGGCTTTATTTCCGCAGTGGCCTTCGCCACGATTCTGGCGGTGGTCGCCGGGCTGACGCTGGCGGGCGCGTCGGCGGTATCGCACGACCTTTACGCCAGCGTGGTGAAAAAGGGCCAGGCCACCGAGAAGCAGGAGCTGCGCGTCTCGAAAATCACCGTGCTGGTGCTGGGGGTGGTCGCTATCGCGCTGGGTATTCTGTTTGAGAAACAGAATATCGCCTTTATGGTCGGGCTGGCCTTCTCGATTGCGGCAAGCTGTAACTTCCCGATTATTCTGCTGTCGATGTACTGGTCGAAACTGACCACAAGAGGTGCGATGGCAGGCGGCTGGCTGGGGCTACTGACGGCGGTCGTGTTGATGATCCTGGGGCCAACGGTGTGGGTGCAGGTGCTGGGCCACGCGAAGCCGGTCTTCCCCTACGAGTATCCGGCGCTGTTTTCTATGCTGGTCGCCTTTATCGGCACCTGGCTGTTTTCCGTAACCGACCACTCGCAGGAAGGCCAGCAGGAGCGGCAGCGTTTCCAGGCGCAGTTTGTGCGTTCGCAAACCGGCGTGGGCATTGAAAGCGGGAAAAGTCACTAAGTAGCGATCTGCAAGGCGGAGCGGCCACCCGCCTTGCAGCGCAGCAACGCGCCGCACTCAGTAGTAGTTCAGCACCACCACCACGCTATCCTCAATGCGCTGGGCCACTTTCGGCGTTCCGGTTGTTTGCATATACAGCGCCTCGGTTACGCCGCTGGTAAAAACCTTTAGCCCCTCAAGTTTTTTACCGCTTTCATCCAGGATCTGCTGCTCGAGCACGTTCCCCGCCGATGCCTGCTGCGTAATCTCCACCGTAGTCGACGGCACCGTTTTGCATATTAACGTGAGGTCCCCTACCTTGTGGTTACGGTTAATGGGCTCGCCGACGATAACCGTCCCCAGATCGTTGGGGTAACTCACCAGCTCTGCATGGCAGTCATCGATCGGCGTGATCGGTATGCCGCCGCTGCAGCGTGCGTCTTTGCCCAGGCCATCCCATCCTGACCAGCAGGCGCTGTAATCGCCTTCCTGTACCGGTACGCTTACCGTTTGCGTTAAGCGGTATTGCGCGACTTTTATCCGACTTGCTGGTTCGTCGGTGGCGTTCTGGCATTGTTGTACGGTTGGCGCGCCGCCGGGCGCATCGCTCATTCCGATAAACGTGGCGGCCACTTCAGGATCGCGGACGGTAAGGCCATAGATATGGAACACAAGGTCACGATCGTTGCCTCTGCTGGAGCAGAGCCAGACATCGGTGCCGGCCTCCACCGTAATCATATTGTTTCTGACCGTCAGGCCGGTCGTGACGCCCGGCACGGAATTGTAGTACCACGCCAGCGCCGACGTTGAAAAACAGATCAGGCTCAGCGCGAACATAATCCTTTTCATTTTATCTCCTTGTTATGAGCCAGCCAGCACCCCGTACGGCGGCGGCGGGCTGCGTCGGTTCAGGGGTATTCGATGATGTAATTCAGGCTGGCGGTGAATTCTCCCGCCGTCGGCGGCGTCGCGCCGTCCGCCCGTAGATAGGCCTGCATCGGGATAACGATATCAGCAGCATTCAAAGACAGCGTCAGGCCCGGCGAGGCGGCATTGACCGCCAGCGGCGCGCCCCGCACATTTTCGATGCCGATAACGATGCCGGTAGCGGTACTGCCTGCATCCGGTTGCAGCATCCCGTTACTGTCCCCATTCCCGCGCAGGAAAACTTCAATTCGGCCTGGCGTTGTTGCATCAAACTCGCAGTTTTCCAGATGAACGGCAAACGGGTAACGCGGGCTTTCCTGCGAGTTCTGCAACATGTTCAGCGTGACGGCCGCCAGCGGGAGCGTAATGTATTCATCGCCGGGCCGTATCGTACAGGGGCTGAGATTTTCAACCAGCGTACCGCTGAATTTGGCCTTCACTGCTACCTCTACAGGCGCGGCATAGCCGAGCGCAACGCACAGCATCATCCCCAGGCCTGACCACAGGCAGCGTAATAATCCCCTTTTCATTCGTAGACCGCCTTAATTGTCGCCGTCGCCTCAAAGTATCCGGGCGTTAACGAGGCCGCCGTATTTTTCACCAGCACGGCCATCAGAACGGGGGGATCCGTGCCATCAATAGCAAACGAGGTGTTTACCGGCTGGAGTTTACCGTCGTTCATTATTTTAATGGCCAGGCCGGGCTGGACATACAGCATCCCCTGGCCAAAATCTGCGCCCGTGCCGTCGATTTGCAGCGTTACCGCATTTTTACCCTGCTGCTTGCAGCTAAAGTTATAAGCAATCTCGCTCTGGTAATTAGTGCCGTTGATTTTTGCAATATCTACCTGATCGCCAAAGGAAACCTCAACGTTTTTGCCTTCATTAAGCTGACAGGAGGCAGACTGCACCACGTTGGCCGTCATGGTGAAGGTAAATACCTCCGGCGCTGCCGTCACCCGGCCTGAAAATAGCGTTAATCCTGTTAGCGTGCAGAGCACCGCTTTTGCAAAGGTGGTTGTCCTGTCCATCTGTTTATTCCTGCCGCCGTTTATCACGACTTATCCAACATAAACCTGCCGCAGCCCGAGCAAAACGCGGTTAAGCAAAGAAGCGTTGCGCGGCTGCTCTGGCGAAGCGGCAAAACTTTATGCGCTTAGCCAGCGGGCCTGACCGCCGTGGCCTTACAATGATCCCCGCTACAGGTAAACTGCAACTGCGGACGGGCGCCGTAATCGTTGATATAGGTGAGCAGCGGGCGGCTCCCCAGCGCTTCAGCGCTGACCTCAAGCACGCCTTTACTTTTCGGCGCGATCATCAGCGGCTTGAAATCATTGATGGCGCTATTCCTGGCGGCGTTGCGGCCATCGATCAGCGTCACGAAATAGGGCGTGGGATTGTTTACCTGATAGCGATCGCCGGCGCGAGTCAACGTCAGCTGCTCCTGAAAGGGCACCGCGTTTCTTTTGGGCACCAGCGCCTGCGGGCGATAAAATAATTTTACCTTTGTCTGCAAGGCAAGCTGGAGCGTATTGGGGCGTTCGGATCGCGGCGGGATCTCACGCAGATTAAAGTAGAACAAGGTTTCACGATCCTGCGGCAGCGCGCCCACGGAAGGCAACGTCTCTATTTTTACCTGGCTTTTGCTGCCCGGCTCAATGCGCTGTACCGGCGGCAGAGCAGTCAGCGGCTGCTGGATTTTTTTACCCTGGCTATCTTCTATCCAGCCCTGCGCCAGATAGGGTAATTGTTTATTATCGTTACTGACGACCAGGCTGACAGACTTTTGGCCGCCCTCAAAAATCACGCGTGTACGATCGAGCGAAACAGCGCCATAGCTTTGTGCAGCCACCAGGACGGAGAGTAAAACGGCGATGCGTGATAAACCTGCTTTATATGATCTCATTTTTTCCCCTTACACCATGTCAACTATCAGCGGCAGCCCTGCGCGGTTTATAACAGGCGGCACGGCAATAAAAGACGCTGAGAAATATCACCGGACAAGCTCTCCGGCAGTTTAAATTCGCACTGCTCTTTGCCGCTCCAGCTTACCCGCATCGTTATGCCTGGCTGGATACCGCTCAGATAGATGCTGCCGTCGTCATTCACAATGCCCACTTCCTGACGCTGGCTGTTTTTTACCGTAGCGCCAAACGGCGGGGCTTCGCCGTTTTCCAGGCGCAGTACCGCCATGGTTTTGCTCCCGGTCACCACTTTAAAGCCACCGTAGCCAATCGCGCCTTCGGTTAAGGTGCGCTGGATAACCGAAGCGCTCGCTTCAGCATTGTCCGGCAACGCATTGATATCGATACTGATGCGGTTACGGTAATAGCTGCTGATATCCGCGATAACGGCTTTGCCAAAGTGGTTACTCAAGGTATCCGCGCCGTAGCTTTTTACCGGAATATCCTTTACCGCGGTGTCGATCAGCATTCTGGTGCCGCCCGGCCTGCTGGTACGATGCAGCGCCGCACCCTGTGCGGTAGCCGTTACGCCGCCCTGCGCCGAAAGGCTTAAAGCTGAATAGCTGTTGCCCTGATAGCTGGCATTAACGTTTATCCGCGCTCTGTCTCCCTGATAGGTGTAATAGCCGCTTGCCAGCGTCTCCTGACCGGCAACCCCGCCGCTGATTTGGTAGTTGTTACGCTCATCCATCGTATTGAAGTAGCTGGCCTGATGACTGTTATTACCCTGATTAAAAGATCCGTTGTAATTCAGCGTGCCGCTGTTGCCCCACGGTAGAGACAGCGACAGGTAAATACCGTCATCATTGCTGCCGTCATATTTATTACGCCAGGCGGTGGCTGACAGACTGACGTTACGCAAGCGCCCGGCGTCAAAATATTTCGTCGCCGTCAGGGTAAAACGGTCATTGTCCGGTTTGTCCCACCAGGTCTGATGGGAGTAATTGAGATAAAAGCTTGCCCGCCAGTCGCGCAGCTGCTGGCTGAAGATGGCGGTATACATCTCTTTACCGTTGCCGTAGGCCCTGCCGTATTTATGCGCGTTAAGGTAATCCTGCATACTCATATAGCCCTGCTCTGAATAGCGGTAGCCTGCAAAGGTCATTTCACTGTCGGTTTCGTCGAACCTTTTTGAGTAGCTGACGCGCCACGAGGCCCCTTTCTGCGTATCCGGCAGCGGATCGGGCAAACGCCGGGCAAACGCCTGAGTAAAATCCAGAGAGAGCGCGCCGAAAGCCATCAGATCGCGCCCTGTGCCCAGCGCCAGCGCCTGGTATTCCTCACTGGCTATCGTCCCGCCGTACAGGGACCAGCCGTTACTGACGCCCCATGAGAACTCGCCGTTTACAAACCCCTCGCCTTCCATATGGTGCTGAGTGTTGGAAGGCCTGCCCGCCGCCAGCTTGTAGCGCACCATGCCCGGCCGCGTCAGATAGGGCACGCTGGCCGTATTGATGCTGAAAGTTTGTACTGAGCCATCCTGCTCTTCTACCCGCACATCCAGCTCGCCGCTGATCGTTTCGTTGAGATCCTGAATACGAAACGGCCCGGCGGCGACCCGGGTTTCCTTGATGACCCGCCCTTTCTGGCTGATCACCACTCTGGCGCTGGTTTTCGCTATCCCGCTGATTTCCGGGGAATAACCACGCAGATTAGGCGGCAGCATATTGTCATCAGACCGCAGGCTCAGCCCGGTATAGGTAAAACTGTCGAAGATATCTGAAAAGAGCGCATGTTCGCCCACGCCCAGCCTGGCGTGCCTGTGCGGTAAAGCGCGCCAGGCATAGAAACGCGTCCAGTCCCAGTTAAGGTTATTACTGGCCTGATTGTCATAGCGCCCCTGCCAGTCGGCACGCAGGCGCCAGGGACCAACGTTGGCCCCAGCCGTCCCGTTGCCCGTGAACGTGTTGTCCGTCTTCTTCTCGTGCTCATGTCGGGTCTGGGCACTGGCGTAATAATCGAACAACAAGCCGGGTATCCCCTCATCCCACTGCGCTGGCGGATCCCAGTTGGGCGCGCGGTATTCCAGATAAATTTGTGGGATAGTTAAATAGAGCGTATTGGTGCCTAAATCAGCGCGCTGGCTCATACCCGGCAAACTGTCGGTATTCAGACACTGGCCCTCATGCCACCACGTTAACTGCGGGCGTAGCTCAGGCTTCAGGCCAATAAAATTGACCAGAGCGGCAGTCAGACAGGGCTTACTTTCTTTTTCATTATCTTCTGTCGTAAACCAGTCTACTGACTGCTCGGGGAGCTCATTATCATTAATCTGAAGTTTCAGAGTGTAGTTACCGGGCATGATATATCCCGCCTGAGAAAAACGGCTGAGATCGATGTTCGCTCTGTCTTTCACATCTAAAAGATCGGTATTAAATTCTATTCCACGTGCCTCGACAGACCGCGCGAAACAGCAAAGAATCAGCAGGAAAATGGCATGCCACAGCCATAAAATATCTTTTTTTAATATAATATTCACTGACATCGGCATCCTTACGAGAAGTTAATCCCTGGGTAAGCCTTTCATAACCGATTTAATAATTTTTTGTCGGAGGAATTAAGCATGGAAATAATTCCGCCATTCTGCCGACAAACATGAACCTGTTTTGCCGTTGTTCCCCAGGCAGAAAACACTCCCGGCAGAAACGCCGGGAGAGGACAAGGTCCGTCAAATCGACTTATTGATATGCAAGTGTGAAATCAGCAATACTCTGGAATTCGCCAGGCGTTACGTCTTTGCCATCACCTTGCACATAGGCAGAAAAACTCAGCGTATTATAGCCAGTCTGCAAAACCTGCTTAGCGCTCGGACTGCCGAGCTTGAGCACTGCGCCAGTACCATCAGTGATGGCGATACTCGCGCCCTTAACTGTCCCGGTCATGCCCAACAGACCGGTAGTGCTTTCCGGTCCGCTGAACGTGGCCGTTACCGCTGCGGCGGTCGCAACCGTACAGTTTTCCAGTTTAATCTGGAAAGGACGGGGATCGGAGGTTCCACCATCCTTCAGGGTAACAGTCGAGATTTGCCCAAGAGGCACGTCCTGATAAACAGAGTCAGGATTAATTGAGCAAGGAGACTCAATGACGGAGCCAGAAAAAGTCACTGAACCATGTCCCTGGTCGGCATAAGCTACAGAAGTCATGCCGAAAATGGCGATAGCTGACAGTACGATTTTATTCAGTTGCATAAAGTACATTCCTTTGATTATAAACCTTTCCGTTTATCGGATGATAAATGTTTATTTATAACATCATTTTCTTTGCTGAAAAAAAGCCAACCTGTAAAAACAGATAAGTTAATAATGCATTAACGGCGCTTGAGTTTATTAATGGCCATTTACATTGTCAGGTAAATAGAATCCGTAATAAATACCTGCTCAGGGCGGCAAGATTATTCTTACAGAAGACATTTCCAGATGAAAGGTCTTTTTTCTTAAAAAATGACAGAAAAAAATGAAAGTTTAGACAGGAAGGTGTTACTGGCGATAAATGCTAAAAAATCGTCGAACAGAGATGCTCTTCAGAATAAAAAACCAAATAAAACCCATTTTGCACGCCGTCACTCTATAAATGACAAATGTAAAAAAAGAAGAAACAAACGGGGCGGTTTAAATATATAGCATTTATCTTTGCCGGAGTATTAAAAATATCAGGCAAGCTCCTTAATATAAGCTGCTATATTTTAATATATATCACCTGTTTGAACATTAGCGGCAACAACTTTATAAACCTTGTTAAAAGTTCAGCATAATAAGCCTGTTCCCGGCCTGTATCAGGGCATCAGCCGTACCGGGAGCAGGCAGGTCCGGCCAGAAGCCGGACACATTCAGCGGCGGGCCACCCTTTACAGGTTGCCGCCTTTGGCATCAGAAATGCAGGGATGCACCTACGTATGCGCCGTCAGCAATGACGTTGTCTTTACGACCGTCTTTGCCGTTCATCGCCAGGTACTGATAGCCCACGCGCACGTCAACCAGGGAGATTGGCTTAAAGCTCACGCCAGCGGAAGCTTCCTGGTAGTCATCAATGTGGCTGGAGAAAGAATCCGGCGAGTAGTAATACTGGCCAAATACGTTGAACATATTGGTGACTGGAACGCTTGCGCCAATGCCGACCGCAACGGCATAGCCGTCTTTGCTATCGGTTGGGTTAGTGGAAATCGCTTTCACGCCAGGCGTGATAAAGATATCGCCCAGACCCACATTGTAACCCAGACCCAGGCTGCCCATGCTGCCGTCGTGATCGCTGCGCAACCAGTTACCGGTCAGCGCCAGACCAGGCGAGTCAGCGCCCATGCCCGCGTGTACATTAGTATAATCACGACCTACGTCGACACCGCCTTCAATCGCCTGCGCTGATCCGGCCAGCGCCAGCAGCGCCAGAGCGCCTGCGGTAGTTGCCACTGCTTTCATTTTATTCTCCTGATGAATTTACTTACGCCGTTTCCCGACGGCAGCGGAGGATAGATCATCAACAGAGGAAATAAAATGAGAATGCGACGAATCTTAGGGCTTGTTTAGTAAATGTTGCTGTTAGGGGGCGAACATGCAGGCTTCAAACCAGCGTCCACATCAGGCGGCCAATCAGCGGCGCGATAACCACTGTCACCACGCCTGACAGCATCATCACCAGGCTGGCGACCACGCCCTCCTCCTGACCAATTTCATAGGCGCGAGCGGTGCCTGCGCCGTGTGAGGCCGCGCCAAACCCGGCACCTTTCGCCAATCCCTGCTTGACGGCAAGCCGAATAAAAAGCAGATCGCCGACGGCCATGCCGAATACGCCGGTGATCACCACAAACAGCGCCACCAGATCGGGCTGCCCGCCCAGCTGCTTCGCCGCCGCCAGCGCAAAGGGCGTAGTGACAGAGCGCACCGCCAGACTACGCTGGATTGCCTCCGGCAGCGTCAGCAGCCTTGCCAGCCATACCGAGCTGCAAACGGCGACCAGCGTGGCGGTCAGCACGCCCGCGCTAAGCGACAGCCAGTGGCGGCGGATAATCGCCATATTTTCATAAACGGGCACGGCGAAGGCCAGCGTAGCCGGGCCAAGCAGCCACAGCAGCCAGCGGTTTTCGTCGATATAGTTCTGCCAGGAGATATGGGTCAGCAGCAGCAGCGCCACCAGCACCATTGGCGTCATCACCAGCGGCATCAGCAGCAGCCTGTGCCAGCGGCGGTAGAGACGTTTATTGAGAAAATAGACCAGCAGCGTCGCCAGCAGACAGAGCAGGCTGATAAAAAAGTTATTCACCCTGACGCTCCTTTTTTCGTGCCGCCAGGCGCATTTCAAAACGATAGACGCGATCCACCACCAGCGCGGTAGCGGAAAGCACCAGCAGCGTACTGATCATAATCACCAGCATAATCCGCCAGCCGTCCACACGCAGCAGCTGCAAATAGTTAACCACCGCCACCACGGCAGGAATAAAAAACAGCAGCATTTCCGCCAGCAGCCAGCGCGATCCGGCTTTCACCCAGTTCAGCGGCAGCACCCGCAGCATAATCAGCGCCAGCAGCAGCAACATGCCCACGATATTGGCGGGCAACGGCAGCCGCAACCAGTCAACCAGCCGCTGCGCGGCCAGAAAAAAAGCGATATACAGCACCACCTGTAACGGAACCTGAATACGTTGCTGCCACGTGCTTTGCGGGCGTATCGCCAGCTTCATGATGGGTCTCTCTCTGAATAATGCGTAAAGAGAGTATAAAGCCGTACCAAAGGGTGAAAAAAATGACTTAATATTATCTGAACTATGCCTTACAGGAATGTTTATGGACGTCAGAGCCCTGCGTTATTTTGTGGAAGTGGTGCGCCAGCAAAGCTTTACTCGCGCGGCGGAGCAGCTGTACGTCACGCAGCCGACCATCAGCAAAATGCTGCGCCAGCTGGAGGATGAACTGGGCTGTACGCTGCTGATCCGTGAAGGACGCAAGCTGCATCTGACCGATACCGGACAGGCCGTTTATCAGCGCGGACTGACTATCCTTCAGGAATTTAAGCAGCTGGAAGCGGAAATCAGCGATATCAACGACCTGAAAACGGGCGAGCTGCGGTTAGGCATTCCGCCAATGGTGGGGATGCAGATTGCCGGTTCGATCTCCGCTTTCCGCCAGCGTTATCCCGGCGTCGAGCTGAAAATTTCCGAATTCGGCGGCCTGACCGTGCAGCAGGCAGTGCTTTCCGGCACGCTGGATATTGCGATGACCGCGCTGCCGGTAGCGGAAGATCTGCCGCTGAACGCGCTGCCGCTGATGAGCCACCCGCTCTGCGTGCTGGTGCCGAAAACCCGCGAATGGCTGCGCCGTACCCATATTCCGCTGGCCGAGCTGGCCGGGCATCCTATCCTGATTTATAACGAAGAGTTTTCGCTGAACCGCCAGCTGATGCGTGCCTTCCAGGCCAGCGGCTTTACGCCGCAGATCGCGGTACGCAGCGGCCAGTGGGATTTTCTCGCGGCGATGGTACAGGCCGGTATGGGCGTGGCAATCCTGCCGGAGCCGATCTGCCAGCGGCTGGATAAAAGCCATCTGCTGTGGCTGCCGCTGGAGTCGGAGCTGGTCTGGCAGCTGGGCCTGATCTGGCGGGAAGGCAGCTACCTCTCAAAGAGCGCGCAGGCCTGGATCGCCTGCTGTCGCCAGTTCTGGCCGGGTCAGACGCCAACGCTGTCGGTATAAAAAACGGGGGCGCTGGCAGCGGCCCCGGAGACGCTAAACAGGCGCATTTTTACCTGTCTTTTAACCTTATTCGTTCTGCCTCTTACGGATATTGCTATTCAGCTTGTCTGCTGCCTCTGCGTTCTGGAAAAGAATGCCGAAGAAGATATAGATCGGCACGGATGAAAGCGTATGACTTCATCAGCAATAATTAGCAGAACTGTTACGTCAGAGACTGGCCTGATATTTACCAGACCCAACCCTGAGCCTTAAAGCGCGTTTTCCTGCCGTTTACAAAACAAAAGCAAAAGAAAATAGTATTAGCCTGGCGGAACCTCTCATTTCATCAGAACAGCAGCAAGCAGAATAAACCACCGGTTACCCCCCTTATCATAATATTTACTTTTCCTCCAAAATATAATTACCGTTATATGAAGAATTTATCTTTCGCTGTACGGTTGAATAACATCAGATGACAGAGGCGATTTTCTTAACGCAGCATGACGAACATAAATTAAGCTGATAAACTAACAGAAAACCGGGCAATAGCGCTCGTTGACCAGCAAAAGGAATATTGCATGTCACCTTCTCTACAGGCTTTACGCCTGCCCTTCGATGTTTTTCAGACGCAGAAACGCATGGATGATTACGGTGCCGATGATATGCAGTGCGGCGATTTAAGCGAGCTGCAGCTGAAGAACTTCTATCGGCTGGAGAAAGTATCCGGTCAGTACGATCCCTGGCGGGCAGAGAGAACGGATTTCCCCATCAGTAACTACGGGATTATACGCCATAAAATGCGTCGTCAGGACGTGGCGGGCAGGCTCTTTGATGAGTTCCGACGCGACGCGACTCCTTTCTCTTTCATGGGGCACCGCAGCTTATTTCTGGCTATGGTTAACCATTTTCAATATGGTGGAGGCAACGCCTTTTCCAGTAATGAACTGAATAGCGCCTACCGGCGGCTGATTATGGGCGAGCGCTTCAAGCAAAACAGCTCTGTCAGCCGAATCAGAAATTTTATTTCCCGAACGCTAATAACTAATAAGGGAACGTTCCCCGATGACTTAAAGCACGATCTTACCGTTGAAATTGCTAACAGCTTCTTACCCCATTTCGATCGCTGGCAGGATAAGATTAATGGCCTGGGCATGTCTGTTCATGGTATCTATGCTACGCAGATCATCCTGAAATCCTTAGAAACGAACGGCTATGATTACAGGGCTGTGCTGCAATATAAAGGACAGGACCATTTTGGTCTGGACGAACGAGACATTTTAGATCCTCGTTTTCATTCGCTAAATATATTTCGCATCTGGTTTATATTACAACGTTGGCAAAACTTCGCGTACAGACCCTTTTTTACCAATATGGAAGCGGTTGTCACTCTAACGGGAAATTAGCCATGAAGCCGGTTAAGAATATTTTCCCAGCTTTTGTTATCGTTGCCTGGCTGTATGCCATTTTTATGCTGTCGCAGCCGGTGGAGATTATTGCAGTTCATCAGGATGATCTTCTGGTAAGAAACTTTCCTCTTACCGATAAAGGTAAAATTAGCTGGTGGAAAAAAAATTCGGCTATGTTGAAAGCAAAATATGCGCTTGATGCTGGAAATTCTACCATCAATATTTGGGATTTTGGCGAGGGTTATCAGACCGAAACGCCGGATAAAACCACCTTCTTTCCCAGTCATGATACCGACTATTTGCTTTGTTTTGACGATATGAACGTACCGGAACGCTGTATCAGAAAAGAAAATTTCCTCATGTATCTACATCAAGCGGCGGATGGCTCAACATGGTATACAGTTGAGGGCGGCGTATATTACCAGAAAGAAAATGGCCCTTTAGTAAAGCATGAAGACTAAACGCGTTACAGCAGCAGTAGCCATAAAAAAGACCGCGAGCCGGGCGGCTCGCGGTCTTCCCGCTACTCTTCTTTCTCGATCAGCAGCGTTTCCAGCAGGTCGAGATCGTGCAGCATCTTCTGCATGGTTTCGTTGCTGATTTTCTGCGTGGCGCGCAGGTGATACAGCTCGCCGCGCTCGGCGCGCAGCGCGGTCAGACGGAAGCGGCGCTCCAGATTTTCCGCATACAGCGCCCGCTCCAGATCGTCCTTACCGTCCACGCGACGACGCATATTGCCAATCACTCGCGACGCGATTTCTTTGACCAGGTCAGCGTCGATATTCTCTTCGGTATCGGCCGCCAGCCGCTCTTCCATCTTGTGCAGGCTGTCGATAGCCGTTTCCGCCATCGCCGCGCGCGCCATCTGGATCTCATGGCGGTGCGCCGTCTTATCCCTGCCTGCCACGCCGCGCAGCAGCAGCGGCAGCAACACTACGCCGACCAGCAGCGAAAACAGGATCACGCCCATTGCCAGGAAAACCAGCTCGTAGCGCGCCGGGAAAGCGTCACCATTGGTCAGAAACAGCGGAATGGACAGCACGCCGGCCAGGGTGATAGCCCCGCGTACGCCGGCAAAAGAGGCAATCAGCAGCTCACGCAGGCTGTAGCTGCTGAACTCCATTGGACGCTTTTTCAGCAGGCGCTGGCTAATCAGGCGCATCGTCCATAGCCAGGCGAAGCGGACGATCATCAGCGCGGCGTAAATCAGCACCACCGACAGCACCAGCATCCACAGATCGACGTTAGGATCGGCCTCTGCCTGAGTCACGGACAGCTGTAAAATGTCCGGCAGCTGTAAGCCCAGCATCAGGAACACCATGCCGTTAAAGACAAACTCCAGCATCTGCCAGACGCTGTTGGCACGCAGACGCATCGCCAGCGGCGCCTGACGGATAATGCCCGAACGGGTAATGGTCATGCCCGCCGCAACGGCGGCCAGGATCCCCGATACGCCGATATGTTCGGCAATCAGGTAAGAAGCAAAAGGCAGCAGCAGCAGCAGCACCGTCTGCGTAGCCGGATCGTCACCGCTCCAGCGGCTGAACAGACGCAGCGACTTGCCGTACAGCCAGCAGATAACAATACCGGCCACCAGACCGCCGACGGCAACCTTTACGAACTCCAGCGACGCGCCAGAAACCGTGAACACCATGGTGCCCATCGCGACCGCAACGGCAAACTTCAGCGACACCAGGCCCGAAGCGTCGTTCATCAGCGCCTCGCCCTGCAGTATCGACATAATTTTTTTCGGGATGCGCCCTTCTCCGACAATCCCGGAGAGCGCCACGGCATCGGTTGGCGACAGCACGGCCGCCAGCGCGAAGGCGGGCAGCAGCGGAATACCCGGCACCAGCCAGTAGATCAGATAGCCAATGCCGACCACGGTGATCAAAACCAGCACCAGCGCCAGGCCGATAATCTCGCGTCCGTGATGCAAAAACTCGCTGGTTGGCGTCTTCCAGCCGTCAGCAAACAGCAGCGGCGGAATAAACAGGACCAGGAACAGCTCGGGATCGAAGTCGACGTGCAGGCCGAAAGTCGGCCACGCCAGCAGCGCGCCCATCACAATTTGCACCAGCGGCAGGGGGATTTGAAAAGGAATAATGCGTGCGGCTACGCCAGAGAGCGAGACCACCAGCGTGAGGATGAGAATAGTAAAAAAGATTTCCATGTTGTCCTTTCATAGCTTCCAGATAGCGACAAAAATATCAGGCTCGGAACAAATAATGCCCTGTGTAATAGTAAAGCAAAAATGGGATGGCTTGAAAAAGCTGATGTGTGCTATTGCGTGGAAAAAAGCAAAAATTCGGAACGGAGGCCGGAAAAACCGGCCTCGTAAAAGGGGATCAGATAGCCCAGCCGCCGGCGTAAAAAGCGACCAGCGCGATAGCGATAACCACGGTGCCGACGTTGAGCTTGCGCCACTCGCCCGCAAAGATGCGGCCAATGACCAGCGAGCCGAAGCCCAGCATAATACCGGTAACGATATTGCAGGTCAGCACGATGAACACGGCGGCCAGCAGGCCGGACATGGCGTCAACAAAATCGCTGAAGTCGATTTTAGAAACGTTGCTCAGCATCAGCAGGCCGACATACATCAGCGCGGGCGCGGTAGCATAGCCCGGCACTAAATAAGCCAGCGGCGACAGGAACAGGATCAGCAGAAACAGCACGCCTACCACGATAGCGGTCAGGCCCGTTTTACCGCCCGCCGCCGTGCCCGCTGCGGATTCGATATACACCGCCGCAGGCGAAGCGCCGATAAGGCCGGAAAAGATGCTGCTGACCGAGTCGGTGGTCAGCGCTTTGCCGCCGTTCAGGATCTGATGATCTTTATCCAGCAGGTTCGCCTGGCCTGCTACCGCGCGGATGGTGCCGGTGGCGTCAAACACGGCGGTCATCACCAGCGCCAGCACGCTTGGCAATACCGCAGGCTTCAGCGCGCCCAGAATATCCAGGCTGAACACCAGCGAGTGGCCCTGCGCATCCGACAGTGAAGGCATGGCAAACAGCCCCTGATATTTTACGGCCGGATCGAAAATCAGTCCGAGCACGGAAATGGCGATAATAGTCAGCAGGATCCCGCCCGGCACGCGCAGCTTTTCCAGACCGAAGATTGCCGCAAGGCCTGCCAGCGTCATCAACACGGGGAAGGAAGCGAAATCGCCCAGCGCGACCGGCAGTGCGCCAGGTACAGGGTTTTTTACGACCAGGCCCACGCCGTTAGCGGCAATCAGCAGCAGAAACAGGCCGATGCCGACGCCGGTGCCGTGCGCCACGCCCATTGGCAGGTTGCGTAAAATCCAGGCACGGATGCCGGTTGCAGAGATCAGCGTAAACAGCACTCCCATCAGGAATACGGCTCCCAGCGCTACGGGCACGCTGATATGCTGGCCCAGCACCAGGCTGAAAGCCGTGAAGGCAGTCAGCGAGATCGCGCAGCCGATTGCCATCGGCAGGTTCGCCCACAGCCCCATAATGACCGAGCCGAAGCCCGCCACCAGGCAGGTAGAGACAAAAACGGCAGCGGGAGGAAAGCCCGCCTTGCCGAGCATGGACGGCACAACAATCACCGAATAGACCATGGCGAGGAAGGTGGTAAGTCCGGCTAAAATCTCCTGGCGGACGGTACTGCCGCGTGCAGAGATTTTAAACCAGGCGTCTAACGTTCCGCCGGTCTGATGATGAGTCGACATAATGGAAATCCCCTGAACTTTCTTATGAATTATCGATGCCTGATGGCGGGTTGGTACCACGTTTACATCCCTGATAGCGCTATTGCAGATCGCCAAAACTTCGTAAAGAAGCCGCGATCGGAAAAAAGCAAACGTTTAACCCGACAGGCATAATGCCCTTTTTATAAAGGCAAACGATTATCCTGCCTTTAAGGCCGCCTTTTCAACTGCTGATGCCGGGAAGGCGGCAGATTTTCGTCTCTTTTACGTCCGCGCCTGCCTGAGCAGACTTTAGCTGGCTCGCCGACAAGCGCGGTCATAGCACTTTCTTATGGTCGCGGGCGCGATGAAACGTCAGGGGCCGCCGCGCGATGATTCATTCAAGAGTGAGCGCACCGCCTTTTTGCAGCGCCCGCTGCCAGGCCGCACGGCTTTGGACTTTCTTCAGCCAGCCCTGAATGGCAGGGGAGTCGCCTGCGCCGCCGCGCGCGCTGAGCGCCTGAAGCGGAAAGCTCATCTGCACGTCGGCAATGCTGAAGCGCGACCCCGCAAACCATTCGTTGCCCGCAAGGTGTTGCTCGATAAATTCGCGATGGGTGGCGAGCTGCTTATCCAGGAACGCCTTCTGCACACCCTTGCCAAAGGCGCGGCCCACCGGCCGCAGCAGCCACGGCACCGGCGCCTCGCCCATTCGGCTGAAAATCAGCTTCATCACCAACAGCGGCATCAGTGAACCTTCCGCATAGTGCAGCCAGTAACGAGACTCGATACGCTCATCTTCCGTGGTGAGTTTCAGACGATTTTCTGCGTCATAGTGCTCCGCCAGGTATTCCAGGATTGCGCCGGACTCTGCAATCACCCGATTTCCATCGGTGATCACCGGCGATTTGCCGAGAGGATGCACTTTTTTCAGCGAATCGGGCGCCAGCATCGTTTTTTCGCGCTGGTACAGTTTGATTTGATAAGGCGTTTCCAGCTCTTCCAACAGCCAGAGAATACGCTGCGAACGGGAGTTGTTCAGGTGGTGAACGGTGATCATGACCTTTCCTTGTGCGTAAACGAAGTGCTATCAGTATAGACGGCCTTATTTACGTTCAGGCTCCAGCAGGATTGCGCCCGTGCCGCGCTCGCTCAGGCGGTCATCCGGGTTGCGCAGCGGACAGTCCTCCATCGATAAACAGCCGCAGCCGATACAGCCATCCAGATCGTCGCGCAGTCGGATCAGCGTATCAATGCGGCTGTCCAGCTCCTCGCGCCATTTACGGGTCAGCAGCGCCCACTCTTTAGGCGACAGCCGCTTGCCCGGCGGAAACTGCACCAGGTGCTCGCCGATGGTCGCCAGCGGGATGCCGATCCGCTGGGCGATTTTAATGACCGCCACCCGGCGCAGGACATCGCGATGATAGCGGCGCTGGTTGCCGCCGTTGCGAAAGCTGACGATCAGGCCTTTGCTTTCATAAAAATGCAGCGTCGAGACGGCGACGCCGCAGCGTGCGGCCACGTCGCCGGGCGTCAGTTCGCGCTTGTTCAGTACGGGATTTTTTTTCATTTTGCGCTTTACCTCAAGTTAACTTGAGGAATTATACTCCAGCCCTTAAGAAGGCGAACCCCTCTTTTTCGCCATAGCGATCGGCCGCCAGCCCCAGGGAGAAGACCAGTATGCATGATGAGATTATTCACGCGCTTACCGACTGGATTGACAGCAATCTGGACAAAACGCTTTCTATCGATGACGTTGCGGCGCGATCCGGCTATTCGAAATGGCACCTGCAGCGCATGTTCCGCGCCGTGACCAAACAGACGCTGGGCAACTATATTCGTGAGCGTCGCCTGACGCTGGCCGCGAAAGAGCTGCGCCAGACACAGCGTCCGGTGTTTGATATCGCCATGCAGTATGGCTATGACTCGCAGCAGACTTTCTCGCGCGTTTTTCGCCGCCAGTTTTCCCAGACGCCGACGGCCTGGCGCAACACCATGCGCCGTCAGCAAAAGCGTCCGCTCTATTTTGACTGCTCTGAATTCCCGTCAGCGGTCAGCACCAACGGCTAAACGCTTTCGCACTCCAGCGCCGCCGACGCCTGCCGCCTGCTCCAGAGCGCGGGCGAAAAATACCAGCCGCCGCCCAGCGCTTTGATGTGGTACATCGCCGCATCGGCCTGGGCGATGGTCGCCTCGCCGGTATGATGATTTTTCGCCAGCGCGATGCCGATACTCAGCGACTGGGTAAGGATCGTGCCGTCGTCCAGCCTTATGGGTTCACGCATCGCCTCAATAACGCTTTGCGCAACGCAGCCTGCCTGCTCGCCGCTGTCAATCGCTAACAGCAGTACCGCAAACTCATCCCCGCCTAGCCGCGCCACCAAATCGCCTTTGCGCAAGCGTGCGCGCAGGCGCTGTGCGGTAATGGTCAGAACCCTGTCGCCAGCAGCATGGCCGTAGCGATCGTTTACCTCTTTAAAACGGTCGCCGTCGATAAACAGCACCGCCACCCGCGCGGCGGTCAAAGGATTGTCCAGCTGTTTGTGCAGCTCCTGCTCAAAAGCCGTGCGGTTTGGCAGGCCGGTTAACGCATCGTGCCGCACCTGATGGGCCAGCGTGGCATTCTCGCTTTGCAGATGGCGCTGCCAGTCGGCCAGCTCGTCCAGCAGGCTGTTAAAGTCGCCGCTCAGCTTGTTTAATTCGGCAATAGAAGAAGAAGGCACGCGCAATGAAAAGGCTCGTCGCCTGCGTACTTCATGCGCCACGCAGGCGATGTTTGACAGCGCGCTGACGATGCCTGAATGCATTCGGCGCGACAGATAAAAGGCCAGCAGCGCGGAGAGCAACATGCTGCATCCCAACCATGTCAGCGCCTGATAAAGATAATGCATTACCCGACATCCATCGCCGGTCAGCCAGATGGTGCCAATTTCTTTACCGCCGCGCAGGACGGGGATCTGCACCGGTTTGGGAAATAACCAGCGCGATACCAGCTCGCTGAAGGCGCTCTTGTCGCGATTATCGTTTGCAGCCCAGCTTGCCAGCAAACGGCGATCCGCATCGAGGATCCTAGCCTGGCCAAACTGTGTTTTCGCGCCGATAGCCTGGAGGATAGCGCGCGCCGCTGCGCCGTCGCCTGTCGCTACCGCCTGCCCGGCGCTGTAGCTGATGGTCGTCGCCAGCAGCTCGGAATTGTTTTCGGCGTAGTTACGCAAAGCCAGCACCGAAAGCAGCGAGAGTGAAATGCCGCTGAACGTTAGCGAGACAAGAATAATAGTTAAATGAATACGCCGTAGCGACTTGCGTAGCGTAGGCAGCGGCTTAGCTGCCGGTTGCGCGGTAATGTTTCCCGCGGGACGGTCATGATCCATGATTCCTCCCACGCCAACCGAACGGATCTCCGCTCATGCAGCGCTTCTGCATTGGGGGCTTGCGTTGGCGACCGCCCGTAGCAGTAACGCTGCCGGGACCAGGCTGCTGCCCCGATCTGAGGTAAAGAGCAAGCTGCACGCGAGGGGAATGTTGTTTGCGGGCAAAAAATGGCTTTTCGACCCTGAACAGCCACAGGCAAACAGGCAGGCTCCGGTTATCTGACGTAAAATTCCTGCTATTGCCATCCTGTGCGCGTTTACCGCTGATAGCTTATGCAGGAAATAAAATGGCAAAAATTAGTTTTCAAAAATCCTACAACTCCTCTTCATCCCATACAACTTTTAACAGGTCAGATTCATCCCAAAGGAGCCAACTATTGCCAGATAATTTGGCATAATTCAGCGAATAGATAAAAATAACGGCGCGGAGAAATAAGTTAAAAGCGCTAAGGCAATTTCGGAACGGTGGGCGAAATGATGTAAATTACTCTCATTCCTTGTCTCAAAAATAACCTGAGTTTGAACGTAATTTAAAAAGATATTAACTTTTTCAGGCGCTATTTAACGCCCGCCGCGCAATATCACCGCTAACTTACGGGAAATAAATGTGATTATTGTGCGCGATCAAAAAACGCCCATAAGCGGTCTTAAAAGTGTTCAAAACTCGCCTGACGCAATGCTATAATGTGACCGTCATCACACTTACTCCCTGTATCCGCCCCGATGAAAAGCAATCCTGGCCTTTTCGTCCGGACAGATGACGCTTTTTCTATTGCCAGGCCTGATTGACGCGGAGTTTCAGAGATATGGGTACCTTAACCGCTAGCCTGGTGCTGATGAGATGGGAACTGGTTAGTGCAGTCATGATGTTTCTCGCCAGCACCTTTAACGTAAAATGTCGTCAGTCCAGCCGCAACGGCATGGCCTTCATTTTTACCGGCGTTGGCATAGGCATGTCGTGTTGGTTCGTCACCGGCCTGTTAGGTATCACGCTGAGCATGGATAACCTGCTTAACTTCTGGCATATCACCAAAGACGTGTTTGTCGATGTCATGAGCCATACGCCAGCCGATTATCCTCTGCCATAAAAGCGTAAAGCCGCATGAAGATCATGCGGCTTTCGTCTTTATACTTTCTTCAGCGTCCCGGCCATCGCCGCCGCTTCGCCGCCAATCGCCTTCAGCGTTTTTGGCTTACGTTCCTGTAGCCACATGTCGCCCATCATCTTATCCAGCCCCTGATCCAGACCGGTTACCATGCCTGCGCCCGGCGTGAAGGTCAGCTCGCCGAAGTAGATTTGCCCTTCGCTGATATACCAGTCAACGCGCACGTAATCGAAGTCGCTGGCCAGCTTTTTGCTCAGCGCCAGCGCTTTTTCCAGCGTTTCCAGGTCGCCGCTGATATCCAGCCCCGTATCACGGATCTTATAGAAGCAAGATTTCAACGTGTTAACGTAGAAGTTCATCGACAGCGGCGCATTACCGCAGCGATTATAGATAATCTGCAAAACGTACTCGAAAGTACCGTCTTTCTTGTTAAACATGTGAAACTTGTAGTCAACGGCGGCAAATTTACCGTCGCCGACGTACTGCTCAACCAGAATGCGCGGCTTGATATAGCGATAGTGGATCTCACGCGCTTCGTGCGAGAAATCCCGGCTCAGCCACTCTTCGCAGCGCTTGATCAGCAGCTGTTTCTGCAAACAGTCCGGCTCTTCCAGCAAAATCTCCACCATGCCTGACCCGTGATTGGGCTTCACCACGGTGTTCTTCAGCGAGCTAAGCCCCAGCAGCGTGACAGGATCGGCTGTTTCATGCAGCAGCGGGATTAAATATTCATCCCCAATGGTCTGAGAAATATAGTCACGAACCAACAGCTTATCGGACAGCATGCCATAACGCAGGTAGTCGCCGGTGACGAATTTGCGGTACAGAACTTTCTCATTAAACAGTTTCGGCTGGTGTATGTTGGGTAATTTTTTAAATTTATGCAGATAATAAATTCTGTCCTGGTAGGACCAGGGCATTTTTTTGAAAAGGAACAGGAAACCTTTTCTTATTTCTGCTTTGAGTTTTAGCATTTTCGACCTCATTTGCAGGCTTTATAATTGTTTGAGGAAAAATTTCTTCAAAATAGCGTTTTCTCGCCATCCGAAATCGCGACACCCGCGTCTCATTTTTCCCGGCAGACATAAAAAATCCGTCAGCTGCTTTACCCGTTTATGCAGTTTTCCTGCGCACGGTCTCTGCTTCCTGCAAGGCAACACCAGATTCATGCCTCTGGCGTCAGAAGAGAGAAAACTGACTGACGAAAAGCCCGTTAAGGACGCGCTGAGCAGATTCCTGCTTGCGGTAGTGCCCTTCGCGGGACGACAACTCCATTTTTACTGAACAGAGCGGCCTGCGGCCGTCCTGGGTTTTATTACTGTTTCTTCTGCGCCGTCGACGGCGCGCTTTCCTGCCGCTCCGCCTGGGTGGCTGATTGACCATCCTGCAGCCACATCTTGCCCATCATTTCGTCCAGCCCGTGCTTCAGCACCGGCATCAGGCCTGCGCCTGGCGTAAAGGTCAGCTCGCCAAAGTAGACGTCGCCCTGGCTGATATACCAGTCAACCCGTACGTAATCGAAATCGCTGGCCAGCTTTTTGCTCAGCGCCAGCGCCTTCTCCAGCGCGGCCCGGTTGTGGCTGATATCCAGTCCGGCAGTATCAAAGCGGCGGTAGAAGCAGCTATCAAGATTATTGACATAGAACAGCATCGACAGCGGTTGATTATCGCTACGGTTAAACACCACCTGCAGCACATACTCAAAGTGGCCGTCCTGCTTGTTAAACATATGAAACTTGTAATCAATCGCCGTAGACTTATCGTCTCCTACCCGCTGCTCAACCATGATCTGCGGTTTGATATAGCGGTAATGGATTTCACGCGCTTCGTGCGAATAATCTTTTGTCAGCCACTCACCACAGCGTTCAATAAGCTGATGTTTTTCGACAAAATCAGGTTCTTCTACAAAGACTTTAACCATCCCTGAACCGTGATTTGGCTTAATGACCGTATCTTTTAGCGTTTCCAGCTCAAACAGCGTCTCAGGATTATCCGTGGTGTGTAACAAAGGGATCAGGTATTCCTCACCAATCTTGTGGGAAATATAATCCCGCACCAGGATCTTATCTGATAACGCGGCGTAACAATCGTAATCGCCTTTAATAAACTTGCGAAACAGTACCTTTTCATTAAAGGAATAGGGATGACGAATATGCGGCATCCGTTTAAACCGATGAAAATAATATAATCTGTCCTGGCAAGACCACGGCATAATTCGGATGCAATTCAGGGCGGCCTTTTTAAGTTGTTTTTTTGCGTCTACCATTTTCTTACTCACCTATAGGTTTTGTAGTTGAGTGAGGAAAGCTGCATCTTAAGAATGACCCCATTCTTAAAGAAATAATTCATTAGCGTCAGGGATAACAGTTCCGTGACCAGCACGCTCCACGCGGCACCCGTCAAGCCCCAAAAACGAATGAAAAACCAGTTGGTTACTACGCTGACCGCCACCAGTAAAATAATTTTCACCAGCAGATAATTAAAACCGCCCTCTTTCACCATGTAGCGATAGGCTACGGTACCCATTGCTGAAAAGCAGGTCGCCAGAGAAAGCAACGTGACCAGATCGCCTGATTGCTGATAGTCATGACCGTAAAGCAGGCTGACAATTTTTTCGCCGAACAGCGCAACAATCAGCAGCATAAACAGTGAAACGGCCATAACGTAGCCGTTAAGCCTGGCGGCCAGTCTCAAAGCTACATCCGCCCGCTCGCGGAAAATTTCCGAGAAGCTGGAGGTGATAATCGCCACCGGGATAAATATCCATGAGGCAGAAATCGTATTCGCAGCGGTAAACAGCCCAAGCTCGTGTGCCGATCCCACGCCGACCAGGAAAAACTGCGCCAGCTTCACCTGAACAGAAATAAACACGCTGGAGATCGCCAGCGGCAGTCCCGCATGGAACAGATAGCGCAGATAGCTGCGGTGCTTGCGCCTGGTTGGCGGGCTGATGGTGTTTTTTTGATAAAACATCGTCCGCTTAATCAGGTACGGCACCAGCGTCACCGCAACAATCGAGAAGGACAGCAGTAGCGGATTAAGCTTGAACCACGCAATAGCAAAGCTAATGGCGAAACTGATAATCATTCCCGTTGCGTTCGCAACCGTGTTCATCCGCGATTCCAGTCGCGCATTGTTATAAACGCTAAAAATATCCTGGGTCACGAAAATAGCCGACAGAAACGACGCCACGGCAAAAATCAAAAAATTTTCACGCATCTCCAGCCAGACCCACGCCAGCACCGGCAAAGAAAGTAATAATAACAATGCCATACGCAGCTGTTTTGCCACGGCCATCAGCCGCAGGCCTTTCGCCGCGCTTTTGCTGATGCTTTTAAACAGGATGGTTTCCGTACCAAAAATCGCTACGGTTTGAACAATGGAAAAAATGGATGCAGAAAATGCGATTTGCCCAAAAACAGATGGCCCAAAAGATTTTGCAACATAGGATGTAACAAAAATTACACCAAAAACCGAAACCACCTTCTCTGACATCATCCAGGCAGCGTTCGTAACGACACTGTGTTTCATTGAAGCTTCCTTCGTAGAACTAATAACTTATAACGAAAGTCAGTACATCCTTGTCTATCACAGAGAAAATAAACCTGGCCTGGGCCTGGCAAAATAAGCGTCCGGAATATTATTTTACGGGCGATAGCGCACCGCTCTTATTTAAAAGATTTTATTTTATCAGATCGTTTTTTTAACGAACCGTCTGATTCTTCCTGGACTTGATACTGGTTAGCAACCCACCTCAGCACGAACAACGCTGGAGAATATCTTGGCACAGTTTTTTTCTTCCGCCTGCTGGATCATTCTGAATTACTAACTGGCCTTGCTGCTGGCATGAATCGAATTTATAACAAAAAGCGCTTTATCGAAAGCTAACCAGGTGCTTTGCAAATAAAATAGGAGAAATCCCATGATGATATTTATTCATAATCCCTTAACTTAAAGCCTGCAATTCAAATCGCGCACTTAACGTCGCTGTCCTGATTAATGGATAAATTAGATCCATTCTTTAGTGCAGCCATTCTCATCACTTTATAGTTAAGAAAGGTAATAGCATCCATGAGAAAGTCACGATATACAGAAGAGCAAATCACCAGTGCCATTAAAGCATCTGAATGCGGCGTAAAGGTTAAGGAGATTTGTGAAGAACTGGGGATTTCTGAGGCCACATTCTACAGCTGGAAAAAGAAATACGCCGGGCTATTCTCGGAAGAAGGAAGAAAAATCAAGGAGTTAGAAGAGCGCGTACACAGTATGGAACGCGAACTCCAGATGCTCTCTTCAGATAAAGAAATGCTGCAGAGCGTATTGAAAAACTTCTTTACTACCAATGATAAGCGTCAGGCGGTTAATTTTCTTCAGGATACTTTTGATATCGGCACGCGCCGGAGCTGCCGCTTGCTGGATATTAGCCGCAGCGTTTATCATTATCCTTACAACTGTGAGAATCAATAATTGCGACGCAGTGCGCAATTTTTTTACTGTTCAGGACCAAATTAAAATATTCCGATCTTTAATTAAAAAGTACCGTTCCTTTTTATGGCGACCTGATTCGGTGATGAGTTTATTCCTATAAACCCGCCTCACCAGGCTACCACAATTGATCGTCACCAGAAAAATTATTTTACTTTCATACAGTTAAGAGCGCATTTATCTTTTTGGTCAACGATAAATGCGCCAATTCTGACATAAAACCTTCTTACAGATCGACCCGAAAACCCGGCATCTACTTCAGTAATGATAATACTTATCAGTTTACGAATGGTTTACAGTTCTCACTGTTCTCTGCCGTTCGCCATGCGTCCTTTCGCGTGAAAACCCCGCCACTCCGGCCTCCTCCGTTTCGCTACCCTGCTTTCAAGACCAACGATAATGCAACAGACCTTAACATTCCTGACCTTTACGACCGACATTGATGTGCAGAGTTAATCTTTTCCTGTGATTTATTAATGTATCCATCTGCCGGGCATCGTCCTTTCTTCCGTTTCTGTTCATTAAAATTTGAGTTAAAAATGGTTTGTTGCTGCTAAAACAGTCTCAAAAAAGAAGCAATATTGAATGTGTAGTAAGAATTGACTGTGTTTGAAAATAACCAAATCCGATTAGCGATTATTCTTATAGCGGAACAATCGGTCACTGTGTCATAGCGGTCTTTGATGGAAGCCGCTTTTTTTCCTCACCGCATCGGAAAAAAAACGTGATAAAAATCACACATGGAGCTAAAAACTTCCGGAAATTACAGCCAGCGGCAATAAAAAAAGAGCACGAAAAGCGCTCTTTTTTTTACCTTAATCAAAATAGTTTGCCAAAGGCTGTGCCTTTTTCGGCCAGTCTCTTAAGAAAAGACGGATTTCTTAACCGGTTCAGGTTGGATACGTGTCGCCAGCACTACGCCCGCTATCAGGGCCAGAATGCCGCAGACCGTTACTGCTGAAGGCCAGCCCTGCCTTAATAAAAAGGTGTAGGCCAATGCCGCCAGCGTTTCAAAAACAATCAGCGGGCCAACCAACACGGTGGGTAAACGCTGGCTGGCTTCGTTCCAACACAAAGCGCCCAGCCAGGAGCAGAACAGGCCCAGCGCGATCATTAAGGCGATAAAAAGAGCGGGATGGGGGCCAAAAGGCAGCGAAAAGTCGGGACGGGTAACGTGCAGCTGAATGCTCACCAGCAAATAGCCCACCAGTGCCAGCGGCAGCGTGGCTATGCCTTGCGCCGTCGCCCAGGTCGTCGCGCTTTTCTGCGGATGCGCGCGTAACCAGCGAGCGTTGCGTAGCGGATACCATGTCCAGCAAATCATCGCCATTACCGCCAGCCCTATGCCGCTCAGATAACGTGGCAGATCGCCATGCTGAGCGCTATCCTGCCATTCCGCAACGTTGACGCAGCCTAATCCCAGCGCGATCAGCAGCAGTACCGGCACCAGCTTTCGCCACGGCAGCCGCCCTTCATGGTGCCCATAAAACAGGTTAGCGCTGACGGAAATAACTACCGGCAACGTGCCGATAATCATACTGGAAACGGGTGCGCCGGTACGCTGAATAGCACTGGCTAAAAAGGTGTAATAAAGAAGGTTACCGATCAGCGCCAGTTTGAGTGCTTCTTTCCAGTCGCCGCGCGACAGCTGACGCAACCGGCGTCGATCCTGCCACGCCAGCGGCAGAGCAATCAGGCCGAAAGCCACATAGCGGCCTACCGACTGTAGCGCGCCCGGGTAATCCGGCACCAGCAGAGGCACCACAAAAATAAGTCCCCACATCAGTCCCGCGCTCAGGGCAAAAAAGACACCAGCAAACATAAACAGCGATCCCGTTAATTAAAGCGAAAACGCTATTCTGACGCGCCGTCAGGGGAAAAGATTGTAGCAGATTGCGCTTAGCCTCTTATCTGCTTCTGATAGCGCACCGGGGTAGTGCCGTAGCGGTTAGCGAAGCTGCGGGTCAGATGAGCCTGATCGGTCAGGCCTACCGCCAGCGCGACGTCAGCGGCCGGGCGGCCCGAGGCCAGCAGCTCTTTTGCGCGCCACAGGCGAAACGCCATCAGCATCTGATGCGGCGTAACGTGATACTGCGCCTTGAACTGTCGTTGAAAATGCCAGGGACTGAGCGAGGCCAGCGCGGCCAGCTCGTTCAGGGTGATATTGTCAGCAAGGTTGTCGCGTAAATACTCTTTTATGAGGTCGAAGCGGTGCCTGGGCGCGGCTGCCATCTTATCGCCAATCCGGGCGCAGGGACGCAAAAGGTCGATCGCTGTCAGTAAAATGCCGTCTCTCGCCAGCGGATCCCGCACCTGCCAGAGCATAGCCAACAGCGCGGAAAGCTGGGCCGCTCGAGGCGGATCGAAGCACACCGCCTCGGTAAACCACCAGCCCTGCTCGCCCGTTATGGCGGCCAGCCGCGCCGGATCGAGATAGAGCATACGATACTGCCACCCTTCTTCGCTGGCCGATTCGCCGGTATGCAGCTCGTCCGGATTCATTAACACCAGCGATTGCGCGGGTGCCGTATGCACAGCGCCGCGATAGCGAAAACGCTCCGCGCCTGCGTCTATCGTGCCGATGCCGAACGCCTCATGCGTGTGCGGCTCAAAGGCGTAGCGCGAAATATGCGCCTGATAAAGCTCTACGCCCGTCAGGCCATCAAGCTGGCAAAAGCGGGCGCGATCTTTTTCATCATTAAACTGCGCGGGAACACCCTGCAAGCCAGCCTCCGGAAAATTGAGCGAGGAACCCTCTTCTGCTTAATACAAAAGTATAACGTTAGCAGCGAACGTCATCCTTAATTTGTCTGTTTCCTGCAATTGATTTGGCATAAGTGATTAATAAATTAAACATTCATTCAACCAACAAGCAATGCTCTTAACTTGTAAATCGTCATTTACTCAATGTTGAGGTTGCCGGTGTTCAACTGAGTTTTTTCCACTGGAACGCCGAAGATGTCCGATATCACACTTACGTCAGGTCAGGAGAGCAGCCTGACCCTTTTTCTGTCGCTGGTTACGGGCAGGCTGAAACCGGGCAAGCTGTGGTATGACCGGGAATATCGCCTCAAGTATTTGTTCCGCTCGCTCGCCTGTCCGCGGCAGACCCTGAAACTGACCGATGCGATTATTCATGAGCCGGTGATGCGTGAAATACTGGCCGTCCAGCATACGCTGCCGAGCAAGATCCATCGCCCCTATCTCTATGGCGGCATGCCGGTGGCGGATCGGGCCGGGGCGATTATCGCGCACTACCGATTCGCCAGAGACCTGCCTTACTCTGTCTTTCGTCAGGCGCTGCTCAGCCAACAAGGGGCGGAGCTGCTGCGTTTTGCAGGCAAAGGTGGCGAAAGCTTTTCCATTACCATGGCCTGTACCGGACGCTGTGAAAGAGAAGGCGAGGTCAATCTGTTTTTCAGCCAGGACGGGATCAAGCTGGCGATAGTGACCTTTGCTGTAACCGAGCAGCAAGGTGAAAAGGTAGCGATCGTCGGCGGTATTCAGGGCGCGCATCGCGATACGCCGCACGAGCTGATCCGTTCGGCGACCAAGGCCTGCTATGGTTTATTTCCGAAACGCCTGCTGATGGAAACCCTGGCGCTGTTCTGTAAGGCAACGGGGATTTCGCAGATCCAGGCCGTCAGCGACACCGGCCATATTTTCCGCAGCTGGCGCTATCGCCTGAAAAAGAAGAGTTTGTTTCATGCCAGCTATGACGAATTCTGGCAGACGCTTAACGCTGTGCCGCTGTCGTCAAAACTCTGTCGCTTGCCGACGACGTTTGCACGCAAGCCGCTGGAGGAGATAAGCAGCAAGAAACGGTCGGAGTATCGGAAACGCTACGAGCTGCTGGACGCCCTGGCCGGGCAGTTCACCGCGCATATCCGCTGAGCCGCGTGCCACAGGTGACCGTACCGGCCCGCGTGCGGTTCACCTTAGCGGCTTTCCTTTACCACATCATCAATTTTCCAGCCGTCGCGATCTTTGCGCATCGTGACCAGCAGCAGCTGACGATCCTCTGGATCCTTGCCCAGCGCCACGTCGCCGGAGGCGGTTTCGCCGTTGACGGTAAACCGGCTAACGCTGACGTGATCCACCCAGCTGTCGCTGTAATCCTGATCCTGCAAAAAGAAATCGTCGTCCATGCCGTCAGGGCTTTTGATCAGCACGTTGATCTTTTGCAGCAGCTGCGGCGTGACATACTGATTTAACACCGGATCGTGCTCGTCGATCGGGCTTTCATCCTTGCTCAACGCGTTAAGATACCAGCTGTAAAAATCCTGGCTTACCTTTTGCGGATCCTGTTCCGCCGCGCCGGCCTGCGACGCCAGTAGCGCTATGCCCAGCGCCAGTATCCATTTTTTCATCAACAAATCTCTGCCCGTTACGCTTTTACGTGGCGGCTCCACGCTGCCGGTTAATTTACCTTTTCATCGCCCTGAATGAACCCGTTTCCGCATTATTTTTGGTAAATGTTTATACCGTGTCGCGCCGTAGCCAACGGGTCATGACTTTAGCCAGGGCAGCAGGCGCCGCAGCGGCCTGATAACTGCAACAGCCTGCAAATCCGGACGACAAATGCGAGCCATGCCGAAGTCCTCAATGTTTTTCCGCTGCGCCGTCAAAAAACAGTGTCCGCTTTTTTTATGTGGTTATAAGATTATCGCGCTGCCGCAACTCCTGTCTTAATTATCGTAAGCGTCAGCTTTGCCGTTCAGACCGCAATGGAGAGCAAACAGATGGAAAGACGAGTCACCAGGCTGGAAACCGATGTCGGGCATATGCAGGAAGCTATTCAGGAAATCAAAAGCGACATCCGTGAGTTTAAAAAAGAGGCGCGCATGGATTTTCGCCTGCTGTTCGGCGCAATTGTGACCACAACTCTGGGGCTGGCTTTGCTGATAGCCAGGGGTTTTGCCTGGCTGTGACGCGGCCTGCCCGCTGGAGCCAGGTTATCCTTTACAAGCCGGGCCGGTTTCTGGCGGCAGCGGGTGCTGCTGATGCTTTATACCGCCCTCTCCTGGTGTTTCATGCTTAGCGCTATGGCGCGTCCCGGCGCGGCGCATTTTCCCGCAGCAGACCGCCGGGATCGGGCGCAGGATAGTCGGCATCAATGCGTAACGGCGCGGCATAGCGGCTCTGCCACAGCTGCTCATAAAGCGCATCCAGCCGCGCCGCCATGACGTCATCATTCAGCACCAGCTCCAGGTTGCGTGAATTATCAAAGTAGCCGCCGCTCCAGTTACTGGTGCCTGTCCAGGCCAGTTCGCCGTCGATGGTCATGATCTTACTGTGCACGACGCGGGCGTAGGGAATAAAACCGCTGCTCGCCTCCGGTATCGTCACGATTTTTATCGTTACGCCCGGCACCAGCGCCAGACTTTTCAGCCAGGCGATATCGGGCTGTTTGGTATTCCAGTTGGCGACCATCAGCTCGACCTGTACGCCGCGCGCCGCTGCTGCGCGCAACGCATTGTCGATAACGGCATAAAAGGGGCGAGTGCGATTTTCGCCAAACGACAGCGGCGCATATTCCATTACCTGCACCCGAATACGCTTTCTGGCGGAAGCAAGCAGCTGCGGCAGCACCAGCTGCGAATCAGGAATACCTGCCGGATTCCAGGCGCGCGGGCTGGCGACCAGATAACGGCCGGCGCGAAGATCGGCAGGCAACGCATCCGTACCGGTTTCGGGCACCTTTTCGCCCGCCTCCAGCAACGGCTGCGCGGCCCAGTCGTGATTAAAGATGGCGGCAATTTGCGCTACAACAGGTGCGTCGTTAATCAGCAGACCGGTTTCCTGGATATGCTCCAGCGCCCGCCAGTCAAAGTTCTGACTGCCGACAAAGCTCTGCTTACCATCCACCAGCAGGTATTTGGCATGAATAATACCGCCAGCCAGGCGGGCGAAAGGCATAATGCGCAAGGTCAGTCCCGGAATGGCTTTCAGCTGCGCCAGCGTTTCCGGCGTGCTGAGCTTCAGCCCCTTTTGATCCATTAAAAAACGAATTTTTACGCCGCGTTCGCCAGCCTGCCGCAGCGTCTGGATCACCTTATCCAATCGCGAACCCGGCTCGTTGGCCACATAGAATTGTGCAATATCGATCTGCGTACGGGCGCTGGCGAACATCTCTTGCCACACCACGGCACTGCTGCGCAAATCTGATGCCGTCAGGGTGGTTTCGACGGGCGCATCATAAACCAGTTCATAACCCGCGATAGCGAAATTTGCCTCACCGAGCGGGCTGAACAGCAGCAGCCCGCCGCACAGCAGCCGTTTGCACCGCTGCGCAAGATCACGCATAGCGGCGCACGCCATTGTCCTGCGGCCCGGCAACAGGCCCGGCCCGCTGTACGGGCGTAGCCGCCCGCAACAGCAGCACCTTAAGTAATTCATTAATGCGCTCCATACGGTTCTGCAAAAAGTTATTGCTAACCAGGCAAACCAGCGCGATAGCGATGCCTAATCCGGTGGCGTACAGCGCGGTGCCCATCCCGGCGGAAACCTGGCTGGCGTCCGACACGCCTGCCGCCGCCAGCGCTTTAAACGTGTCGATAATTCCCATTACCGTGCCCAGCAGCCCCAGCAGCGGCGCGGCGGTCACCACCGTTTCCAGCAGCCACAGGCCGCGCGTCATGGCCGCTTTGCTCAGCAGATACTGCGCGTCGACCTCGTCGCTGAGCGCCTCGGCGGAAGCCTGCGCTTTACGTGCCAGTACGGGCTGCACTGCGCGCAGCGGCACGCTGCTGCGTCGGGTTACGCTTTCCGGCAGCGCGTGCGTTTCCGTCGTCAGTACCGCCGCCAGCTGGCTGGCCTGCCGCCGCGTCCACGCAAACCAGATAGATCGTTCAATAATAATCACCAGCGCTGCCGCCAGCGAGAAGTACATGACATAAAAGATTGCATCGTGCATCAGGGTTGCATTCATCTTCTTCTCTCTTTCGGTTAAAAAGTGGCTTCCAGCGAAACGCTGTAGGTACGCTCTACGCCAACATTGTAATAAGGCGTGGCGGCGCTAAGACCGTTACGCGCATCGGCGTTAAATACCGTAGTGCGCGCCGACGTCAGGTATTCCTTATCGAGCAGGTTGAGGATGCCGAACCGCAGCGCGGCGCTTTTGACGATCTTTTTATCCACTGGCAAATAAACGCCTGCCGCCAGATCGAACACCGTTCTGCCGCCCACTTTTTCATCGTTGGTCATATCGCCGTAAAACGCGCCGACATATTTTCCGCTGACGCTGCTGTAGTAGCGGCCATCATCGTAGCCCAGCGTCAGGTTCAACAGATTTTTGGGCGAGTTGGGCAGCTGCTTGCCGCTGGTCGGCAGAGAGATATCTTCCCGCGTGACGTTATCTTTCTGCTCGGAGTCGGTATAGGTGTAAGACGTGTAGTAGTTGAAGTTATAGGGCAGCTTGCCGCTCCACTCGACCTCCAGCCCCCGGTTTTCCACCTTGCCGACGTTCATCATCTCGTAGTCGCCATCCGGGTTGGTGGTGGAAATCTGACGGTCGGTATAGCGCAAATAGAACAGCGTGGCGCTGAGCAGCATATCGTCTTGCTGAAAGCGCCAGCCCAGCTCATGGTTCCAGCTCAGCTCCGGTTTAGTATTAATCGAATCGCCGACGTTATAGAGCACGTAGTTTTGCGGTGTACGCATATTGCGCGTCAGGTTGTAAAACACCTGATTCTGCTGATCGAGCCGATAGCTGGCGCTGAAGTTCGGCAGGAACTTGTGATAGGTGGCGTGGCGATGCTCCGGCGCGTTTTCCAGGCTGCCTTTGTTTTCGCCGCGACGATCGACGTGCTGCCAGGCCAGACCGCCGACCAGCGTCCAGTCGGGCGTGACGAACCAGCTATCCTGTAGCCAGATTTTTTGCGCGGGCGTGATGGTATACTGGTTGCGGCCCTGCACGGTGTTGCCGTTGGCATCCTTTACCTGTCCGGCACCGTTCGGATCGCCCCACAGATCAGCTGGATTACCGTCGCTCTTGATCGCCACATAAGGCTGCGTTTGTAGCTGGCGAGCGCGTTCATACCAGTAGCCCAGATCCAGACTGTGCTGCTCGTTGATATCCCACTTCAGTTTAGTCGTGATGCCGGGCCGCCAGGTTTGTGTCCACGACGGACGGTAATAAATATTGCTGGTCAGGTTGCTGAGATCGTACTGGCCCGCCTGATCGGACGTTGGCCCCAGCGTGCTGGCGCTCTGGCCGGTAAAGCTGCCGCCGTTGCCCCAGTAATAGTAAGGCTGCAACGTCAGCGACAGGTTATCCTGCAGCTGGAGTTTCTGCGTAAAGCTGAGGGTGAAATTCTCGAACGGGTTACGGTTCAGCTTGTAGTATCTCGACAGCTGACCACGGCTATTGTACTGCGGCGTAGCGGGATAATCGTTGGCGTAGCGTCCGTCCTGTTCAAACTGCGCCTTGCTTAACGTATTGTAATTGGCGTTTTCCTGACGGTTATACTTCATAATCAGGTTGCTGCTGTTGCCATTTTCCGCCTCGAAGAGCGAGTTCATCTCAAATTTATTGGAATATAAGCGTCCTTCGCCGCGCCATTTTTTCGCTTCGGTATGCGAATAAGAGAGCCAGTTACTGAAGCCGTTATATTCGCCGGTTTCCAGACGGGCGAATGTTTTACTCAGATTGTTACTGCCCAGCGTCTGCTTCACAAAGCCGCCGAAATCTTTTGCGGGTCTTTTGGTCACCAGACCGATATTGCCGCCGCTCGATCCAATATGGGGGCCGTCTGCCTCGGACGAGCCCTGCGTCACAAACACCTCTTCGATATTTTCCGCGTCGCCCACCAGATTAGGGTAAACCGCGTAGTTGCCGGAGTCGTTAATTGGAATGCCGTCGATCGACAGGCCAATCTGATCGGAGTTCATGCCGCGCATGGTGTAATCAACGCCGCTCAAACCGCTGGCGTCGTTGCTGTTAACGTTCAGGCCGGGCGTATATTTCAGTCGATCCAGCGCGTTTCCCGCCATATCCGCCTGCTTCTGCATCGCCTCTTTAGTAATGGTAGAACGTGCTTTCGCCGACTCTTCCTGCACCATCATGCCGCCGCCCAGCGTCTCGCCCTGAACATTAATGGCACCGACATCGGTACTCTCTGCTGCCTGTGCCGCCATTGATAAGGCCGACATCACCGCAAGGCACACCCCGGAACGTATAAAAATGCTCATTATTATTTCCTGTTTTGATGTTGGGCGTTCACGGCGCCCGATAATTCAGCGTGGCGGTAAAGCGCCTGCTGTTTTGTCCGGCGAAGGCGTCGGCCGGGAACGGCTTGACCTGCCTGATATTTTGTAAGCTGCCCAGCGCGGCGCGATTAAGCAGCATATTGCGAGCTTTACTGCTGATGCCGGAAGCCAGTACGCGACCGCTGCGATCGACTTCCAGCCAGATTTCCACGCTGCCTTCCGGGCGTTCCAGCGAGGCCTGACGGCCGGTGGGATAGCGTTTTTGTGCCTCCAGATCGTGACGTAGCTCTGCGATCCAACCGTTTTCGATGGCGCCGCTGTTGACGCGCGGCGCGACGGGTTTGGGCGTGGCGACCGGCGACGCGGCGGGTATCGGCCTTGCAACGGCGGTAGGTTTAACCGAAGTACTGGCTGGCTCGATCGCCTTTTTCGGTTTTGGCTTTGGCTTCGGTTTGGGCTTCGGCGGCGGCGCAACGGGTTCAGGCGAGGAGAGCGTAGGTTCCGGCGGCGTTTCCACTACGGGCTGAGGCTCGGGTTCCGCTGGTGGTTCGGAAGGCGTTTCAACCGGCGGTGTCTCAACCGGCGGTGTCTCAACCGGCGGCGTTTCAGCCGATGGGGGTTCCACCAGCGCCAGTTCCATGGTTGATTCGTCGTAGCGCGGTTCAATTTTCAGCGTGGCGTGCTGGTTCATCAGCACCCAGCCAGCCGCCATCAGCACGGGCAGCCAGCTAAAAGCATGGCGAAAACGATAGACGGCGTACATGTCATAGTTTCCGTGTTGCGATAGAAATAGCGGTAAAGCCGCCCTGCCGCAGGCTGTCCATTACGGCAATCAGCCGCTCGACGGGCACGCTTTTATCGCTGTTAAGCACGATCGCCGTTTTCTGGCCGTTTTCCTGCTGCGCTTTCAGCCGGTTAACAAGCGTTTCCGGCGTCACCGGCTGTCCGTCCAGCTCCAGACGGTTATCCGTGCCCAGCGTAACGATGGCGTGCTGCTGCGGTTTTAACTGCTGCGCGCTGGCCGCGCCCGGCAGCTGGGTTTTCATTCCCTGGGAAGGAATAACGTTCAGGCTGATCAGAACAAAAAACACCAGCAGGAACATCATCACGTCAATCATCGGGATCAGTTCAATATGGGCTTTATTTTTGACAGGTTCATTCCAGCTACGCATCAGGCTCCCCCTCTTTTTGGAAGGCCAATATAGAAGCGGAATGTTTATTTTTAGTTACACTTTTAAGATAAAACGGTGGATCATTACGATTAACTTACATATTAGTGACGGAAGGAAATTAAAAACGGGTGAACGGGGGGTTTTGCGAGGGGCATCTGAAATCGAAAAGAATTATCTCTCAGAATACAGGCTTAAAGAAGTGAACACAGTGCAAATGTAATAATTAAACTATTGATAATAAAGTTATTAATGAAAAAACCGCGCGTAAAACTTAGCGCTTTGCCAAAGCCGAAAGGCTTGTTATCACTCTCTGGCGGGAGTAACGTCATCAGGCCATTCATTACCATTTAAGGAAGAATATGAAACTCTATTACTCTCCCGGCGCCTGCTCGCTGGCCCCGCATATCGTCCTGCACGAAACTGGCCTGGCGCACGAGCTGGAGGCGGTAGATTTAAAAACCAAAACCACCCGCAGCGGCAAAGATTTTCGGGCCATCAACAGTAAAGGCTATGTGCCCGCGCTGGCGCTGGACAACGGTAGGGTGATGACTGAAGGCGCGGTGATTTCACAATACCTGGCGGATTTAAACCCTGAAAGCGGCCTGCTGCCTGCGCAGGGCGAAGCGCGCTACGCCGTGCTGGAGTGGATGAGCTTTATTTCTGCCGAGCTGCATAAGACGCTGGCGGCGCTGTTTAACCCGGCGGTAAAAGGCGAGTGGAAAGATGCGGTGGTTGCTCAGCTGACGCGCCGACTGAACTGGCTGGAAAATGAAATCGACGGTAAAACCACGCTGACCGGCGACCGCTTCACTATTGCCGACGCCTATTTGTTTACCGTGCTCGGCTGGAGCAAAGTGGTTGGATTTAGCCTGGACGACTGGCCTGCGGTGCAGCGTTACCTTGCCAACGTCGCGGAACGGCCCGCCGTGCAGGCCGCGCTGAAGGCGGAAGGCCTGATCTGAATAGCTGCGCGGAGCGAGGTTAACCTGCGCAACCCGCGTTCATCCGGCCTTTTGCGTACGGCAAAAGGCCGGGCGGACAGCGCTACGCAGGTTTCCCGGCCCGTTCGGTCGCAGGCAGCAAGCTGGCCTTCAATCTGGATGTAGAAACAGAAGTCCGGGCCGTATCTGCCACTGCCCATCTTCGTTAGCCTTCAGGAATAAATATGCACCTACACCAAGCAACGCCGCTTATCCCGTCACGTGCGCTCAGCCTGCTGGCCGGACGTGACGTCTGGCTAAAAATGGAGGCGTTTCAGCCGCCCGGCTCTTTTAAAATCCGCGGTATCGGGCTGGCCTGCCAGCACTATTTACACCAGGGTGCCGAACGCTTTGTCTCTTCTTCCGGCGGCAATGCGGGCATGGCGGTCGCCTGGGCCGGTCGCCAGCTGGGCGTACCCGTTATCGTCGTCGTGCCTGAAACCACTTCCGCGCGCGCCGTCGAGCTGCTGCGTCAGGAGAACGCAGAGGTTATCGTACACGGCGCGTCCTGGCAGGAAGCCAACCACTACGCTCAGTCGCTCTCAGGCAGCAAGGATGCTTTTCTGCACCCGTTTGACGATCCGTTGCTGTGGCAGGGCCATGCCACAATGATCGATGAAGTGGCCGCTGACGGCTGTAAACCTGACGTGGTGATCCTGTCTGTTGGCGGCGGCGGCCTGCTGAACGGCGTGGTGGAAGGGTTGCAGCGCAACGGCTGGCACGATGTCCCCGTGATAGCGGTGGAAACCGAAGGCGCAGCCTCCTTTCATGCGGCTCTGCAGGCCGGTCATACCGTGGAGCTGGCCGCTATTAACAGCGTGGCCGGTTCGCTGGGTGCAAAGCGCGTCAGCGAGCAGTCTCTACGCTGCGCCGCTACGCATCCGATCCACAGCGCGCTGGTTACCGACAGCCAGGCTATCGCCGCGTGCAGCCGCTTCCTGAACGATCATCGCGTGCTGACCGAGCCAGCCTGCGGCGCAAGCCTGGCGGTTATTTACGATAGCCATCCGCTGCTGGCGGCTTTCCGGAAACCGCTGGTGATTGTCTGCGGCGGCGCTACCGTTACGGCGGAACAGCTGTGGCATCTGTCCGAAAAGCGCTAAAGGCTGTAAATGCGTCTGGTAATGCGGGCAGAAAACGCTAATCTTCTGATTTTGTTAATAACAGGACAGAAGAAGCGCTATGGCAGATCGCGAGCATGACTATCAGGTGACCGTGGAGTGGACCGGCAACAAAGGCCAGGGCACCGAAAATTACAAGGCCTACGACCGCCAGTTTAAGGTGGTAGCCGACGCTAAAGCAGAGATAGCCGGCTCCGCCGATCCCGCTTTTCTGGGCGACGCCAGCCGCTGGAATCCCGAAGAGATGCTGCTGGCTTCCGCTTCCGCCTACCATAAACTTTGGTATCTGCACCTGTGCGCCGAGGCGGGCATTAGCGTGCAAAGCTACTGCGACAGGGCGGAAGGCACCATGCTGGAAGCCAGACGCGGCCGTTTTACCCGAATTGTCCTGAAGCCGCAAATCACGCTACGCGCGGGTGACGATATTACCCTGGCGGCAGCGCTGCACGAAAAAGCGCATGAGCAGTGTTTTATCGCCAACTCGCTGAACTTTCCGGTACTTTGCGAGCCGACTATCAAACACGCCTGAGTGAAAAACGACGTTAACCCAACCGGAGAAGTCATGAACCCTTATTTTACGGAAGTTATCGCTGCCCACGTGGCGATTGAAAACTGGCTTGGTCAGGGTAGCGGCGACATACAGGCGCTTTTAAATCGCTTCAGCGCGGACTTTGTGATGATCCCTCCTGCCGGTCGCTGCATGGATATGGCCAGCGTGAGCGACTTTTTTCTGGCGCAGCGCGGCGGCAGGCCGGGGCTGGCTATCGTGCTTGAGGAACTGACGCTGGTGGAAAGCTGGCCCGGCGGCGCGGTAGTACGCTATCTTGAACGGCAGACCCGGCCAGACGCAGCCGCCACCGCGCGCTGGTCAACGGCGGTGTTCCGGCTGATCGACGGCCATCCACAGTGGGTTTCCCTGCACGAAACCTGGCAGGGCGCGTAACCAGCGCGCCTTAGCTCGCGCTTTGGCAGTCCGCGTCCGGGATCGGCATAAATTCCGCGCATCACCGGTACGACGTCGGCCAGGCGCTGCACAAGGTAAAACGCGTCCTGAAGCCGGGCGGTAAATTTATCCTGATGGATACCGCCTCGCCCGGTCAGCCGGTACTGGATGTCTGGCTGCAAACGGTGGAGATGCTGCGCGATCCTTCTCACGTACGCAATTACTCGCAGGGTGACTGGCTGAAGATGGCGAACAAAAGCGGGATGATCGTTAACCGGCTGGTGATGGATCGTCTGGATCTGGCGTTCGCTTCGTGGATCGAAAGAATGCAAACGCCGCAGACGCTGACGCAGGCGATCCTTTTGCTGCAGGAAAAAGCATCCGCCAGCGTGAAGCGCCATTATGCCCTCCAGCCGGACGGATCCTTTAGCACCGATACCCTGATGTTTCAGGCACAATAGCCCTGTTCTGCTTTGTTTATCCTCAGCTTGCTGATGCGTTTGAGCGGCATTTTTTCATCTGCCCGCCAAAACGCATTACGCTGCGGCCTTACAAACGCCGCGTGCCGGTCAGCTTTTGCGCTTTTTATAACCGTAGCAGGCTCATTCAGCCACGGTTTTCATCTTTCACCGCATCGCTCTGGCGGGCCTGGGGTAATCAGGCCATAGTTATCGGACGCTGTCTTCGAGGAAAAATAGAATGAGAATTGCCTGTTTGGGTTGGGGATCGCTTATCTGGAAATCCGGCGTGCTGCCGGTCGAGGGCGAATGGCATAAAGATGGGCCGCCTGTGCCGATAGAATTTTCCCGCATCAGCGACGGCGGCGAGCTGGCGACGGCTATCTGTATCAACGCCGATCCCGTTCCTGCGCTGTGGGCATGGCTGACGGTTGATGACCTCGCGACGGCGTGTGAACTGTTGAAAGCCCGCGAGGCCATTCCGGCACAGCGTAGCGACGGCATCGGCTCGCTGATAGTGACCGACAGGCCGGCAGGCGCGCTGGCTAAATGGGCGCACGACCGGCATATTGATGCGGTGATCTGGACGGCTCTGCCGCCGTGCTGCGATAAGATTGAGAGCCGTACGCCTTCTTTAGAGGCGGCGCTGGCCTATCTGGACAGCCTGACGGGCGAGACGCGGGAACATGCTAAAGATTATATCTGCCGGGTGCCGGCGCAGATCGACACCACTTACCGTCGGGCCATTGTAGAAAGCTTAGGCTGGACTGACTAAACGCCCGTCTTGTTACACGTTATGCTTTTCCGGTAGCGTGTCGTGAGGTGACTTTACAGGGAGGTACGATGCGCAGGTTCTGGAAGCCCCTTTCTTACTTTATTACGCTTTTATTGGGCGGCGTGCTGACGCTGGCCTGCCTGGCGGCGCTGATGATTTACTCACGCGTTGCGCCTGCCGATGAGGCTTTTCAGCAGGCCTGTCCGCGCTTTACGCCGGAAGAGGTCCGCGAGGAATATATTCGGTCGTGGCTGCGTTCGGCTGGAGAAAATGAGCGGAAAGCGGCTATCGGCCTGGACAGCCTGAGTTTTAATACCGCCCCGACTTTCGGGAACAAGATGTGGTTCGGCAAGCTCCAGGTCAGCGGCAGCAAAGGCAGTGATGAAGCTTACGTCATTCTGGACTGCCGTACGGGAATGTTCGATTATTCGGGAACTGAACTCTCCTCCGGACGGTGACTTCCTTTTCCACAGACGTAAAAAAACCCGCACGAGGCGGGTTTTTTGTCACTGTTATTATTTTCCACTTAACTGCTCAGGCTGCTGCCTTCATCGCTATCGTAAGTGTGGTAATAATATTTACAGTGCGACGACGTTTGCAGCTGAAGGGCCTTTAGCACCATTTTCGATGGTGAATTCTACCTTCTGGCCTTCGTCCAGCGTTTTGTAGTCATTACCCTGGATTGCAGAGAAATGTACAAATACGTCTTTGCTGCCGTCCTGCGGAGAAATGAAGCCGAAACCTTTATCCGCGTTAAACCATTTTACTAAACCAGTCATTTTACCAGACATCGATACTTCCTTAATTTTGAGCCACTTAAATTGGCGTGAAGGCCTGTTTCCAGAGCATAACTTATTGGGCACTTAGAAGAAGATCAGGAGGAAGGATATCGTTGGATAACGCTTGCGCTGAGGACTGCTTTACTAAAACTGCTTTCATAAGGTCTGTATTCCAAACCGATGACGCTATTAAGTCATGCCTGACTCTGTTAAGCAACGTTTATTTTTTATATTTTATTCGCGCCGGGTTTTTTGGCCGCCGGTTTAGAAACCAGCCAGCGCCAATACGCTATGATTTTACGCTATTACGCTGGCCCGCTGCGGCAAAAAAGACGCGGGCGCTTTCGTCTGTTTTCATGCACTTAACTCAAATCCGCCTCCGGAGACGCGTTTAATGTTAAACGAAACTTACACTCGCTATAGCAGCCTGCAAAATAAGACCATCATCATCACCGGCGGCGCAAGCGGGATCGGCGCAGATCTGGTTGCGGCTTTCGCTCAGCAGCAGGGCAAGGTGCATTTTCTGGATATCGATCGCAGCGGCGAAGCGCTGGCAAAGCAGCTCGGCACAACTTTTCACTACTGCGATTTGCGTGACGGCGCGGCGTGTCGGGCGATTATTAACGATATCGCCAGCCAGGAAGGTGCGCTGGACGTGCTGATCAATAATGCCGCCAATGACGATCGCCACGATTTCTTTAGCGTGGAGCCGGCATACTGGCGCGATCGGCTGGCGGTGAATCTGGATCACCAGTTTTTCGCCAGCCAGGCGGCGGCGGAGATTATGCGCCGACAGGGATCGGGGAATATTCTACTGACCAGCTCAACCTCGTTTATGAGAGGCCGCCCCGGGATGGTCGGTTACACCACGGCCAAAGCCGCCGTTATCGGGCTGAACCAGACGCTGGCGCGTGAGCTGGGCCAGTACGGTATCCGGGTCAACTGTCTGGTACCCGGCGCAATCGCCACGCCCAGACAGCAGGCGCTGTGGCGCACGCCGGAAGCGCAGGCGGAAATTCAGGCCGCGCAGGCGCTGAAGATAGTGCTTCAGGGTCGCGACGTGGCCGCAATGGCGCTGTTTGTGGCCTCCGATGAGGCGCGAGGCTGCACCGGCGCGCAGTTTATGATCGACGCGGGTATCCGGCTCGCCTGACCTGGTCGGCGTCGCGGCTTCAGAAGCCGTCGCAGGCAGTCGAGGTTCGGCTACTCGTCTTTCTCAGGCAGGCGGCCACCGATAAACAGGCGCGGCTACTCTCCCTTCACAAGCAGGTGGGCACCGCTGAGCAGGCGCGGCTATTCCTCATCCTCAGCCAGAAAAGGCAGCAGCGTCGCCAGCACGTTTTCCGGCACCTCCTCCTGAGGCGAATGCCCGCACGGCAACGCCTCGCCGCTGACGCACAGGGCTTTTTCCTGCCATGTGGCGACCACGTCGTAAAGCTGGCCTACCGTGCCCTTCTCGCCCCACAGCAGCAGCAAAGGGCAACGGATACGTTGATCGCTGTCCGCCGCATCGTCTGCCAGGTCGATTGTCGCCGAGGCACGATAATCTTCGCAGACCGCGTGGATCATCGCAGGATCGCGGTAACAGCGCAGATAATCGGCGAAAATTTCCGGCTCCGTGGCGCCAGGCGTTTTCAGCTGTCCTTCAATATGCTTTTGCAGGAAAAAAGCCGGATCGTTGCCGATCATTTTTTCCGGCAGCGGCTCGGGCTGGATCAGGAAAAACCACCAGAAATAGCGGGTTGCAAACGCTTTGTCGGTCTGCGCATACATGGTTGCCGTCGGCGCAATATCGAGAAAAACGCAGCGCTCCACCCGATCAGGATAATCAAGCGCCAGCCGGTGTCCGACGCGGCCGCCGCGATCGTGGCCGACAAAAGCGAAACGGTCATAGCCCAGCGCGTCCATCAGCTGGGCCACATCCTGCGCCATCACTTTTTTGGAATAGCAGCGGTGATCGGCATCGCCTGGCGGTTTATCACTGTCGCCATAGCCGCGCAGATCCGGCATCACCACCGTGTAGTGCTGGCTCAGCGCCGGCGCAATCTTCCGCCAGGCCAGGTGGTTCTGCGGATGTCCGTGCAGCAGCACCAGCGGCTTACCCTGCCCCATAACGGCAACGCGCAGCGTTATCCCGTTTGGCAGCTTTACGTCCTTAAGCGAGCAATCCGCAATAAACGGAGATGCGCCTCTTGCGGTTTCAACCTGTTGATCTGTTGCCATTTCACGCTCCCGTAATGTCATCCCCTGTGTATAAGACGGCGTTTCTGTTTTCGGGCCGCCTTCTCGTCGGAAAAGTTTAGCGTGCTTTTACAGCGCCAGAACTTTCCTGAAAGAGACGAAAATCACATTGCATTTCCGGATGCTGTCTATAATCAGTACAAAGTTTCGCCGCCTGGCTGAGTATGGCCTGCGGCGCGGCGACTTGTGCGGTTCAGTCTCCAGCCGCCTTTTCTTCTGCTCCTCACTGATTTTACCGCTTTCCCCCGTTCGCCAGCTTACGGCGGATATTGCCTTTTTTACGGCGTGGAAACGGTTTTCGGACCGATCGTAATCGGCCTGCACAGCTGCTATCCAGCCGTCGGCCCCCTGACGCTGGCGGGAAAATATTCTCTTTTAAACGGTAAGGGAATTTTGCATGGCGCCATTTCGCAGTTTTTGGCAGGCAGGTTACGAAGGAGCCGATCACATTAATCCGCAGGGCCTGCGCCTGTCGATGAATGCGATTACCGACCACCTGACGCAGGCCCGACAGGATTATGCCCGGCTTAAACATTTTAATATTTCCACCGTGCGCGAAAGCGTCGGCTGGCGGCTCGCTGAAACGGCAAAGGGCTACGATTTTTCTTCCGTCGCGTTGCGAATGCAGGCCGCATGCGAACACGATATACAGATATCCTGGACTCTGTGCCACTACGGCTGGCCTGAATACCTGAACCTGTTTTCTTCCGAATTTATCAGCAGTTTCGCTGCATTTTGCGGCGCATTAGCGGAATTTCTGGCGCCGTTCTATGCAGGATCGGAAGCGCCGGTTTACGCGCCGATGAATGAGATTTCTTTCCTCAGCTGGGGTATCTCGGTCGGCCTGTTCGCCTGTGCGGGCGGCCCGGAAAATGACCGCGCGCTTGCCGCCAAGCGCCAGCTGGTGCGCGCCACGCTGGCCGCCTGTGACGCCATTCGCCTTGCCGATCCCCGCGCGCGCTTTCTGCACTGCGATCCCCTGATCCACGTTATCGCCGATGAAGAAAACGAAGCCTGTCGGCAGGCCGCCCGCAGCATAACTGAATCCCAATATCAGGCCTGGGATATGATCGCGGGCCGCTGCGAGCCCGAACTGGGCGGCGCGCCGCCCTATCTGGATCTGATTGGCGTTAATTATTATCACGACAATCAGTGGGAAGCGTTTTCCGGCCGTCGACTCTACTGGCATCTTGGCGACGCACGCCGCAAGCCGCTGCATGCGCTGCTGCATGAGCTGCATAATCGCTACCAGCGGCCGCTGCTGCTGGCCGAAACCAGCCATGTCGGCAGCGGGCGCGGCGCCTGGATCGCGGAGATCGGCTCGCAGCTTGCGCAGGCGCAGCTGGCTGGCGTCACCATCAGCGGCGCTTGCCTTTATCCGATTATCGATCGACCGCTTTGGGAAGACACCGCTTTCTGGACCCGCAGCGGCTTGTGGGATCTCGATCGGCAAGGCCCCGATCCCTGTGCACGTCAGCTCCAACACCCTTATGACCATGCTCTGCTCCTGGCGCAGCGTACGATGCGCCGTTTTCATTCCTTTATCACGTCGGCCAGGGAAGCCCGGGAGAATAATATGAAAATACCAGTCCTGATTGTTTTCAGTCATCTGCGTTGGGGATTTGTTTTTCAACGCCCTCAGCATCTGCTGACCCGCCTCGCGCAGCACTACCGCATCCTGTTTGTCGAAGAGCCGATTTATCAGGCGGGAGCGGAAGAGATCCATACCAGCAGTCCGGCGCCTAACGTGACGGTGGTGCAGCCGCATACCGACGTCAACGCGCCGGGTTTTCACGACAGCCAGATCGCGCCGCTTCAGCTTCTGCTCGCCACGCTGATTGATGAGGATGAGCAGCCGCTGATTTGGTTCTATACGCCTATGGCGCTGCCTCTGCTGACGGGCCTGAAGCCGCGCGCCATTATTTACGACTGCATGGATGAGCTGTCGGCGTTCGATCAGGCACCGCGCCAGCTCCAACAGCGTGAATCCGCGCTGATGAGCCGGGCCGATCTGGTGTTTACCGGTGGCACCAGCCTGTACGAGGCGAAAAAAAGCAAGCATCCCCACGTACACTGTTTCCCCAGCAGCGTAGACGCGGTGCATTTTGAGCAGGCGCTGGATCGCAGCAACGGCCATCCTTTGCAGGAAAATTTGCCGCCGCTGCGCCTGGGCTACTATGGCGTGATCGATGAGCGTCTGGATCTGCCGCTCATTGCGGCGCTGGCCGACAGCCATCCGGACTGGCAGATCGTTATGGTCGGGCCGGTGGTGAAAATCGATCCGGCTACGCTGCCGCAGCGCGGCAATATTCACTGGTTCGGGCAGCAGCCTTATCAGGCGCTGCCGCAGTTTCTCGCGGGCTGGGATGTCTGCCTGATGCCCTTCGCCCTGAACGCCTCCACGCGCTATATCAGCCCAACCAAAGTGCTGGAGTATATGGCGGCTCGTCTGCCTGTCGTCAGCACGGCTATCGCCGACGTGCAGCGGCACTACGCGGGGCTGGTCGAAATTGCCGATAGTCACGCGGCCTTTATCCACGCCTGTGAAAAGATGCTGAAACTGACGCCGGACGCTCGCCAGATGCTCGCCGCGAAGATGCGCACCAAAGTGGCGGAGACGTCCTGGGATCGCACTGCAGATCGAATGCACGAGCTGATGACACAGGCTGTCGTCGCCCACTCCGCGCCGTCAGCCGCCGACGCAGCCGTTAAGGCACAGGATGTCGCCTGGCTTAACGTGCAGGCCGAAGAGGCAGAGAAGGTTCCCTGTTTGATTATCGGCGCCGGGCCGACCGGGCTGAGCGCGGGCTACCACTATGGCGAAGGCGCCGTGCTGCTGGAAAAAAACGCCGCGCCCGGCGGCTGGTGCCGCTCGGTCGAACACGCCGGTTTCACCTTCGATTACGCTGGCCATATTATGTTTTCCCAGGATCCCTACGTGCTGCAGCTTTACGAGATGCTGCTGGGCGATAACCTGCACTGGCAGGATCGGGAGGCCTGGGTTTACAGCGAGGGCGTGCACACCCGCTACCCTTTCCAGTCCGCGCTGCATGGGCTGCCGCCGGAGGTGATCAAAGAGTGCATCCTTGGCGCTATCGAAGCGCGCTATGGCGAGGCCGAAGCGCAGGCGGTGCCGCTTAACGCCGCGGCCGCCAGGTATTTGCGCCGCACGGAGAACCGTCTTAGCCACCGCGACTGCTGCGCGGATGGATCGGTGCCCGATGAAGCGTGCGCACTGACCGTCGGCAAACCGGAAAATTTTGAGCAGTTTATCCTGCATACGTGGGGAAAAGGCATCGCGCGTTATTTTGCGCTGCCCTACAACAACAAGCTGTGGAAGCTGCCGCTGAGCGAAATGGAAACCTCATGGCTCGGCGGCCGCGTGCCCTTACCGGATTTGGATCAGATTATCGACGGCGCGCTGAAGCCGCTGGCGAAGCCGGTCGGCCCAAACGCCCGCTTCGGCTATCCGCTGCGCGGCGGTTTTCAGGCGTTGATGTCCGGTTTTTTACCCCATCTGAAATGCAGGCTGGAAACCAATGCTGCTATCGTCAAGATCCTGCCGCAGGCGCGCACCGCGCTGCTGGCCGACGGACGGGCCTTTCGCTATGAGCAGCTGATCAATACTATGCCGCTGCCGGAACTGATCGTTCTGATGGGCGATGAAGCGCCGCAAAACGTGCAGGCAGCCGCCAGGCATTTGCGTCATGTTTCAGTGCGCTGCGTCAACCTGGGCATCGGCCGCGCTAACCTTAGCGAGAAACACTGGATTTACTATCCGGGCGAGACGATCTTCCACCGCATTTTCCTGCAAGGCAACGCCAGTCCGTTTAATAACCCGAAAGATGGCTTTGGCCTGACCTGCGAGATCAGCTATTGCGCGGAGCACCCTTTGCCGCTGAAAGGCGACGCGCTGATAGCCCGCTGCGTGGAGGATTGTATTCGGGTTGGTATTATCCGCGCTGACGATCCCGTGATTACCGCCAGCGAGGTCGATATGCCTTACGCCTATGTGGTGTACGACCATCACCGCCAGGCGAACGTCGCGTTAATCCGCCAGTGGCTGCTGACCCAGGATATTCATCTGTCGGGTCGCTATAGCGAGTGGGAGTACTACAATTCGGATCACGCGTTCCTGGCCGGTAAACGCGCGGCAGAGAACGTAAAAAGCGAGAGCGTCGCCACCCGCACGCTGGGTTAATCCGCTGCGGCTATAAAACTGCGGCCATAAAAAAACCCCGTATAAACGGGGTTTTTGCTGTTTAGTCTGCCCAGGCCTTGGCCCGGCGAGGATAATCAGAACGGGATATCGTCGTCGAAATCCATTGGTGGCTCGTTGCCCGCCGGCGCGCTGTTCTGCTGCGGCTGTGGACGAGACTGCTGCTGCTGGCCGCCGCTGAACTGGTTGCCGCCCGCAGGCTGCTGCGGCTGGCCCCAGCCGTTGTTGTTGTTCTGACCCTGGCCGCCGCCAGCCGGTGCGCCGCCGCCCTGACGGCCGCCCAGCATCTGCATGGTGCCGCCAACGTTAACCACAACCTCGGTGGTGTACTTCTCCACGCCCGCCTGGTCGGTCCATTTACGGGTTTGCAGCGCCCCTTCGATATAAACCTGAGAGCCTTTGCGCAGGTATTCGCCCGCCACTTCCGCCAGCTTGCCGAACAGCACTACGCGGTGCCATTCCGTTTTCTCTTTGGTTTCGCCGGTCTGCTTGTCACGCCAGCTTTCGGACGTGGCCAGCGTAATGTTGGCAACGGCGCCGCCATTCGGCATATAGCGGACTTCCGGATCCTGACCCAGATTTCCCACCAGGATTACTTTATTTACGCCTCTGCTGGCCATGTTCGTCTCTCCGATAAATGTTCTTAGCTTAAGGATGAAATTCTAACACGCCCTACCCATAGATTATACCTTCGGATCCGGGTTTCAGAGGCAGATCGCAAAGGGTCGCTTTCAGGCGCAGCCTTTTGGCAGGCGGGGCGGGCAGGATCGCAAAATGCCCTGGCGCCGCCTGGCAATGCCAGGATCCCGTGGCGTATTATACAGCAAAGTACTGTATATCCATTCAGCTTTTTTTGTGCCATACTAACAGGCTTAATTCTGGCCGTGCCGGACAGGCATGGTGACGTCCGTGTTAATCCGGGAATTGTGAATGGATAAGATCGAAGTACGGGGTGCCCGCACCCATAATCTGAAGAATATCAACCTGATCATCCCGCGCGACAAACTGATCGTTGTCACCGGCCTGTCGGGTTCGGGTAAGTCCTCGCTGGCGTTTGATACGCTGTATGCCGAGGGGCAGCGCCGCTACGTGGAATCCCTTTCCGCCTATGCGCGTCAGTTCCTCTCGCTGATGGAAAAGCCGGATGTCGATCATATAGAAGGGCTGTCGCCAGCTATCTCGATCGAACAGAAATCAACCTCGCATAACCCACGCTCTACCGTCGGCACCATTACGGAAATCCACGACTACCTGCGCCTGCTGTTTGCTCGCGTGGGCGAACCGCGCTGCCCGGACCACGACGTCACGCTGGCGGCGCAGACGGTCAGCCAGATGGTGGATAACGTGCTGTCGGAGCCGGAAGGCCGCCGCCTGATGCTGCTCGCGCCTATTGTTAAAGAACGCAAGGGCGAGCACACCAAAACGCTGGAAAACCTGGCTTCACAGGGCTATATCCGCGCGCGCATCGACGGCGAGGTCTGCGATCTCTCCGATCCGCCGAAGCTGGAGCTGCAAAAGAAACACACCATCGAAGTAGTGGTGGATCGCTTCAAGGTGCGGGAAGATCTGAAACAGCGCCTGGCGGAATCTTTTGAGACGGCGCTGGAGCTTTCCGGCGGCACCGCCGTGATCGCCGATATGGACGACGCGCAGGCGGAAGAGCTGATCTTCTCCGCCAATTTCGCCTGTCCAATCTGCGGCTACAGCATGACGGAGCTGGAACCACGCCTGTTCTCGTTCAACAATCCGGCCGGCGCCTGCCCGACCTGCGACGGTCTGGGCGTACAGCAATATTTCGATCCGGATCGCGTGGTGCAAAACCCGGAGCTGTCGCTGGCAGGCGGCGCTATCCGTGGCTGGGATCGCCGTAACTTTTACTACTTCCAGATGCTGCGCTCGCTGGCCGAGCACCTGGATTTCGACATCGAAGCGCCGTTTGATTCGCTGAGCGACAAGGCTCGCAAAATCATCCTGTACGGCTCCGGCAAAGAGAGCATCGAGTTTAAATACATCAACGATCGCGGCGATACCTCCGTGCGTCGTCATCCGTTCGAAGGCGTGCTGCATAATATGGAGCGCCGTTACAAAGAGACGGAGTCCGCCGCGGTGCGCGAGGACCTGGCGAAGTTTATCAGCAACCGCGCCTGTGCGACCTGTGAAGGCACGCGTCTGCGCCGTGAGGCGCGCCACGTCTACGTTGAGAACACCACGCTGCCGACTATTTCGGATATGAGCATCGGCCATGCAATGGCGTTCTTCCAGAACATGAAGCTGAGCGGCCAGCGCGCCAAAATCGCCGAGAAAGTGCTGAAAGAGATCGGCGATCGCCTGAAGTTTTTGGTTAACGTCGGCCTGAATTACCTGTCGATGTCCCGCTCTGCTGAAACGCTGTCGGGCGGCGAAGCACAGCGTATCCGTCTGGCGAGCCAGATCGGCGCCGGGCTGGTGGGCGTGATGTACGTGCTGGATGAGCCTTCTATCGGCCTGCACCAGCGCGATAACGAGCGCCTGCTGGAGACGCTGGTACACCTGCGCGATCTGGGCAACACCGTGATCGTGGTAGAGCATGATGAAGATGCGATCCGCGCTGCCGATCACGTGATTGATATCGGGCCGGGCGCGGGCGTGCACGGCGGCCAGGTGGTGGCGGAAGGCACCGTTGACGACATCATGGCCGTGAAGGAGTCGCTGACCGGACAGTACCTGAGCGGCGAGCGCGGTATTCAGGTGCCGGAAGAGCGCGTCAAAGCCGATGCCAGCAAAGTGCTGAAGCTGAGCGGCGCAAAAGGCAACAACCTGAAGGACGTCACGCTGACGCTGCCGGTTGGCCTGTTCAGCTGCATTACCGGCGTGTCCGGTTCCGGCAAGTCGACGCTGATCAACGATACGCTGTTCCCTATCGCGCAGCGCCAGCTGAACGGCGCCACCATCGCCGAGGCGGCACCCTACCGCGAAATTACCGGCATGGAGCATTTCGATAAGGTTATCGATATCGACCAAAGCCCGATCGGGCGTACGCCGCGCTCCAACCCGGCCACCTATACCGGCATCTTTACGCCGGTGCGCGAACTGTTTGCGGGCGTGCCGGAATCGCGCACGCGCGGCTATACGCCGGGCCGCTTCAGCTTTAACGTACGCGGCGGACGCTGCGAAGCCTGTCAGGGCGACGGCGTGATTAAGGTGGAAATGCACTTCCTGCCGGATATCTACGTGCCGTGCGACCAGTGTAAGGGCAAGCGCTATAACCGTGAGACGCTGGAGATTAAATACAAAGGCAAAAGCATTCACCAGGTGCTGGAGATGACTATCGAAGAAGCGCGCGAGTTCTTCGATGCGGTGCCTGCGCTGGCGCGTAAGCTACAAACGCTGATGGACGTGGGCCTTTCCTATATCCGTCTGGGGCAGTCGGCCACCACGCTTTCCGGCGGCGAGGCGCAGCGCGTCAAGCTGGCCCGCGAGCTGTCGAAGCGCGGCACCGGTCAGACGCTCTACATCCTGGATGAGCCGACCACCGGCCTGCACTTTGCCGATATCCAGCAGCTGCTGGCCGTGCTGCACCAGCTGCGCGATCAGGGCAATACCATCGTGGTGATTGAGCACAACCTGGACGTGATCAAAACGGCTGACTGGATTGTCGATCTCGGCCCGGAAGGCGGCAGCGGCGGCGGCGAGATCCTGGTCTCCGGCACGCCGGAAACGGTGGCGGAGTGCAAAGAGTCGCATACCGCACGCTTCCTTAAACCGCTACTGGCAAAGAAATAGTTTGCCACGAAGGCGCGAGTCGTTAACGGCTCGCGCCTTTTTTCCCTCTGCACTGCCGTTATCGCTTCCGCCATTTTCTTCCGCGTCTGCAATAAAACTTTCTTATTAGCGCCTGTTTTTTGTCATTTTCCCCTAAAACTTGCAGGATCAGGCAAGATTTAAACAGGTTCCGGCATACCCCTGCGCGGAACAGGCCACTATCCTTAATGAGCCGTGAGGCACACGCCATTCCATTATCAGGAGAGTCCATGAATATTACCCATGCTTATGCCGCTAAAAGCGCCGATGCGAAGCTTGCGCCTTTTGAATTCCAGCCGCGCGAACTGCGTGAGCACGACGTACAGATTGAAATTCTTTACTGCGGCGTCTGCCATTCCGATTTACACCAGGCCCGCAACGAGTGGAAAAACACCATTTTTCCCGTCGTACCGGGACATGAAATCGTAGGTCGCGTGACCGCCGTCGGCGGCCATACGCACAAGTATAAAATCGGCGATTTAGTCGGCGTCGGCTGTCTGGTTGATTCCTGCCGCACCTGCGACAGCTGTAAAGAAGACCTGGAGCAGTATTGCGAAAACGGCTTTACCGGCACCTATAACGGTGAAGATCGCGAAACCGGCGACATCACCTACGGCGGCTACTCAACGCAGATCGTCGTCAATGAAGACTTCGTGCTGCGCGTGCCGGAGAATCTGGATCCCGCAGGCGCCGCGCCGCTGCTGTGCGCCGGCATCACCACCTATTCGCCGCTGAGCCACTGGGGCGCAGGCCCGGGCAAAAAAGTCGGTATCGTGGGCCTGGGCGGTCTGGGCCATATGGGCGTGAAAATCGCACACGCGATGGGCGCGCACGTCGTGCTGTTCACTACCTCGCCTTCTAAGGTAGAAGACGGCAAACGCCTGGGCGCGGATGAAGTGGTGATTTCTAAAGATCCTGAGCAGATGGCACAGCACGCCAACAGCTTTGATTTTATCCTGAATACCGTGGCGGCTCCGCACGATTTGAACCCGTTTATCACGCTGCTGCGTCGCGACGGCAACATGACGCTGGTTGGCGCGCCGGAACACGATCATCCATCACCGCAGGTGTTTAACCTGATTTTCAAACGCCGCAGCATCGCCGGTTCGCTGATTGGTGGCATCAAAGAAACGCAGGAAATGCTGGATTTCTGCGGCAAGCACAACATCACCTCGGATATCGAGATGATCAAAATGGACGAAATCAACGAAGCCTACGAACGTATGCTGAAAAGCGACGTGAAGTACCGTTTTGTGATTGATATCGCCACGCTGCGCGGATAAACGTTCTTCAGGCATCCTGAAGCCCGATGGGTATCAGGGTGCCTGAGCCGCGTCTTCTTTCACTACGCCGTTCGCGTAGCCAGCGCCTGCTGAAGCGAGGCGTCGATCAGATAGTAAATCTGCGAATCCTTCAGCGAGCCATCCAGCAGCACGGTGCTCCAGTGCGTTTTATTCAGATGCGCGGCGGGCACCACATCGCTGTGCTTTTCCCGCAGTAAATCCGCCAGCCCGGGCGTCGTTTTCAGCGTTACCGCAGGACGACCGTCCACTTCATGTACCATCGCAAACAGCACGTCGTCCACTTTTATCTGGGTCGCTTTCCAGTCGTTATGCACGACCTGCTCCGCGCCCGGCTTGTCCATGCAGTAAGAAAGTAAATCCGATACGTTCATGTCATTCCCCCTGTAGCGTGGCGATAATACGGCGGCTGCCGCCGTGATTGCGATGCTCGCCCAGCCAGATGCCTTGCCAGGTGCCCAGCAGCAGCTTGCCACGGCTCACCGGCAGCGTCAGCGACACGCCCAGCGACGAAGATTTAATATGCGCAGGCATATCGTCCGCGCCTTCGTAATCATGCTCATAGTTAGCCTTTTCCGGCACCTGCCGCAAAAAATGGTTTTCCATGTCGCTTCTCACCGTGGGATCGCAGTTTTCATTCAGCGTCAGCGAGGCGGAAGTATGCTGAAGCAGCAGATGCAGCAGGCCGACCTGCACATCGCCAAGCCGCCGCAGCTCCTGGACGATCTCGTCCGTTATCAGGTGAAAGCCGCGGGATTTGGGATCCAGGGTGATTGTCTGCTGATACCACATCGTTATGCTCCTTAGCTGAATACGTTCCGTTAAGTGTGCAGCATGATGGGAAAAGGTAAACCTGCGGAGGGAAAAAAGAGTGAAAAAGGCCGGACGGGCGTCCGGCCACAGCGGCTTACATGACCGCCGCGAAAGCTTCGGCAACCTGATGCACGTTCTCGTTGTTCAGGCCCGCCACGCACATACGCCCGCTGGCGATCAGATAGATGCCGAACTCGTCACGCAGGCGATCGACCTGTGCCGCGCTCAGACCGGTGTAGCTGAACATGCCGCGCTGCTTCAGCAGGTAATCGAAGTTTTTGCCCGGCACCGCCGTGGTCAGCACGTCCACCAGCGCCTGACGCATGGTGGAGATGCGCACGCGCATCGCCTCGACTTCCGCCAGCCACTGCGCTTTCAGCGCCGCGTCGTTCAGCACGCAAGCCACCACCTGAGCGCCGAAGTTTGGCGGGCTGGAGTAGTTGCGGCGCACGGTGGCCTTCAGCTGGCCCAGCACGCGGGAAGCTTCTTCCGCATCTTCACAGACCACGGAAAGACCGCCGACGCGCTCGCCGTACAGCGAGAAGATTTTTGAGAAAGAGTTGCTGACCAGCGCCGGTAAACCTGCGGCGGCAATCGCGCGGATCGCATAGGCGTCTTCTTCCATGCCTTCGCCAAAGCCCTGATAGGCAATATCCAGGAAGGGGATCAGATCGCGCTCTTTCAGTACCGCCGTCACGCTGTCCCACTGCTGGTTAGTCAGATCGGCGCCGGTCGGATTATGGCAGCAGGGATGCAGCAGCACGATGCTCTGCGGCGGCAGCGTCTTCAGCGTGGCGATCAGCTCTTCGAACTTCACGCCGTTGGTCGCATCGTCGTACCACGGATAGGTGTTTACCTGGAAACCCGCGCCGGAAAAGATCGCAATATGGTTTTCCCAGGTTGGGTTACTGACCCAGACCTGAGAGCCGGGAAAATACGCCTTGAGGAAATCCGCACCGACCTTCAGCGCGCCGGAGCCGCCAACGGTCTGGATGGTGGCGATACGCCCGGCCTGCAGCATTGGATGCGCCTGACCAAACAGCAGCGGCGCAACCGCGCTGCGGTAGGACGGCAGCCCTTCCATCGGCAGATAGAGAGAAGCATCGTGCGCCTGCGCGTTCAGACGCGCTTCCGCTGCGGCTACCGCCTTCAGCTGAGGAATAACGCCCTGGCCGTCGTAATACAGCCCGATGCTCAGGTTAACCTTGTGGGGGCGCGTATCCTGCTTGTAGGTTTCCATCAGGGAAAGGATCGGATCGCCAGCATAGGCATCAACGTTTTGAAACACGGTGCAAATCTCCATTAATTAGTTGGTCGGACGCTGTGGCGCTCGCGGCCTTGCGCGACGAAGGGCGCCGCGCCTGGTTCAGACAGCGTAACGGCCAGGGCGGTGGTTCATGGCGATAATCAGGTTAAGGATCGCCGCGCCCGCAACCGAGGCCGCCAGCATCGGCAACGGCACCACAAACAGCGAGGCCAGTACCACGCAGGTATCGACCGCCATCTGTAATTTTCCGGCACGGATACCGTAACGATCCTGTAGCCATAACGCCAGAATATTCACGCCGCCCAGGCTGGCCTTATGGCGGAACAGTACTATAAACCCAATCCCCATAATGACGTTACCGAACAGCGTGGCGTAAAAGGGATCCAGCGCGGAAAAATGGATAAAAAGCGTATGCAGATGGGTAAACAGCGACACCAGGCCGACGGCGCTGAAGGTTTTAAGGGTAAACGCCCAGCCCATGCGCTTAACCGCCAGCCAGTAAAAAGGCAGGTTGATCAGGAAAAAAGCGAGGCCGAAAGAAGCGTGCGTCAGATAGCTAAGCAGAAAAGCGATACCTGCGGTGCTGCCGGTCAGGGCACCCGCGCTTTTTAACAGCATTACGCCAAACGAGACCATCAGCGTTCCAAACAGCAGCGCCAGCGCATCTTCGATAAAGGTATGGGGGACTTTAACAGGCTGAACGACGTTATCCATAAGGTTGATTCTCTGAGAAATAAACGCTGACTCAGCAAGAATCGCACCACTCTTTTGCCATTCGGGTGATGGCGAGACAAGTGATTGACTGGAAAGAATTAACCTTGTGCGCATTTACGGGGTAAAAGCAGCAATATATGCATGAATAAGAAGAAACACGCTTATATCTCGCATGGTATACCCTGACCATGCACTAAATTGATCCACATCTGCACCAAAAAAGGGCTATTGGTCAGCCAGGCGTCATCATGCCGTTTTCTTTCAGGCGGGTGAGCACGACAGAGGTCTTAACATGCGACACGCTTCGATGTCCCGCCACCAGCTGGCTAATCAGCGCGCTCAACGCGGGCAAATCGGCGACGGCGACCTTTAGCAGATAGTCGGCGTCGCCGGTGGTTTTCCAGGCATCGACGATAGCCGTTTCTTCAGCCACCATGCGGGTAAAGCTGTCCACGTATTCAGCGGTGTGGTTAATCAGGCGGACTTCAATCAGGCCGATCAGGCCCAGCCCTACCGCATTAGCTGAAAGCCGTGCGTGATAGCCGAGGATCAGCCCCGCCTGCTCAAGGTTGATGCGGCGGCGGGAGCACTGCGAAGCGGAAAGCCCGACCAGATCGCTCAGCTCCTGGTTAGTCAGGCGGCCATTGCTTTCCAGCAGCGTCAGTATTTTGAAGTCATAATCATCGATCTGGGTCATCATTTATCCGGCGGCTAATTATTTTTCCTGCCGGACAGGTAAGCGCAGTTCCCGCCTCGTTGTCCAATACTATTTTCCTAAGGGAAAAACCGCTGCCGGGTAAACGCACGCTTATTGGTAATGGCTTTCTTGTCAGAGATTAATATTCAAAAAAATTACGAGAAGAACAGCAGGAGAGAATAAAGGGTTAGCGTATTGATATGCCTGAAGGCAATGAAAACCCTCTTCCAATAACGGCCGCTACCGGAAGAGGCAAAGAAAGAAGAGCTTATTCGTCGTCGTACTGCGGGCCGGCGTAGTTATCAAAGCGCGACCACTGGCCGTTAAAGGTCAGGCGCACCGTGCCGATAGGGCCGTTACGCTGCTTGCCCAGAATGATTTCCGCAATGCCTTTCAGATCGCTGTTTTCGTGGTAAACCTCGTCACGATAGATAAACATGATCAGGTCGGCATCCTGCTCGATGGAGCCGGACTCACGCAGATCGGAGTTAACGGGACGCTTATCGGCACGCTGTTCAAGAGAACGGTTAAGCTGCGACAGCGCCACGACCGGCACCTGCAGCTCTTTTGCCAGCGCCTTCAGCGAGCGGGAAATCTCGGCAATCTCCAGCGTACGGTTATCGGACAGCGCCGGGACGCGCATCAGCTGCAGGTAGTCGATCATAATCAGGCTTAACCCGCCATGCTCACGGAAAATACGTCGCGCGCGCGAGCGCACTTCCGTTGGCGTCAGGCCGGAAGAGTCATCGATAAACATGTTCTTCTTCTCCAGCAGGATGCCCATCGTGCTGGAAATACGCGCCCAGTCTTCGTCATCCAGCTGGCCGGTACGAATACGGGTCTGGTCAACGCGGGAAAGCGAGGCCAGCATACGCATCATCAACTGTTCGCCGGGCATTTCCAGGCTGAAGATCAATACCGGTTTATCCTGCAACATCGCCGCGTTTTCGCAGAGGTTCATGGCAAACGTGGTTTTACCCATCGACGGACGCGCCGCCACGATAATCAAATCCGAGCGCTGGAGACCTGCGGTCTTCTTATTAAGATCCTGATAGCCGGTGTCAACGCCGGTTACGCCATCATGCGGCGTTTGGTAAAGCGATTCGATCCTGGAGATCGTCGCTTCCAGGATCTGATCGACGCTTTTCGGCCCTTCATCCTTGTTGGCGCGATTTTCGGCGATCTGGAAAACGCGGGATTCCGCCAGATCGAGCAGATCTTCGCTGGTGCGGCCTTGCGGATCGTAACCGGCATCGGCGATCTCGTTTGCCACCGCGATCATTTCGCGTACCACCGCTCGTTCGCGTACGATGTCGGCATAGGCGCCTATGTTCGCCGCACTTGGCGTATTTTTCGATAATTCAGCCAGGTAAGCGAAACCGCCGACCATGCTGAGTTCACCTTTGGTTTCCAGCGACTCGGAAAGCGTGATCAGATCGATTGGCTTGCCCATTTCCAGCAGCCGCTGCATTTCGCTGAAGATCATGCGATGCGGACGACTAAAGAAGTCCTGCGCCACCACGCGCTCAGAGACGTTATCCCAGCGCTCGTTATCCAGCATCAGGCCGCCCAACACGGACTGCTCCGCTTCCAGCGAATGGGGCGGCAGCTTCAGCCCTTCCATTTGCCGGTCGCGCGGCTCACGGTTTTCATTGGATTTGTTGGTGGGTTTATTTCCTGCCATAGTGATGTAATACCTTGTGTGGGGACGCGCCAGTATACCCGTTTGACGGCCTTTCGTCCTCCATCAATCACGCGCAATCAACAGGAGTGACCATGCCAAAACGCATACAAATCAGTCAGCACGGCGGCCCGGAAGTGATGCAGATTATCGATGCGGCCATCCCGGAACCGGCCGCTGACGAGGTTGTGGTTGAGAACAAAGCGATAGGCATTAACTACATTGATACCTACGTGCGCAGCGGGCTTTATCCGGCTTCGCTGCCTTCTGGCCTGGGAACGGAAGCGGCTGGCGTGGTAAAGAGCGTGGGCGAAGGCGTGACTACGGTTAAGGTTGGCGATCGCGTGGTTTATGCGCAGTCGGCGCTGGGCGCCTACAGCGAATATCATGCCGTTGCGGCTGACAAGCTGGCGCTGCTGCCGGACGCCATCTCTTTTGAGCAGGCGGCGGCCTCGTTTCTGAAAGGGCTGACCGTGCATTACCTGCTGCGGCAGACCTACGTGGTACAGCCGGACGAAACCTTTCTGTTTCAGGCGGCGGCGGGCGGCGTAGGGCTGATCGCCTGCCAGTGGGCGAAAGCGCTGGGCGCGCATCTGATCGGCACCGTCGGCTCGGCGGAAAAAGCGGCAAGAGCCAAAGAGGCCGGCGCCTGGGAAACCATTAACTATCGCGAAGAAGATGTGGCAAAGCGCGTGCTGGAACTGACCAACGGCAAGAAAGTGCGCGTGGTGTACGACTCGGTAGGCAAGGATACCTGGGAAGCCTCGCTGGACTGCCTGCAGCGGCGCGGCCTGATGGTCAGCTTCGGCAACGCCTCCGGGCCGGTGACCGGGGTGAATTTATCAACGCTCACCCAGAAAGGATCGCTGTACGTGACCCGCCCTTCTCTTAACGGCTATATCACCAACGCCGATGCGCTGACGCAGGCCAGCAACGAGCTGTTTTCGCTGATAGCCAGCGGTGCGATTAAGGTAGAGGTGCCGGAACAGCAGAAGTTTCCGTTAACGGACGCGCAGCAGGCGCATAAAACATTGCAAAACCGTGCCACTCAAGGCTCCTGCCTGCTGATCCCCTAAGGGCAAACGCGCAGGCCTGTCAGAAATAAGTGGGGCTTCCCGTAGGAAGCCCCTTTTTCTTTTTTATAGTTCGCGCTGGTTGTAGGGTCAGCGGCGATGAATTTCGGCAATTCAGTAAAATCATCCTGACAGAATTCATAAGTAAAAAATATGTTTAATTGCAAATTTGTCTGTGCGATCTGCCAGGTTGTGATCGACTCCGCATTACCTTTTGCAAACCTGGCGTCAACGCTCTGAAATTAGCGAGATATCCAGCGTGCTGTTTTTGACGGCGGTTTACGGTATGCGCGATAAATCCATACCGCAGCGACCGCCAGCGCCAGCCAAGGCAGCATTTTAATGACCACCATCAGCAAACCGGCGAACATCATCACTACGCTGGCGACAAACAGCGCCAGGATAATCCCCAGCAGCGAAACGCCCGTCAGCAGCAGCATGACAAAAAAGCCAAGCACGAAAAAGATTTCCATCAGCGTTCCTCCCGTTAAAGATGCTGTAGCACTATTACAAGATCCGTGCCAGAAATGCAGTTCATCTAAAGCTTTGAATTTAATGAGAAAGGATAAAAGAACCGCACGGAGGGCCTGGTCAATATCGCTATTACCTGGCGCGATATTGACCAGGTAATAGCGAGCCAGCAGCAGGCCGTGCTTTACAGGCGGTCATTCGAGGATTTCTGCCGGCCGCCGCTTACTGATAGCGCCTTTGGCCCGACGGCTTATACCGCTGTCGGTACCTTGTCGGCCACCAGCGCCAGCGCGGCTTCCAGCGTCTCTACGTTCGCACCCGGCTTGTGGGCATTTTCACTCAGATAACGACGCCACTGGCGTGCGCCAGGGATCCCCTGAAACAGCCCCAGCATATGGCGAGTGATATGGCCCAGGTAAGTTCCCTGCGCCAGTTCGCGTTCAATATAAGGGTACATTGAGCGCACCACCGCCACCGGATCGACCGCAGGACGATCGCAGCCAAACAGCTCCCGATCAACCTCTGCCAGCATTCCCGGATTTTGATAGGCTTCGCGGCCTACCATCACGCCATCCACATGCTGCAAATGCGCTTTGGCTTCCGCCAGCGACTTGATGCCGCCGTTAATCGACAGCGTCAAATGCGGAAAATCACGTTTCAGTTGATAAACGCGCTCGTAGTCCAGCGGCGGGATCTCGCGGTTCTCTTTCGGGCTGAGGCCGGAAAGCCAGGCTTTACGCGCATGGATAATAAACATGTCGCAGCCGCCCTGTTCCGATACCTGACGGATAAAATCGCAGAGAAACTCATAGCTGTCCTGCTCATCAATGCCGATACGGGTTTTTACCGTGACCGGAATCGACACGCGATCGCGCATGGCCTTCACCGCGTCCGCCACCAGCGCGGCTTCTCCCATCAGGCAGGCGCCGAAGCGTCCGTTCTGCACGCGGTCGGAAGGACAACCGACGTTCAGGTTGATCTCGTTATAGCCGCGAGCCTGCGCCAGTTCGGCACATTGCGCCAGCGCAAGCGGATCGCTACCGCCAAGCTGCAGGGCGACCGGCTGCTCCTGCTGGTTCCAGGCCAGATAGTCGCCTTTGCCATGAATAATGGCGCCGGTGGTGACCATCTCGGTGTAAAGCAACGCCTGACGGCTCAGCTGACGGTGAAAGTAGCGGCAGTGGCGGTCGGTCCAGTCCAGCATTGGCGCAACGGAAAAACGGTGGGCAGGTAAATTTTGGGTCATAAAGCGCAAAGACTCTGATTAACAAATGACGATAATGTGCGCAATGATAGCATGACTGCCCGCAATCGCTAAACGGGCTGTAAGGGCGCACGGTGATGCGCCCCTGAGAGAAATCAGAACGTGAAGTTAAGCTGGGCTACCGCGCCCCAGGTATTGTCATTGCCCCGCATTCCGGCCAGGTCCAGATGTACCCTGTTAAACGGCGACACGCCAAAACCGGCGGTGACCACGTTGGTATCGTTAGACTTCATATCCGCACGATAACCTGCACGCAGCTGCAGCCAGTCCAGTACGCGATACTCCGCGCCCACGCCTGCATACTGGCTGTCTTCCACCGTTTTAAACCGTTTGGTCGGCGTGGCGTCCACATCCAGCGCCGCCGTCAGCCGCTCGGTATGATAAGAGACGCCAGGCGTCACTACCGGGCGGATCTGGTAAGTATCCTTGTAGCCGTTCACTTCGCGGGTATCGATATCGCGGGCAATCAGGTTCTGCGCGCTGACGCCCAGCGTCCAGTTATCGTTCAGATCGGTCGCCGCACCGGCATCCATGTTGAAACCGGTATTGGAATTTTTATAGCGCCCTTTGGTGAAATCCGACTTGTCGTAGTTATAAACGGAGGCGCTATAGTTATAGAGATAAGTCTTCTGGATCTTCGGCGTGATGCCAAACGAAACCGGATGACCGGCAATATTGAACTCATGCGCCACGGCAACGCCGTAGTCATAAACTATGGCGCCGCGTCCCAGCGCTGACGAGGTCAGCGAGTCCTGCGCGCCCGGCCGTGGAAAATCGGTGCCGTCGGCAATGCGCTGCAAATAGTCGATATCGCCCTGGCTGACGTTCGCCGTCACGTGCGCCGTACCGTAAGCTTTCGCCACAAAGGCAAAAGGCAGCACTTCGTTCGGCACGGTCACCGCCACGGCCGCGCCTGCCGTAGCCCAGGCTTTGTTGCCCTTGATGCCGCGCAGCTGGCTCGCCAGATCGCCGGCCGCCGCCCGCACGCGTGGATAATTCAGGCTGATGGGATCCTGCTCGGCAATGTCCTGATAGCGGTCAACGCTGTCGCTCAGGTCATCCACTTTATCGATGAGCTTGTGCTTATCCGTCAGCTGCGCGCCAGCGGCCGGAAGAATAATACTGACATCGTCTTCCGGCTGGGCTTTCGTCATCAGCGCCGGGTTAGCCAGCACCGCCGTGCCATAGGTTGAAGAGGCTACGCCCGTGCCACCCATCGCATCGTTGCGAGCGTCGTAGTAGTTGCCAGCGGCCAGAGCGCTTAGCGGAGCCAGAAACAGCACGGGAAATACAACCGGTCGGGTGAATCTGTTCAGCTTAAATTTTTTGACCATTTACTTCTAACCCTTCAACAAAGGAGACAGCGCCTGAAGCGCGACAAGTGTGATTGTCCGTATAATGGGCCGAACGGCGCTAAGTCATTAGCCTGAACTAAGTCAAATTACCGGGGCTTTTCTGCTCATTGCACGGCTTTTAATCTGCTAGCTGGCTTGAAAATAAGCCGTGTTTTCAACGTCTGCTGTGGAAAGGTTTACAAATATTTAAGTAAATGTAGCCAAAACATTTCAGAGTGCAACCGTTATTGACGGTCTTCTTTAGTAATGAATGGTACAACGCAGTTGATGACAAAGGTGAGCTTCCGCTCTTCGGATTTGACTGAAATTTTTTGCGGGCATAGCGATGAAGGGAGACGCTCAGGCGGGAAGCCGGAAGCGCGGCGTTTTTATCGGCGCTGTGATAATATAACGTGCTAAGCCAGCCTGGGGAGATCTATGAACATTAACAGTCCTGAAAATATTCTGTCGCAGGCGGAAGCTATCTGTCAGCAGCGCAACGTCAGGCTGACGCCTCAGCGTCTGGAGGTGCTGCGGCTGATGAGCCAGCACCACGGCGCGATCAGCGCGTACGACCTGCTGGACCTGCTGCGCGCCAGCGAACCGCAGGCCAAACCGCCCACTATCTATCGGGCATTGGACTTTCTGCTGGAGCAGGGATTCGTGCATCGCGTGGAGTCCACCAACAGCTATGTCGTCTGCCATCATTTCGAAGAGCCTGCGCATACCTCGGCGATGCTGATCTGCGACCGCTGCGGCGGCGTAGCGGAGCAACATGCGGAAGGCGTGCAGGATATTCTGAAGTCCCTGTCGCGGGCAGCGGGCTTTGCGCTGACCAACAGCGTGATTGAAGCGCACGGATTGTGCCAAAGCTGCGTTGAGGTGGAAGCCTGCCAGCATCAGGATGCGTGCCAGCACGATCATACGCTTGGGACAAAAAAGCGCGGTCGTTGAAACGGTCAACCATCAGAATAATTTAAGCGGCGGGATCGCGCCAGACAAAACAACAAGGGCAGCGCCAGAAGCGCTGCCCTTGCTTTAGAAGGCTATCCGGAGAATCGGCCCTGGCAGTGCCAGTCAGCCTTTCCGGGGGCTATCTTATCAGAAACGGTGGTTGTTGCTGGTTTCCCAGTCGCCCAGCTCTTTCTCAGCCTGGTCTTTGGTGTAGCCATAACGTTCCTGAATTTTACCGACCAGCTGATCGCGTTTACCTTCTACGACGGTCATGTCGTCATCGGTCAGCTTGCCCCATTTTTCTTTAAATTTACCTTTTAACTGTTTCCAGTTACCGCCGGCTTCGTCTTTATTCATCTTGTTTCTCCTTAACCTTAGGTGATAACAGCTTATCGTTACAGCAAAACCACTGACAGCAACATAAAACGCTGCCCAAATGCTTAACGTACAGATAATTGTAGTAGAAGATGGCAGGTTTGCACGGCGAGGCGGCGTATTTTTCTAAAAAAAAGCGAAGCGGCACGGGCCGGGCAGCAAAAATCGCGCGGGCTCGGATACTTAAGAAGCGGGAGAACAGAAGCGCTGAGGCGATTTTGCCGGTTCGATCGAAGGGAGCGGGAAGCGACGGATGCCAACAGAGAGTAACCGCCCATACGGAATGCCAACACACAATAACGCCAATGCGGAATACCAACAGGCAGTAAATATCAGCGTGGGATACGAAAAGACAATAAACGCTAAATACGAACAGGAGCGGGCATCGATATATGTCGGACAGAACTACGATGGCTTGCGCTCCACAGGAGACATTCAGGCACGGTCAGACAATATGGCAGGGGCAGACAACAACCGTAGGTGCGGTCAGACAATATGGCAGGGGCATACAGCAGAAGGATTCAGACAATATGAGAGGTGCGAAATAAAAGCCGTAGGCGATACGCCCGCCGGTAGAAGCAAGCCTCTGCGTCATCGCAACGACGCAGAGGCGGCACGGCGTCTGGCTATTACAGCCAGCTACCGTTGCGGATCACGCCGACGGCAAGCCCTTCGATAGAGAAGGTATGCTCACGCAGATCCACCACAATCGGCTGGAACTCGCTGTTTTCCGGCAGCAGCTGCACAATGTTGCCCTGCTTTTTCAGGCGCTTGACGGTGACTTCATCATCAATACGCGCTACCACGACCTGGCCATTGCGCACGTCCTGGGTTTTATGAACCGCCAGCAGGTCGCCATCCATAATGCCGATATCCTTCATCGACATGCCGCTAACGCGCAGCAGGAAATCCGCGCCCGGCTTAAACAGATCGGGATCGACCTGGTAATGGCCTTCGATATGCTGTTCCGCCAGCAGCGGTTCGCCTGCCGCCACGCGGCCAATCAGCGGCAGGCCATCGACTTCTTCCATCATCAGGCGGATACCGCGTGATGCGCCGGAAACGATCTCGATAACGCCTTTACGCGCCAGCGCCTTCAGGTGTTCTTCAGCCGCATTCGGGGAGCGGAAGCCGAGCTGAGCGGCAATCTCTGCCCGCGTCGGCGGCATGCCGGTCTGGTTAATATGCTGGCGAATCAGGTCATAGACCTGCTGCTGCCTTGCCGTTAGTGCTTTCATCCCGCCCCCTGGTTGTTTATACAGTCGACTGTGAGTATATACAGGTATTTCGTCAATGAAAACCTCAAGCCGGATAAAAAACCATGGTGATAGCTATTTAGCCCGGCGGCTGGTGAGAAAGCAGAATCGTCAGCCAGACAAAAACCGCTAACAGAATAGCTAACAGCACGGCAGCTGAGCCCATATCTTTGGCGCGCCCGGAAAGCTCGTGGAACTCATTGCCCAGCCTGTCGACCACGGCTTCTATCGCGCTGTTGAGGATTTCCACAATCACCACCAGCGCGACGGAGCCAATCAGCATGACTCTGGCCAAAGGCGTCACGTCCAGCCAGCAGGCGATAATAATCGCCACTACCGCCGCAACCACTTCCTGGCGGAAAGCCGCCTCGTGTTGCCAGGCCGCCCGTAATCCTTTCCAGGAATACCCCGCAGCTTTAATGATCCGCGTTAAACCCGAGGCGTTATTTGCCATAATCAGGGAACCCTTTGTTCTGTTTAGCGTCAATGTCAGGGTAGCGCACATTTTGCAACACCACAGATCTCATGCAAGGATTCTGGTATGCTTGCGGCGCTTTGCTAACAAGAGGCTTTATGTTGTCTATGTCAGGTTGGCGTAACTTATATTACAAATTATTGAATTTACCGGTAAAAATGCTGGTAAAAAGTAAAGCGATCCCTGCCGAGCCGGTCGTTGAGCTGGGGCTGGATACGTCGCGTCCTATTATGTATGTGCTGCCATACGATTCAAAGGCCGATTTGCTGGCGCTGCGTGAGCAGTGTCGCAAAGAGGATCTGCCCGATCCTTTAGACCCGCTGGAGATCGACGGCACGCTGCTGCCCCGCTACGTCTTTATTCATGATGGCCCGCGCGTATTTCCTTATTACGCGGCCAATCCGGAATCCGTAAAGACGTTTCACGACTATCTGGATCTCCATCGCAGCAACCCGCTGCTGGACGTGCAGATGGTGCCCGTCTCGATTATGTTTGGTCGGGCGCCGGGGCGTGAAGTTCAGGGCGAAAGCCAGCCGCATCTGCGCGTGCTGAACGGCATTCAGAAATTTATCGCCGTCCTGTGGCTGGGCCGCGACAGCTTTGTGCGTTTCTCGCCGATGGTGTCGCTGCGCCGTATGGCAACCGAGCACGGCACCGATAAAACCATCGCCCAGAAGCTGGCGCGCGTGGCCAGAATGCACTTTGCCCGTCAGCGCCTTGCCGCAGTCGGCCCGCGTCTGCCTGTGCGTCAGGATCTGTTCAACAAGCTCTTACAGTCCAAGGCTATCGCCAAGGCCGTAGAGGACGAAGCGCGCAGTAAGAAAATCTCCCATGAGAAGGCGCAGCAGAACGCCATTGAGCTGATGGAAGAAGTTGCCGCGGATTTCTCCTACGAGGCAATCCGTCTGACCGACAGGATCATGGGCTGGACGTGGAGCAAGCTCTATCAGGGCATCAACGTCAACGGCGGCGAGCGCGTGCGTCAGCTGGCGCAGGACGGCCATGAAATCGTTTACGTGCCGTGCCACCGCAGCCATATGGATTACCTGCTGCTCTCCTACGTGCTTTATCACCAGGGCCTGGTGCCGCCGCATATCGCTGCGGGCATCAACCTGAACTTCTGGCCGGCCGGCCCGATTTTCCGTCGCCTGGGCGCGTTCTTTATTCGCCGCACGTTTAAGGGCAACAAGCTCTACTCCACCGTTTTCCGCGAATACCTGGGCGAGCTGTTCACCCGTGGCTATTCCGTGGAGTACTTTGTGGAAGGCGGCCGTTCCCGAACCGGACGCCTGCTCGATCCAAAAACCGGCACGCTGTCGATGACCATTCAGGCGATGCTGCGCGGCGGCAACCGCCCGATTACGCTGGTGCCGATTTACATCGGCTACGAGCACGTCATGGAAGTTGGCACCTATGCCAAAGAGCTGCGCGGCGCGACCAAAGAAAAAGAAGGCTTTATGCAGATGGTGCGCGGGCTGCGCAAGCTGCGCAATCTGGGCCAGGGCTACGTCAACTTCGGTGAACCGCTGCCGCTGGTGGCTTACCTGAACAAGCACGTGCCGGAATGGCGCGACGCTATCGACCCGATCGAATCCCAGCGTCCGGCCTGGCTGACGCCAGCGGTCAACGATATCGCCCAGCGCGTCATGGTGCGGATCAATAACGCGGGCGCGGCCAACGCCATGAACCTGTGCGTTACCGCGCTGCTGGCTTCCCGTCAGCGTTCGCTAACCCGTGAGCAGCTGGTGGAACAGCTGGACTGCTATATTCAGCTGCTGCGCAACGTGCCTTATTCGCCGGACGCCACCGTGCCGGACATGACGCCGGAAGCGCTCCTGGATCATGCGCTCAGCATGAACAAGTTCGAGATCGAGCAGGATAATATCGGCGAGATCATCGTGCTGCCGCGCGAGCAGGCGGTGCTGATGACCTATTACCGCAACAACGTTCACCACATGCTGGTGATGCCGTCGGTGATTGCGGTAATTTTGATGCAGCATCAGGAGCTGACGCGCGCCGAGCTGCTGCGCCAGGTCAGCGTGATCTATCCTATGCTGAAAAGCGAGCTGTTCCTGCACTGGGAAAAAGACGAGCTGCCGGGCGTGCTGGATCCGCTGGTCAGCGAAATGGCGCGTCAGGGTTTGTTGACCGCCGACGAGCAGACGCAAACGCTACGCCTCAGCCCTGCCCGTTTCCATACGCTACAGCTGCTGGCGGCCGGTGTGCGGGAGACGCTACAGCGCTACGCCATCACCTTTTCTATCCTCAGCGCCAATCCGTCGATCAACCGCGGTACGCTGGAGAAAGAGAGCCGCACCATGGCGCAGCGCCTGTCGGTGCTGCACGGCATCAACGCGCCGGAATTCTTCGATAAGGCGGTGTTCTCGACGCTGGTGCTGACGCTGCGTGATGAAGGCTATATCAGCGATACCGGCGATGCGCACTATGAAAGAACGCATAAGGTCTATCAGCTGCTGGCCGATCTGATCAGCCAGGAAGTGCGGATGACCATTGAAAGCGCGCTGACATACGAGTAGGTAAGAGATAAAAAAAAGGCCGGCATGAGCATCACACCGGCCTTTTTTATTGGCTGTCGATCAGCCAGAAAACGGCGCGCAGCTCAAAGCGATGCCTACAAACAGGATCAGCCCCACATAGTTGTTATTCAGAAAGCCACGAAAACAGGCATCACGTTCGCGAGCGCTAATCAGCTTTTGCTGATAAATAAACAGCGTCGCCGCCGCCAGCAGCGAGCAGTAAAAAGGCGTACCCAGCTGCATCAGCCAGCCGATGGCGGCCATCAGCCCCAGCGTGGCCAGCTGCAACAGGCCGATAATCAGCTTATCAAAACGGCCAAACAGGATGGCGGTGGATTTGACGCCGATTTTTAAATCGTCATCCCTGTCCACCATCGCATACTGCGTGTCGTAAGCGACCGTCCAACAAATATTGGCGAAAAACAGCAGCCAGCAGGCCAGCGGCACCGTTTCGCTGACCGCCGCCCAGCCCATCGGAATGGCCCAGCCAAACGCCGCGCCCAGCACCACCTGCGGCAGATGGGTGTAGCGCTTCATAAACGGATAGATCCACGCCAGCGCCAGGCCGCCAAAAGAGAGCAGGATGGTCATCAGATTCATGGTCAGCACCAGGCAAAACGACACCAGCACCAGACCGCCAAACAAAAATTTCGCCTCCGTCGAGGTGACTGCGCCGCTCGGTAGCGGCCGCGATCGCGTGCGTTTGACGTGTCCGTCTATCTTGCGATCGGCAAAGTCGTTAACCACGCAGCCCGCCGCGCGCATAAAAAAGACGCCCAGCGTAAACACCACCAGCACGTTGAGCGGCGGCACGCGCAGCCCGGCCAGCCATAGCGCCCAGAAAGTCGGCCACAGCAGCAGCAGCGAGCCGATTGGCTTATCAATCCGCATCAGGCGACTGTAGGCCTGAAGCTTACTGACAGGTAAAGATTTTTCCATCTACTTCTTCCTTTCGGCCTGAACGGCGTGATAAAGCGGCGCAGGCGGTAAAAACAGTTCGGTCAGCAGCAGCGGCTTGCCGGAAAGGCGCAGCAGCGAGCGGCGACCCCACAGGTCGTGACTGCGTCCCGGTTCGATAAAATCGCGGCTGAGCGTCGACGAGGCGAAAAGATAGCGCCCCAGCGGCTGGCTGCCAAGCTGTTGCAGCTTCTGCTCCGGCCCTTGTAGCGTGGATTCCGGCAGGATGGTGCGGGCCGCCAGCCAGGCTTCGCCATCGCCGCACAGCAGGATTTCCCGCAGCCAGTAGCGCGGCTCTTCAGGCAGCAGCAGCGCATCCGCGCCGGCCTCTTCCGCCCCGATAAAGCCCTCGCGCAGGATCTCAACGGTAACTTTTTCGCAGTGGCGTTCAAAGCGGCGGGTCATGGAATCTTCTTCCATCAGCCAGTCAAGCAGCGACGGCGTCAGCTGGGGCGAAGAGAGTGGAAGCCATTCGATAGCGTGCAGCTGCGTCAGCGCGCGGTTGGTCATTGCGCTTCTCCGGACAGTAAAATGGGGCTAGCGTAGCACAAGGCAAAAGGCGTTAAACAGAATTTTAACAGGATAGCGAAGCGGAAAGCCGCCCCGGTAGGACGGCCTCCTGGCTTACTTGCCTGCTGCGTTAACGATCACCGTGATGGAATTATGGGACAGCTCCCACTTCCCTTCTCCGGATGACCACAGCGCACCAGAAACAACGAGCACGATACAAAGATACCGTTTCATTGTGCGGCCCTGCTAAAGGCCGCTTCGCAATGCCACCACCGGAGATGTAACTGCGAATGCAAGCACTTGGGAGTACTTGCGTTTACGGCCGTTGGAAATCCTTTTCCCAATCCGGTGCCCGCTTGCTTAAGACGGCGAAAAGGCCCGCCCGCATTGTACGCTAAACAAGCAGTTTGTACACTTGACAGACATTCTTCAAAAGGACATTCTATGAGCACTTGGGAGTGCTTGCGTTAAATCAGCAATCAACCTGCTGGCAAGGCCGCTTACCTGGCCAGCGCAAAAAAACCGCCGTTAAAGGCGGTTTTTTTGTTTCTGCCCTTGGGCGAAAAGCTGCCGCTTCGTCAGCCCACAAAGCGTCTTCCTGCCTATTCGCGTTTCAGGCGGTTGCTGTTCGCCAGCCACAGCGTCACCACCAGGATCAGGATCGCGACAGAATAGGCCAGCGTGTCGAGCGGATTCTTATGATCGACGATGATCAGGCGGATAATAGCCGTGATGCCGATATACACAAAGTAGCGCAGCGGGAAGTGGTAGCCGGACTGGAAGTACTTCACAATCAGCGCAATAAATTCAAAGTACAGAAAGTAGATCACAATCCCTTCGATCAGCAGATACGAAGAGGTCTGCTCGCCGGTATTCAGCAGCACGTTGGCCAGATGAAACGTCTCTTTTCCTAAAAAAACGGCCAGAATACCGGCCAGTGAAATCAGGCCTACGTTCAGCACCATCTGTAAAAACCAGGCAATACGCGTGGCGTTAATCATTATCATCCTCTGCAAATACGATTTCCCGTCAGATCATCCTGACCGCCACAATATGCTTTAGTGTGAGCTGCTTCACAAGTTTTCCGCAGGCCAGCCGCCCGCAACAGGCATAAAAAAAGGGGCGAAAATTCGCCCCTTGCTGTGCACCCTAGCGGAAGTCTTTGTCCCGATCGGTGGTCATATCGTAAAGCTGATACTTGCGGCCCAGCATCTGACCGCCGTCGCGCGTCAGCGGCGTCCAGTTGACCTGCGCGCGTCCACGCGTCGGCGAAGCGGTAAACAGATCCATCGGAATAGAAATGTAGAAGCCTTTGGTGAAGTCGCCTTCGCCATACTCCTCCGCCGAAACGTTGGTTTTGGTGGCGTAAGCGCCGACGATCACGCCACTGTCGAACTGACGGGAAACGTCCAGCGTCGCCCCTTTGTCCTCGGCCAGATACTGACCCACGCTCGCCTTCACCAGCACCTGATGGTTAAAGAAGGAGGGACGCCAGTAGGCGGTCAGATTACCGACTTTCGCATTGTAGTCGGTGAACTGCATCATGTTGTCCCAGTCGCGCTGCTTGACGTAGTTAGCGTCAACGCCGAACGCCCAGTCGGAATCAAGCGGACGATAAAGGAGTTCGCCGCCCACGCCGCCATACATCGTTTCCAGATAGCCGCCGTAAACCTGCCCGTAAAAGCCGTTGCCCAGGGAGTGCATATAGTTGGCTTGCAGGTTATTTACGTAGACGTTGTTGTCAACATAGTCGCGGATATGGGTACGGACGCGCGGCAGCGAGGAATCGGCCGGCGCGCCGTTATAGGTGAACTTATCGTAATTGTTCGCCAGGTTGCCGAAGACGCTGCCGTCCACCAGCAAATGATCGGTCAGCCAGTAGTTGGCGCTGGCCATCACGCCGACCTGGTACAGATAGAAGCTTTCCGGCCCGCCGACGGACTGGTTCAGCACCGGTGACAGGCTGGCGTTAAAGCGATCCGCGTCGATGTAATAGCCCTGCTCGGTATGGCCAGGATCGGACGGGTTAACCCGCTTCTGATCCAGCATTTTTTCTTTGCCGAGCGGATAGCCTTCCAGCTGCTGACGCAGGCTGTCGGTGCTGGTTTCCGTAGTGACCTGCGGCATATTGTTGCGCGTTTCGGTCACGTTCAGTTTTTCGATGTTCTGCGGCAGCGCATTCATCATGATCACATTGGCGCGATCGATCCCTTCCTGGGTATTGCGATATTTTACCTGCTGACCGGAAACATAAAGCGTGTCGCCCTTCACCTGAATTCTTGGCCCCACCAGGCCCGCATTATATTTCAGGTCGGTCAGCTGGTTCGCCACCACCGTCGGCTCGAGGAATTCGCCCTGCGGCTGCGGATTATAAGCTGGCTTAGGCGCATCCACCGAGGCGGTATGCAGATCGTTGAAGTTGGTGCGCAGCGTAAAGCCCGCCATCAGCGTGTTGCCACGCTCGTAGCTGACGTTAACGTCGGCCCAGTCGGTGATGCGATAAATAGCCCCAACGTTGACTTTACTTTTCTGCTCCAGGCGACCGGCAAAATCATCCTGATAGTCGTTGCCTTCGTATTCCACCTTCAGACGCAGCGGCTGCCATGGCGTCTGGTATTCAATGCCGCCGAAAATAGCCGCCGGGCCTTTAAACAGATCTTTGTCGCTGACCGAACCGGCGGTGCCGTTGGTGTTGGAGCGGTAGCAGTAGCTGCTGTCCGCCTCGCAGAACGGGTTTTTGACCGTGCCGCTGTTGCCGAGATAGCCGAAGCCCAGCCCGACGGTGAAGTCAAACGGCCCCCAGGCTTTGCTGGCAACCATATATTCGCTGTCGAACAGTCCTGTACCGCCCAGGTCGCGCGCGCCGACGGAGACTTCCGGCAACCAGTAGCCTTCCTGCCACAGTCGCGCTTTAAGATCGAACGCCTTGTCTTTATAGGACTGGCTGCCGCTGAAGCTTTCCACGGCGCTGTAGCGACGGGTTTTCACGTCGGTATAGCGGATGGTGGCTTCCAGCCACGGGAAAAGCTGCACCGAGGAGGAATAGAAGCGGTACTGATCGTTATAGCGGTAGTTCAGGCTGAATTCGCCATCTTTCGCCATACGCGCCGTCGGCACCTGCAGCAGGCCCACGCCGCCAAAGTCGGACTGCGATGGCCCGACAGGATCCGCAGCCTGAGCCTGGCAAGCGCAGGCCACGGACATCGCCAGCAGGCTGAGAAGGTAAGTTTTTTTCATCAGTCAGGGATCCGGTGCGTCAAAACAGAAATAATTTGCTGGTTAAGATCCGGGCCGTCAGGCAGCGACCAGGCAGAAAAGCCAACGTAAATAATGCTGCCCGCGTCGGGTTCAACATCGCGGCGATTCCAGTAGGCGACCGGCACCTGCTCGGTTTTGCCGGTAGGCGCGATCAGCGTGACGAAATTGCGCTCGCCGCCGTCCAGACGCTCGTGGTCAGCCAGATAGTCAACCACGCTGCGGCCCGCCACCCAGGTTGTTTTGCCGCTGTTATTCGCCAGACCGGCGATCGTCAGGCTGCCGGGTTTTTGCAGCGTATAGACGCTGTATTCACCCTCCAGCCGACGGTTCTCTTCAGGGCGCAGGCGCACCCAGTCCGGATCGAGATTCACAATCTGACGACCCGTGACCTTAATGGCGGCAATCTGCTGGTAAAGGTTATCGACAACCGCGGCTTTTTCGCCGTCGTCGTCGGCGCGTAATTCCGCGCTCCAGCTTTTCAGACGCGCCAGCAGCTGCTGCTGTTGCTGTACCGCCGCTGCCGTCGCCAGCTTTTCGCTGATAACCGTGCCTGGCCACCAGGTACCTGCCAGCGCGGGGCTTGCCGTCAGCTGCGCCAGGTTTTGCGCATGGCTGACCAGCGCAGTTTCGCTGCGATCCGGCGAGAAGACGGTGACTTCGCTGTCGGCGCACACGTTCAGTGACACGCAGGCGGCGAGGCCTGCGAGGAGATAAGTAATATTTTTCATGATTTTGCAGGCTTCAGGATGGTGGTTTCAACGGAGACGTCGTCGCCGCCCAGCGTCTGCCGCGACTGGCGAACCTGGCCGGTAGTCGTGTCGATCCAGAAAATATTGCGCCAGGTTTTACCGTCGGCCGTGACCTCTTCCTGCCAGACGCGGCAGGCGACGCGGTGCCCTGTCAGGTCAAGTACCTCATCCTGCAAACGCGTAAAGCGCGATACCGCCGTCGCGGCGTGGAAGCGGCCCGCTGCCGACCAGGTCAGTTGGCGTGTCCAGCCTGCGCCATCGGTCAGATGCAGCGGATCGGCCAGCGGATCCTGAGCAAGGTTGCTCACCTCATGCAGGTTGTCCGCCAGGCCTAACGTTTTCACTACGCGGCCATGCTGCGTGACGATCATGGTGCGATCGCGCGTGATCCATTTTTGCTGGCCGTTTTCGTCAAAGCCCAGCACCACAAAAATACGCTGGCCGTTGTTAACGCGCAGATACATGCTGGCATAGGGCAGGCCTTCGACCTGCTCTGCCGTTACCTCGACGTCGTCCGGCCCGAGCAGAGCGAGTTTTACCGTCTCCCCCAGGCTTTTTTGTGTTTGTGTGCAGCCCTGGGCAAGCAGGCATAAAAGCAGCAGTGGTAGGTAGCGCACTGGTGTAAGTTCCTGAATGAAGTCTGAAAATATCAAAAAATAACCACACAAGCGTGTGGTTATGATTAATTTACTGCACTTAACGAGTGGTGCTGGTGGTGGTAGTAGTCGTGGTTCCGGTGTTGGAACCGTTACCGCCGCTGCTTGCTGCCAGCGCCACGCCAACCAGCGCGCCAAGCGCGCCCACACCCACTGCCGTGGTCGTCCCGGCGGAAAGGGTTCCCGCCGAGGCGCCCGCTGCGGCACCGGCCTCTTCAGGCGCGGCAAACGCGGCGGAAGCAGTCGCTAAGTACGCTACGGCTGCAGCAGCACATAAGACTTTTTTCATACAAAATCCTTCATAGAATGAATGGATAACTCGCCTGAAAGATTTCAGACCGGCTCATTATAAGGCAATAAATTACCAGAATTCAGGACGGTTAAACGCGCTGGCTGCTGCCGCTTCGCTGTGTGAAACAGAAACATTTTTGGAGGGATAAGGCAACAATTGGTCAATAAACTCGTTATATCGCTATTTATCGCTGCCATAACGCGACAAGTTAGCGCCATTCACTACCGATTGTGATTAAAACGGCCGTTTTATGGGCAGAAAATGCGGCAGCGCGCTTTTTCTGTTAAAAGTGCAGTTTTTCAGTGAGTTAAATGTATTTACTCAGCGTTTTAAGCGGATCGAACGAGAATACGTTTCGGACTATTCCTGCCATAAATTGACTTAGTGGCCTGAAATTTAAGAATTTCCTTAGTCAGGCAGCAGGTCATTCAGCAATTATTGGAAGAGGAATTAACCTTAAACTCTGTTACAGCGCCGCATTCGTCAGGGCCAGTGGGAAACCGCGTCGCTGTCAAACAGGACCACCAGTAGGTAAAGATGGATCTGATAAACGCATTATGCAGCTAAAAAAGGCCGGCGCGATGGCCGACCTTCAGACTTTGCGCTGCGCCAGCAGAGAGCCGGACGCGTGTCAGCTGTTTCAGCCGCGCCAGTTTTTGTAGCGGTTGATCAGGCCGTTGGTGGAGCTGTCATGGCTTGCCACCTGCTCGCCGCCGGAAAGCTCAGGCAGGATGCGGTTAGCCAGCTGTTTACCCAGCTCCACGCCCCACTGATCGAAGGTGAAGATGTTCAGGATAGCGCCCTGGGTAAAGATTTTGTGCTCGTACAGCGCAATCAACGCGCCCAGGCTGAACGGGTTGATTTCACGCAGCAGAATGGAGTTGGTCGGACGGTTCCCTTCAAACACTTTGAACGGCACGATATGCCCGACGGACTGGGCATCTTTGCCCGCATCAGCGAACTCTTTCTCTACCGTTTCGCGTGATTTGCCGAACGCCAGCGCTTCGGTCTGTGCGAAGAAGTTAGAGAGCAGCTTGGCGTGATGATCGCCCAGCTGGTTGTGGCTGACGGCCGGCGCGATAAAGTCGCACGGCACCAGCTTGGTGCCCTGGTGGATCAGCTGATAGAAGGCGTGCTGACCGTTGGTGCCAGGCTCGCCCCAGATGATCGGGCCGGTTTCATAGCTGACAGGGTTGCCGTTGCGATCGACATATTTGCCGTTCGACTCCATATTGCCCTGCTGGAAGTAGGCGGCAAAACGATGCATGTACTGGTCGTAAGGCAGGATAGCTTCGGTTTCGGCACCGAAGAAGTTGTTATACCAGATGCCGATCAGCGCCAGGATCACCGGCAGGTTTTGCTCCGCAGGCGTGTTGGCGAAGTGGTTGTCCATCGCGTGGGCGCCGCTCAGCAGCTGCTCGAAGTTATCGAAGCCGATGGACAGCACGATAGAGAGGCCAATCGCCGACCAGAGCGAATAGCGGCCGCCGACCCAGTCCCAGAACTCAAACATATTGGCAGTGTCGATGCCGAACTCGCCCACGGCTTTGGCATTGGTAGAGAGCGCGGCGAAGTGTTTCGCTACGTGCTGCTCGTCGCCCGCCGCCTTCAGGAACCAGTCACGCGCGCTGTGGGCGTTGGTCATGGTTTCCTGGGTGGTGAAGGTTTTTGACGCGACCAGGAACAGCGTGGTTTCCGGGCTGAGATCTTTTACCGTTTCCGCGATATGCGTGCCGTCTACGTTAGAGACGAAATGCATATTCAGATGGTTTTTATACGGACGCAGCGCCTCGGTAACCATAAACGGCCCCAGATCGGAACCACCGATACCAATATTGACCACGTCGGTGATAGCTTTACCGGTGTAGCCCTTCCACTCACCGCTGATGATGCGATCGGAGAACGACTTCATCTTCTCCAGCACCGCATTGACTTCCGGCATCACATCCTTGCCATCGACCATAATCGGCTTGTTGCTGCGGTTGCGCAGAGCAACGTGCAGCACGGCGCGATTTTCAGTACGGTTAATTTTTTCCCCGGAGAACATGGATTTGATAGCATCCTGCAGCTCGGTTTCTTTCGCCAGAGCCTGCAGCTTGTCGAGCGTTTCGCTGGTGATGCGGTTTTTAGAGAAGTCCACCAGCATTTGATCGTCGAAGGTGGCGGAAAATTTGCTGAACCGATCGGCATCTTTCGCGAACAGGTCGGCAATCTCTACGTCTTTCATCTCTGCAAAATGCTGCTGCAGCGCTTGCCAGGCAGCGGTTTGTGTCGGATTGATATTTTTCATAGCAACACACTCTTTTTATTTAAGAACCGTAAAACAGACCGGGCGCCATGTTACCTGTTACGCGTTTTTCGCACGCCTTTCCCTGCAACAGGTGACGGCTATCAGAGGAGAAGTTTTCCTCTCTTTTGCCCGGGGCTATTTATAATTCAGGCGGCGGGGTGAAACCCGATGCGTTTCAGTATGACTATTCTTGCCCTTTAAAGGAAAAATTTTATGGAGCTTTCTGCGCCACTCCTGTTGGTTATCATTGGATTAAGCTCGCTCGTGGCCCAGTGGCTGGCCTGGTTGCTGCGTTTACCGGCCATTTTACCGCTGCTTGTTTTCGGCATTCTCCTGGGGCCGGTCGGTCATGTTTTGCAGCCGGATGCGCTGTTTGGCGCTCTGCTGTTCCCGCTGGTTTCTCTCTCGGTAGCGATCATTCTGTTTGAAGGCGCGTTGACGCTGCGTTTCGACGAGATCCGTGGATTGGGCAAGGTGGTGCGCAATCTGGTCACAATCGGCATGTTTATCACTTTTCTGGCTATCGGCCTCACCTGCTGGCTGCTGCTCGACTTCCCGCCCGAGCTGGCGGCGCTGGTCGGCGCCGTCACGGTCGTCACCGGCCCGACGGTTATCGCTCCGCTGATGCGCGTGGTGCGTCCGAATAAGGCAATTAATCAGATCCTGCGCTGGGAAGGCATTGTGATCGATCCGGTCGGCGCTATTTTCACGCTGCTGGTGTTTGAATTCATTGTGCTACAGCAAAAAGCGGAGTCGCTGACCCATCTCTTCTGGACGTTCGGCCTGACCGTGGTGGTCGGCACCGTCGGCGGCGCGCTGTTCGGCTGGCTGATAGGCGTCGCGCTGAAGCGCGTCTGGCTGCCGGGCTATCTGCAAAACTTTGCGGTGCTGGCCGTTACGCTGACCGCTTTCGGCGCGTCGAACGCTATTGCCGACGAGTCGGGCCTGCTGACCGTCACCGTGATGGGGATCTGGCTGGCCAATATGCGCGATGTGGATTTGAGCGAGATTATCGCCTTTAAAGAGGAGCTGTCGGCGCTGCTGATCTCCGCGCTGTTTATTATTCTGGCCGCCAGGCTGGATCTCGGCGCGCTGCTGGCGATGGGCTGGCCGCTGCTTGGCCTGCTGCTGGTGGTGCAGTTTATCGCTCGTCCGCTCTGTATCGCGCTCTCCACGTGGGGTTCCTCGCTCTCCTGGCGCGACAAGCTGCTGCTGAGCTGGATTTCGCCACGCGGCATCGTGGCGGCGGCAGTCAGCTCGCTGTTTGCGCTGACGCTGGAAAAAACCGGCTATGAAGGCGCCAGCCGGCTGGTGACCGTGGTGTTTGCGGTGATTATCGGCACCGTGGTGCTGCAAAGCCTGACCAGCTCGTTCCTCGCCCGTGCGCTGCGCGTGCAGCAACGGGAGCCGCGCGGTATCCTGATTATCGGCGCGAACAGCGTCGCCCGCGCGCTGGCTGCCGCGCTGCAAAAGCTGGATCTGCCCGTGCTGGTGACGGACAGCAGCTGGGAATATTATCGGCTGGCCCGTATGGAAGGCATTCCCGCTTACTACGGCAACGCCTGGTCGGATCATGCCGAAAACTTCCTCGACCTTAGCGAAACGGCCCAGGTGCTTGCCCTGTCGCCCAATCGCCATCAAAATGCGCTGGCCGTTTACCATTTCAGCCATATTTTTGGTAACAACAACGTGGCGGCTATTCGTTCGGGCGCCGCGCTGAAAGGCCGCCGCGACAGTGAAAGCCCGCGCTTTCGCCGTCATGAAGTGCTGTTCAGCCAGGAGCATACCTATGCCCGCCTCAGCAGCCTGCTGGCGAAAGGCGGCGTAATCAAAGCGACGGGCCTGAATGAAAATTTCGGCTGGGAAGAGTATCTGGAAAAGAATCAGAACGCGCTGTTGCTCTTTGTGCAGGACGAACAGGGCAAGCTGAAAATAGGCGACGGCCAGCCGCCCGCGCTGCCCTGTACGGTGATCGCTCTGGTACAAAATGAATCATCGGCCAGTTCCGGGGATTGACAGCAAGACAATAACCCGGTATTTCTGGGCGGCTAGCTGCGCATCTGATGCGCAGGCCAGAAGAGGCGCGTCGCCCAGGCAGTGTGTTGGAGGAACCGAATCCGTAGAAAACACATCAGGGGGAGCGACGCCGAGGTACAAACCATGCGGTATGGGGCGTATCGGCTACAGGGGCTGAATCCTCTGGGTTGTCACCACGATCGTCCGCCGGGCGGACGATTTGCAAGGTGGAGCGCTTCTGGGTGACTCGTAGTAATCCCTTTTCTACGTCTGCCCCGTTTCTGCTCTTCCCTTGTGCCAAGGCTGATAGATTTTAACCTGACACGAGGTATGTCAAGACATGTCCCAATCATTGATCGTGGCGAAGTTCGGCGGCACCAGCGTTGCCGATTACGCCGCCATGAACCGCAGCGCCGACGTGGTGCTGGCCGATCCGAATGTGCGCGTGGTGGTGCTTTCCGCCTCTGCGGGCGTCACCAACCTGTTGGTTTCCCTGGCGGAAGGCCTGGAGCAGGAGCAGCGTGCTTATCAACTGGATGAGATCCGCCGCATCCAGTACGCCATTGTTGACCAGCTGCCGCATTCTGAAGTGATTCGCGACGAAATCGATCGCGTGCTGGAAAACATCACCATGCTTTCCGAAGCCGCCGCGCTGGCTACCTCAACCGCGCTGACCGATGAGCTGGTCAGCCACGGCGAACTGATGTCCAGCCTGCTGTTTGTAGAGATCCTGCGCCAGCGCGAAGTGGCCTCCGAGTGGTTCGACGTGCGTAAAGTGATGCGCACCAACGACCGCTTTGGTCGCGCAGAGCCGGATGTCGCGCTGCTGGCGGAACTGACGCAGGCACAGCTGGCGCCGCGGCTGGGCGAAGCGCTGATCGTGACCCAGGGCTTTATCGGCAGCGAGCCGAAAGGCCGCACCACCACGCTGGGTCGCGGCGGCAGCGACTATACCGCCGCGCTGCTGGGCGAAGCGCTGCACGCAAGCCGTATCGACATCTGGACCGATGTACCGGGCATCTATACCACCGATCCGCGCGTGGTGCCGACGGCGAAACGCATTGATGAAATCACCTTTGGCGAAGCGGCGGAGATGGCGACGTTTGGTGCCAAGGTGCTGCATCCGGCCACGTTGTTGCCTGCCGTACGCAGCGATATTCCGGTGTTCGTCGGCTCCAGTAAGGATCCGGCCGCTGGCGGCACGCGCGTCTGCAACGAAACGCAGGATCCGCCGCTGTTCCGCGCGCTGGCCCTGCGCCGCAAACAGACGCTGCTGACGCTGCACAGCCTGAATATGCTGCACGCGCGCGGCTTTCTGGTTGAGGTTTTCACCATCCTCGCGCGCCATAATATCTCGGTCGATCTGATTACCACTTCGGAGGTAAGCGTTGCGCTGACGCTGGATACCACTGGCTCCACCTCCAACAGCGATGGCCTGCTGACTCAGGCGCTGCTGACCGAGCTCTCTTCGCTGTGCCGCGTAGAGGTAGAAGAGAATCTGGCGCTGGTGGCGCTGATCGGCAATCAGCTTTCCAAAGCCTGCGGCGTCGGCAAAGAGGTCTTCGGCGTGCTGGAGCCGTTTAACCTGCGCCTGATCTGCTATGGCGCAAGCAGCTATAACCTCTGCTTCCTGGTGCCGGGCAACGACGCCGAACAGGTGGTGCAGGCGCTGCATAAAAATCTGTTTGAGTAAGCGTGGAAGCCGGGCGGAAGCCCGGCTTCCAGATTGCTGACAAGCCTGCGGCGCCCTGCCGTTTTCGCAGCAGCAATGCCGCCTTTATCAGCCCAATGGTGGCCTGATAGCCTGAAGGCTTATTAGCAGCCTTGCCCGCTTTTTTACTTTTCTTGTTTTTCCCTTTCATCGCTTTACTCAGCGAGCGCTTATCTTTTGATCTGGCTCAAGCCAGTCGCTAATAAAGCCGCAGATCCGCCCGCAGACAGCATATTCTCCGTTCCGTTGATTTTCCGGTTGGACAAGCCAGGGATAATCGTGGCGTTAAATCAAATAATGGAGCAAAACATGCGTAGGTTAGTCGCTGAATCGCTGGGAACCTTTGTGCTGGTTCTCGGCGGCTGTGGTAGCGCGGTATTAGCCGCGGCTTTTCCCGAGCTGGGAATTGGTTTTGTCGGCGTATCGCTGGCGTTTGGCCTGACCGTCCTGACGATGGCTTATGCCGTAGGGCATATCTCGGGCGGTCATTTTAATCCGGCGGTAACCATAGGCCTGTGGGCCGGCGGCCGTTTTCCCGCGTCGCAAATCCTTCCCTATGTGCTGGCGCAGGTTGTGGGCGGCGCGCTGGCGGCAGGCACGCTTTATCTGATCGCCAGCGGCAAAGCCTCTTTTGACGCGGCAGCCAGCGGTTTTGCCGCCAACGGCTACGGCGAGCATTCGCCTGGCGGTTTCTCTCTGCTGTCCGGCATGATTGCGGAAGCCGTGCTGACCGCTATTTTCCTGATCGTTATCCACGGCGCGACCGACAAACGCGCGCCGAAGGGCTTTGCGCCCATTGCTATCGGTCTGGCGCTGACCCTGATCCATTTGATCAGCATTCCGGTGACCAATACCTCGGTTAACCCGGCACGCAGTACCGCCGTGGCTATCTTCCAGGGCGGCTGGGCGCTGGATCAGCTATGGATGTTCTGGGCGATGCCGCTCGTCGGCGCGCTGGTTGGCGGCCTGATTTACCGCGTTCTGCTGGAGGAAAAAGCGTAACGCCTGCCTGGCGGGCCGCTGCTGGCCCGCCCTTTTCCTGCGTCTTTCCCGCCGCTGTCCGCTCGTCCTTCCTTTCCCATCGGCTAATGCTATGATTCGACGACCGCTTTTCCCCCGTTCCGGGAAAACGGCATTCTGTAATCACAACATAAAAAGGAAGTCTGGCTATGCTCGCCACCGTTACCCGACTGTTCCCGTTATGGGCAGTCCTGCTTTCCCTTGCTGCCTGGTACACGCCAACTCCCTTTCTGGGTATTGGCCCCTGGGTCACTTATTTGCTGATGCTGATTATGTTTGGTATGGGCGTCACGCTGAATATCAACGATTTCAAACGCGTGCTGACCCGACCGGCACCGGTTATCGCCGGCACGTTTTTGCACTATCTGGTGATGCCGCTCGCCGCCTGGGCGCTGGCAAAACTGTTTAAGATGCCACCGGATCTGGCAGCGGGCATGATCCTGGTCGGCAGCGTCGCCAGCGGCACCGCTTCCAACGTGATGATCTATCTGGCTAAGGGCGACGTGGCGCTGTCGGTGACCATCTCGTCCGTCTCCGCACTGGTAGGCGTGTTCGCCACGCCGCTGCTGACTAAGCTCTACGTGGATACGCATATTCAGGTGGATGTCGCCGGGATGCTGCTGAGCATCGTTAAAATCGTGGTGGTGCCGATTAGCATCGGGCTGATTGTCCATCACACGCTGCACGGCGTGGTGCGCCGCGTGGAGCCTTATCTGCCCGCTTTTTCCATGGTCTGCATTCTGCTGATTATTAGCGCCGTCGTAGCGGGCAGTCAGGGCTTTATCGGGTCGGTGGGGCTGGTGACGATAGCCGCAGTGATCCTGCATAACGCTATCGGCCTGCTGGGCGGCTATTGGGGCGGCAAGCTGTTTGGCTTCGATGAATCCACCTGCCGCACGCTGGCGCTGGAAGTGGGGATGCAAAACTCCGGGCTGGCGGCGACGCTGGGCAAGCTTTACTTCTCACCGCTGGCCGCGCTGCCGGGCGCGCTGTTCTCGGTCTGGCACAATCTTTCCGGCTCGCTGCTGGCGGGCTACTGGTCCAGCAAACCCATCAGCAAAAAATAGCGTTTCTCCCCCGCATTGTCGCGGGGGCTTGCGTTATTCCTCATCCCTGGGATCGTCAGGCTGCTCCAGCACGCTGTAGGCAACCGCGCAAAATAGCGAGTTCAACCTTTTCATATCGCCCAGCAGGCCCAGATGCAGCGAACTGGTTTCTATACTCTGCACGTTTTGCTGATGCAGACGATCGACATGCTTATGCGAATAGCGGCGAGTTGTAATGCGGAAACGGTGCTTGGCGCGCCGCAGCCGCTTAGCGCTGGTTACGTCATGTGATAAAAATACCGACAGGCTCAGACGCAGGTTGGCGTTGAGCTGCTCAAGCAGCGCATCCAGTTCCGCCAGGCCCTCCACCGAAAAAGCACGGCGCGCATTCAGCGATTTATCCACCACGTCGCCGCTCATGCGCTCCAGAATATCGCCCGCCATTTCCAGGTTCAGCGCCATTTCGATGATTTCCGCCCAGCGCCGCGAATCCTCTTCCGGGAGATCTTCTTTCGGCATCTGCGCCAGATAGAGTTTGATCGCGGTATAAAGTATGTCAACGTCGTCGTCCAGCCGCCGGATTTCCCTTTCCTCTCGCAGCTCGCCGTGCATCACTTTACTGAAGCTGGTCAGCATCTGTTCCAGCACGTCACCCATGCGCAGCGTCTCTCTTGAAGCGTTCGCCAGCGCCAGCGCGGGCGTATCCAGCGCGCTACTGTCCAGATGTTTCGGCTTCAGGCGCAAATCCGTTTCCGGCTCTTCACGAATAATTCGCTGGCACAGATCGGCCATCAAATCGGCGAAAGGCACCATCACCAGACAGCGGATCAGGTTGTAGAAGACGTGGAAAAAGATCACCAGCTCTTCGTCGTTAACCGGCAGCTTTTGCAGCCAGTCCGCCAGCAGATCGATGAAAGGCAGCACTATCAGCGAGCCGATAAATTTGAACAGCAGACTGCCCAGCGCCACTTGTTTCCCTGCGGCATTGGAGCCGCTGTTGTTCAGCATCGCCAGCAGGCCGCTGCCCAGATTCGCGCCGATCACCAGGCACAGCGCCACTTTAAAAGAGATAACGCCGGTCGCGGTGAGCGTGGCGGTGATCAGCACCGCCGCCAGACTCGAATAGCTGATAATGGCAAATACCGCGCCAATCAGCGAGTCCAGCATTACGTCGCCGGTGAGCGAAGAGAAGATTACCTTAACGCCTGCGGCCTGGGTGATTGGCGTCGCCGCCGCGACGATCAGCTGTAGCGCCAGCAGGATCAGCCCCAGCCCGATGCTGGCGCGGCCAAGCTGCCCGGCGCGCGTCTGTTTGCGTCCCAGGAAAAAGACCACGCCAAAGAAAATAAACAGCGGCGACAGCCAGGAAAGATCAAAGGTCAGGATGCGCGCCATGAGCGCCGTCCCCACGTCCGCGCCCAGTATGATCACCAGCGCGGGCGTCAGCGCCACCAGCTCCTGCGCCACAAACGAAGTCACCAGCAGCGTGGTGGCATTGCTGCTCTGCACCAACGCGGTGACGCCGATGCCGGCCACAAAGGCCATCGGCTTTTTCGCCACGCTGCGGCTGAGCACGCGGCGGAGATCTGCGCCGTAAACTCGCATAATGCCGGTACGAACAATATGCGTTCCCCACACCAGCAGCGCTACGGCAGAAAGTAAATTAAGCAGGGTCAGCACCGATATTAACCTCACGGATTTTCACGAATAAAAGCTTTAGTCCTGATGAGCGACCGTCGCCTTAAGTTTAGTCGCTCTGGCGAAAAAGCTTTTTTATCAGCGTCATATTATTGAAATGGCATCGCGCGACTGGCGCTGGCTGAAGAGCAGGCGGGAGAAAAGCAGGGCAGATCCTGTTATCTGCCCCCGGCATTGGTCAGTCGGCGTCATAACCCAGGTTTGAGGCCAGCCAGCGCTCAACTTCGCTCACCGACATCCCTTTGCGCTGCGCATAATCTTCTACCTGATCGCGTTGCAGTTGAGCGACCGCAAAATATTTGCTTTGCGGATGGCTGAAGTACCAGCCGGAAACCGATGCGCCCGGCCACATGGCAAAAGATTCCGTCAGCCTCATGCCGGTATGGGTTTCAACATCCAGCAGCTGCCAGATGGTCGCCTTCTCGGTGTGTTCCGGACAGGCGGGATAGCCGGGCGCGGGACGAATGCCCTGATAGTTCTCACGGATCAGCTCTTCATTGCTCAGGTTTTCCGTAGGCGCAAAGCCCCAGATGACCTTACGAACTCGCTCATGCAGATATTCCGCGAACGCTTCCGCCAGACGATCTGCCAGCGCTTTCACCATGATTTTGTTGTAATCATCATGAGCGGCGTCATAGGCTTCCGCCAGCGAATCTTCCTCCAGGCCGCCGGTAACGGCGAACGCGCCCAGATAGTCGGCTTTGCGGCTGGCAGCCGGTGCCACAAAATCGGCCAGGCAGTAGTTCGCAAAGTCCGTTTTTTCCGTCTGCTGACGTAAGTGATGGCTTACTTGCAGAACGTCGCGGCGTGCTTCGTCGCGATAAATATGGATATCGTCGCCGACGCGGTTAGCCGGAAAAATGCCTACTACGCCGCGCGGTGTAAGCGCCTGCTTCGCGCTCAGCTCGTCCAGCATCGCGTTCGCATCGTCAAAAAGCCGTTTCGCCTCAACACCCACCACTTCGTCTTCCAGAATGCGGGGATATTTGCCAGCCAGCGACCAGGTCATAAAGAACGGCGTCCAGTCTATATAGTGCCGCAGCGTTTCGATGTTAGCGCTTACTTCGCTTATGCCCAGCCGGTGCGGCACGGGCGGCGTATAATCTTCCCAGTTCAGCGCCAGGGCATTAGCCCTTGCCGTCGCCAGCGAGACCGGCGGCGTGCGCGGCTTTTTACGACCGTGCTGGATGCGCACCGTTTCATACTCTTTACGCGTGCGGGCCACGAAATCGTCACGCTGCGTGGCGGAAAGCAGCGCTGAAACCACGCCAACCGTGCGCGAGGCGTTTTGCACGTAGACCGTTGGGCCGCTATAGTTTTGCTCGATTTTAACGGCCGTATGCGCTTTGGACGTGGTTGCGCCGCCGATCAGCAGCGGTAGCGTAAAGCCCTGCCGCTCCATCTCTTTCGCCACGTTGACCATCTCGTCCAGCGACGGCGTAATCAGCCCCGACAGACCGATGATATCGGCATTTTGTTCTCTGGCGGTTTTAAGAATTTTATCGCCGGGCACCATCACGCCCAGATCGATGATTTCGTAGTTGTTGCATTGCAGCACCACGCCGACGATATTTTTACCAATGTCGTGAACATCGCCTTTTACCGTAGCAAGCACGATTTTGCCGTTGGTGCGGCCCTTCTCTTTGCTCGCCTCAATATAAGGCTCCAGATAAGCCACTGCCTGCTTCATTACGCGCGCGGATTTCACTACCTGCGGCAGGAACATTTTGCCTTCGCCAAACAGGTCGCCGACCACGTTCATGCCCGCCATCAGCGGCCCCTCGATTACCTCAATCGGGCGACTCGCCTTCTGGCGCGCGGCCTCGGTATCCTCTTCAATAAATTCGGTAATGCCTTTAACCAGCGAATACTCCAGCCGCTTTTCCACTTCCCAGCTGCGCCATTCTGCCTGCGGCTTGTTTCCGTCGTCCGCCTTGCTGCCACGATATTTTTCCGCCAGCGTCAGCAGCCGCTCGGTGCTGTCTTCACGCCGGTTAAGCACCACGTCTTCTACCGCGTCGCGCAGATCTGGCGCCAGGTCGTCATAGATGGCCAGCTGACCGGCATTGACGATCCCCATATCCATACCGTTGCGAATAGCGTAATAAAGGAAAACCGCGTGGATAGCTTCACGTACCGGATCGTTGCCGCGAAAGGAAAAGGAGACGTTGGAGACGCCGCCTGAAATCATCGCGTGCGGCAGCTCTCGCTTGATATCTTCACAGGCGCCGATAAAATCCATCGCGTAGTTGTTGTGCTCTTCAATGCCGGTAGCGACCGCAAAGATATTGGGGTCGAAAATGATATCTTCCGGCGGGAAGCCAACCTCTTCCGTCAGGATCTGATAGGCGCGACGGCAGATAGCGATTTTGCGTTCGCGGGTATCCGCCTGGCCGACCTCATCAAACGCCATCACAACCATTGCCGCGCCGTAGCGCCGCACCAGGCGGGCATGATGAATAAAGGCTTCGATGCTTTCCTTCATCGAAATGGAGTTAACGATGCCTTTGCCCTGAATACACTGCAGGCCTTTTTCAATCACTTCCCATTTGGAGGAGTCGATCATCACCGGCACGCGCGCAATATCCGGTTCGCCAGCAATCAGGTTCAGGAAGCGTACCATCGCCGCCTCCGCATCCAGCATCCCCTCGTCCATATTGATATCAACGATCTGCGCGCCGCTTTCCACCTGCTGCAACGCCACTTCCAGCGCCTCGCTGTACTTCTCTTCTTTGATCAGACGCTTGAATTTTGCCGAGCCGGTAACGTTGGTGCGCTCGCCGACGTTGACGAACAGCGTTTCAGCGCTGATGTTCAGTGGTTCAAGACCGGAAAGACGACAGGCCACGGGCAGATCCGGCCGCTGGCGAGGCGTAACGCCCTCTACCGCGGCGGCCATTGCGGCAATATGTGCTGGCGTAGTACCGCAGCAGCCGCCGACGATATTTAAAAAGCCCGATCGCGCCCATTCACCTATCTGCTCCGCCATAATGTCCGCGTCCAGATCGTATTCACCAAAGGCGTTAGGCAGGCCCGCATTGGGGTGCGCGGTCACGTAGCTTTCCGCAATGCGCGACAGCTCCGCCACGTACTGACGCAGCTCGTCCGGCCCCAGCGCGCAGTTCAGGCCGAACGACAGCGGCTGCGCATGACGCAGCGAATTATAAAAAGCTTCGGTAGTCTGTCCCGAAAGCGTACGGCCGGATGCATCGGTAATGGTGCCGGAAATCATCAGCGGCAGCGTAATGCCCTGCTCGTCAAATTCGCTTTTTACCGCGAAAATGGCCGCTTTGGCATTTAACGTATCGAAAATGGTTTCGATCATAATAATATCAACGCCGCCCGCCATCAGCGCCTTTGTTGATTCACGGTAGGCTTCGACCAGCTGATTGAAAGTGATATTACGGAAGGCAGGATCGTTAACGTCCGGCGAAATCGAGCAGGTGCGGTTAGTTGGCCCTAAAACGCCTGCAACATAGCGTGGTTTTTCTGGCGTGCGGGCCGTCCAGGCATCGGCGCACTCACGGGCCAGCTTTGCGGCGGCAAAGTTGATTTCCGCCGACAGCGAGGCCATATGGTAATCCGCCATCGCAACAGGGGTGGCGTTGAACGTGTTGGTTTCCAGAATATCTGCGCCCGCCTGTAGATAGGCGTGGTGAATGTTGCTTATCACATCAGGCCGCGTCAGCACCAGCAGGTCGTTATTACCCTTTAAATCGCTCTGCCAGTCGGCAAACCGCTCGCCGCGAAAATCCTCTTCGCTCAGACGATAGCTCTGGATCATGGTGCCCATGCCGCCATCCAGCACCATGATGCGTTTTGCCAGCTGCTGATGCAGCGCTTCTGTTCTGTTGCCCACTGTTGCCTCTTTCTCACCTGCGGCACGATGCCGGCAATCCATACTGGCACAAGTTTTCATCACGTAGAAGCATCCGACTGGCGGTCTGGCAAAACGCCCTGCGCTACTATTCCAGCGTTGGGTTCATATGACGCAGATCGAACGGCGTGATCTGGTAAACGTAGTAGTTCAGCCAGTTTGAAAACAGCAGGTTGCCGTGGCTGCGCCAGCTGGCTCGAGGCGGCAGTTCCGGGTTGTCCTGTGGGAAGTAATTACAGGGTACCTCCGGATGCAGCCCGGCTTCGTAGTCACGATGGTATTCGCCGGACAGCGTCAGCGCATCGTATTCCGGATGGCCGGTGACGAAAGCCAGACGCTTGTCTTTGCTGGCGAACAGGTAAGCGCCCGTCTCTTCTGATTCGGCAAAAATTTCCAGATCCGTGTAATCGCGCAGCAGGTGCGTCGGGAAATCCGCATAGCGTGAATGCGGCGCCAGAAAAGTATCGTCGAAGCCACGCGTTAACAGAGCGTGCGGATGCAGAATACGATGCTCATAAACGCCCGATAATTTTTTATCACGCGTTTGTTTAGGGATGCCGTACAGGATATTCAAAGCAGCCTGCACCGCCCAGCAAACAAAAAGCGTGGAGGTAACGTGCTCTTTAGCCCAATGGAGAACGCGCTGGATCTGCGGCCAGTACGCCACATCGTTAAAATCGACCAGGCCCAGCGGTGCCCCGGTAACGATCAGACCATCGTAGTTATTGTCCTGAATATCCTCAAAATTACAGTAAAAGTTGTTCAGGTGCTCCACAGGCGTATTGCGTGACTCGCGGCTGTCGACGCGCAGAAGTTGAATATCTATTTGCAACGGCGAGTTAGAAAGCAGGCGTAAAAACTGGTTCTCCGTCTCGATTTTTTTAGGCATCAGATTCAAAACCAGCACTTTTAACGGGCGGATTTCCTGAGTGCTGGCCCTTGTAGAGGTCATCACAAATACATTTTCATTACGCAGAAAATTCACGGCTGGTAATTCATCGGGTACCCTAATCGGCATCGTTTACTTCCTCGGCTAACCATTTATACGTTTAGACATCCAGACAGCCAAAGATAGCGGGTCAGGCGCTGAAAGTCGAGATGAGATGAAGTAGTTGAAAATGTTTCATCACAGACGGAAAGGTTAAGGAATATACCGGATGACGGAAATATAAGCGTAAAAAGGGAATGCCAGGCAGGAAGTGAGAGGGGAATAAAGCCTGTAGCTCTTGAATCGGTTACTAAAAAGTTTCCGGCCCACAAACGCAAAAAACCCCGACCGTGAGGTCGGGGCTGTTGCAATTTGATGCCTGGCAGTTCCCTACTCTCGCATGGGGAGGCCCCACACTACCATCGGCGCTACGGCGTTTCACTTCTGAGTTCGGCATGGGGTCAGGTGGGACCACCGCGCTAAAGCCGCCAGGCAAATTCTGTTTCCCCCGCCGCCCTGAGGCCGCGCGGGTTTATCCGTGAACAGGCTGAAAATTGTCTGCGTCTCTCATAACGCTTACCAGAACGCTTCTGGCGTTGTAAGGTTAAGCCTCACGGGTCATTAGTACCGGTTAGCTCAACGCATCGCTGCGCTTACACACCCGGCCTATCAACGTCGTCGTCTTCAACGTCCCTTCAGGTGGCTT
>NZ_JAUJUH010000005.1:0-417906 GCF_030484085.1 Erwinia wuhanensis
CACCCAGGCCGCTACGTGCGGTATCGACGCTCTTGATACGCGCGTCCAGGTCAGACAGGTTGCCGCCGGTCACGCTGAAGGTTGCGCCCAGGCCAGAAGTCTGGAAGCCAGCGCCTGACAGGTCGATATTGATGACGTTAGCGTCGGTTGCGTCGTTGGCGCCAACCTGGATTTTTACGCTGCCGGTCGTATCAAAGATCGCCGTGCCGTTGAAGGTAGAAGCTTTACCGATACGGTTGATTTCAGACAGACGCGCGTCAACTTCTTTCTGGATTGAGTCGATGTCGTCGGCGCTGTTGGTGCCGTTTTTCGCCTGAACAGTCAGTTCACGGATACGCTGTAAGTTGGTGTTCATCTCGTTCAGAGAGCCTTCAGCCGTCTGAGTCAGAGAGATACCGTCGTTGGCGTTACGTGCCGCCTGAGTCAGACCTTTGATCTGAGAGTTCATGCGGTTAGCAATAGCTTCACCCGCGGCGTCGTCTTTTGCGCTGTTGATACGCAGACCGGAAGAAAGACGCTCGATAGCGGTGCTCAGAGAAGCCTGTGATTTGTTCAGGTTGTTCTGAGTAGTCAGCGACATGATGTTAGTGTTAATAACGGACATAATAGTTTCCTTCAAAATCAGTTAGTTTGTTAGGCTGAGCTTTTAACGCTCACGGCGTCTGCCACCGTTACTGAAGTTATCGGTTGGGTTAATCTGAACTTTAGAAAAAAAGTGAAAAACCCATTAGCCCGTTGAATCAACATTAAAAATCGTGACTATTCTACCCTTCCCAACCGCCGTTTCGCGGCCGATACGTACTCTGCAACTCTCATTATAGTAACCCCGGCCTGAAGAAACGATCTGGCTAATTACCTGCGGATACCCCTCTTATTCTGCCCATTAAATTTTTTTCTGCGGCGTAAACTTTTTATCTCTGCGGCCGATATGTGTTTTGCACCTATCTCATTCTTAAGGATCTCTCATGGCAAGTGTAAGCTCGCTCGGAGTCGGTACCAGCCTTGATCTGGATACCCTTTACACCAGTTTAGAAACCGCTGAGAAGACAAAACTGACCGCGATTACTAAACAACAGACGACCTATAATTCCCAGCTCAGCTCTTATAGCAAGCTGCAGAGTTCTATGGCCGCGCTGCAAACGGCGGCGGCGGCGCTGACCAAGACGTCTGCTTTCAGCGCGACGGCCGTAACCAGCACCAATACTTCCTTTACCGCTACTACCGACGCAACGGCCTCAACCGGCGATTACAGCGTTGACGTTGATCAAATAGCGAAAGCGCAGACGCTGATGTCCGGCTCGTTTAGCAGCAACAGCACGGCGCTGGGCGGCACCACCAGCGGCAACAGCCGTACGCTGACCATCGCCCAGGGCGGCAGCACTACGCCGCTGACGATTACGCTGACCGACAGCCAGACGTCGCTGTCCGGCATTGCCGACGCCATTAACAAAAGCGCCGGCAACGTCAGCGCCAGCATTATTAAAGCCAGCAGCGGCGATTACCGTCTGATGCTCAGCTCGAAGACTACCGGCACCGACAGTGATATGACCGTCAGCGTGACCGGCGACGATACGCTGCAAAGCGCGATTGGCTATAGCGCCAGCGCGACCGGCACGCAAAATATGTCGGTGCAGACCGCCTCTCAAAACGCCAAACTCAACATTAACGGCGTGGCGATTGAGCGTAGCAGCAACAATATTACCGATGCGTTAACCGGCGTTACGCTGAACCTGAACGCTCCCAGCACCGATGCCTCCGGCGAGAAGCTGACGGTTTCACGCTCTATTGATGACAGCAAAAAAACCATCAATGCTTTTGTGACGGCCTACAACTCGCTGAAGTCGACTATTGCTTCGGTTACCAAGTATACCGCCGTTTCAGCTGGCGAAACGCAGGCAAGCAGCAACGGCGCGCTGCTGGGCGACAGTACGGTTCGTGCGGTAGAAAACAGCATGAACTCGATCCTGACCACGGTACAGGGCGGTTCCTACTCGATTCTGGCGCAGCTGGGCATCACTATCGATCCAACCGTGCAGAGCGACGGTTCTACCGGCGCGCTGACCGTAGACGACACCAAGCTGACCGCCGCGCTGACCAATAACCCGCAGGCTGTCAGCCAGTTCTTTATCGGCGACGGCAGCACCACCGGTTTCGCGACCAAGCTGAACAGCACCTTAACCGCGATGCTGAGCACCACGGTCGGTAAAGAAGGCATCATCAAGAACGCAGAGGATGGCATCAATACCACGCTGAAAACGCTGAGCAATCGCTATGATCAAATGAGCGATTCGATTGACGCGACGATGGCCCGGTACAAGACGCAGTTTACGAACCTGAGTACGCTCGTAAACTCCCTGACCAACACGTCGACCTACCTGACGTCGCAGTTTTCTTCAACTTCATCCAGCTAATTAAGCCGGGGACGATATGTATAAAGATTCAGGAGCACAGCTCTACCGCAAAGTAGGTTTGGAAAGCAGCGTGCTGGGCGCCAGCCAGCAGCAGCTGACCACGCTGTTGTTCGACGGGGCGCTTAGCGCCCTGGTTCGCGCACGGTTGTTTATGCTGGATGGCCAGATTGAAGGCAAAGGCAACGCCATCTCCAAAGCCATCAACATTATTGAAAATGGGTTGAAAGTGGGCCTGGTGGATGAAAGCGGCGACGAGCTGGCTGCCAATCTGCTCGCACTCTATGACTACATGATAAGACGCCTTCTCCAGGGTAATTTGCAGAATGATGTCGCTGCCGTTCAGGAAGTAGAAGATCTGCTGCGCAACATTGCCGATGCCTGGAAAGAAGTTACTGTTAATACTGTTCTTCAGGACGCCGTTTAATGAATATTGCACCGCATCTGCTCTCGATTTACCAACAGCTTTTAGTGCTCAGCCAGTCAATGTTGCGTCTGGCAACAGAAGGCGAGTGGGATAAATTGATCGAAATGGAAGTCGATTATGTCAGTGCGGTGGGAAAACTGGCGGAGTGTACGCAGCAAACACCCGTCTCGGCTCAGACTCAGGACCAGTTACGTCCTGTACTGCGCCATATCCTTGCCAACGAAGCGGAAGTGAAAAACCTGCTGCAGGCGCGCAAGGCAGAGCTGGCGCAGCTGATTAGCCAGACCAGCCGTCAGAAAACCGTCAATAAAGCCTATGGCGGCATGGCGGGCGTGATCCTGTTCCCGCAAAACGCCCAGGGCGTTTAATTCCACTCGGGCAATCGTCCCGAATGAAGCCAGTAAGCGCAGCGGAAAATATTTCTGCGCTTACCGCGCTTTTCCCGCCGCCTCTTCCATACTTCAGTTTCCCGCTGATGACTATTGGAGCAATGGCATGCGTAACCCCACATTATTACAGTTCTTTCACTGGTATTACCCCGAAGGAAGCAGGCTGTGGCCAGAAGTGGCTGAACGCGCCGAATGGCTGGCGCAGGCGGGGATCACCGATGTCTGGCTGCCACCAGCCTATAAAAGCTCCGAAGGCGCAACAGGCGTAGGCTACGCCACTTACGATCTTTTTGACCTTGGGGAATTTGAACAGAAAGGCAGCCGCGCCACCAAATATGGCGATAAAGAGCAGCTGATCGCGGCGGCAAACGCGCTGAGAGAGCATGAGGTCGGCGTCATTATGGACGTGGTCTTCAACCATAAAATGGGCGCGGACGAAAAAGAGAAGGTGCAGGTCAATCGCGTTAACCCTGAAAACCGGGAAGAGATCGATGACGAGGTGATTGAGGCGGAAGCATGGACCCGTTTTACGTTTCCGGGCCGTGGCGGCCAGTATTCAAAATTTACCTGGGATTATAAATGCTTTAACGGCGTGGACTGCATTGATAACCCGGAGGAGTACGGCGTCTTTAAGATTATCAATGCCTATACCGGCGACGGCTGGAACGAACAGGTTGACGACGAGCTGGGCAATTTTGATTATCTTATGGGCGCCAATATCGATTTCCGCAATCGCGCGGTTACCGAAGAACTGAAGTTCTGGGCGCGCTGGATGATGCAGCAGCTGCCCTGCACCGGCTTTCGTCTGGATGCCGTCAAGCACATTCCCGCCTGGTTCTATAAGCAGTGGATCGATCATATTCAGGAAGTGGCAGAGCAGCCGATGTTTATCGTGGCGGAATACTGGTCGCACGAGGTCGAGAAGCTGCAAAACTATATTCATCAGGTCGAAGGCAAAACCATGCTGTTCGACGCGCCGCTCCAGATGAGATTCCACAATGCCTCCCGCGAGGGCGCCAACTTCGACCTCAGCCAGATTTTCAGCGGGACGCTGGTCGAACACGATCACTGGCATGCTGTAACTATTGTCGCTAACCATGATACCCAGCCGCTCCAGTCGCTGGAGGCGCCGGTAGAGCCCTGGTTTAAACCGCTGGCCTATGCGCTGATCCTGCTGCGCGAACAGGGCGTACCCTGCGTCTTCTATCCCGACCTGTTTGGTACCAGCTACAAAGACACGGGCGGCGATGGCGAAGAGTATCAGATTGATATGCCGGCAATCCCGGAGCTGCCTGCATTGCTGCGTGCGCGCCAGGAACATGCGCACGGCATCCAGACCGAATGGTTCGATCATCCGAACTGTGTGGCTTTCGCGCGCAGCGGCACGGATGAACACGCGGGCTGCGTGGTGATTATGTCAAACGGCGAACAGGGCGAGAAAACGCTGCCGCTGGGCATGGATTTTGCCGGTAAAACATGGCACGACTACCTGGGCCATCGTGAAGAGCAGGTGACCTCGGACGAAGAAGGCAACGCGACCTTCTTCTGCAATGCGGGCAGCGTCAGCGTTTGGGTGCTGGATATTTAAAAAAATGCGCGCGCGGCGGGCCGCGCGCGGCTTGTTCAGGATCAGGATTTCCCGTTTTTCATCATCACTTTATGATGCGACCGGCCGTTGCTATGTGCTTTGGCGACTTTTTGCGCCTGCGCCTGCTCTGTAGCCTGTTTTAACGCTTCCTGACACTCGGCGGTTGGCTGCTGCACCTTCTGCATCACCAGCTTGTCGTAGTGCAGCGCCTGTCCTTCCAGCACCAGCGGCATGACGCGCACTTCATTATTTACATTCACCCAGTCGCCGGAGAACAGGGTAATCTTGCCCGGCTTGGCGATAACGCGCTGCCACTGGCGACAGTCCAGCGTATCGCCTTCGGCGGTAACGATCAGGCTGGCTTTTGCCTCTTTGCTGACCAGCCCCTTCTGCGGCCCCATCGTCTGCCAGTTACCAACCAGGTTTGCAGGCGGCGGCGTTTTAATCGCGCTCTGGTAATTAGGTATTTGCGCACAGCCAGTCATCGCGACGGCAGCGGCCGCTAAAATCCACTTTTTCATGTTCAGTTCCTGATTCTTCAGCCAGGCGCTACGTTATAATTTTTTACCCGTACAATTCAAGCTGTCTCGCCCTGCCCTACGCGCTTTTCAACAGCAGATGCTGAAAAGACGCCGGACGTGTAAACTGGCGCATCATTTTTTTGCCGGACCCCGCTATGAAAACCATTGAAGAGTATTACGCCGCCGCCACCGCGCTTTTTCTGGAAGCGCACCCGGAAATCAAAGCCGGTATCGCCGCGCTGAGCCAGCAGGACGCAGAGACGCTCGGCATGTCGTTACCGGCCTTACAGCGTATGCAAACCGATCGCGCCTATGCTGCGTTTACGCGTGAAAAAAAGCTGGATGGCATGTTGTTCGCCATCCAGCTGGCCGAGCCGGATAAAGCCGTAGCGGCTCAGGCTATCGAAGCCTACCTGCGCCAGCACGCCGAAGCGCTCGGCATGAGCTGGGAAGAATTCTGCATCAAAAACGAGCTGTAGCCGTTTATCCTGCTTTTTTCCGGCGTAATCCCTCTGTTGCGCCGGATAAACGCAACTTCAGGACCGACCCCGGTGAGAATGCTCTCAAACAGAAAAGCGCAGTGAATAATAATGCGTAAAGCGCACTTTTTTACGGTATATATAGCCTTAACGCCTGTATCTCGTGATAGATCGCGACAGGATGATTAATTTTTCAGGAGATTGAAAACAGCAAATTATAAGGATATTCTTTACGCGCTTTTCCGCCTGGATAAATAAGCCTGACTTTATTGCCTTGTCGCGACCAGGGGCATTATCTGCTTTACCTGTTTGAATCATAAGAAATTATTAAGAATACTAAAGTCAGAAAACCAACTGTGATAGCTGGAAGTATAAGCGCAGGCCACGTTTGCGGCATTGCCTTAAATAAAATTTGAGCCACCGAAATGCCATTAAGTAAATATAAAATCAACCTGGTTATTCTGCTATTTTTTATCACTCTTTGTATGGCAATGCTGGGGCTTTACTGCCGCACTAACGCCGCGCTTTCTCTTTTCTGGCCCTGCAACGCGATGCTGCTGGGTCTGCTGGTCCGTTTTCCCCAGCTTAGCTCGGCCCTGACTTTTCCGGCTATTTACGTTGGGCTGGTGACTGCGGATATCGCTTTTGGCACGCATGTCGCTGCCTCAATGGGCATGGACGCGGCCAACCTCTCTTTTATCGTCACCGGCCTTGGCGTCCTGCTAACCGGCAGCACTACGTCACGCCGCCTGCAGGCGCTGAACCGCGTTTTTCCGGCTTCTGTCGTGGGCGCAGCGGTATGCGCGGTTATCGGCTCGGTCGCCAGCCAGCACTATTTTCATGACGATTTGGTGCAGGGCTGGATTTCCTGGTTTTGCGAGCAGGTATCCACTTCTATTCTGCTGTTGCCGGTCATGATTACCTTGCCCCGCAGCGATGAAATCAACGAGCTGCTGAGGGAGTGCCGTCAGGTTTCGCCGCTGCCGCTGATTTCGCTGGGCGTATCCATCGCCGCCGGCATTAGCGTGGGCGGCGGCGGCAGCCTGATTTTCCCCCTCCCGGCGCTGATGTGGTGCGCGGTCAGCTATCCGCTTTTTATCACCTGTCTGCTGACGCTTATCACGGGCATCACTGAAATTATCCTGGTCGCCAGCAACGTATTAACGATTCAGGGCAGAGACGATTTCTTTCTGATCGATAGTCTTGCTTCGGCGCGGCTGGGCGTAGCGGCGATGACGGTCAGTCCGCTGATCGTCGCCCTTAGCGCTACCGCCAATAAAAAGCTGGTGGCGCGCATTACCCGACGGGCCGATTACGATCTGCTTACCGGCGCGCTGACCCGCAGCGGTCTGGCCGCCAGGCTCGACGCTTTGATGGCGCGCAGGGATCATAACTTTAACGGCGCGGCTTTTGTGGTGGATATCGATCGCTTTAAAAATATCAACGACACTTTTGGACATGCGGCGGGAGATTATGTGCTGGCGCAAACCGTCGAGCGTATTCGTCAGACGCTACAGCAAACGGCGATTATCAGTCGGATGGGGGGTGAGGAGTTTTTAATTTTAATTGAGGATATTTCGCTGCCTCGCGCTTTTCTGCTCGCCAACCGGCTGCGGCAGAGCATTGAGCAGCATACGATTATTCTTAACGACGACGATTTAAGCGTGACGATCAGCATCGGTATCAGCTCGCTGGAGCGGGTTGATGCTAAAACGCTGGATGAAGCGATTAAGAGCGCGGATAAACAGCTCTATCTGGCCAAAAGCAGCGGCCGCAATCGGGTCTGTCCGGAAGTTGTGCTGTAAAAAAAAAGGCCGCCATCACTGGCGGCCAAAGCCTTAACGGCTAATAGTAAGCAATTTTACGGTCTGTACCGTTAATATTGACCGTGACATAGCCTGCTACTGTCGTGGTCGAAGGTGCTGTAGCGGTAGCGGTAGCTATCGTCAGCACGCCTTTTTCATTGGCGCCAATCCCTGCCAGTCCGTTGTGCAGGCTCATCCTGGCGTTAACCACCGTTGTCCCTACGACGCTGGCATCGGCTTCTGCCAGACTGGGTCGGTAGTAACAGCACTCGCCGGAATCAAAGCGGCTTGGGCCCGTCGCCCGCAGGCTGAACGAGGTATCGCCGCTGTTGGCTTTCACCTTGATAAAGACTTCCGCAACGGTCATCCCAACACGGTTGATTTTGGCCTCCAGCACGGACGGCAAGCCTTTGTGCTGCATATCGCCATAAATACCGTTCCAGCAGCGCGAAATATTCAGCCAGGTCATACAGGAGTTGGTTGAGGTGATCGGATTGCCCAGCGTTTTATCCAACGCTTCCGTACTTAGCTTGCCGATAATCTCAAAAACCCATTGCAGGTTATCTTTCGGGAAGTTAATTAATCCCAGATTGAACCACTTATCGGTGCTGGTATTGTTCGTCACCCGATAGCCGGAGTACCAGCCGGGACGAATCGAACCGTTGAGCGAGATACCGTAGTTTTCATCGCGGCGCCAGCCGTACTCAAAGGCGGACAGCCAGCGGCTTTTATCATCAAAGGTCAGGTCCAGCGCGCTGCCGCTTTGCAGGTTAAGCTGACGCATCTGCACGCGGCTGTTGGTCATATTCAGCTTGTTGGCGCAATCCTCCACGCTCAGCGCATCGACAATCCACTGCCCGTCACTTAAGTTGCCGGGGAAGCGGGTATGTTCGATCCAGACGTTGTTGATCAACCCCTGGGTCACGCGCGGCATCCACAGCGTCGCTTCGCCATAGCCGTACTGGAAGTTCGCATTCGTCAGCTCAATTGCCGTTGAGTGATCCCACGAACCCGCCGCCGTGCCGGAATAGTTGACGTCAAAAATCCGGCCGTAGGTGGTGGTGGTATAAACCTGGTTAAACTTGGTATCCAACGTATCCAGCAGCTTGATAACCGTACCGCCGCAGTACTGCGCGCGGAAACCGTCAATCAGTACGGATTCGCCCGCCACGATGGTATTTTCAAAGAACGGCTGCGTGTTGGAACACATCGCCGCCGTAATCGCCCCCGTATTGGTTTTAACATCCGCCGCCGTCTGACCATCCCAGCAGATACCTTCAATGGTGACACGCCGCGATTTAACCTTGAATACCGGCGCTGACGACTTATCGGAGATAATCGTGGTACGGGGGATGGCGCCGTGCGGGTTATGATCCCCGTAGAGATAGAAGAACGCCGTCTCACTTGCTGAAATATCAATGGGCTTAACCAGAAATTTACCCGCCGGGAAGCGCACGGCGATATCACGCATACTGGTGTTATACGTCTGTGCCCAGTTCAGCATGTTTTTAACCGGCGTAGTATCGTCGTTAGCGCCATCACCGCGTGCGCCGAAATGGAACAGGTTTACCTCATCCGGATCGTCCACCACGCGGCGCCAGTAGAAGCCGTTTCCGACCGCAATGGTACCGCCATTATCTGCCGGCAAAGAAGTGGTAACGTAGCCCACGAAATTACCGCCGCCGCGATAGTAGTTGTCGTTATTATAATAACGACGCAGGATAGCCAGCTCGCCGGTTTTGGATGGCGCAGTTGTTTTCAGTTCAGCAAAAGAGTTAACTTCAATCATAATAACCTCCGCGACAATAAGCAGGTGCAAATTGCCTGTAGTGAATAAAAGAATAGTTAAACAGATTTAGCCTTTATTATTTCCCGCCTGCTCCTTCCCCTGGAGGGCGATTAGTGTCCTTTTTATTTGTGCAGAGTTTATTCCACATATCATTGTGCACATTTATTTCCTTCACTGTCCTGATGTCCATGAGTTTCCAGTCTTCCCCGTATGTTTTAACAGGTGAGAAAAACGTACAGGATGAATCCACAATTAGCCTAGGGCTGTTTGTCGTTGTATTGCGACTCGCGCAGCTTGCGACGAGCGTCGTCGTCATTAAGAGCATTATTAGCGGCCTGAACATTTTTGGCTTCCTCGCTATTTTTTGCCTGCTTTTCAGCAACGGCGGAAATTTGCGCGCTTTCAACCTTTGCGGCCTGAACGTCCGCTTTCGCTTTCTCCTGCACCTTGCCGGTTTTTTTACCGCCGAACCAGCTGGCCACGACTGCCGCGATTACTACGCCGATCCCGGCAAGGACATGCCAGCTCCCGTTAAATAAGGCGAGGAAACTTGTCATGATTTCTCTCCCGGTTTAGGCTGCGTTTCCGGTGCCACAGGGGCTGAAGCAGGTGCTGCCGCCGTATGCGAACCGCCTGGCCTGCCGGCTACGGCAGTTTGATCCGACGTTACTACCGAAACTTCAGGCGCTACGGGCATTGATACCGGTGCTACGGGGGTTGCGTCAGAGTCCGCAGGTGCCGGGTCAGATGGCGTCGTTGCGTCAGGTGCCGTCGTTTCCGGCGTGACCGGCCTGCCGGGTACCGCGGTTTGCTCCGACGTCACGACTGACACCTCAGGCGCCACGGGCGTTGATACTGGTGCCGCAGGCGTTGAGTCAGATTCCGCAGGTGTCGGATCGGGCGGCGTTGTCGTTTCTGACATGGTCGGCCTGCCGGGTACCGCGGTTTGCTCTGACGTCACGACCGACACCTCAGGCGCCACGGGCGTTGATACCGGCGCTGCGGGCGTTGAGTCAGATTCCGCAGGTGCTGCGTCAGGCGGCGTCGTTGCGTCAGATTCCGCAGGTGCTGCGTCAGGCGTCGTTGTCGTTTCCGGCGTAACCGGTCTGCCGGGCACCGGAGTTTGCTCCGATGTCACGACTGAAACCTCAGGTGCCACGGGCGTTGATATCGGCGCGGCGGGCGCTGAATCAGAGTCCGCAGGCGCTGCGTCAGGCGGCGTCGTTGCGTCAGGCTGCGTCGTTTCCGGCGTAACCGGCCTGCCGGGCACCGGGGTTTGCTCCGACGTCACGACTGAAACCTCAGGCGCCACGGGCGTTGATACCGGCGCTGCGGGCGTTGAATCAGATTCCGCAGGCGCTGCGTCAGGCGTCGTTGTCGTTTCCGACGTGACCGGTCTGCCGGGCACCGGAGTTTGCTCCGATGTCACGACTGAAACCTCAGGTGCCACGGGCGTTGATATCGGCGCGGCGGGCGCTGAATCAGAGTCCGCAGGCGCTGCGTCAGGCTGCGTCGTTGCGTCAGGCTGCGTCGTTGCGTCAGGCTGCGTCGTTTCCGGCGTAACCGGCCTGCCGGGCACCGGGGTTTGCTCCGATGTCACGACTGAAACCTCAGGCGCCACGGGCGTTGATATCGGCGCGGCGGGCGTTGAATCAGATTCCGCAGGTGCTGCGTCAGACGGCGTCGTTGCGTCAGGCTGCGGCGTAACCGGCCTGCCGGGCACGGGGGTTTGCTCTGACGTCACGACCGACATCATGGCCGAGGAGGATCCCATCCCCGATGCTGCTGCCATTGGCATTGCTAATATCTCTGGCATCACCGAGCCGGAAGCCATAGCCGGCGCCGTAACCGCGGTTAGCGGGTTAGCGACCGGCACCCGAATTGGCCTTATTTCCGCCGTTGGCCCGGCGGCCAGCTGCCCTTTTTCCGCCGCTAATTTTTTCTGTCGGATAAACTGGGCGATTACCGCCATCGCGACCATAAAAGAGGCCAGGAAGCCCAGAAAATGCTGCGGAATAACCGTTTTTACATCCTCAGGCAGGCCGTTCCACGCGCTGGAAGCGGAATCCGGGAAGGACTGCACCCAGGCGCCGATGGCCGAGCCGGCGGAGGCCAGCCAGACAGACCAGGTTTTGAACAGGAGCTTAGCGTGGGCTACCAGCTGGATGTTGCCGTGTTTACTGCTCCACCAGACGATAAACCCGATCGCCATCACAATAAGAATAAAGAGGATAAATTTCATAACGCCCCCTGCCACGCATCATAAGTTCCGCTGCGCATAGCCTCTGCATGACGCTTCGCTCGGGCAGGCGTCTGTTTTGCCCAGAGGCTGCTCAGCATTCCTTCCGCCGCGCCTGAAAAGTTTTTATTGGAAATCATGACCAGCGTATTTTTAAACGCGGCCAGCCCGTCGATGCCAAGCTGATAAGCCATACTGTAAAGCACATCAGCGCGAGCTTCGTTGCACTCTTTGAGCGCGGCTACTAATACCGGTCTGTTATTCATTTCCTTTATTTTGTCGTTAATTATTTTTTGCATCCATACATCGCCGACCTCACGCGGAACGGTGAATGAATAATATTTCAGCGGCGCCTCTTTGGGGCCAATGAGAATACCGCACCCCACCGTTGGGTAGCCTTCAGTATCGATATATGGCTTCTCTTTATAGCCTTCTTCATAGGCCAAAATTTGAATTATCTTACTCATTTTTCACCCCTTCATCGAATAAGCCGCCGTAGCGGAATGGATAAGGACCTTTCCCCGGTGAAAATGAATTTTATATTTATGCAGGCGGTTTAAATTGCCTTTCTAACACACTAGAACCGAAATTGCGTACGCAACCAATTTTTCTTAAAAAAATTTTCAAGCTATAGGAAAAGATATTTAAAGTTAAAGGAATTTTTTAAAGGAAATAAAATATTTAGGCCCGTAACGAGGCGAAAATTATTTTTCGCACTCCAGCTCTACCTCCAGCGCGCTCAGCACGCCTTCAACAAAGCCCTCGGCGGTTTGCAGCTGTTTACGAATGGTGCCGTCCGCACAGCGACGACGGCGCGCAATAGAGCGCAGTGAGATCCGATAGTGATAGTGCGCCACCAGCAGCGCATGTTCGTCAGGATGATTAATTTTCAGTCTGCTGATGCAGCTATCAAGGATCATGCCGTCGTTATCACTACAGGTAGGACGATCGGAAGGCGCGGCGGTAATCAATCCGCGGAATCCGGCGGCGATGTGTGAATAGCTGACGCCGCTCTGTTCCGTCGCCGCCCAGCCTCCCCATTTTTCCAGCAAGCGTTTCATGTCTCGCATCTTGACCCCCTCAGAGTGAGTAAAGCAGAAGAAAAAATGAAGTTTCCCACACTTTCTCTTAACACCTGCTAATTTCAAAACGGTACTGTTTTTTTGCGTGCGGCGCTGCCGCTTCGCTTGTTTTCCCTGGGTCAAATGGGTTGCCAGCGGTTAGGCTGGACGGCCTGATTGTCAAAGAGCGGGCGTGCTGAAACTGATAGCCTGAAGGAAGAACTTTTATCCGCTTAAGTATCAACACACCTTAATTAATAGCATAGGTTATTAAACCTGCCAATAGCAAAGCGTGTTTGACGAAAAATACGCGTCGCTATAAATTCTGGTATATGAAACCGAATACACTCGCCTACCGACTGAACATGGCTATGACCATGATGGGGATCACCCAGGGTGCTTTAGCTAAAGCATCGGGCGTATCACAACCTACGATCTGGCGTCTGACCAAGGGAGAGGCCGAAGGGTCGCGCAAACTGGTCGATATTGCCAGAGCGCTGGATGTTAATGTGCAATGGCTGGCCAGCGGCGAAGGAGAGATGCGCGGCAACGCTGGGCTGAGCGCTATTGATAAAGTAAAAAGTGGATCGACGATTCCGGTCTGGGGACCGGAAGGGAAAACAGGGGAAATAGTCTCTTCGCCCAATGGAGTAAAGGCGAAGAAGACCTGGCGCGCCTACATTCTTGACAGGAACAGTGGCTGCGCGGAAGCCACTACCGGCAGCATCGTTATTGTCGATACCGACGTACCACCCGAATCTGGAGATTTGGTCATGGCCAGGGTGAGTTCACGCATCTCGGTTTATCGCTATCTGGAAGGCCCCTCCAATGGTTTTTTAACCGTGGACGATCCCCGATTGCCCGCCGTAGAACTCTCCGATGAGTCAGAACTGATTGGCGTAGCGATCTTTCTAATCCGTGATTTAAGGCGATAGTTACTGACATCCTGCCCTGGCAGAATGGTTTCTTTGTAACGCCCCCCAGACACTCTGTGCAGCACAGATATCATCAGCTTATCCTCGCGAAAACCCATCCTCTGTAACAGTTAATCTGCGCAGAGGCTTTGGCGCATTGATTCAACTGAATAGATTAGTAAAGCTTTTAATAACATCGCCAGAATAATACGTAAAAAAAGCGTTAAGAAAATAATTAAGCAAACAAAAACAACAACTTAAGCCAATAACAAAAGTTATACTTGCAATACCTATTGATATTAATAATAACTATGGCTATTGTTTTTTAAGGTGGACAAATTCCCCCCACTTAACATTCCTCATCGCCTTGTTTAAGTCGCTGGGAAATCGACTAATTTGCCCGTAACCGGAGGGTTGTTTATGACCATTATCATCTGGAAAAAGTCCCGTCCTGCCGGCACCAGCAAGAGCCGTTATAAGGCCAGACGTGCCGAGATGCAGAAGGTGTTGGCGCAGGAAGAACAGCTTGCCCGGCGGATAACGCGAACGTTGGCGGGCTGCAGTTTGAGGGTGCTGAAGGCGGTACACAAGTGACACAATGGCCTGCTCCTGTAATTTATACTGGTTTTATATACAGTATTATTTCTTTTACCGGGCAGGCAAGTTTTTTTCATAGCGGCTGGTACGGTTTTAAAGGTCGTTCTCCCCTTCCCACCGTTCCCCCGTACTGTCGCAGGGCGCAACAGTGCAGGTCTGCGCAGTAAAATGCGCGCAGGCCGACGGAAAATCAGGCCCGATCGGCGTTAGCAGCGTGACAGGCCGGAAAAAAACTTTTTTGGGGCGATAGACTAGCTGGCGAAAGCTTTGTAGCTAACCGTCATGGTGGCTTTGCAGAAGATGCAGTTAGCGCCGTGAGGATTTTTAGGCGTGATACTGTGGAGCGAGAAGCGGTACTGACATCCGTGGCATGTCGGACATCTGAATTTGATAGGAGGAATAAGTAGCCTTAGTTTTACGAAATTGAAGCTCCAGCCTAACACTCCCTGCCGTCTCTGTCGAATCTAACACCCGTTCCACATCAATAAATGCGATTATTTATTCCGTCAAACTGCTTCGTTGACGTTGGTGAAGTTCTTAAAGCCGCTTCTGATATGGATACGCCTGCTAAAACGCCATCACAGCGCTGTCACAGCATTTTTATCCATTAACGTCCTGTCACCCTGGTAGCGTGCCGTAACGGTGTCAGTCGCTCGACAGCGGCTCTGAAGCGGGCTGCCGTCATAGCAGCCCGGATCCTGCGGATCCTTGATATATTCACGGCCTTTAAGGCCTTTTGCCGACATTAAGACTAAACTCAAGAGGCATTTACCCCGGTAGACATAATCCGGATAGCGTAGTCGTACCACCCCCTTGTCAAGCCTTACGCCTTTCACACTCAGAAACAGTCAAATCTTGTTTATCAATTCTTTGCGGGGGATTTTACCGTGGTGTTTTTTGCGACCCGTTTCCGGCTACCGTACGTAACCAGAAGCAGGGTAAAAAAAATCAGAGCTGAGCCAATCAACGTTTCCATTAAAAGCCTGCCTTAATGATTTGATGAAGTCCCTATTTTTGCCCGACGCCGCTAAACGCTTTGCCAACATGCTGCATAAATGTCCTGTTCTGCCCTTCTGGTAAGCGCTATCTGACGCCGCTATAACGATTTTTTGCTCCCGTTTTGCGAAGGGTTATGCATTCTTCTGCAAGTCGGCTGTAAGAGATTTTATTTTTTGGAATAAACGTCAGATCTGAAAGAAGTTGTCGGTGACAGCCTTTCGGCAACAGGCTTAGGATACAAAACGAAGTCAGAGAAAAGTCAGGACAGACCGTTACAACGGATGCCAAAAGCAGTATGGCAAGGGAGCGTAACTTATGCGAAGGCAAGTAAAGAAAACAGTCAGCTTGCCGTTCCCGGCGTTAAACCAGCCTCATGACGGCCAGATCAGCGGAGAAGAAAGGATGCTTAACCGAATCAAAAAACTGGAAGAAGATATGTACATCGTCCGGACAGACGTGGCGGTCATCAAGGCCAGCTATGCCACACGGACAGACGTCAGCGAAGCGAAACAAAGCATTATTTTATGGGTGGTAAGTGCCATTTTTCTGGTGCAGCTTTTACCTGCTTTTATTCACTACTTCAGCCCTTAAGCCGGCAGGCCACGGCATTCGCCCGGCAAAGCTGCTGCTGGCATCCGTAAGCCAGCCAGATGCGCAATGGCGCGATGGCCCTACCCCAGAAACGTTGGCGCCCAGGCCTGCGTATGGCCCTGGCGCGAAATACGGCGGTAATAAGCGGTTTTAAACCAGAAGGCTGGCGGACTATACCTGCATATTCATCACTTCGGAGTAGGCATTGACCAGCTTGTTGCGCACCTGAATGCCCATCTGCATAGAAAGCGATGCCTTCTGCATATCGATCATAACGTCATTCAGGTTCACGCCGGGTTTACCCAACTCAAAATCCTGCGCCTGCGTACGTGCTTCAGTTTGCGTATCGCTGATTTTGTTCAGCGCAACTTTCATCGCGTCTGCGAAATCTGCGTGGCTGGCCGCATCGGTCTGCTTACCGCTTGCCTGAATCGCTGCGGTCTGCAGCTGCTGCATTACGCTCTCAATACCCTGAATTGCCATGACTTACCTCGGTTAGAAAAGGGAGAAGATTTTTGCTGTGTGAAAACTTACCACAATGTCAATAAGACAAAGCCCGTAAATAAGAGCAAAAGTCATAGCTTATCCAGCCATCGAATTTTTCATTTCAGAAAATAATGGCACCCCATAAGAGGTGGATTAATTTGTTTAGCCAGCACATCAGGGAGTCAGATTTGTTACGACACTACACGAAACAGTCCGGTCAACTGTCAGGCGGGAAAGAGTCATGAATGCAACTGTCACGCAGGATCAACCAGAGAAGAAAGGTTTGAACGACCTTTTTGCTCGTTTAAAGGCAAATCCTCGCATCCCGATTATCATCGCTGCGGCGGCTGCCGTTGCCATTGTAATCGCCATGGTGCTGTGGGCCAAACAGCCTGAGTACCGTGTGCTTTACAACAACCTCAGCGATGAAGATGGCGGCGCCATCGTCACTCAGCTGACCCAGATGAACATTCCTTATCAGTTCGATGATAAGGGCGGCGCGCTGATGGTGCCCGCTGAGAAAGTGCACGAGCTGCGTCTGCGCCTGGCCCAACAGGGCCTACCGAAAGGCGGTGCGGTCGGCTTCGAGCTGCTGGATCAGGAAAAGTTCGGCATCAGCCAGTTTAGCGAGCAGGTTAACTACCAGCGCGCGCTGGAAGGCGAACTGTCCCGTACTATCGAAACGTTAGGCCCGGTCAAGAACGTACGCGTACATCTTGCCATGCCAAAACCGTCGCTGTTTGTGCGTGAACAGAAAGCGCCAACCGCATCGGTTACCCTGACGCTGCAGCCCGGCCGTGCGCTGGACCAGGGTCAAATCAGCGCCATCGTGCATATGGTATCCAGCAGCGTTGCCGGCCTGCCGCCGGGCAACGTGACCGTGGTCGACCAGGCCGGTCATCTGCTGACGCAGTCCGATAATGCCGACCGCGATCTGAATGACGCGCAGCTGAAATACGCCAGCGATGTGGAAACCCGCTACCAGCAGCGTATCGAAGCGATCCTGAACCCGATTTTGGGTAACGGCAACGTACACGCTCAGGTAACGGCGCAGATTGATTTTAATGCTCGTGAGCAGACCGACGAGAAGTATCAGCCCAACACCGATCCTTCTAAACAGGCGATCCGCTCACGGCAGAGCAGCAACAGCGAGCAGTCCGGCGGTCAGTCCGGCGGCGTGCCCGGCGCACTCTCTAACCAGCCTGCGCCTGCCAACAGCGCGCCGGTGACGACGCCAGCTAATGGCGCAAACGGTGCGAACGGTGCGAACGGTGCGAACAGCACCACGGCGAACAACGCCACGGCAAACCAGAACAGCAGCACGACAAAAACCGGGCCGTTAAGTAGCCGTAATGATGACACCACGAACTACGAAGTAGACCGCACCATCCTGCATACCAAGATGAATGTAGGTGAAGTACAGCGTCTTTCTGTAGCCGTAGTGGTGAACTACAAAACCGACGCGGCCGGCAAGCCGATAGCGCTGACCGATGCGCAGCTGAAGCAGATTGACAACCTGACGCGTGAAGCGATGGGCTATTCAGAGCAGCGCGGCGATACGCTGAACGTGGTGAACTCCCAGTTCAACGATACGCAGGAAATCGGTGGCGACCTGCCATTCTGGCAGCAGCAGTCCTTTATCGACCAGATAATGGAAGCCGGACGCTGGTTGCTGGTACTGATTGTGGCCTGGATCCTTTACCGCAAGCTGGTTCGTCCACAGCTGCAGCGTAAAGCGCTTCAGGAGAAAGCGATGGTGGATGCCGCGACCCAGGCAAGAGCGGGCAGCGATGACGATGCCGTCTCCGTGAAGCTGTCGAAAGACGAGCTTGATCAAGAACGTAAGTCTCAGCACCGCATGAGTGCTGAGGTAATGAGCCAGCGTATTCGTGAGATGTCGGAAAACGACCCACGCGTGGTGGCTCTGGTCATTCGCCAGTGGATGAAGGACGAACTATGAGTCTCACCGGTACCGAAAAAAGCGCCATTCTGATGATGACGATTGGCGAAGACCGCGCGGCCGAGGTGTTCAAACACCTTGGCGCCCGCGAGGTGCAGCACCTGAGCGCCGCGATTTCAAATATGCGTCAGGTTTCTCACAAGCAGCTGACCGAAGTACTGCATGAGTTTGAAAACGATGCCGAACAGTTTGCGGCGCTGAGCGTTAACTCTAACGACTACCTGCGCTCCGTACTGACTAAAGCGCTGGGTGAAGAGCGCGCAGCCAGCCTGCTGGAAGATATTCTGGAAACCCGCGAAACCACTACGGGCATGGAAACGCTCAACTTTATGGAGCCACAGGCGGCGGCAGACCTGATCCGCGACGAGCATCCGCAGATCATTGCTACCATTATGGTACACCTGAAGCGTTCGCAGGCGGCCGATATCCTGGCCCAGTTCGACGAGCGTCTGCGTCACGACGTGATGCTGCGTATCGCCACCTTCGGCGGCGTGCAGCCAGCGGCGCTGGCCGAGCTGACCGAAGTACTGAACGGCCTGCTCGATGGTCAGAACCTCAAGCGTGCGAAGATGGGCGGCGTGAGAACCGCAGCGGAAATCATCAACCTGATGAAGACGCAGCAGGAAGAAGCGGTTATCGAAGCGGTACGCGACTTCGACGGCGAACTGGCGCAGAAAATTATCGACGAAATGTTCCTGTTCGAAAACCTGGTGGAGGTCGACGACCGCAGCATCCAGCGTCTGTTGCAGGAAGTGGAATCGGAATCGCTGCTGGTGGCGCTGAAAGGCTCCGAACAGCCGCTGCGCGAGAAGTTCCTGCGCAACATGTCGCAGCGTGCGGCAGATATTCTGCGCGACGACCTGGCGAACCGTGGCCCGATGCGTATGTCGGCAGTGGAAAGCGAACAGAAAGCCATCCTGCTTATCGTTCGTCGTCTGGCGGAAAGCGGCGAGATGGTGATTGGCGGCGGCGAGGAACAGTATGTCTGATAAATCTTCACTTCCCTGGCAGCGCTGGCAGCCCAACGATCTTGGGCAGCCGAATAAGCCGCTGATGGCCTCGTTCGACGAGCCGGAAGCGCCGCTGGCGGATCTGACAGACGATCCGTTCAGCCAGCAGCAGTCTGAGCTGGAGCAGATGCAAAACCAGGCGCGCAGCGAAGCGCAGGGCCAGGGCTATGCCGAAGGGCATCAGCAGGGGTTCAGTGAAGGACAGAAAGCAGGCTATGAAGCCGGCTTTCAGCAGGGGCTGGCCGAGGCGCAGCAGCAGCAGGCGCCGCTTCAGGCCCGTATGCAGCAGCTGGTCTCTGAGTTTTCCCACACGCTGGAAGCGTTGGACAGCGTGATCGCCGCCCGTCTGATGCAGCTGGCGCTGGAGGCCGCTCGCCAGGTGATTGGCCAGGCGCCGCACGTCGACGGCACCGCCCTGCTTCGTCAAATCCAGGGCATGATCCAGCAGGAGCCGATGTTCAGCGGTAAACCCACGCTGCGCGTGCATCCGGATGATTTACAGCGTATTGAGCAGTCGCTGGGCGCCACGCTCAGCCTGCACGGCTGGCGCCTGATGGCGGACAGCACTATCCATCCCGGCGGCTGTAAAGTCAGCGCCGAAGATGGCGACCTTGACGCCAGCATCGCTACCCGCTGGCACGAACTCTGCCGCCTTGCCGCGCCGGGAGAACTGTAATGACCACCTCTCGCCTGTCGCGCTGGCTTGGCGCGCTTGACTCTTTCGAACAGCGTCTGGCCAATGTGCCGGACGTTCGCCGCTATGGTCGCCTGACCCGCGCCACCGGCCTGGTGCTGGAGGCGACCGGCCTGCAGCTGCCGCTGGGCGCGACCTGCGTGATCGAGCGCATGGACGGCAACGGCGTCAGCGAAGTCGAGAGCGAAGTCGTCGGTTTTAACGGCCAGAGGCTGTTTTTGATGCCGCTGGAAGAAGTAGAAGGCATTTTGCCCGGCGCGCGCGTGTATGCCCGCGTGGCCGGCGACAGCCAGCACAGCGGCAAACAGCTGATGCTCGGCCCGGAGCTGCTGGGGCGCGTACTCGATGGCAGCGGTCGGCCGCTGGACGGGCTGCCTTCGCCGGAAACCGGCTATCGCGCGCCCTTGATTACGCCGCCGTTTAACCCGCTGCAGCGTACGCCGATTACCGATGTGCTGGACACCGGCGTGCGGGCCATTAACGCCCTGCTGACCGTGGGTCGCGGCCAGCGTATGGGCCTGTTCGCCGGGTCCGGCGTGGGTAAAAGCGTGCTGCTGGGCATGATGGCGCGCTATACCAAAGCCGACGTAATTGTGGTTGGGCTGATTGGCGAGCGTGGCCGTGAAGTAAAAGACTTTATTGAAAATATTCTGGGCGCCGAGGGCCGCGCGCGCTCTGTAGTAATCGCGGCGCCAGCGGATGTTTCTCCGCTGCTGCGTATGCAGGGCGCGGCCTACGCCACGCGCATCGCGGAAGATTTTCGCGATCGCGGCCAGCACGTGCTGTTGATTATGGATTCCCTGACTCGTTACGCCATGGCCCAGCGTGAAATCGCCCTGGCTATCGGTGAGCCGCCTGCCACCAAAGGCTATCCGCCTTCCGTTTTCGCCAAGCTGCCCGCGCTGGTGGAACGTGCCGGTAACGGCATTGACGGCGGCGGCTCCATCACCGCTTTTTATACGGTGCTGACCGAAGGCGATGACCAGCAGGATCCCATTGCGGACTCCGCGCGCGCCATTCTTGACGGTCACATCGTGCTGTCGCGTCGCCTGGCGGAGTCGGGCCACTATCCGGCCATTGATATTGAAGCGTCGATCAGCCGCGTGATGTCGCATCTGATCGACGATACGCACTATGCGCGGGTTCGCCAGTTCAAACAGCTGCTTTCCAGCTATCAGCGCAACCGCGATCTGGTAAGCGTAGGCGCCTATGCCGCCGGCAGCGATCCGACGCTGGATAAAGCGATCAAGCTCTATCCGGAGCTGGAAACCTTCTTACAGCAGGGCATGTTTGAGCGCAGTACGTTTGACGACGCCTGTCTGCATCTGCAGGCAATTTTTGGTTAAGGGCTGACTGATGGCAAAACACGCATCGCCAATTGAAACCTTGTGCGGCCTGGCGCAGAAAGATCTGGAAAAGGCCGCCATCCAGCTGGGCGACGTTCGTCGCGGTCAGAAACAGGCTGATGAGCAGCTACATATGCTGCTGAACTATCAGGACGAATATCGCAAAACGCTGAACACCACCATGGCGGAAGGGATTAACAGCACCCGCTGGTACAACTACCACCAGTTTATCGAGACGCTGGAAAAAGCGATCGAACAGCATCGCCAGCAGCTGGCGAACTGGAACGGCCGGGTAGAAAACGCATTGCGCCTGTGGCGCGACAAGCAGCAGCGGCTTCATGCTTATGAAACCCTACAGGCTCGCGCGGCAGCAACCGCACTATTACAGGAAAACCGTCTCGATCAGAAACGGATGGATGAATTTGCCCAACGGGCATCATTGAGGAAAGGCGAATGATGACTTTGCCACTGGTTAACACGGCGGCGAAAACCGCGACCGCTTCCACTAACGGCGCGGCGGCGGATGCTACCGATATCGGCACGGATATTGGCGGTGCGGCTACGGCCGACGGCGCGCAAACTGGCAACGCGGGCTTTCTGTCACTGCTTGGCAATAAGCTGCTGACGCTGGCGCAGCAGGGGCAAACAGCCCTGCCCGCCTCGGCGACGGCGGCCGTTGCCGCTGCCGACGATAAAAATGCCGCCTCGCCGAAGGCGAAACTGAACGCGCTGCTGGCCGCGCTGGATAAACCGGAAACGCTGAACTCGCTGCTACAGTCCGCGAAAACACCGTCGGAAGACAACGCGATCGCGCTGACTAAAACCCAGGACGACAGCGAAACCGCCGCCGCCCAGCCCCTGAGCAGCAGCGATATGCAGGCGCTTCAGGCGCTGTTCGCCATGCTGCCGCAGGCGCAGCAGCAGCCGACCGCAGCCCTTGCCAAAGGCGGCGATAGCCTGACCGAAGGCAATATCAAAGGCAGCAACGCTAACGCTACCCTTGCCTCGCTGTTAGCCAGCGCGGGCGGAGCTAAGACGACAGCCGTCGACGGCGATGAAACCGCAAAAGACAGCGACAGCAGCATGCCGCTGAGCAGCACTAACACCCTGAGCGCAACGGCCGGCACGCAGAAAGGCGATATCGCTACGCTGAACAGCGCCTTCCAGCAGGTGCTGGGCCAGGTGACTAAAGACAGCGATAAAGACAGTGCCGCCAGCCAGACAACGATTACACCTGGTGTTATCAGCGCTGCTTCCGTCGCCGTGACGCCAGCTACAACCTCGCTGGTTAGCGCACCGGCTACGCCGCAGCTGAGCTCTCAGCTGGGCAGCCCGGAATGGCAGCAGGCGCTGGGCCAGCAGATTGTGATGTTCAGCCGCAACGGTCAGCAGACCGCCGAGCTGCATCTGCATCCGCTGGATCTGGGCAGCATCCAGATTAGCCTGAAGCTGGACAGCGATCAGGCGCAGCTGAGCATGGTGTCGAACCACAGCCAGGTGCGCGCCGCGCTGGAGGCTGCCATGCCGCAGCTGAAGGAAGCGCTGGCGCAGAGCGGCATCAACCTTGGGCAGACCAACGTCAGCAGCGATGCCCAGGCGCAGAGCCAGAGCTTTAGCGGCCAGCAGGAGCAGCGTAATAACAGCCGTGGCAACACCTTTAGTCTTGCTGCCGACGCCGACAGCGAGATCACCCCTATCGCCGTTCCTGCCTCCCTCCAGGCGCGCGCTTCGGGCAGTAATGCCGTTGATATCTTCGCCTGACGATCACAAACGCCAAAGCTAACGGCAAAACCCGCGTCTTTTCGCCCTATTGTTTAGCGAGCGATGCGGGATAATCTGCCCATAACGTCGTCAGAGAGCAGGCACTCCCGGCTCTTGAACATACTCACAGGAATTATCGCCCGTATGACTGAGAAGAAAGCCAAAAGCGGCAAACGTAAACTCTTGATTATCCTGATAGCGCTGGTGGTTCTGGCCGCTTGTGGCGCAGGAGGCTATCTGGTCTGGCATAAAATGCACGGGTCTGCCGACACGGCAAAAGCTGAAAAGCCTGCGCCGCCGCCTGCACCGGTATTCCTGGCGCTGGATACGTTTACCGTTAACCTGATCAACCCGGATAACGATCCCGATCGCGTGCTTTACGTTGGCTTCACGCTGCGTCTGCCCGATCAGGAAACGCTGCAGCGCGTAAATGATTATCTGCCGGAAGTTCGCAGCCGCCTGCTGCTGCTGCTCTCTAACCAGAACGCCGCGTCGCTGGGCAACGAACAGGGCAAGCAAGAGCTGGTCAAACAGATTAAAGCCACGCTTGCGCCGCCGCTGGTGCCGGGACAACCTCCGCAAAAGGTGACGGACGTTCTGTTCACCGCCTTTATCCTGAGGTAGGGCAAAATGGCCGATAGCATTCTCTCACAAGCGGAAATTGACGCGCTGCTTAACGGCGACAGCGACAGCGCGGCGGAAGAAAACGTCAGCAGCGCGGGCGACAGTGATATTCGTCCTTACGATCCCAATACCCAGCGTCGCATGGTTCGCGAACGTCTGCAGGCGCTGGAGATCATTAACGAACGCTTTGCGCGTTCATACAGGATGGCGCTGTTTAACCTGCTGCGTCGTAGCCCGGATATCACGGTAGGCGCGATTAAAATTCAGCCGTATCATGAATTTGCTCGCAACCTGCCGGTACCGACGAACCTGAACCTGATCCACCTGAAGCCGCTGCGCGGTACGGCGCTGGTGGTGTTTTCGCCAAGCCTGGTGTTTATCGCCGTGGATAACCTGTTTGGCGGAGACGGTCGCTTCCCTACTAAAGTAGAAGGACGCGAGTTTACGGCAACCGAACAGCGCGTCATTCGCAAGATGCTAAAACTGGCGCTGGAAGGCTACAGCGAAGCGTGGAAACCGATTTATCCGCTGGACGTGGAGTATGTTCGCTCCGAAATGCAGGTAAAGTTTACTAATATTACTACTTCACCTAACGATATCGTGATTACCACGCCGTTCCAGGTGGAGATTGGCAACCTGATTGGCGAGTTCAATATCTGCATTCCGTTCAGCATGATTGAACCGCTGCGTGAAACCCTGGTCAACCCGCCGCTGGAGAACTCGCGTCAGGAAGATCACAACTGGCGCGAGACGCTGGTGAAGCAGGTTCAGCACTCCGAACTGGAGCTGATTGCGAACTTTGCCGACGTCTCGATGCGGATTTCACGCCTGCTGGCCCTGAAGCCCGGCGATGTATTACCGATAGAAAAACCGGATCGCATTATCGCTCATGTCGATGGCGTGCCGGTCTTAACCAGCCAGTACGGCACCCTGAATGGGCAGTACGCGCTGCGTGTGGAACATCTGATTAACCCGATTTTGAACTCGATGAATGAGGAACAGCCCCATGAGTGACACCAATAAGCCGTCCGTTGACGACCTCTCTGCGGACGACCTTTGGGCTGACGCGCTGAACGAGCAGTCAAACTCAACCAGCACCGCGTCCGAAGGGGTGTTTAAATCTCTGGAAAGTAATGATATCGCCGGTTCGCTCCAGGATATCGACCTGATTATGGATATCCCGGTCAAGCTGACCGTGGAACTGGGCCGCACCAAGATGACCATTAAAGAGCTGCTGCGTCTGACGCAGGGTTCCGTGGTGGCGCTGGAAGGCCTGGCCGGCGAGCCGCTGGATATTCTGATCAACGGTTATCTGATTGCCCAGGGCGAAGTCGTGGTGGTTGCCGATAAATACGGCGTGCGCATCACCGACATCATTACGCCATCTGAACGTATGCGTCGACTGAGCCGTTAATGACGACCGCCAGCCAAACGCAGCAGGAGCAAGCGCCAATGAGCACGGGCCAGCAGCAACCGGCGGCGCATTCGCCGGTCAACGTCGGACAAACGCAACAGCCGCCAGGCCAGCCGGCCGCTTCCACCGGTTCAGTGTTGACGCAGGTCAGCAGCGTGTTGGCCGTGATTATTCTGTTGATTCTGGCCTGCGCCTGGCTGGCGAAACGATTTGGCTTCGCGCCCAAAACGGGCAAGCGCGGCCAGCGGGATATCTCGATCAGCGCCAGCTGCCAGGTTGGGCAGCGCGAGCGCGTGGTTATCGTTGACGTGCAGGATGCCCGGCTGGTGCTGGGCGTGACCGCACAGCAGATCACCCATCTGCATACCCTGCCGCCCTCACCGGTGCAGGAAAATCCGGAAGAGCCGCAGCCCGCTGGCGATTTCCGTCAGGTGTTAGAGCTTATTAAACGCGCCGGAAAACCAAAATGAAACGCATTCTTCCTTTCTTAGCGCTGCTGCTGCTGCTGGCGCCTGAAGTTCACGCCCAGTTGCCGGGCCTGGTCAGCCGTCCGACGGCTAACGGCGGTCAGAGCTGGTCGCTGCCGGTGCAGACGCTGGTGTTTATCACCTCGCTGACTTTCCTGCCCGCTATTTTGCTGATGATGACCAGCTTTACGCGCATCATCATTGTTTTCGGCCTGCTGCGTAACGCGCTGGGCACGCCGTCCGCGCCGCCAAACCAGGTGCTGCTCGGCCTGGCGCTGTTTCTGACCTTCTTTATTATGAGTCCGGTATTGGACAAGATTTATCAGAACGCCTATCTGCCGTTCAGCGAAGACAAGATCAGTATGCAGGACGCGCTGGATAAAGGCGCGCAGCCGCTGCGTGAATTTATGCTGCGGCAGACTCGCGAAGCGGATCTGGCCCTGTTTGCTCGCCTGGCCAACTCCCCGCCTTTGCAAGGCCCGGAAGCGGTGCCGATGCGCATTCTGCTGCCGGCCTACGTGACCAGCGAGCTGAAAACGGCGTTCCAGATTGGCTTTACCGTGTTTATCCCGTTTCTGATTATCGACCTTGTCGTCGCCAGCGTGCTGATGGCGCTGGGGATGATGATGGTGCCGCCCGCGACCATCGCGCTGCCCTTTAAGCTGATGCTGTTCGTGCTGGTAGACGGCTGGCAGCTGCTGATTAGCTCGCTGGCGCAAAGCTTCTATTCATAATAATCGGGCGACGACGTCGCCCGGCAAAAATCGCGGCGCTGCCTGTCGCGACGATATAGGCCCTCAATTTTCCCGGAGTCGTGATGACACCAGAATCGGTTATGTCAATTGGTCATGATGCGCTGCACGTTGGGCTGATCCTGGCCGCACCTCTGCTGCTGGCGGCGCTGGTCAGCGGTCTACTGATTAGCCTGCTGCAGGCGGCGACGCAAATCAACGAACAAACGCTCTCTTTTATTCCAAAAATCCTCGCCGTCGTTGCGACAATCGTCGTGGCTGGCCCGTGGATGCTGAGCCTGGTGCTGGACTATATGCGCACCCTGTTTACCAACCTGCCTAATATGATCGGTTAAATGATTAACTTCGACAGCAGCCAGCTGATGTTATGGATGGGGCAACTTTTTTGGCCCCTCGCCCGCGTGCTGGCGTTAATCATGACCGCCCCGATCCTCAGTGAAAAATCGATTAGCAAAAAGGTTAAGCTCGGCTTAGGCCTGATGATTACCTGGGTTTTGATCCCCACGCTGCCGCCGGTTAATGTGACCTTATTCTCAATTGGCGGCTTCTGGCTGCTGATTCAGCAGATTCTGATTGGCGTGGCTATCGGTTTTACGATGCAATTTGCCTTTGCGGCAGTCAGAACCGCAGGTGAAGTCATTGGTTTGCAGATGGGTATCTCTTTTGCCACCTTTTTCGATCCTTCAAGCCGACTGAATATGCCGGTGCTGGCCCGCTTTATGGATATGCTGGCCATGCTGCTGTTTTTATCTTTTAACGGTCACCTGTGGTTAATTTCTATGGTCGCCGACAGCTTTCATACGCTGCCTGTTGGCGGAGAGCTGATTAACGGCAACGCGTTTCTGGCGTTAACGAAAGCAGCCAGTCTGATTTTCCTTAATGGAATGCGATTAGCGTTACCCCTGATAACGCTGCTGCTCATCATTAACCTGGCACTGGGTTTGTTAAACCGTGTTTCACCTCAGCTGTCGGTTTTTGCCATCGGCTTTCCTATCACCTTATCAATCGGTCTTATCTTCCTGAGCCTGATGATGCCGCTCCTGGCCCCGTTTTGTGAGCATTTATTCAGCGAAGTATTTGATTTACTCTCACAGATCCTTAGCGAACTTCCTGCCAAATAAACTTAAGTATTCAGAACCACCTCAAGAGAGGCCCTGGGTGCATTGTTAAGCGTGTAGAATGTTTTTGCACATTTTTCAAACCGCCGATACCAGAAAATTCTTAAGGAAAATCTGATTAATCGCTTCACCCAATGAAAATTATTCTTATTAAATGCCAGTTAGCGTATTTTGTTTAACGAAACGGATGCAATGTTGCTTAAATGTTAAGCATCGGAGTGAATAAAAACGTCTGTTTTTACTGGAAATTTTATTTTTTGCCGTTATTCTTGTAGCAAATCGTATTTCACAGCAGGTTTAGTGCCCTATACAGCGGCACACATTCGCGTGATGAATGTTTTTTAGGATTCGTCCTATCAGATTTCTCTGCGTTCTGCGCGATAGTGGCGAAGTTCACAAAGCAGTGCGGCAAACTTCTGTCAGATCCTCCATCTGTCTACGGATGTTTTACCGCGTTGGTAGTGGGTGGTTTGCCTAAACTAAACGGTTACATCGAGCATGGACAGGTTTGTTCAGCGTCCGCTAACAGACTTAATGCTGAGTACAAATAATAAAATTGAAAACAGAACATATTACTCTCGTAACTTACACAACGCGTAATTCATCGTTAGTTTAAACGAATAACAATTTGGTGAGGGTCGCAGTTATGCCAACAATTATAATGGATTCATGCAGCTACACACGCTTAGGTCTTACTGATTATATGTCCGTCAAGGGAGTTAAAAAGAAAAACATAACTTCCGTTACCGACATCGATCAGCTTCAAATTAAATGCCAGCAGCTCCAACCGGGCGTTGTATTTATTAACGAAGATTGTTTTATTTATGAAGCAGATGCCAGCCAGCGTATAAGAGACATTATTACGCAGCATCCTGACACGCTGTTTTTCATCTTTATGGCTATCTCTAACATCCATTTTGAGGAATACCTCTACGTTCGTAAGAACCTGATTATTACGTCAAAATCGATTAAGCCTGCTACACTCGATAACTTACTTCTGTCCTATTTCCAGAAGAAACTCAACGTGTCGCCTCGCTATTCCGCTGGCTTCGATGTTCATCCATTGACGCTAAGCCAAACCGAGTCGAACATGCTTAAAATGTGGATGTCCGGTCACGATACCATTCAGATCTCGGACAAAATGCAAATTAAAGCCAAAACGGTTTCTTCGCATAAAGGCAATATTAAACGCAAGATTAAGACTCATAATAAACAGGTCATCTATCATGTTGTGCGCCTGACTGATAACGTCACCAGCGGTATCTACGTCAACGTACGCTAAGCGTTAAAGAAGCCGGCTTATGCCGGCTTTATTTTATCCACTAATGTTAACAGGATCACACTTTTCCGTTAACCTTTCGCCTCTCTCTGCCGATGAGTTGTAAACAAAGCGAAGCCTGTCGCTTCGTTTACCCAGACAGAGAGCACAAGGACATGACACCACTCCCCCAACCCGAAGGTTCTTCTCACTTAAGTTTCTGGCAGCATCTGCGCCTCGTTCCCCTGTTCACCACTATTCTCGGTGCCATCCTGTTTCTGTTCGCCCTGTGCATCGGCCTGGCGAGCTATTATCTGATCCAGAGTAATCAGTCGCTCAAGGACGTTACCGAAGAGATCCAGGTACGTATGGCTATCTCTAACAGCTCCAATCACCTGCGTACGGCCCGGCTGAATATTATTCACGCGGGCGCGGCGGTGCGCATTGGCGATATGGATCTGTTTAACGAGAATCTTAAACAGGCGGAAAAGCGTATTCAGCTGGCTGGCGAGAATTTTAAAGCCTACACGCAACGGCGCATTAAAACCCCGGCGGACGAAGCGCTGGATGGTGAATTGACCACCCGCTTTACGGCCTATGTCAGCGAGGGCCTGCTGCCAATGGTAAAAAGCGCCAAAGACGGCAGCTTTGAAAATGTGATAACGCGAGAAACAGATTTCACGCGCGGCCTGGATAATGACTATAACGCCGTACTGCTGAAAGCCATCGCCATTCGTACCCAGCGCGCCACCGCCATTAACGCGGGCGCGGAGGCGCAAACCCGCATGGGCTTTATTATGATGGCCGGCGCTTTCGCCGCCGCGCTGCTGCTGACGCTGGCTACCTTTATCTTCCTGCGTCGCGTGATCATTGCCCCGCTACGCCAGGCGGTGCAGCGAATTGAGCGTATTTCGCATGGCGATCTGACCGCGCCGCCGCAGGCCTGGGGCCGCAGTGAAATCGGCGCGTTGGGCAGCAATCTGCAAACGATGCAGCAGGCGCTGGTGAAAACGGTCGGCACGGTGCGTGAAGGTGCGGTAGCTATCTATCAGGGCTCGACCGAAATTTCGGCGGGCAATACCGATCTATCCTCCCGTACCGAGCAGCAGGCGGCGGCGCTGGAAGAAACGGCGGCCAGCATGGAACAGCTGACCGCAACCGTGAAGCAGAATGCGGAAAATGCGCACCATGCCAGCCAGCTGGCGGGCGACGCCTCCGGGAAAGCCCGCCAGGGCGGGGATATCGTTTCCGGCGTGATCGGCACCATGAATAATATTTCCGCCAGCTCAAAGAAAATTGCTGAAATTACCACGGTTATCAACAGCATCGCATTCCAGACCAATATTCTGGCGCTGAATGCCGCCGTTGAAGCGGCGCGGGCGGGCGAACAGGGTCGCGGTTTCGCCGTGGTGGCCAGCGAGGTGCGGAATCTGGCGCAGCGCAGTGCGGGCGCGGCGAAGGAAATTGAAGGGTTGATTGCCGAATCGGTCAGCCTGATCGATCGGGGATCGACTCAGGTCAGCCATGCAGGCGAGAGAATGACGGATATCGTCCAGGCCGTACACAGCGTTACGGAGATTATGGCCGAGATTGCTTCTGCTTCTGATGAACAAAGCCGGGGCATCCAGCAGGTGAGCCAGGCCGTATCGGAAATGGATAACGTTACCCAGCAGAACGCCTCGCTGGTGGAACAGGCCTCCGCCGCCGCCTCATCGCTGGAAGAGCAGGCCTCACGTCTGACGCAGGCCGTAGCGGCCTTTAATCTTAGCGGCACGCCGCAGCCGACTGCGCCAGTGCTGAAAACCAAAGCGGCACCATTGCGTCCGGCGCTGGCGGACGGCGATAACTGGGAAAAATTTTAGAACGGGCGTAAAAAAGGGCGAATCGCTTCGCCCTTTTTCATCCTGCGCGGCTATTCGGTATGCGGTTCTACAAAAATGCCGTCCCGCTGCCCCAGCTCGTTAAAAAACCAGATCCCCTGCGGATAATCCTCCAGCGAGACCAGATACATGGTGCCTTCGCTAAAGTCCTCTACCGCCAGTACCGTGCCGGCGCGGCGCGGCCCGCCGTCGGTCTTTACCGTGACCCGATCGTTTACCTTCATTTTTTTCTCCTGGTAGGTGCGCTACAAATAAGATAGCGCATCTTACCCGGAAACCGGCGCGCTTAACGACGCGCAATGACCCAAACGGCGTGCACAATACCCGGAATGTAGCCGCAGAGCGTCAGCAGGATATTCAGCCAGAAGGCGCCGCCAAAACCGACCTGCATAAAAACACCCAGCGGGGGCAGAAGAATAGCAATAATAATACGTAAAAGATCCATGTCGCCTCCATAGCGCGGATAACAGCTTGTTTTGTAATCGTTTGTTCAGTATAGCCCGAATCTGCCGTTGCGCCTGCCGCCGCATGTAAAACAACGTAATGAACGTATATTTTTCACTTTTTTAACGTTTTACGGTGAGACTTCTGACAACGGCCCGGCATACACTGTTCCCACTGCACCAACCCCAAAGGCGCAGTCAACCTAAAAAGTAACAAGGATTTTTGCCCGCGCAGCGCGGGCTTTTTTTTGCCTTTTTTTCAGGCATTGCGTCGGTTATGCGCAAAAAAAACCCGGCCAGCGGCCGGGAAAAAATTAAAATTCGCTACAGAGAAAAATCTCTGACCCGCGTAGCCTACCGATTGGCCTTATTAAGAATTTTCTTAACTTCATAGCACATTATTTTTTTTCCTGTGAATTTATCCACCTTTTTTGTCTGAAGTCCTGTCGCCTCGCCTGCTCGCCTGTAAGTAGTTACTTACGTGAGTTATTGCTGTTTTTTAAGAGAATTCCTGGGCGAACCGCTTCGTTTGTTTGCCTGCCTTTTCTGCGCCTTCGATGGATACCGCTATACTTGAGTCACTTGCCTCAGGCTATGGAGAAACAACGATGCCAGCGCTGCATGATCCCCTGATGATAGTTACGGATTTAGATGGTTCCCTGCTGGATCATCATACCTACAGCTGGGAGGCTGCCGAGGCCTGGCTGGCGCGTCTGAAGGCGGCCGATATTCCCATCGTGATCTGTTCAAGCAAGACGGCGGCGGAAATTGAGCCTCTGCAGCGGGCGCTGGATATCGTCGGCGCGCCTTTTATTGCGGAAAACGGGGCCATCGTGAAATGGCAGCAGCAAACGCCTGTCGCTGCCGATCGGCCTTCCGCAAAAGATTATGCGGCGATCTGCAAGACGCTGCGGCAATTGCGTGAGCAGGATGGCTTTAAATTTACCGGGTTCGCCGACGTGACGGAAAAAGAGGTGGCGGACTGGACAGGCCTGACGCCGCGCGACGCCGCCCTGGCGAAAACGCGGGAAGGGTCGGAAAGTTTGATCTGGCGAGATACCAGCGAGCAGTTTACCGCTTTCCAACAGGCGCTGGCGGCGCAACAGCTGGAGCTGGTTCAGGGCGGGCGTTTCTGGCACGTCATGAATCAGGGACGCGGTAAGGGCGCGGCGCTTGACTGGCTGCTGACGCACTACCCGCCTCCCGGCAGCGGCCGCTGGATCACTATCGGTCTGGGCGACGGTCCCAACGATGCGCCCATGCTGGAGAAAGTAGATTATGCCGTCGTGATCAAAGGCTATAGCAAAACCGGCGTGACGCTGAAGCGTCAGCAACATGTTTTTTACAGCGCAGGCTTTGGCCCGGAGGGCTGGAGCGAGGGCCTGACGCACTACATTACCTGATAACAGATTTCCCATGCAGCCCAACTACGGGCCCGGCTTAAGGAACACGCGATGAGTGATTTTTTCCAGAACGGCGTTATCACCAACTTTCATAATCTCACCGCACGTCCAGTTGAGGAACTGGAGCAGGAGCTGGTGCAGTTCGCCACGCGGCGCAAGATGGGACTGATCCTGCCTTCGCTTTTTTCCGAACTGGAAGGCCCGGCGCTCGGCCATATCGTTGACGAGCTGGCTAAGGTGCCCTATCTCGAAGAGATAGTTATCGGCCTGGATCGCGCCGATCGCGAGCAGTTTCTTTACGCCCGCGACTTTTTTTCCCGCCTGCCGCAGCGCCATCGTATTTTGTGGAACGACGGGCCGCGCCTGAAGGCGATTGATGCCGAGCTGGATAAAGAAGGACTTTCCCCTTCTCAACCGGGCAAGGGTCGTAATGTCTGGTTCTGTACCGGCTATACGCTCTCTTCGGAAAGTACCAGCTGCGTGGCGCTGCACGACTGCGATATCGTAACGTATGAACGCGGCATGCTGGCAAGGCTGCTCTATCCGCTGGCGAACCCGTCTTTTCAGTATGAGTTCTGTAAGGGTTTTTACGCCCGCGTGGCCGACAACAAGCTGAACGGTCGCGTTGGCCGACTGCTGGTTGGGCCGCTGCTGCGTTCGCTGCAGAAAGTGTACGGCCATTCGGAATACCTGGACTATCTGACCAGCTTCCGCTATCCGCTTTCCGGCGAGTTCGCAATGCGCACGCACGTGCTGAACAATATAAAAATCCCCGGCGACTGGGGGCTGGAAATCGGCGTGCTGTCTGAAATCTATCGCAACTACACCACGCGCCAGAGCTGCCAGGTTGAGATCGCGCATAATTACGATCACAAACACCAGCCGCTGTCGGAAGAGGACGGCACCGGCGGCCTGCGTCGGATGAGTAACGATATCGTCCAGTCTTTGCTGCGCAAGATGGCGACAATGGGCGTGGATTTGACCAGCGACTCGTTCCGCGTGTTGAAAGCGACCTATTACCGCAACGCGCTGGATATGATGGAGATTTACAGCCATGAAGCGGCGATGAACGGGCTGAAGTTCGATCAGCACGCGGAAGAGGCGGCGGTGGAAATGTTTACTCAGTCGATTCTGGAAGCCGGACAGTCCTTTATCGAGCGGCCGAACGAAAAACCGTTTATTCCAAGCTGGAGCCGCGTGCAGTCCGCTTTCCCTGACATTATGCAGCGTATCTATCAGGCGGTGGAAGAGGATAACAAGGGCAACGTTTAGTCCCGGTCGCAGACGCGATTGCGTCCTGACGTTTTGGCTATATAGAGCCTGCGGTCGGCAATCGAGCGCAGGCTTTCAAAATGGTAGTCGCCCGACGCCTCGCTGGAGGCGACTCCCAGCGAGGCCGTTACCCTCAGCCATGCTGAATTCCCGGCAAACACCTGCTTTTGCGCCAGCGCGACGCGAACTTTCTCCGCTATTGTCACGGCCTGGGCGGCAGTAACGGCCAGCGCAATGCAAAACTCTTCACCGCCAACGCGCCCGGCGATCGCCGACGGGTCAATGGTGTCATCTATCACGGCGGCGGCATAGGCCAGCACGCGATCGCCTGCCTCATGACCATAGCCGTCGTTTACCTGTTTAAAGCGGTCGAGATCCAGCTGGATCACCGAAAAAGGCCTCTGCCTGAGCTGGCTCTCGTACGCCAGCGCGTTAGCCCGTTCGAAAAACGCGCTGCGGTTCAGCATCTTCGTCAGTCCGTCATGGCTGGCGCGCCAGCGGAGTTTTTCCTGCATTGCCAGCAGGCGCCTGACCAGACGAATAATGAGCTGGTGCGACAGCAGCAGCGCCAGCGTAAACAGCAGCCACATCCCCAGCAACGCCAGCGCTACCTGACCGGTGCTGCCCGTCAGACTCTGCCGCAGCGTATCCACATTAATCAACACGCCTCGGGCATAACGGGTTTTGACCCAGCTGATATAGCGCGTATCAAGCCGCAGCGCGCCGCGATCGCTGTGGGCGATGGCCCGTTGCAGCCGGGCGATCTGCTCAGCGGTAAAATGTGCGGTCGCTGGCCCGTCTACGGCGCTGGCCAGCGGCCTCAGGTTGATATCATAAAAAAGTATGCTGCCCATTGGCCGTTCAGGCAGCGACAGCAGAAGCTGTTGGCGAATGTTGGCGGCCGAAAAATCCATTGCCAGCACGCCATACCAGTAGCCGTCCAGATCGACAGGCAGACTGAGCGTCAACGCGCTGCGGCCTGCGGCAGTCGCGTCCGGGCCGCTCCAGCGCGGCTGCCTGGACAGATTGCTTCCAGGCCGCATAGCGGTAAACCAGGGCGCGCTCACCACGCGGGTAAGATAGCGCAGCGTATCCTCGCCCTGCGGCAACGGCGTGGAGCTAAGCCAGAATCCCGCCCGCGAGAGGTACCAGAGCCGCGAATGAAAATCTCTGTTGGCGTCGTTAAGCTGCAAAATCAGGCTCATCATCAGCGTTGCCGCCAGCTCCGGCTTTAGCCTGGCGTCGTCGCGCCTGAGCAGCGGATAGGCGGCAACCGCGTCGTCGGCAATACCGGATAGCGGCAGGCTGTGGGTCATGCTGGCGTAGAGATGCCAGACCGGCTGGCTACGCAGCAGCGAAAAATAGTCCAGCTGTCGCCGCATCTGGCTGTTTTCGGCAGGCGCGCGCATAACCTGTTGCAGCATATTGCGGCAGAACAACAGCTGGTCAAGGCTGAACTGAAACTGGCGATCAAGATCGTCGGCAATATCTTTCAGGCTGGCGCGCTGGCTAAGCTCATAGGTTGCTTTTAACATGCTGCCTTCTCGCCAGGTCAGTACCGAGGAGAAAAGAAAGACCAGCAGAAAACAGACATGAATAACTGCCTCAGGATGGGAATGGGCCAGCTTCACACGGCAACGCTCCTGCCAGCGGGAAAGAGCTTTTCAGTTTAGCTGCGGCAGGAAGGTTGCGCCAGCAGCGGCGCGGCGGGAAGTAAATGATAACAGGACGAAATTTCTCGTCCCGTTCGGTCAACGCTAGCTGGCAAGCCGGTTTTGCCCCGCGCTCAGCGCGCAAAGCTCCTCTTCCCGAAACGCTTCGCGCCGCACGCTGTAGCCGTCATACCAGCGACACTCCACCATACCGCTGGCATAGCCGGTAACCACCATTGCCGGACCGCCTTCTTTAAGCTGCACTGCCTCACTGACCATGATCATGCCGTTTCTCCTGAGCTGGAAACTTCGGGGGAAATTCAGGTATAGCAGGCAATCGCGCGGCGCGCCGTTAACGGTAGGTAAAAGTTTTGTTAAAAAGGAATAAGCAGTTAAAAAGGCGAAAATTAAAAAAAGCGAGTAAGGATTACTCGCTTCAAAGAAGGGTCGAACTCAGATTTTGCAGCCTTCGCAGTCCGCTTCGTCGCTCAGGTCAGTCGGGACTTCGCTGGCTTTTTTCTCGGCGTTGGCTTCTGCCTGTTCCAGCTCGGCATCAATATCAAATTCAAAAATATCGTCTTTCATCTTCGCTCCCGGTTTGGTGAAGGGGTGTCTTTATACTGATTATGCCCGCAGTTTGCCAGCCAGATTTACCCCGCACAGTACGATCGATCCGACGATAAAACCAATCACCAGATTTGCGCCGTTGCTGATAAGCGAGCTGATAAAACCGCTGTGGCCCGCGGCCAGATGCTCAATAAAGTGATGGATGAAGGGCACGCCGTGCGCAATGATGCCGCCGCCGACCAGAAACATCGCTATTGTGCCGACTACCGTCAGCACCTTCATCATTTTTGGCGCCAGGGTCAGCAGCACGCTGCCGATACCTTTGGCCAGCGATGAGGTTTTCTGTTGCAGCCACAGGCCCAGATCGTCGATTTTCACGATACAGGCGACAATGCCGTACACGCCGACGGTAACCAGAATGGCGATACCCGCCAGGATCATCACCTGGCTCAGCAGCGGCGCTTCGGAAACGATACCCAGCGTAATGGCCACAATTTCTGCCGACAGAATAAAGTCCGTGCGCACTGCGCCTTTGACCTTTTTCTTCTCGAAGGCGGCGGCTTCCTGCTGCGAGAGATTGCGCAGCCGCTGTTCTCGCGCCGCATCGCTGTTTTTCTCTTTGCCGTGCAGGCTATGCAGCACCTTTTCCACGCCTTCATAGCTAAGGTAAGCACCGCCCAGCATCAGCAGCGGCGTGATCGCCCAGGGGATCCACGCGCTGATGGCCAGCGCCAGCGGCACCAGGATCAGCTTGTTAAGAAAAGAGCCTTTCGCCACGCCCCAGACCACAGGCAGTTCCCGATTGGCTTTGACGCCGCTGACCTGCTGCGCGTTCAGCGACAGATCGTCGCCCAGCACGCCGACGGTCTTCTTTGCCGCCACCTTGCCCATGATTGAGATATCGTCCATCAACGTGGCGATATCATCCAGTAAAGTCAGTAAGCTACTACCCGCCAAAATTTCCTTCCTTATTTAATGTTCATCATGCTGACAGCAGGGACAGACGTTGACTTCCGCTACCGTCATATCGGCTATGCCTTCGCAATCCCACTCAACCCTCACCGGCTGGCCCGCGTCCAGGTTGTGATGCACAAATTTGCTGACCGGGCTTTCGGTCATCCCGGCGATCTCCTCCGTCGCCACCAGCTGCTCGCCTACAAAAATGCGCGCGGTAGCCTGCGTGTTGACCATGCGCTCGCCGCTGATTTTGTACAGCCGTCTGACTGTGAGTTTGATACTGGCCATCGTCTGTCCTGCTACAGGATGTTAAAGAGTGTGATCTAAGCAAGTATGCACGAGAGATGCAAATTATGTGGACTGAATCGCTTTCCGGCCGTTAAAAAGACGCTATTTCATCTGGTTGAAATCTTTTTTTAACGGTAACTTAACGACCCCAACCCGCTGTGAGAAACCTTATGTTACGTCGTGCGCCCGCTCTGCTTCCGCTTCTGGCCGCTTTGTTCGCCCTTTACTTTATCTGGGGATCGACCTATTTCGTTATTCGTATTGGGGTAGAAAGCTGGCCGCCGATGATGCTGGCTGGCGTGCGCTTCGTGCTGGCGGGCGTCGTCCTGCTGGTCTTTCTGCTGCTGCGCGGCGAGCGGCTTCCCGGCTGGCGAGCGGCAGGTAACGCCGCGCTGGTGGGGATTATGCTGCTGACCATTGGCAACGGCGCGGTGACGATTGCCGAGCATCAGCAGGTGCCTTCCGGTATCGCCGCCGTGATGGTCGCTACCGTGCCGCTGTTTGCAATGTGCTTCAGCCGCCTGTTCGGCATGGCAACCCGCTGGATAGAGTGGCTGGGCATTGCGGTTGGCCTGGTCGGCATTATTCTGCTGAACAGCGGCGGCCACCTGGGCGGTAATCCCTGGGGCGCATTGATCATTCTGATCGGCTCGATCAGCTGGGCGTTTGGCTCGGTATGGGGATCGCGCATCACGCTCCCGACAGGCATGATGGCGGGCGCAATAGAAATGCTGGCGGCGGGTGCGGTTCTGCTGGCGGGCAGCCAGCTTAGCGGCGAAAAGCTGGTTGCCGCGCCGGGCCTGTCCGGCCTGCTGGCGCTGGGCTACCTGACGCTGTTCGGTTCGATTATCGCCATCAATGCCTATATGTTTTTGATCCGCAACGTCAGCCCGGCGGTCGCCACCAGCTACGCCTACGTTAATCCGGTGGTGGCGGTGCTGCTGGGGATTAGCTTCGCCGGTGAAAGCCTGTCGCCGCGCGAATGGCTGGCGCTGGGGGTGATCCTTTTTGCAGTGGTGCTGGTCACACTGGGCAAATATCTTTTTCCCGGCAGGCCGGTGATTAAATCGGTATCTCGTCCAGACTAAGGCGCTATGCGGGGCTTTTATCCATTAGTGGATGCCCTCAGTCATCAATGGCCAGAGCACTATGCAGGGCGTTCGCGCATCAGGTGAATGCCCTGCCAGTCGATTTCGGCGTTACCCTCGCCGGCAAAAAGCCACTCTTCCAGCCTGGCGCTTATCGCCTCGTCAGCCAGCTTGTGCTTACCGCGCAGCGCGCATTCCCAAACCACCAGCACCCGCCAGCCGCTGGCGCTCAGCTGATCGATAAAACGCTTATCGCGCGTCACGTTGCCGCTGATTTTATTCATCCAGAATTCGGTGCGGGTTGCCGGCACTTTAAACAGATAGCAGTCGTGATGATGCCAGAAGCAGCCGTGCACAAAAATAATGGCCTGGGGGTTCTCCAGCACGAAGTCCGGCTTTCCCGGCAGCGTCTTATCCTGCACGCGATAGCTGAACCCGCGCTCGGCCAATAGCTCGGCCAGGCGGGTTTCAATGGCGGTATCCTGGGTACGGATAGCGCGCATATTTTTACTGCGAATTGCGGAAGTGTGAACATCGGCCATAGCATCCTCCTTGAGGTGGCTTAAGTATAGACGCCTCCGGGCCTACTTCTCCGCCTGCTTAACCGCCTGCGCTATCCAGGGCTGCAACAGTCTGGCGACGGCGGCAAAGGCGGGCACCACCACTGAATTGCCAAACTGGCGATAGGCCTGACTGTCTGAAACCGGAATGCGGAAACGCGTTTCGCCCGGCGCCTCAAAGCCCATCAGGCGGGCGCACTCTCTTGGCGTCAGGCGGCGCGGACGGCGCTGCTGGTTTTGCGGATGGTCGAAATCCACCTCGCCCTGCTCTTTGTCCCAGCCGCGATCGATCAGGATTTCCGAGCCGTCTTTGTAGTAGCGCGCGGAGAGCGTGCGCACCACGCCGTGCTCTTTATCCGGGTCGACCAGCCCGTAGCCAAAGCCGTTGCCCTTCGCCTGATGCTTTTTCGCGTAGTTATAGAGATATTTCCACAGCGACGGCGTCAGAATATATTTGGCCTCGACCTGGCTGTCCAGCAGCTGGCGCAGCGGGATCCTTTGCTGCGGATAGTGCTGAGCGAGCGCGGAAAGCGTGAATTTGGGCAGATTTAAATCGCGCCGAAACCCGACCAGCACGATACGTTCACGGTGCTGCGGCAGAAAATGCCTGCCGTCGACGATTTTCGGATCGGCGGCGCCGTTGAGATCCGCATCGGCCACGTCGTAGCCCAGCTCGTCCAGCGTTTCCATAATGATGCGGAAGGTTTTGCCTTTGTCGTGGCTCTTCAGGTTTTTGACGTTTTCCAGCACGAAGATCGCCGGTTTCTTCGCGGTGATAATGCGCGCCACGTCGAAAAACAGCGTGCCCTGCGCTTCGCACTCAAAGCCATGAGCGCGGCCCAGCGCATTTTTTTTCGATACGCCCGCCAGCGAAAACGGCTGGCAGGGAAAACCGGCCAGCAGCACGTCGTGATCCGGTACCTGCTGGTCAATATGTCGATAGGCTTCCTGCTCGCTGACCGGCTGCGCGCTTAGCGTCACGTCGCGGATATCCTGATTGAAAACGTGCGCCTGCGGATCGCAGTACCAGTTCGCCTTATAGGTTCTGACCGAGTATTTATTCCATTCGCTGGTAAACACGCACTGCCCGCCAATCGCCTCAAAGCCGCTGCGGATACCGCCGATACCGGCAAACAGATCGATAAAGCGGAAAGCGTAATGCGGATGGTGCGCGGGCGGCTGAGGCAACAGGCGCGCCAGCGCGTCCGCTTCCGCCTGGCTTAACGTCCCGCCCGTGCCTTTCAGCCAGCGGCTTAACGATTCCCGCGTCCACTTAGCGTGACCAACCTGCTGCAGCGTAGCCAGAAGGGTTTTGATATCGTAAACGGCCTGCAGGCGGGCGGCCAGCTGGCGATCTTCCAGTCCAGGCTGCGCCTCTGCAATAGTGTCGAACTCGCTCATAGTCTCTCCGGAAATAAACGCCTGCCAGTCTACCACTTCATCACGCTAAAACCAGGGGCAACCGCCTTTTACTGCGGGCCGCGATCCGTGACATCGGCCGGCCATCAGCCTAAACTTGTCGTGTTTAAAACAATGGAGCTGAAATGATGAGCGATATTACGCGACCGCCGTTAACTCTGCCGAACGGCGCGAACAAACTGCTGCTGCACTCCTGCTGCGCGCCCTGCTCTGGCGAGGTTATGGAAGCCATCGCGGCGGCCGGCATCGATTACACCATCTTTTTCTATAACCCCAACATTCATCCACAAAAAGAGTATCTGCTGCGCAAAGAGGAGAATATTCGCTTTGCCGAGAAGCACGGCGTGCCTTTTATCGATGCCGATTACGATACCGATAACTGGTTTGAGCGGGCTAAGGGCATGGAATGGGAGCCGGAGCGCGGCGCGCGCTGCACGATGTGTTTTGATATGCGTTTTGAACGCACCGCGCTTTATGCGCACGAAAACGGCTTTCCCGTTATCACCAGCTGCCTGGGCATCTCTCGCTGGAAAAATATGCAGCAAATTAACGAGTGCGGCGAGCGGGCCGCGGCGCCCTATCCGGGGCTGGTCTATTGGGATTACAACTGGCGGAAAAAAGGCGGATCGGCGCGCATGATTGAAATCAGCAAGCGCGAACGTTTTTATCAGCAGGAATATTGCGGCTGCGTTTATTCACTGCGCGACAGCAACCTGCATCGTAAAAGTCAGGGGCGTCCGTTGATTAAGCTTGGCGTACTCTATTACGGCGATGAAGACGAGTAGCGGCTGACAGGCGTCCCTGACCGGGCAGTCAGGGACGGAAAGGCCTTTTTACTTCTTCTTTTTCGTTTTTTTCAGCAAGGCGCGTACCTGTTTCAGCTCGCTGGCGTTCAGCTGGGGATCGACGTCTTCGAGCACGCTCTGGTTGTCCACGGCCGGATGCTGCTGGGTGGTCAGACTGAGCTGTAAACGATGGCTGACTTCCTGGCTGAGCGAAATCTGGTTTTCCTGCGCCAGGTTTTTCAGCGTTTCTTTCAAAGCGGGGTCAATTTTTAACGTTAAGCTAACAGCGTCGGTCATGCCTGAATCTCCTGATAAATGTTAGCAACACGGTAGCCTGAAAAGATCTGCTTAACCATACTGTCACAAAAATTTAATATTTCCCCCGCGCCGCGACAAATTCACGCAGCACATCCGGATCCAGCTCGCAAAACTCCCCTTTCAGTTCGGCGCAGAGTTTGGCCATATAGGTAATCAGGAAATCCGCATTATGCTCGGCAAGCCGACGCCCTTCCGCCGTCTGCATGGTTTGCGGCAGCTTAAGCAGCTTCTTCTGGAAGTGATCGAGCGCCCATTCAGCATCATTTAGCGGGCGATCGCGACCCAGCGGATCGGCGCTGTCGAACAGCGAGCGGCCCAGCGCGCCGGAAACATAAAACACCCGAGCCAGCCCGATCGCGCCCAGCGATTCCAGCCGGTCGGCGTCCTGAACAATTTTTGCCTCCAGCGTTTCCGCCGTTACGTTGGCGCTAAAGCTGTGGGCATGTACCGCATGCGCTACCGCCTCACGCTTATCGGCAGGAAAATCAGGAAACACTTCCGACAAAATTCGCCGCGTTTCAACCGCCGCCTTTGCTGAAGCCAGGTGTCTTTCGGGATGGTTCTTAGGCAGGTTGACGATATCGTGGAAATAACAGCTGGTGAGCACAACCAGTTCATCCACCGCCATCCCTTTCATAATACGCTGTGCAGTCAGCCAGACGCGCCGTAAATGGGCGATGTCGTGCGCTTTATCATCCTGCGGCCAGGTCTCAAACAGCCAGCTTTCAAAGCGGGTTTGCCAGTGGGTTAGTGTCATAGCCTTCTCCCTGTAATGTAAAATTGCAGAGACGTCAGCGGCCTTGCTTCACCGCGGCGCCACCGGCGATAAAAATGCGATCTACTTCATGTTTATAACGTTTGTCTTAACACTTCCACAACCCCTTTCCCGTTACCTTCGTCGCCCGCCATTATCAGGTGGCGCGTTTTTAACCAAAAAGATAAACGCTTATAATGTTGTTTTTGCAATAAGTTACCAGCATTTTGTTGCACAGTAAGTTAGAATCAATGCCGGTCGGTCGTTGTTTTTAGCTCATGCCATCATCAGAAAGCTCCGATAATACACCCTTGCGGCTACTGTAAGGGATTGTAAAGGCGGCATATGTCAAATTTATGATGGCCCGGATAATCCGGCGCTAACCGGCCTTCCGAACCCGATCCTGGCCACCCGTCGCACACAGAAAGCGAGAGCGCAGAACGGGTTCAAAAATAAACAAGCACGGCTAATGATTGCATACTTTTTGTATACACTTTTCACTACAGGCTAACAGCATATGCCGGATCCCTTTTCGCCTGACGGCGGCGAGCGGGTCTTAACTAATAAGAAACAGGGGTCAAACCATGAAAGAACGCCCGATTTTGTTTAGCGATCAACGGGTGCGAGCACTGCTCTCAGGCCAGCAGCGCCAGACCCGACGCATTATGAAGTCACAACTTTTTGGTCCAGGCCAGGATAACCATGAAGGATGCTACGGGATTGATGTTCTGAACAATCACTTGCAGGGCAACCGCGTGATGGGCATGGAGAACTTGAGCTACCACTGCCCTTACGGTCAGCCTGGCGATCGCCTGTGGGTAAGAGAGACCTGGCGCGGCCCGGTGGTTCCCGTAGAAGAGATGGCCAACTACGAGCGCAATCCGGCCCAGTTTAAATCTTCCGCCTGGTGCCGCTATCGTGCCGATACCAGCGAGTTCTCCAGCGCAGGCGAAGAAGACGAGCATTTTGGCTGGCAGGCCGGCATCCATATGCCGCGCTGGGCAAGCCGCATTGATTTAATGGTGACCGCCGTTCGGGCAGAGAAAATTCAGGATATCAGCGACGATGATGTGCTGGCCGAAGGCGTGCAGACAGACTCCCATTTTCTGAATAACTTCTTCACCATGCACAACGAGGTCGTTTCGCCTAAGGATGCCTACCGCAAGCAGTGGGCATTGCAGTATGGCGGCACCAGCTGGGAAGTGAACCCCTGGGTGTGGGTTATTGAATTCGAGCGTATATAACGCTGCCCGCAGGCTCCGGCTGGTCTGGGCCGCCGGGGCCTGAATATCTCGCTTCGTCACAGAAAATCGCTGAAAAGCTTGCTTAAATTCGCTCTGCTGTTCCATGCTGCTATGCCCTTTTATATGGCCTGCTCGCCGGAGACTGCGCCAAGCGATCCGCCGAAGCAGGGTAAGATTTTTCTGCTGTGGGTTGCATCATGATTAAATGGTTCCGGAAATCCAACGATGCTGTGTTCGACGCGCTGCCCTGGCAGCAGGCGTTAGCTATTCCGCTGCTTGGCGCGCTGAATGACGCCGAGCGGCAACAGCTTATCCAGCTGGCCACGCGCTTCCTACAGCAGAAACGGCTGGTGGCGCTACAGGATTTCGCGCTGGATGAGCTGAAGTCGGCCCGGCTGGCCCTGCTGTTCTGTCTGCCGGTACTTAATCTGGGTTACGACTGGCTGGACGGGTTTCACGAGGTGCTGATCTATCCCGCGCCTTTTATCGTTGACGACGAATGGCAGGATGAGTTTGGCCTGGTGCATCGCGAGAGTATGGTGCAGTCGGGCCAGAGCTGGCAGCAGGGTCCGGTGGTGCTCAACTGGCTGGACGTGCAGGATTCGTTCGATCTTTCCGGCTATAACCTGATCGTTCACGAGGTTGCCCACAAGCTCGACAGCCGGGGCAGCGACCATGCCAACGGCGTGCCGGCTATGCCGCTGCGTCACGTCGCGGCGTGGGAGCACGAGCTGAATGCCGCGATGACCAGTATTGCAGAAGAAATCGAACTGGTCGGCGAAAATGCCGCAACGATTGATGCCTATGCGGCCAGCGATCCGGCGGAGTGCTTTGCGGTCCTGTCGGAATATTTCTTCAGCGCCCCTGAGCTGCTGAACGACCGCTTTCCTGCGCTTTATCCGCATTTTTGCCGCTTCTATCGCCAGGATCCGCTTTTGCGCAACGGCGCGGGCGTAGTACATTAGCTGCGCGCCCTGTTTTAAAGATAGCCAGTTGAAAGGGCTGGACTTTTTTCCTGTTGACACGCCGGTCCGCCCTCGCTACTATGCGCCCCATCGAAACCGATTCCTCTGTAGTTCAGTCGGTAGAACGGCGGACTGTTAATCCGTATGTCACTGGTTCGAGTCCAGTCAGAGGAGCCATATTAAAGAAGCCCGCTCAAGGAAACTTGAGCGGGCTTTTTGCTTTTTGGCCCAGGCCGCTTTTAGCATTAAGCCTGACCCACCCGTTTTAAGCGTATAGCCAGCCCTCATTTTATTTTGCTATGCCATAAAATTACACCAGGCACGGGGTAGCGACATTGCCAGGTCTCTACCATCTGAACACCTGCTATTTGCTGCTTTAACCATTGAGCAGGTAATAAATTCAGCCACGCATACTCAGCAAAAGAGCCATAATTGCTGTCAGAGCACGGCCAGCTTCACCAGCCGCCGTTTTTTTAGCGGCAGCGGGCTGACAGGATGGCTTTTTGCGCCCCTGGCATCGAGAATAGCGCCCTGAAACAGTCATTCACGGAATAAAAAGAGGTTATAACATGCAACAAGGACCCTTAACGGCTGAAGAGCTGGAATGGCTCGATAATATTCTGGCGCAGTACGGCACCGATGACGCGGTGCTTGATGCCTCAGAACTGGATGGATTGTTAACCGCCCTGCTCTCTTCACCGGAACCTGTCTCCGACGAGCGTTTGCAGGCCATTATTTGGGGCGGCGAAAACAATCTTCCGCTTTGGAATGAAACAGACCAGCAGCGTTTCACCGAACTGGTGACGCAGCATCAGAACGATATCGCCGAGCGGCTGAAAGAGTATCCCGAGCAGTTCGAGCCGCTGTTCGGCACCAGCAGCGAGGAAGATCTGGAAGTCACTATCGTGGAAGAGTGGTGCATTGGCTATATGAAAGGCGTAGCGTTAAGCGACTGGTCGGCGCTGCCGGATCACCTTAAGCCTGCGCTCCATGCCATTGCGCTACATGGCAAGGAAGAGCACTTTAGCGAGCTGGAAAAAATGACGGCGGAAGAGTTTGAGCAAAGCGTGGAGGCTATTAGTCACGCCGCGCTGGAGCTGGCCGGCAACTGGCCGCTGCACTAAAAGCGAAGACGTGCCGCGTTGCTGAAGACGCGGCACGCTAAAGCGCACAGTTCATTCCAGTAGCTGTAGCGCAGCGTCAGGCGGTAGCGATTATTTTTCACCGTAGCCCCTTGCGCGCAGCCAGCTCATCTCAAAGCCGTACAGCTGGCCGATCGGCAGCAGCGATTCACTCAGCCTTGACGGATCGATGCTCTCTTCGGGTGTAACCGATGGCGTAAACCAGCCGGAAAAGGCGGCAAAATACTTTTTCAGACGAGACATAAATTTCTCCTGCAAAGCGGATAGATGCGTTAAGCGGATTTAACCGCAGGTGCGCCTGGCAGGGAAATATCCACTTCTTCCAACCTTTCCCAAAAATCAGCTTAGGGTTTTTATGGTATTCTTGTCCGCTTCAGCCGCTAAGGCTCTGGATCACGGATTAACTGATTTGCTATGCCCGCACTTGCCAAACGAAAAAACGACCCGGAAGGGTTAAAGAAACGTATTCTTGCCGGCGCGCTGGCTACTTTTGCCGAATTTGGTTTACAGGGCGCGCGCATGGAGCAGATCGCCGACCACGCCGACACCACTAAACGTATGGTGGTCTACCACTTTACCAATAAAGAAAACCTGTACATGGCGGTGCTGGAACAGGTCTACCAGGCTATTCGCCAGCACGAAACCGAGCTGAACCTGACCGAACTGCCGCCGCAGCTGGCGATGCAAAGGCTGGCGGAAGCGAGTTTTGACTATCATCTCTCCCATCCCGACTTTATGCGCCTGGTATGCAGCGAGAACCTGATGCGCGGCCGCTATATCAGCCAGTCTGCGCGCATTAAGACGTTAAATCAGAGCGCGCTTAACGTGCTGGAAGAGATCTTAACGCGGGGCAAAGCCGACGGCGTTTTCGACCCCAACGTCAATACGGTGGACGTGCACCGCCTGATTAGCAGCATCTGTACGCATAATGTCTCTAACCGCTACACCTTCAATACGCTGTTTGGCGATAACGAAAGCGAACAGCAAAGTATTGCCCGCAATCGCCAGCTGGTAGTGGATGCCACGCTGCGCTATCTGCGGCCCGGTGCCGCATAAGGTTGTACAACTTACAAATATGTTGTACAACTTTTTTACCCTGAACCGCTGTTGTTCCAGGGTGATTCAGCTACGCTTACTGAGGTTAACCCCTTTAGTTCGTCCCGCATTTTATCTTTTGAAAGGCCTCACGCCAGGAGTTGCCAATGGCAAGCGAAAATTCCGGTTACCCACGCCGTAAGCCGGATGCCGAAGAAGGCAAAATAATGAACTGGGCGCAGAACGCGACGCTGGCCGACAGCCACGCCGTCAGCGCCCCCAAAACGGAAGAAGAGCTGTGCCGCCTGATTGCTGCCAGCCGCGGTAAAATCCGCGTAATGGGCAATAAAATGTCGCCTGGCCGCGTGCTGAAACTGGCCGCCGCAGGCGATACGCTGCTGGATCTGCGTCATCTGCGAGGATTAATCGCGATGGATGAGCACAGCGCGACTTTTGCGGGCAGCACGCCTATGCATGAGATTTATGAAATACTGAGCGCCGAAGGTAAAATGCTGCCCGCCTCCCCTGGCGTTATCGCCGCGCAAACGCTGGCGGGCGCGCTGGCGACCGGTACGCACGGTCAGGGTCTGCAGCAAAGCTCTATCGCCGACGAGGCGCTGAGCATCCGCATGGTGCTGGCCGACGGCACGGTGGCGGATTTCGATCGCGATCATCCTTTCTTTCACGCCGTGCAGCTGGGCGTGGGCGCGCTGGGCATTGTGACCCAGGTAACGTTGCGCACGCGATCTTCGCTGATCTACACCTGTTATAAAAATGCGGTCAGCGGCGATACCCTGGAGCAGGATATCTATGACTGGAACCATAACTATGCGCTGAGCAAAGCATGGTGGTTCCCTAACGAAAATCAGGTGCACGTCTGGACGGCTCGCGAAGCCGATAGCGAAGAGATTGCGCAGTATCGCGCCAATAATAACGATCTGGTGAAGCAGGAACAAACCAGCGATGCGATGAACGAAACCATCGACCAGACGCTGGAACATATGCGCAGCGATACCAAAATCGTGGATGAAAACGGCAAGCCGTTCCGCACCGTCACGCGTTTTAAAGATTTCTCCGACGTAACCGGCGACGTTTACCAGGTGTTCTGTCGCGGTATTGCTACGCCGCAGATTAACGTTGAAATCGGTATTCCCATGTCGCGCGTGGGCGAGGTCATCCGTAAGATTAAAGACTGGCACAGCGAAACGCAGCCGCATATGCACTACCCGATTATCTTGCGCTGTACCGGCCCTTCCGCCAGCTGGCTCAGCCCGGCTTACGGCGTCGATACCTGTTTCTTTGGCTTTGTGGTTTATTACGCCGAAGACGGCTCGCTTTCTGAAGAGGGCGTCAGCTTTTTGCAGGCCATCGAGCGGGTGCTGGCGGCGGAAGGCGGCAGGCCGCACTGGGGCAAATACTTTGACGAGTCGCTTTACCACTGGCCGGAAATTTACCCGCAGTGGCAGGCGTTTCGGCAGGTTCGCGAGACGCTGGATCCGCAGCATAAATTTGATAATGCGTTTACCGCAGCACTGTTTGATTAATTAAGGAGAATGCCAATGAAGGCATGGGCAACCCTGCTGACGCAGCCGGGCTATCTGGTGGGCGTCAGCGCGTTGAATCGCTCGCTGAAAAAAAGCGGCAGCCGCTATCCGCTGGTGGTAATGGTCACGGAAAATATCGACGCCCAAAGCCGGCAGATCCTGGAGCAGGAAGGCTGCCTGGTGCGGGAAGTGCAGCCGATCAGCCCCGACAGCAGCCTGGCGCAGCACTACGCCAACGCGCGCTTCTCCGAAGTGTGGACCAAGCTGGCCGCCTGGCAGCTGACGGAATTTAAGCGTATCGTTTTCTTAGATGCGGACATGCTGGTGGTGCAGAACATGGATGAACTCTTTGCCCTGACGCTGGCAAAAGAGAGTATCGCCGCGTGCCACGCCTGCCGCTGCAATCCTAACAAGATCCCGAGCTACCCGAAAAACTGGACGCCGGAAAACTGCTTCTATAGCTACTGCCGGGGCGTGGATCATACGGAGCAGCCTGACGAAGTGGATAATTATCTGAACGGAGGTTTTCTGGTGCTGACGCCGGATCGCGCCGTCTATGACGATATGCTGCAAAAGCTGGCGGAGGTGAAGGATTTGTCGCGCTATCTGTTTGCCGAGCAGGATTTTCTTAACGACTACTATCATCAACGCTGGCGGCCGCTGCCCTATATCTATAATGCGCTGAAAACCCTTCCCTTCCAGCACAGCGCCATGTGGCACCTGCCTGAAGTGAAGAATATTCATTACATTATCGATAAGCCGTGGGAGCGTCAGCCTAATCCTGACGATCGCTACTACTCGCTGAATAAAATGTGGTGGGAGATTGCCGGTTAACAGACCACAACGTTGGTGGTGTGCGGCAGCGCCATCATCTGATCGCCGCAGGTAAAAATCAGGTCGATCGGCTGAGGGAAAGAGTGTACCCGCTCACGCAGGTAATGCAGAACCGCTTTCGGCAGCTTTGGCGCAACGGCGCGAGACTCACGCAGGGCCGGGCCGCTTAAGCGCAGCGTCAGGCCGCCGCTTAGCGCAGGCACCTCAATAATCACGGTGGCGGGCGCGTCGCCTGGCGAAAATTCCGCAATGGCCATGTCGGAAGCGGCATGAAGCAGCGCCACCGACGCTTCCGCTTTGGCCGTGGTTCTGGCGCCAAAACGCTGTAGATTTTCCAGCATCGCCTCGTCGCCGAGCGAGCTGTCCAGCCAGAACGGCGTTTCCCGATCCACCAGCGTCATTAAAATAGCCGTTGCCGCAGGCGAAGCGTTGCCCCATACCGGGATTTGCGGCAGCGTCACTTTTACGCCGGGTTCGCTTATCGCTTTCAGAATAAGACGGAAGGCGCGCTGCGAATCGGCAAAAGAGTGGCTGAAGCTGGCAATCAAAGTCATAAATTTTCCTGTGAGATAATAGGCTGGTTGGTCGGCCCGCAGAACGGACGGCAACGGAATAGCCGTTAAGTTTTAAGCATGGCAGAAAAAAATGACAGCGACGTTAAAAATGCGTGGCGTTCTGATGAAAATCAGACTGGGCCGTCCCGTCAGCCTTCAGCGCTGCGCATCCGGCGTCAAAAACAGCATTCTTTCGCGCTTTCTGCGCGGCAGCAGGAGATTGACCAGTTTGCCCGCTCTTTTCCACAGCAGAAAAGCCTCTGCGGCTTCCTGATAGTGTTTTTCATTCAGTTTTTTTCTGACCGTGGAATTAACGAAAGCCGTTACGCCAATATTAAAAATCAGGCTGCAAAGCGCGTCATATTGATTCTGGCTAAGCGGTACGGCGACATGCTTTGCAATAGCCTGTTCGACGACCGCTAAATCTTTGCGCAGCAGCTCGGTGGATTTTTCCGCGCTGATCATCATCTCTTTGCTGACGGCAACGCCATCGACGTGGCCGGTATGCCCTACGCCAATCGTCGCTATCCCCACCGAATCCAGATAGCCGCTCAGCTTCTCGCCCTCCTCCTCTTTAATAAAGCGGATACCTTTTTCGCTAATGTTCATTCTGCTTTCCGTTCTCTGTTTGCTGATTAACGCTGTTGCCCATATGCAGCGCTCGGCTGGCTGATTAATGACGGACAAACCGACGTGATTTTTAATACGCGCGGCTGTTAAACGGCGAAGGCGTATTAAAAATCACGCTGTAGTAGCCGTTAACGACTTAACAACGTGATTTGATTTAATTTATGTCAGGCGAACGGGCCGCGTCCCTTTGGCCCGCAAGGATAAATTAACGTGCCTGACGCCACAGGGTTTCTGCCAGACCCGGCGCCCAGTCAACGGCGTGGGCAACATGCGTCTGGATACAAACCCAGTTTTTACCTTGATGGGTAACGATATCGCCAGCGGTGTAAGATCCGCCCAGCACCCATGCCGGATACTGGCCGTTATCGCCGTTGTCGTCGTTGCCGTTGTCGTCGTTGCAGTTAGCCAGAGTGGTGATGCTCAGTACGTTGCTCGGAACGGAAAGCAGATCCTGAGAATCCACAGCGGCAACAAAGTAACGGTAAGTGGTTTCTGCACGCAGGCCGCTGTCGGTATAGCTGAGCTGAGAAGCCGCCACGCGAGCGATTTCATCACCTTCGCGGTAAACGATGTAGCCGGCAATGGCGTTGCTGCCTTGAGAAGAACCCCACATCAGCGCAACGCTGTCTGCGGTCACGCCCATGCTGTGCAGCTGTGCTGGCGCAGTTGGTGGCGTGGTGGAGGCGTCAGGATTTTTAGTGGTCACGATAACAGCTTCGCTGCGAACGGATTCTCTGCCTGTAGCGCTGACCGCGCTGATGGTGTAGCGGTAAGCGGTGTTTGCCTCCAGGCCGTTATCCACAAAGCTCAGCTGGGTACCGTTGAAGATCATGTTGTTGTCACGATACAGACGGTAAGAAACGCCTGCGGTTGAAGAAGCGTTCCACGCCAGCGCAATGCTGCTGGTGGTGATATCGGTCGCGTGCAGGCTGGCTGGCACCGCAGGCGCAGTTTCGCCGCCGTTGCCGTTGCCCACGAAATCCAGATCGATAACCTGGTAGAACGCGTTACCGGTATCGGCAACTTCCCATACCGCCAGCAGCACATGGTAGCCGCGACGCTGTGGCAGCTGGATTTCATGCGTGGTTGGGCCGGTCGGACGCAGCGTGGCGCCGTGGCTCCAGTAAGGCTGCTCGGTAAATTCCGCTTTAAAGAACGGCGTGGATTCAAACTGCGCGCGGCTCAGCGGCTGGTTTGGATTCCAGTCTTCGCGGGTAATAAAGTAGTTATAGCGACGAGTGGTGTGAGCTGCGGTATAGGTCCAGACGAATTTCATGATTTCGCCTGGGGTTACCGTGTGTTTTTTCCAGTGGGTGCCTGGCTCATCCAGGAAGCGACCGTCGCCCTGGTTGGCGCTGGCGATTTCGCCGTCGCGTGGTGGCACAGCATTCGGGCTGTCGTCCGGCGCTACAGCGTCACGCAGACCGCTCTGCGCAGCCGGGAAGAATTTACCCGCTTCGCGCTGGTTCAGCTGCCCGGCGTTCAGTTTGCCTTCCTGCCATGCAAAGAAAGCACGTGAAGCTGGCGTGGCGATATGACCGTGGCGCAGTGCCGGACCGATGTTATTTGACATTGTTTTAAATTCCGTAGTGGTTTTATTGGTGGAAATTGGCTGCCAGAGCGATGTAGCCAGTTCAGGCGTCCAGAAAAGGTTAGAGTCATGCTGCATAACGCAGATATAGTTACGTGACAGCCAGCTCACGCGGGCACCATCGATATAACGCACGCCCGCGCGCCACTGTTCAAACTGCGGTTCAGGCGTGGGTTCAGGCGTTGGCTCTGGGGTTGGTTCCGGAGTTGGCTCAGGCGTTGGTTCCGGGGTTGGGTCCGGAGTTGGCGTCGGCCCAGGCACCACACCATCACCGGCCAGGTAGCCGTAGCGACGGATAAATTCCCAGTTGTAAGGCACGTTATCGCTGGTAAAACCGGCATCCCAGTTAACGGACCAGGTCATCAGACCCGCAACAGGCAGACCAGCGGCCTCAAGGCGAGCCAGGGCATTTTTCACATCCTGTGGATTAATGACATAACCGGTTGCTGCCGCATCGTTATTGGTTGGCAGGCCGATAATGAATTTTTCGCTTGGGATCTTCAGGAAATTACGGGTACCGGTGACCAGGCTTTCAGTCAGGTAATAGAGAAAATCTTCTTTAATCGCGTCGTTGCTTTGCGACACCCATTGGTTGATTTCATCAACCCAGACGCCGTCGCCGCCCTGGTTATAGAACTGTGGCGCAACGTAATCGTAGTAGCCTTCCAGGCCGATGATATAAGGGCTGTAATGGCCGCCATTGGTCAGGTAAGGGAATTCTGGCGCCATGCTGATGATGAAGTTCTTACCGAACTTGCGGTAGTGATCTTTCACCACGCGCAGCGCAGCAGGGATCACCGTCTGGTTATCGGCAGCGGTAATCGCAGACTGCTCCAGATCGATATCCAGGCCGTCAAAGCCATATTTATCGCTCAGCGCGATAATACGCTCGGCCAGCGCCACTTCGTCCCCGGCGTGCATTTCGATATGCGCATCGGCGCCGCCCATGGAAATCAGAACTTTACGGCCCTGAGCCTGCACTTTCGCGATTTCGCTGCGGAATTCAGCATCCGTTCCTTTATACGGTTTGAAATCAGGGATGCGGTCGCTGTCATCCAGCACTTTCATAAAAGCGACGGCGATAATGTTATATTGCACAGGAATTTCGGACAGGGTCATTTCCGTGAAGCGGCCCTGTTTATAACCCTGAGCGCCTACGGCTGGCCAGTTGTGCCAGAAGCCCATAACGATTTTATTTTGCGCGGAGCGGTTTCCGGCAATCTGACCTGCCGATAAATTTTTAGAAGCTGGCATAATTCCTCCATATGCATCTGCCATGATGCATATTTCATTATGTAAAATGTTCTTTTTGTTATGCAGCCAGCAAGCAAAATAATGCGCTTACTGCATGCGTTCTATTTTATTCAGCCAGGCAAAACAGACAAACCCAATAATTGCATTCAGCTATTAATAATTGAAAAGCCTTTGTTTTATATGAGTTATTTATAGAAACACCTCGTCATTTAATTTTATTTAAACCCTGAATAAACACCTTTGATTATTCTATTTACTTTTAAAATTACATTATAAGAACGTATATGTTTAGCTATTATTTAATTTTATAACCTTGCGCAAACACCAGCAAAGGCATTCCATTACATCGTCATTTCATTTTGGTAATTAATCAGGGAAAGGAGCAGTAGATGCGGCCAGAGATTCAGGTGGGTAAATAAAATAAAAATAAATATTGCGTTATTTTATGCAAGGGTAACATGAAAAAAAACCGGCCATATCAAGGCCGGTTTTTCACTAATGGGCATTAGCTGTTTATGGGTTTTAGTTCAATCGCGTAATCAAGACCGTTTACCCTTACCCGCAGGCATTCTCTGGCCGTACCAACCGACGCGGTGCTGACCACGCGGCCACGCATAATCAGGTCGTTATTATTGTTGTAACCATAGCCGACCCGATCCGTTCCTTCCCAGTGCTGCAAAAATGCCGTTACCGGCTCGGCATCCAGCACGGCCGCTTCCGCAGCAGAAACCTGCGTATAAGACTTGATAAAGCGGAAATGAACGCCGCGCGAGAAACGATCGTGGCAGTTAGTGGTGATCAGAGCGATACAGAAGCCGGTGTATTTAGCCAGCTTAACAAATATTTCCCCTCTGCTGCTGCCCAGCGATCTCACCCTGACCCGCGTCACCGGGCACGATCCTTCCGCTGCCCAGGAGGCGTTAAAGCTGCCGTTCACGTTCTGAATAGAGATTATCGCTTCGCCTTCCGGCGTGCGTGACGTGAAGTCGATTTGCGTTTCCGGCATCGCATTAAACTGAGAGGAACCGATAATGCGCATCTGCATCTGCGTGGTCCATTCCGGCATCTCAATCTCGCCCACTTTAAACCAGGTTTCCCGATCCTGACGGTTATCCATACGTTCCTGGGAAGTGATGTACTCGTAGTTCAGCGAACCTTCAATACGGGCGCCGTGGTTTTCAAGGAATATCTGCCCTTCTTCATATACAGGCAGCCAGCGCTCGCCGCTGTCAGAGAGATCCAGCCCCTCGCCGTTATGCACATTCAGCATGGTAGAAATAAGGCGCGTATGATGGCACTTGAGCGGATTTTTATTGCCTTCCAGATTCAGCGCATTGACCTTCCACTGGCCGTTGGAAAGGTCGCCGGGGAATTCGGTATGCTCAATCCAGCCGTTATGCAGCACGCACTGCGTCGCGCGCGGCAGATCGATCATTTCAGACTTCACGCCGTACTGGATATTAAAGTTGCTGAGCTCGATAGCGGTAAGGTGATCCCAGGAGCCAGCGGCGCGATCGGACCAGCGGCCATAGATAACGCTGCCGGCGCAGCGGGTGGCGTACCACTGATCGATCTTACAATCCAGCGTATCGAGCAGATCCAGCGCGCGGCCGCCCACATCCTGGAAATGCACCCCGGTCACGCGCAGATACTGACCGCCGGGGATGATATTTTTAAAGAAACCTTTGGTTTTAGTGTTGTCCTGCCCGTTAACGATAATGCCGCTGATATAGGTCCAACGGGCGTTGACGGTAAACATGTATTCGCCGTCTTTCTGGTCAGAGAAAAGACGGGTGTTAGGGAAGTAGCCGAAGTTGACGTGGGCGCCAGAGAGACGGAAACGGTTTACCTCCTGGCCGGAGAAATCAAATTTAGAGATAAAGAAGTTACCTGCCGGAAAGCGGATGCCGACGTTTTCATGGGTACGTACATTGTTTTGACGATCCATGATGCGTGACCAGTGCCACATACGGGTAACGGCTTCCAGACAGTCCGTTTTGCCATCCGGGATAGCGCCGAAATCGACCACGGTTACGCCCGCGTTATCGGTAATATAACGTTTCCAGCGCATATTTCGGGGAGTAACGATAGTCATGCCGCCATCTTCCGGCGCCGTCTTGTCGTTAAAGTCACTGATAAAAATACCGCCGCCGTAGCCGGTTCCTGCACTATAAGAAAGCACAATAGCCAGTTCGCCGTGGGCGGCAGGCTCGTGCGCCCGTAATTCATCAATAGAGTTCAGCATAGAAAAGTTATTTTCTTCATCAGCTGAATGCGCAAGATATACAATTCTGTCGAAGTCAATAGCTTTGCCATCTTTATCAAGTACGTTTAAGTTCCTGACCATTTCATTTAACTTAACCTGTTGTGATGTTAAATTATCCTGGTTGTTGTCACCAATGACACTCATTTAAAGCCTCTTTATTAAATATATATTATACGATGGTTGCATTTTCTGATGGGTTGCAGGCTTGCATTTAATGTTGGTTTAGTTTTCCACCAAAAAACGCGGTTTAAACCATATTTCTTGCTTTAGTTTTTAGAATTGGCAGGATAATAATTGAAGGCCATTCATACAATTTTAAAAAATGATGCTCACGCGTAGAAATTAGCATCTCTATGATTAGCAAAATAAAAACAGTCTTATTTTGTAAATACCCCCCATCCAGAGCTTTCGTAAGTATGCTATATTTTTCATAAATTTACGCTAAGTTAACAGTTGTTAAACGATCTGGAGGTTTTATGTTTCTGTCATCTAATCTGAAATGCTTTATTGTGCTGGCGAAAGAGAAGTCATTAAAGAAGGCTTCTGAGATATTATTCGTTACCTCTTCCCCTATTTCTCGCCGGATAAAAATATTAGAAGACGAGCTGGGATTTAAATTATTTTCACGCACGGACCATGATTTCACCCTGACCAAAAAAGGGCTGGAACTCTACGATAAAATAATGCCGCATTACGATAAGATGACGGAACTGGAAGACTATTTTTCACGAAAAAGAACCAACGTTAATATTCGCCGTGGCCTGATGATTGGCGTAGAAAACCTCAATCCCTTTTTATTCAACCTGCTGGTAAAAACCCGCAAGAAGACCGAAAGCGTCTCTTATTGTTCCTGCGATACCAAAACTTCGGTGGAATCGCTGCTTTCCGGCGAGATCCACGGCGTTATTTCCCATCGGGAAATCAACGATAACGGGATCCTGTCGATGAATTTTTTCAGCGAGCCCGCCTGCTATCTCTATTCTAAAAAGTTCCCCGATTCGCAGCTTAGCGATATAAAAAACACGCCCGTCATCATTCCTACCAATGGCTTTTACGAACACTATGTGAAAAACGCGCACGCCAAAATCCTGACTATGTGTCCTACGGCGCAGGTTATTATCGTGGATGATATTTATGATTATATTTCGCTGATTGCCAATGGCGAAGCCGTTGGGCTAATCAGTGAATCAATGGTGTCATTTTATCAAAGCAAAATAAGCAATTTCAGTGAGTTAAGTTACAGAGTCGAAAAATCATTCCCGGAGCTTAAAACCTATATCTACTATCTGAAAGAACGTGAGTTCTCTTTGAAATATGCGTTAGACACCGTTGACGCCGCACAGGTAAATGCGTGATAACAGAGACAGGATGTCTCTTTTTTAACATTCTTACAGGCTGAGGGACAACGGGAAACGCATCGGGAAAAAACTTTTTCCTGATCTGGCGGGTAAAGCATGGCGCCAGAATTAATGACTGGTATCATCCGCGACGGTGAAAAGCGAACTATCCCTGGCGTATCGCCAACCAGGGAAAATAAGAAAGGATAACGCCCTTCATAACATTTTTGCCGTCATTATGTCCGACAGCCATCAGAACTCCATCGTTTGACGAAAGATAAGCGAACGCAGCGGCACGCTGCTTTTCAGGATCGGCGATTTAATAACAATGTAGCTAAAGTATTTATCTATCCCGATTTTAGCGTCCAGAACGCTTTCAATGACTTCCTGGTAATGTTCGATGCTGCGGGTAATAAAACGCAGCAGATAATCGTATCCACCGGTAATCAAATGACACGCCATCAGTTCGTCCACCTCCCGGAGCGCGTTTTCAAAACGCATAAAGTCTTCGCGCCGGTGTCCGGCCAGCGTAACCCCGGTGAAGACGGTAACGGAATCGGTAATTTTAGGTAAATTAACGTGCGCCTCGTAACCGGTAATAAACCCTGCCGTTTCCAGACGTTTTACCCGCTGTAGACAGGGACTGGGTGAAAGCCCGACAGCGTCGGCAAGGTTTACATGACTGATGCGACCGTCCTTTTGCAGCTGTACCAGAACAGGGATATGTAACGCCTCGCCGATATCCGGCTACTGGCGAAACACCGCTTACGCCGCCGGCTCCGCCACCAATGCCGCCCGGATAAGGCCGCGCTCCGGCTCTGATTGCTGGAGGATATTTATGCCATTGCCTGGCTCACCAGCGCGAACGCCCGCACGTCCTGCGGCTGCCAGGGGGTGCCTTTATACATGGTGATGGGCTCGTCAACCTGAACCATACCCAGGGCGACGAGCCATTCGCCCAGCCCGCAGGCGCTGTCGGTATCGATACGGACGAAGGCGCCTTCCAGACCGGCAAGCAGTTCGCTGACCAGTACTTTCGCCTGCTGTAGACTGGCACAGATAATAGGGCCGATAGCGAAGCCGTGCCCGAAGCGGCGTAGGCAGGCGAATCCCGCCGTTTGATCCTGCTCTTCCAGTACCAGAAAGCGGTCTGCGCTGGCAAAAAGCTCGGCGATCAGTGCCGGACGATGCTGCCCGTGCGCCCTGGTTTCCAGCTTGCTCAGCGCCGTCAGCTCTTCGCGGCGAGCGGGGCGCAAGCTTTGCGACGCCTGCGGTAGAACGCGTTCGCCCGGTGCCAGCGCGCGACATTGATGCTGAGCGATCGTTCCCGTGACCACAAACCCCAGCTTTTCATACAGCCCTTTGCCCATTTCCGTGGCGTGCAGGCGCAGCTGATGCCCTTCCAGCGCGGCCAGCGCCGTCTGCATAAGCTGTTTACCGATACCTTTGCCCTGCGCGCTGCCGGCGACGTTCACCAGACCAAGGGTGGCGTAGTCGCCCCAGCGCCAGTAAAGCACGGTGCCAATCAGCTCGCCGTTTTCCATCGCCGCCAGGCCTTCACCCAGCGCCAGCGCCTGCTGCCAGTCTTCACGGCGGTGCGGCCAATGTAACCGCTGCGTCAGGGCATAAGCGGCATCAAGATGCTGCTCGTTCATCGTTACTATGTTCATCCTTTTCTCCTTAAATCATGCCTGGCTGTTGCTGGCCGCTGCCGTCTGTCAGCCTGGCATAGCGGGACGGCGTGGGATCAACCACCGGCGCAGAATCGGTCGCTAAATCAGCGGCCAGTCGCCCGGCACCCGGTTCTCGCAGGAAAGGCGTCAGGCCCCGTTCCAGCCTGAGGTTTTTGCGCCTGGTTTTAAACGTGGGATAAAACTACCGCGCATAGCGCAGCCTTTGTACGGCACAGGTTAGGACGCTCAGCCATGTGCAACAGGAATTTATACTGTGGACGCGCGGCCATGTGCAACAGAGATTTATATTGTGGACGCGCGGCCATGTGCAACAGAGGTTTATACTGTGGACGCGCAGCCGTGCGCGGCGCAGGTTTATGCTGCGGGCGGAGATAACAGGGCTTAAGCGAGCCCAGAAAAATTATGATGTGGCCGGATAATGTCAGATATTGCACAACTACATTTTATGCGCTGAATAAGGGAAAGCTTATTTGGGGGCGATTATCGGGCCGCATCATGGCCCGATAATTTTCTCCGTTCATTTTTATAAATTTTCAAACATACTTTCCGACAGCGGTCAGGCCGTTGGCGCTTTACCGCCGCAAGCCTGGCTATGGCGTTGAGAACGTCGCCACATCCTTCACCATATCGTCAATAGCGCCCTTCACGTCCGCCGGGGTAATTGGCACAGTGCCGTTCGCCACGCTTTTACCGTATCCTTTACGGATAATTTTAATAACCGGCTTGCCGGTAGCAATATCAATCGCTTCCGCCTCGATAAATAGCTCGGCGTTCTGGCTGCGATGCCCGGTGGCGGCCATCGTGCCTGCTACCACGGCGGCGACCGGCACCACCTCATAAAACTGGAGATCTTTGTTTTCAGCGGTTACGGCAGTAATGGCCGTTTTCACTATCAGACCGCCAGGCTGAGGGGTGTCGACAATCTTCTTACGCCCGGCCAGCGCGCTTTTAAGACTGGATTCGGTATAGCTCCGGATTTGCTCCAGCGTGGCGGCAGAGACCCGACTGTTGGGTAACGCGCGAGGATAATAAGTAACAGGCGCAAAATAGAGGCTGGTATAACGATCTGACTGATAATCGGGCGCAATCCAGCGCAGCGTTTCATGCCCGCTTGCTGTGTTTACCGGTTTTATCTCTGCATAGTTTCCTAAAAAGCCGGAATATTGCGACTGCTCGGCGGTTTTGCTGGCACAGCCGGTCAATAAAATAGCGAGGAGAGCAAAAGGCAGCGTTCTTTTAGCAACAACCATACAACCCCCTGGTGGATAAACCTGCTTTACAGCATAGTCGTTCGCCGTTTATTTACTTGCTGTCAGTGTTAACTGTGCGATCGCCCCGCCGCTCTGCTTCCAATAACATGCTGTACGGCGATAGCGCGCCTGGCCAGGCGCGCTAAAGGCTATTACCACTATGGATCGCATCCAATGAATAAAACCCCACCATAAAAAATTTTTGCTGCACGACACCGAACGCAAGCTACCCAGGCCCAGGGGCAAAAACAAGGCAATATTGCCGGGCGAACGGCTTTCTTTGCTGTTCTTCGGGACGCCTCTGAAATTTTAAATCTGAAAATCCAGCACCGGTTCTACCGCGTCATGCGTGGAAAGCGCCTTGCGCTTGATCTCTTCCAGCGACAGGTTGGCGTTGCACAGTTCCAGAAACTGCCAGACGTAGTTGCGCTGTAGCTGCCCACGCTTCAGGCCCAGCCAGACGGTATTGGATTCAAACAGGTGTTTGGCTTCCAGCCGGGTCAGCGCGGCCTGCGCATCCAGCTGGCAGGCCTGATCCGCCAGCACGCCCACGCCCAGCCCAAGTTCGACATAGGTTTTTACCACGTCGGAATCCTGCGCGCTGAGCACGATATCCGGCGTCAGCCCGGCGGCATGAAAGGCGCGGTCAACGCGGGAACGGCCGGTAATGCCCTGGCGATAGGTAATTAAGGGATAGCGGCTGAGCGCCGCCAGCGAAACCGGCTGCTCCTGCTCCAGCGGATGCCCCTTTGGCACCAGCAGCGCATGATGCCAGCTGAACCAGGGAAAAGCCGCCAGCGACGGATTATTGACGACCTGTTCGCTGGCAATACCGATATCGGCTTCGCCCGCCATCAGCATGGCGACAATCTCCTGCGGCGTGCCCTGATTTAACTCCAGGCGAACACCGGGATAGAGCGCGCGAAACGCTTTGATCACCTTTGGCAGACTATAGCGCGCCTGGGTATGCGTGGTGGCGATGGTCAGCACGCCGCTGGATTCGTTGGTAAAGACATCGGCCAGACGGCGCACCTTTCCGGCTTCATCCAGGATGCGTTCAGCAATAGTCAGCAACGCCTTGCCTGGCTCGGTCATGCCGAGCAGCCGCTTGCCGCGACGGATAAAGATCTCCACGCCCAGCTCATCTTCCAGATCGCGTATATGGCGGCTGACCCCTGACTGGGAGGTAAAGAGCGTATTAGCCACTTCGGTCAGGTTAAACTCGCAGCGTGCCGCTTCCCGGATGATTTTAAGTTGCTGAAAATTCACGTGCGCCTCTCCCTCTGTTATCTGTTGGTTTCAGCCATGTTAATAAGGCACATTGATAGCAACAAATAATAAAAAGAGGTTTTATATGCTTTTTAGCGATATAGGAGTGAGGCGCGCCGACGCGCGCCCGCAGAAAGGCATTAGCTCACCAGCATCAGTTCACGCTCTTCAATCGTCGGTTTGTTGAGCAGCGACAGCAGGATATTTTTTACCGCCTGCGCAGAAGGAGAAAGCGGCGAGCGCGCCGAAACGTTCAGCGACAGCGGCAGGTTCAGCGTCGGGCTGTTGATGCGTGCCATCCAGGCATCGGTGGAGCTGACCAGCGCGCGCGCTGCGGATTCCGGCAGTACGGTGACACCCATGCCGCTGGAGACGGCGGCGGTCAGCGTGGCGATCGATTCAATTTCGCCGATAATGCGGGCGCTCAGGCGGCGCAGCGAAAACGCTTCGTCAACGCGTTTGCGCACGGCGCTGTAGTCGCGCGGCAGAAACAGGTTCATTTTGGCCACGTCGGCTAAATCGATGTTTTGTCCAGGGCAGTCGGTTGCGCCAACCAGATAAAGTTCTTCTTTCATCAACGGCAGGCTGGTGATGCCGGCGGACGGCGCGCGGTCGTAAAGTACGGCCATATCAAGCTGCCCATCCATCACTTTTTCGTTTAGCGATGCGCCGCTGTTTTCATGCAGGTAAACCAGCACTTCCGGAAACTGTTCGCGCACGGTTTGCAATAAAGGCATGGTCAGCGAAGAGGCGGCGGTTCCCGGCGCCAGACCGATCGAAACCTGACCGGTCAGCGTCTGCCCGGCGTTGATCACCGCCGTCTGCGCCTGTTCGCACTGCCGTAAAATGGTACGGGCATGGGCGTATAAAATCTTCCCGGCTTCCGTAGGCGTCACGCCGCGCTTGGTACGGATAAGCAGCTGCTGGTCCAGCTCGTTCTCCAGCGTGGCAACCTGCTGACTGAGCGCAGGCTGCGCAATATGCAGCACCTCTGCGGCCTGGGTCAGGCTGCCAATATCGACGATTTTTACAAAATATTTCAGTCGTCTTAAGTTCATTTTGCCTCCGTCACGGGACGCCATTGTTACTGGCGCTAAAAAATAAGTTTTCACTCTGGTGCGGGTTAAGAATTGCAAGTGACGTGCCAGAAACTTCCGGCTGCGCTTTCAGCCCATTTGTTTCAGGCTAAGCGCCGGTAAAATAAGAGAATCTGATTACCTCTAAAGGAGTAGCGCTTTTTTTTAATGCTTTCACCAACCGCTTGCCTGCACCGATGAGGTGCAAAATATGCTGTCAGGCTGTGCATGGTAACGTTTACATGGCATAAAAAAGCGGCGGCTGAGAGGAATACAGGGGCCGGCCTGGCTCCTGCCCGCTAGCGCTTTTTACGATTGCGGTACATATCCACTGAAACGGCGCTGACGATAATAATGCCTTTGATAATGTCCTGAACGTAGGCGTCCACGCCAACAAAGGTAAAGCCGCTCTTAATCAGCCCTAAAATCACCGCGCCGATCAGCGTACCTGTAATCCTCCCTACGCCACCCATCAGGCTGCTGCCGCCGATGACGGCGGCGGCAATCGCATCCAGCTCATAGGACATGCCCATGCTGGACTGGCCGCTGCTGACGCGCGCCGCCAGGACTACGCCAGCCAGGCCGGAAAGCCCGCCCGCGATGGTATAAACAATCACCAGGTATTTATTGACGTTAATCCCGGAAACTTTCGCCGAGGTCATATTGCCGCCAATGGCGTAAACGTACTTGCCATAACGGGTGTGTTTCAGCGCGATATGGAAAATGACCGCGACGACCAGGAAGATGACTACCGGCATTGCGCCCTGGCCGATGGCGGTAAAACTGTCGGAAAGGAAGCTGATCGGGTTGCCCTGCGTGTAGTATTGCGCCAGCCCGCGCGCGGAAACCATCATGCCCAGCGTGGCGATAAAGGGCGGAATACCGGTTTTAGTGATCAGCACGCCGTTCACCACCCCGCAAAGCAACCCCACGCCGACCCCGGCTACAATCGGCACCGCCGCAGGCATGTTGACCAGCGACGGGAACATCGGGGAAAGGCTGTCGGAGGTTTGCGCCAGGCTGGCCGCTACCACGGCGGTTAAAGCAATCACCGAGCCGGATGAGAGATCGATCCCCGTGGTAATAATCACCTGGGTCACACCGACCGCAATAATGCCGATAATGGCAACCTGCAAAATAATCAGCACCAGCCGGTTTGGATTAAGCAAAAACGATTGATCGCGCACGTACCAGCCTGCCGCTTCAAAAATCAGCGCGATGGCGACCATCACGATAAAAATGCCGGTATCCTTCGGCATCTTTCCCTTAAAACTGCTTAAAAACGTCGCCGAAGACGGCTGTTGGCCACTCATTTTTACGTCGCTCATGGTTTCAGCCCTTATTCAGACGCCAGTGACAAAATGGATTCCTGATCGGCCTCTTCTTTATTGAGGATGCCGGTGATGCGGCCGCCGTGCATGACCATCACCCGATCGCTCATGCCGAGTATTTCCGGCAGTTCAGAAGAAACCATGATGATGGCGACGCCGCGATTCGCCAGTTCGCTGATTAGCCGGTAAATTTCCGCTTTCGCGCCCACGTCGATGCCGCGCGTCGGCTCGTCCAGGATCAGGACTTTGGGCTGTGCCAGCAGCCAGCGGGCGATCAGCACCTTTTGCTGGTTGCCGCCGCTGAGGTTATTGATGATTTGATCCATAGTGGGCGTTTTGATGTTCAGCCGACGGATCTGCTCCATGCAGTCCTTCGCCATCTGGATATGGCTGACAAAGCCCGCGCGGCTGCTGTATTCCGGCATATTGACGATGCTCATGTTTTCCATCACCGACAGCACCAGAAACAGCCCGGACTTTTTCCGATCTTCAGTAAGAAAAGCCAGCCCCTTTTCTATCGCCGTGGCAGGCGAATCTATTTTTACCGGCACGCCGTCTATCAGAATTTCGCCGCCGTCGGGGCTGGTCATGCCAAACAGGCTTTCCATCACCTCGCTGCGGCCCGCGCCGACCAGCCCCGCCACGCCCAGAATTTCACCACGGCGCACGCCGAAGCTGATGTCATCAAACACGCCTTTACGCTGTAAATGACGTACCGTCAGCACCTCTTCGCCAATGGCCGTGTTGAACTTGGGAAAAAGCTGGGTCAGCTCGCGCCCGACCATCTGGGTAATCAGCGACTGCCGCGTATAGTCCGCCGTCGCGCTGCTACCGACCCAGGCACCGTCGCGAAATACGCTGACCTCATCGGTAATCGTAAAGATTTCATCCATTTTGTGGCTGATATAGATGATGGCTTTACCCTGCTCTCTGAGATCGCGAATGATAGCGAAAAGATGCGAAACCTCGGTTTCAGTCAGCGCGGAGGTTGGCTCATCCATGATCACCACATCCGCATTCCAGGATACGGCTTTAGCGATCTCTACCATTTGCTGTGAGGCGATGCTCAAATCGCCCACCAGATCGTCCGGCGCAAGGAGAATGTTCAGCTTGCTTAACAACTCGCGGGTCTGGCGATGAAGGCTGCCGTGATCGACAAAGCCATATTTCATCGGCTCGCGGCCCAGCCAGATGTTTTCCGCCACCGTCATATGAGGCACCAGGTTAAGCTCCTGGTGGATCATCGAAATGCCTGCGCGCAGCGCGCCCAGCGTGTCCTGAAACGCTACCGCCTCGCCCCTGACGCGGATTAAGCCTTCATCCGGGCGATAAATTCCTATCAGGCATTTCATCAGCGTGGATTTTCCCGCGCCGTTTTCGCCCATCAGCGCGTGTACGCTGCCGGGCCTGACCCGTAAAGAGACGTTGTTCAGTGCCTTTACGCCAGGAAAAAACTTGCTGATGCCTTCGGCTTCAAGCGCATATGCGGTCATGATGCACCCCGGCTATTTCTGGTTCAGGCTGGTAAACTTCGCCATGTTTTCTTTGGTGATCAGCTGGAAAGGGATATCGACGTTCGATTCCACGTTTTCACCTTTTGCCAGCTTCACCGCCGCCTGTACCGCCCCCTCGCCCTGGCCTTTTGCGTCCTGAAAAACGGTAGCGACCATTTTGCCGTTTTTGATCATTTGCAGCGCGTCCGGCGTGCCGTCAACCCCCGCCACCAGCACGTGGTCGCTGTTTTTTCCCAGCGCCTGAAGCGCGCCAATCGCCATTTCGTCGTTATTGGCAGCGATCGCCTGAATATCGTCGCCAGCGGTGAGCCAGTTACTGACCACATCTACCGCATCGTTACGCATAAACTTCGCGGTCTGCTCCTGAACGATTTTTAAACCAGGATATTTCGCAACAATCTCTTTCACGCCTTTGGTACGTTCACGCGTCGATTCATTGGCCAGATCGCCTAACAGGATGGCGACGTTGCCTTTGTAATTCATTTGTTTAGCCAGCGCTTCCATCTGCAAACGCCCCGCCAGCTGCGAGTTGGAGCCAACATAGGCCATTTTGCCCGTCAGTTCGGCTGCGGGACGGCGGTTAATAAAAATCAGCGGGATGCCCGCCTTGCTGGCCTGATCCATAATCGGTTTAACCGCGTTGGTGTCGACCGGATTGACGATAATGGCGTCCACGCCCTGCCCGATAAAGTTCTGCACCTGCTGTAGCTGCTGGGAAACATCGTTTTTGGCGTCTTCTACCTGCCCTTTAACGTTTTCTTTTTGAAGTTCTTTTTGCATAGAATTGCGAACGATGGTGAGGAAGTTGTCGTCAAACAGCGCCATTGAGACACCCATCTGGAGATCTTTTGCCAGCGCGACAGCAGGCAGCGAACAGACTAACAGTAACCCTGCAACGAATTTTTTCATGATAGAGCCCTTATGTGATTAGCTTGTGCGGCTGGCTGGACCTCGAATGAAAGATATTTTTTACATTCACACAACTTCACCGGTGCCTGGATAACATTTTTAAGTGGTGAAAAAGCAATGTCTTAGTCAGATTGCTCCTGGTTATTAACAATATTTATCAAAAGCTTAATTTAGTTTTTCAGTCTTTATCGCTTCGACATATAGCGGCCGACTGACTGATCAGTGCAATTATTCCATAATTAACATTTTTGAAACTTTTTACATAAAAGCACCGAAACGCACGTTTTAAAAACGGCAAACAACAAAATTTTGACACACCTCTAACATCAGCAAGGCATTCGCCGTAAAGTGCGATCTGGCGCAAGAGATTGAATTTTGCCCGAACGGGCGAGAAACAGAGCGGGTTGCTGATTTTGCGGCCGAACGCGCGGGAAAATGGCATTCGACCTTTGACACGCCCGGACGCGGCCGTTACTATGCGCCCCATCGAAACCGATTCCTCTGTAGTTCAGTCGGTAGAACGGCGGACTGTTAATCCGTATGTCACTGGTTCGAGTCCAGTCAGAGGAGCCATATTTATGTTGTCATGCATCTTCACGAATCTTTATATTATTAAGATTCAACAAGCTAGCGTGAAAACCTCCCCGATGCATTTTCATTCCCCCTCTGCATTGGGCAAGATTTGGGGTCATTTCAGTTTTACTATGGAGTGACCGCCCAGTGTTTCTGAACGTCACTAAAATCCACAGCTTTAAGCCTCTGATAACTCCATTACGCTGACCGATTCTCATCTCCTGTATTTGCTTGTCGATTCAGGCGGTTAAAACCTCTGGTATTTCAAATATCGCTTTAACCGAAAGGATCTTCCCTTGCTCTGGATGCATATTCGCAAGCCTCGCAAAAACGAGGGCGCTGTATGTGACAGCGCCCTCGTTCAGGTGGCCTAAAAAACATTAGCTCAAAATGGCCTCCAGGCGGGCCAGCACTTCATTCACAACGACGTCAGGTATACATTCCAGCCGCTTACCATTTCGGGCCACCATATCAATGGTTCTGGGCTGGTCGCAGCGGATCACGCCCGTCGTTTTTGTTCCCGCCTCGTCCAGTGAAACGGTAAAACCGGCTGTTCGAGCAAAGTTTCCGCCGTGGGTAACGGGAACAATAACGGGTAGCCGGGTCAGCTTGTTAAACGATGCCTTCGATACGATCAGTACCGGACGTTGTCCACTTTGCTCGTGGCCGGCAATCGGATCCAGTGAAACAAGCCAGATTTCCCCTCTGTCCATTTACAGGATCTCCTTGCCCATCGCAGGCGCATCAATCCATTCACGATCCTCTTCGCTCATTTCGGCGTGCGGATCGCACTGCGCCAGCAGCTCCTCAAGCGAATAACGGGGCCGTTTTTGGGGTTCAATAATCAGGCAGCCATTATCAATGGTCATACCTACTTCGCTGTCCGTCGACAGCGCCAGCGTTTTCAGCACGGCAGGAGGAACCGCCAACATGACGGATCCGCCGACCTTTTTCAGGCGAGTGGTATACATAGAACACCTCCGGATATTATATTTTAATATAACATCCAGGGCAGGCGATGCACAATTATTCATCAGATTCATTGTGATTTCCTTAGCGTAAGAAAGCCTTAACCCATCGAAGGACAGAGCCGGTAGTCTTCAAAGCGGCATTGCCGGTAAAACGGCAAGCATCCTGATACATCAGGCGTTTCTTTCAGATCCTAAAGCATGCCATGCAGAGAGGAGCTTAATGCGCGACAAAGAGGGCCGATAATAGAAAACTGTTTTTTCGGTGCAAAGATTTATTACGAATCGGATAAACAAAATGCGGCATATCTTCCGTATTCAGGCTGCGCCGGAGGGTTATCAGTGATAGCACGAAGGCCGTTTTTTCAGGCGCAGGCCCAGCACTTCCGCTATCAGCTTTTCGCCGTGGGCCAGCGCTGGTTAAGAGCGTTGGACAGCGTGGAGGACGCCAGCCCAGCGTTACGGGAAACTGCCGCCAGCGACCTCTCCCTTTTTTCAACGACGCAATAATATCGGCAGGATAGCAGTCGGTTGCGTCATGCGGTCACCTTATTGATAAACATCACACCGTCGGCAGTGCGTATCTAACGCGTTGATTTAAGTTCGGCGGAAAAAAACCAAAGCAGCTCACCGAAAACCCGTTCTGCTACAGAGTAATTTATCAATTTTAGACAACCCTGAGGTTGGCACCTTAGCTGCGCCGTCTTTTTACGCGCTGCGTTTTTTCAGCAAGGTCTGATAATTAAACAGGCGGCACCCCAGGCGCCCTCGCTGCCTTCATCATGGATATCGGAAATAATCTGTTCGACCCGATAACGATCGGAGATATTCTCGCTGACATAGGTTTCTACGCGTTCGAATTTATTAAGCACTTTCTGCGCCCCGCTGAGCAATTCGCCATCCGCTGCCGAATAATAGTAAGCAAATACGCCAAATTTTATGGATGAGGCGTCGCGGTTAATAGAAAGCACTGAGGTTATCCTTTCAATATCGTGATACCAGCCCGACGGGCCGCCCGGCTGGTTTTTGACTTCGATTACCGCTCGCGGCTGGGCTTTGCCCCACCACAGCAGGAGATCGAAACGGCCGCTCAAACGCGCCTTAACCGGTTTTGGCCCCGGCGCTATCGCGCCCGCGTGATCCATTGAGCTAAGCCCATTGCTTTCAAGCGTCACGAATTTAGCGCCCGGCATGTCGCTTAGCGCTTTGGCAATATAGGTAGTGAGCATATATTCCGCAGCCGTCCAGACCCAGTATCCGCCGGACATTTGACGATAATCTTTATGCGCTTTTTCTATACCTGAAATGATAGCGCCACTAATTGCTTCAGTTGAAACGGCAGCCATTTGGTGATCCTTATAAAAAAAGATAAGCCTATACCTCAGGGCTGCTTTCTATGGCCTTAATAACGTTAATTATTAATCTTAGTTCGGAGCTTAAAGATAAACCTTCACAGGGAATTTTGTCATGATGCTTGTTCTTTAGCCGGGCGCTGTGTTTTTTTATTCCTTTTTGGCGCCTCAAACGGTGAACTTCTTTTTTTGCCTATATTTGAATCAGTCGCATCCAAAAATCACATTTCCCCTTTGATAGTCTGCTGCGTCTTCGCTATGATTCGCCCTGTTTCAACAATTCCTCTGTAGTTCAGTCGGTAGAACGGCGGACTGTTAATCCGTATGTCACTGGTTCGAGTCCAGTCAGAGGAGCCATATTAGAGAAGCCCGCTTAAGGAAACTTAAGCGGGCTTTTTGCTTATCGACCTTGTTCTGTCATTTACTCTTTACCTGTCGGCGTTGCGTTTTCATCAATTTTGGTTTCGCCCTGATTATGCAGTGCTTCGGGTAAAAACTCTGCGCCCTGGCTCAGCAGGGTGCCGTGCCAAAAGGCTGCCGGTAAAGTGCTGACTGCATGGCGCTGCCGCCAAAGATTAAGCATTCTCTCGTTAGCCGATTGGTAGCGAGTTTGCAGACTGGATGATTTATAAACCTGGTTTTGCGCGCAGTATGCCGCTTTTAAATGAATTTATACTGTTCAGTGTTATTCATCCCAATATCCTTCTGGCAAGTGGCCGTTCATGGGACTGTATCCGGCAGTGAAGCTACCAGAGATTTAACCGGCAAACGGGCAGAGACAGGCCAGATAATTCCCCGTTATCAACTCGACTATTTTAACCCCATCACATCTGCTCGCAATTGTTCCACAGCGTAAGGAACCAGGCGGTTTTTCTGTTCACTTACTCTTCCTTACTTTGCAGTGAAGTCGGATCGGCCTGCCCTTGCCGTGCCGGTTTGCTACCTGAGACAAATAAAAAGGAAGATTTATGTCAACATCCTTTAGTAGTGCTCTTATTCCCTTGTTCAATTACCTCAAGCTAACGCCTGAGATGCGGGGCGATGAAGAAGCCTTTGAGTTAGTGATGTGGTCAGATTTATCGCTGCGGCTTTTGCATTATCCCGGTAACCACATCACCTTTAGCTGCCTGCTTCCTTTCAGGACGGCTAATGACATTACCACTGAGCTTCTCTGGGAACTCCTGCAGGCAAATTTGATGAACGAAGAGTTCCCTCCCATTGTGCTGGCGGCTTCGGCAAACAGTGACGAGCTAGTGATATGGTCGCGTTTGCCGATGAACACGGCAGATCCTCAGGCCCTGATTGCCCTGTACGAAAATATGGCTTTTTATACTCATACGCTGGGACAGCGTCTGGGCATCATCAGCCAGCACCTTCCTGATGAAGTCGGAGTCGGATTATGATGCGTATATTTTCTTCTGGCAGCAGCCGCCAGACTCAGCAGAGCCAGCCCGCTCATCAGAGCCTCAGCGCGACACAAATGCAGGCATCCGGCCCCTTTCAGCATCAGGTCAGGGTGGTTTCACCACAGACGCTGCAAAGCATGGATCTGGCGGCGCAAGTCCAACAGGAAGTGCGTACGCAATTAGGGCGTGGTGGTAATCAGTGGTTGCCGCTTGTGGCCGATAAGGGAGAGAGTGCGATGCGCGGTATCATGGCCGTGCGCGCTGCGGACCGCTTTAGTCATGAAGCCAGTGAACGCTTTACACAACGGTTTCCTGACGCGGCGACCGGCCTGGATCGTGCTTATGCGAGTGGACACAGCGCCCTGAGAGTGCAAGGAGGACATTGTCAGGAATTTGCCGATCTGGCCTACACGCAAGTGGCGGCCAGAGGAGCCAATAAGCCCGTGTTTAATACTCTCTACAATAATGACCACGTCCTGGTGCTGTTAGGAGACAAACGTCAGGAAGATCCGGTAGTGCTTGATGCCTGGCAACATCTGCCGATTGTAACCACGCTGGAGAACAGCAAACTCGATCCAGGCAGGCTTGACGTTATCCAGCAGCGAAACGATCCCCGCCCCGATCCGCACGCCCAGTGGGCGCTGCGCCATGTACGTACCATGCCAATGGCGGAGATCGAGGATATATTAACCTCGACTACCTATCCGCCAGTGGGGAAAAAATTTGTCAAACATATGGTAGAAAGTGCGCGGGCGAAGGAACCTGGACGTTATGACGTACGCTCGCTGGCGAAAGATCCCAGTACCCGCTTCACTGACGATCCCGCCCGGGCGGCGAAACCTTTTGACGTCATGTCTGCGTCATCCCTATCCAGTACCCGACGAACTATTGAGAAATATGAACAGGCTGCAGCCGCCGATCCCGGGGGTTATGGCAAGGCAAAGCGTTTCTGAATACGGCATCGGTGACCGGCGCTTTACGCCTGCGTAAGTGCGCCTGAACCCGGCCTCTTCTGAGTGAAAAATTTACTTGTTAGCCAGCGATTTACGACATACCTGTAGCAACCCGTTCCGTGCTTTTTTAAGACTTATTGTTATCTCGCCTACAGAAAACCGGACGTCAGCTGATTATGTCGAAAATATTTTTCACGGGATGTCTCATATTCAACTCTATATTGAACAACGCTATAAGAATTGCCTTATGGCACAAGGCAGTAGCATGGCAGAAGAAATGGGTTTGGTGTTATCTCAAGATCAGCGATGAGGAACACCTTCTAACCTGAGGAAATTTCAACAAAATGCTGATTTATTCAGCAGCCGGTTAAAAAGGTGCAATCAGGCTTTGACATCCCTCTGCCCTCTGGATATTATGCGCCCGTTCCAACAATTCCTCTGTAGTTCAGTCGGTAGAACGGCGGACTGTTAATCCGTATGTCACTGGTTCGAGTCCAGTCAGAGGAGCCAGATTAGAGAAGCCCGCTTAAAGAAATTTAAGCGGGCTTTTTGCGTTTGTGCCGTCAGGTATTCTGCGCGAAGGGAATGGACTGGCGGCGGCCCTTGTTCATTCTTTAACGGCCGGCCGCTGGTTCGGTATCTGAAGGCGCCTGCATCGTAACCACCACCTTCCCTTTTGCATGTCCCTGGCCAAGCCAGGCCAGCGCCTTCTTTGTTTCAGCAAAGGAAAATACTTTGTCGATCGTTGGTTTGATTTGTTCAGCCTCTATTAGCTTGCCAATTTGGGTCAGCTGCTCCCCCTCCGGGCGAACAAAAAGAAAAGAATAGGTCAGACGTCGTTTTTTGGTGAGGCGCGTGATTTTTCGGCTCATCATTTTCATCACAAAAGTCAGAAAAAAGTTTACCCCTCTGTCCCGTGCGAAGGCGGCATCTAAAGGCCCGACGAGAGAAATAATCTGTCCTCCAGGCTTAAGGATCTGCACGGATTTTTCAATCGTATCGCCTTTGAGGGTGCCCAGAACGATATCGTAGCTGCTTAAAACGTTTTCAAACTTTTCTTGTTTATAATCTATCACTTTATCGGCGCCAAGCTGACTAACCCACCCGACGTTAGCCGTGCTGGTAGTCGTGGCCGTCGTGGCGCCCAGGTGCTTAGCCAGCTGGATAGCAAAGGTGCCAATGCCTCCCGAGCCTGCCGGAATGAAAATCTTCTGGCCCGGCCGCAGTCTGCCCCGCTCCGTCAGCGCCTGCCAGGCCGTGAGGCTTACCATCGGCAGCGACGCCGCCTGCACGAAATCGAGATTTGCGGGTTTTAAGGCGGCTGCACTTTCAGGCACGGCTGCAAATTCGGCAAGAGAGCCTGTTCCACTGTCGAACAGGCTGGCAAAAACTTCATCGCCTGGCCTGAAGCGAGTGACCTGCTTGCCCACCGCAATAACTACGCCAGACAAGTCGCTCCCCAATATTCCCGGAAGTTTAAAATGCAGAACCGGCTTAAATATTCCAGTGGGGATCATATTATCTATGGGGTTCAGCCCCACCGCGTAAATTTTTACCAGAATTTCATTGGCGTTGATCGCTGGATAATCGACTTTTTCGAACCCCAGCTCAGGATGTTTGCCATAGCGTTTAAACGTGAAGGCTTTCATCGTTTTATTCATTTATTATTTACCTGCAACGGCCGGTTGCGAAAATATTCTTTCTTATCAAGCTAAGGCTATTTCGGCTTTGCCGGGTAATTTCGCCGGCGCACGGCTTTTCCGTGAAAAGAAAAAGACCCTGCGCCGACAAAACAACTCAAGGGATATTGCCTCGTCCTGCTGGCTCCCTCGCTTTGGCTAAAGCGCTTTATATCGCTCCGCCGCTTCCGCCTGTCTGATATCCGCCATCAGAGCCTGACGGGCAGCATCAAGGGCATCCCAGCGTGCCGCATTATGTAAAGGCGGAATGGTGACAAGTTCCCGACGGTCAAAGCCAACCAGCGCGGCATCGACCAGCTCGCCCACTTCCATCATTTGGGGCAAAGTGCGGGTATCAATGCCTGTCCGCTGCCAGATTTCCGTATAGGTTCCGGCAGGAAGCACCGCCTGCACGTAAATGCCTTTGGAAGAGAGCTCGTGATCCATCCCCTGCGATAAAAAGAGAACAAAGGCTTTGGTCGCGCCATAAACCGACATGCCAAATTCAGGGGCCAGGCCGACAACGGAGCCGATGTTGACGATCGCGCCTTCACCAGCTTCAACAAAGCGTGCCGCTGCCGCCCTCGCCAGTCGCGTCAGCGCCGTTATGTTAAGCGCGATAAGCCGCTCGATCGCATCAGGCTGCTGGCCGATAAAGTTACCCGACTGGCCGACGCCCGCGTTATTGATAAGAATACCGATCCGCGCGTCATCACGCAGACGAGCTTCGACAGCCGTTAAATCCTCTGCCTGGGTGAGATCGGCAGGCAGAACGTCGACGGAAATCCCCCTTTCATGACGCAAACGTTCTGCAAGGCTATCCAGTTTTGTCTTGTCGCGAGCGACCAGCACAAGGTTGTGGCCCCGTGAGGCGAACCGTTCCGCGTATACAGCACCAATCCCTGTAGAAGCGCCGGTAATAAGAACTGTCGATTGGGTCATAAGTTATTCTTCTCTGTTAAAAAATAAATGAGAGCGGCGCCAGGCGATACAGACAGAATCGGGCGCTGGCAAGGTTATGCGTTAGCGGCGCCATCGAGGCCCACAGGGGGGAAACAGGTGCTGGCGCTTCCCCTGCCAATAAACGTCCGATGACGCAAATTAATGATGGTGATCGTAATCTAAAAAGTCAATCAGTTTGATTACGCCCATCATCAATGTATACTGAGCGTGGAAATGACAGGTGGAAAGGGTAAACCGATGAAGGTGTCGAAAGAGCAGGTTCGTGAAAACCGCAGGCGCATTGTCGAAACGGCTTCGGAGCTGTTTCGCGAGCGGGGTTACGACGGTGTGGGCGTTGCGGAGCTGATGTCAGCCGCCGGTTTAACCCACGGTGGGTTCTACAAGCACTTTGGTTCCAAAGCTGATTTGATGGCAGAGGCGCTGGGCTGCGGTTTTGCGCGCTCCGCCGAGAATGCTTCAGGCGCCGGTCGGGAACAATTTGTTGAACACTATCTGTCACGGCAGCATCGGGATGCGATGGGAAAAGGGTGTGCGATTTCGGCGCTGGCGGCCGATACGGCGCGTCAGCCTGAATCAATTAAGGCAGTATTTGCGGCGGGTATTGAAAACCATCTGGCCCGTTTAGCGCATGAAGAGCAGGCAAGCGCCGAAACCCGTGCCGACCTGCTTGCTACCCTTGCACAGCTTGTCGGCGCGCTGGTGCTGTCACGTGCCTGCCCTGATGATTCTGCTCTGGCCGATGAGATTCTGGCTGTTAGCCGCTCGCGTATTCTCGGTCAGGAAGACGAGGCGAAATAAGGTTTCGATTTAAAAAAGCCCGCTTTTACAGCGGGCTTTTTGCTCTTCCCCTTGCGGCAAGCCGCCATCAGCTACAGCAGATCCTGCCATGTCATAATCAGCTTCGCCGGTAACGGCTCCGCCAGCAGCGCGGCGTCCGGCTGCCAGCTGTCCCAGGCGCGGAAAGCGCTGAAATCAAGCCCGGTCAGGGTTTCCAGCGCGCTGACGGCAACCCGGTATTCATCCACATTGGGCACCGCTTCCGGCTGCGCCTGCGGCAATACGCGGCGCGGTTCGTCCAGCAATTTATCCTGGCTCACCAGCAGTGCCGTAGCCTGTGGCTTGCCCTGCGGCCCGATGCGCAAAACGACCTTCCAGAACATCAGCGGCACCGCTAAATCCGCATATTGCCTGCTTTGCTCGTTAAGCACCGGCCCGGTCAGCACGCTGATCCGCTGCTTTGACTGCAGGACGCCAGACTCAAGGATGTAGCGCTCAACGCCCTGCCAGTACTGCAAACTCTGATTAAAGCGGAAATGCTGCGGCGAGCAGTTGGTAAAGTGAAAAGTATCTTTATTGGCGCGAACCGCTTCGGCCGCGCTGCCCCAGGTGGGATCGCTGCGGCGGGTCAGATGGCCCCGATCGAACCAGCGGCTGAACTCGCTGTAAAACGCCTGACCGGTGACGAAACGGCTGTCGATGCGGCTGTCTTCATACCAGCGGTCGCCCTCCGGCAGCAGCGAAGGCTGTCCGCTGTCGCGATCGATATTGATATAGCTCGCGCCATCAATGTTGGTGGCGGTAAAAAAGGCCAGCCGCCGCTCACCGCTCATCAGCAGAGAAAAGTGCTGATAGTCGAGCCTGGCCTCTGCGCCTTTGCTGCCGTCGCGCAATGGGGCGACTTCCGCCGCGCGCGGAGCGATAATCTCCGCCATATCAATATGCGTACCGGCAAGAAAATCGGCCTGATAACCATCACGATTACCATAATTGCTCTCCGGCGCGGCGGCGCTGGCGACGGGACGCAGCGGCGTGGCGTCCGAAGTTAACGCCTGCATCAGCTGTGCCTGCATATCGGCGGACAGCTGCGGCAGCTCGCCTTTCAGCCAGTCGGTTAAGGCGCTGAGGCGTATGCCTTCATTAACCCATTTTTCGCCGTCCTCAACGGCACCGTGGTGCAGCGCCACCAGCTGCCAGCCGTCGTTGAACACGGGCGCGCCGGACGATCCGCCCTCGCTGTCGGCTTCGTAATGCAGAAACTGCTCGTGCCGCGCCAGCAGCGCATTATTACGCAGCGTGAGCTGCTGTGGCGCGCCGCCCGGATGATGGATAAGGTTCAGGCTGATACCCAGCGCATGTTTATCGTTGCGATCGTTAAGCGCCAGCGGCAACGGCGTTTCCCCGCTGCCGCTAAGGGCCTCGCCCAGCGCAATCAGCGTGCAGTCGAACGCCTCTGTCGGGCTGGTCAGCCAGAAACGCTCTGCATCCAGCGTGTAAAGCCGCCCGTCGCTAATTTCGCCGGTCTCGCTCTGACGGAAGCCGAACTGTACCGTCACCGTGCCTGAAGCAGGCGGTTCAGGCAGCACGTGATGGTTGGTGATAAACAGGCCGCCGTGGGTCAGAAAGCCGCTGCCCTCAGGAATGCCGTCTTTGCGGATCAGCCCTACCGCCCGCGCCGAACTCAGGCCCTGCTGCAAAAAAGAAACCGGCAGCAGATCGCGCTCGCCAATAATCAGGCTCTGCCGGGTTCGCTGCTGAAAAGCATAGCGCTGCGCGCGTCGCCGATCCGGCTCGGCCTGCTCACCCTGCGCCAGGGCCGCGCGGGTTTGTTCTCGTTGCTCTGCGGTCAGCGCCAGTCTTGCAGCAATCAGCTCGTTAATTTTCATTCGCCTCTCCATGCCAGGGATATGTGCCTTTTAACCATAGCTGCTGCCTGTGACGGAACAAGCGCTACGCTGTTACGCCCTCGTCATGCCGTTCCGGCTGCTGCGATATTTTATCGGCGTCATAGCCAGGTTTTGCCGTGAAACGGTGCAAAAATATTGCGGCGTGCTGTAACCGCACAGACGGCTGATTTCGGCCACCGGCAGCGAGGTGGTTTCCAGCAGCTCCTTCGCTCTGGCAAATTTCTCATCCTGGATCACCTTATGGATCGTGGTGCCCAGCTCGGTCATAAATTTTTTATCCAGATTGGAACGAGAGGTGCCGACCGCTTCCAGAACCTGTTCAACGGTGGCGCCCCGGCAGGCGTTTTTACGGATAAACCCCATCGCCTTCACCACCATAGCGTCGATAATCGAGCGGTAATCGGTAGACTGCCGGGCAATCACGCTTTCCGGGGCAACTATCACCGGTTCGCTACTTACGCGACGGCCTGAAAGCAGATTGTCCAGCAGCCTGGCCGCTTCGAATCCCATTCTGCGCGTGCCCTGCACTACCGAAGAGAGCGAAATTCGCGACAGATAACGGGTAAGCTCTTCATTATCAATGCCGATCACGCACAGGCTTTCCGGCACCGCAATGCCGATATGCTCACAGGTTTGCAGGATGTGCCTGGCGCGGGCATCCGTGACGGCGACGATGCCGGTATGGGCGGGCAGCGAATGCAGCCATTCGGCCAGCTTCTGCTGGGCCGTTTCCCAGGTGTTGCTGTCCGTGACCATGCCTTCATAAAGCATGCCGGTAAAGGCCATATCGCAGGTCAAACGCCGGAACGCCGCGGCCCGCTCCTGCGCCCAGCGTTTTCCTGCCTCGGCGGGCAGGCCGAAAAAAGCGAAGCGCTCAATGCCTTTCTCGGTAAGATGATGCAAAGCCGCAGCCACCAGCGCCTCGTTGTCCGTGGCGACATAGCTGACGCCGGGATAGTCTTCCCGATTAGTGTAGGAGCCGCCCACGCCCACAACAGGCATAGCGATCTGGCTAAGCTGTGCGGCCAGCTGCGCGTCGTCAAAGTCCGCAATAATACCGCTGCCGGAAAGAATGTTCTCGTTCAGGTGATGAACGCTGAAATCTTCTTCTATATAGATATCCCAGTCGCACTGCGAGGCGTAAAAATACTCGCCTATCCCCTCAATGATCTGGCGGTCATAGGCTTTGTTAGCGTTGAACAGCAGCGAAATCCTGGCGTGCCTGGCGGGAGCCTCATTTTTCTTCATATTCAGACCCTGAAACTAAAGCGACCGCTTCAATATGAAGAGTTTTTTTGTAAAGACAAGGGATTGGGGGGAGCAACCGTCAGGTCTGCTCGGGCGATCAAAAAAATGCGGCGCGGCTTCCTCCCGTTACCGCGAAGAAGCCGCTGACTGCCCCTTAAAGCAAAGCGGTGGCGTTGCTGCCAGAACGCCAGGCTTGTCGATAAGCTGTGGCCGCGCCTTAAAGCGAGGCGGTTTGTTGATAAAGCGCGCTGAACAGCCTTTGTCGCTGGCGGTAGAAGTCATGGCGATCGGCGCGGGGCGTATAGCGGGACTCCAGCGGCAGCACCGGCAACAGCTCCGCTGGCGAAACGCCCGGATGACAGCTCATGCGGGCAAGCCTGGCGGCACCCAGCGCCGGGCCGACATCGCCGCCCGTGCGGTATTCCATGGTTACGCCGGAGATATCGGCCAGCAGCTGCCGCCAGAACGCGCTGCGCGCCCCGCCGCCAATCAGCGTGACGGCCGCCGGCCTGACGCCTGTCGCCTGTAGCGCGGCCATTCCTTCCGCCAGCCCCAGGCTGACGCCTTCCAGCACCGCCATCGCCAGATCTTCCGGACCGTGCTGATGGGTGAAGCCCCAGAACACGCCGGTAGCATCAGGATTATTATGCGGCGTGCGCTCACCGGACAGATAAGGCAGAAAACAGGGCGATTTATCTCCCGGCTTCGCCTTTTCGGCCAGCGCCAGTAGCGCCGCTACCGAAGGCTGCCCGGTCAGCCGCGCCGCCCAGTCCAGACAGGAAGCGGCGCTGAGCATCACCGACATCAGGTGCCAGGTGTCGGGCAACGCATGGCAGAAGCTGTGCACCGCCTGGTCGGGATTGCTGAGAAAGCGCTCGCTGACCGCAAAACAGACGCCGGAAGTGCCTAGCGACAGCATCGCCTGGCCCGGCTGCCAGATCCCGGCACCAATCGCGCCGGCGGCGTTATCTCCCCCGCCCGCCACCACCGGCAGCTCAGAGGGCAGCGACCAGCGCTGACTCAGCTCTGCGGTTATCTGTCCCGTGACTTCGTTGCCTTCAAACAGCGTCGGCATCTGGTCGCGCGTCAGTCCACAGGCGGCCAGCAGCTTATCGCTCCAGGCGCGCTTGCCGACATCCAGCCACATCGTGCCCGCCGCGTCGGACATATCGCTGGCGAAATCGCCGGTCATCCGCCAACGTAGATAATCCTTCGGCAGCAGAACATGCGCTATCTGATTAAAGATCGCCGGCTCATGCTCTTTTACCCATAGCAGCTTTGGCGCGGTGAAGCCCGGCATCATCAGATTGCCCGTGATCTTTCGCGCATCCGGCACGCTTGCCTCCAGCTGCTGGCAGGCCCGCGCGCTGCGGCCGTCGTTCCACAAAATAGCGGGCCGTAGCACCTCCTGCTGTCGTCCCATCAGCACGGCGCCGTGCATTTGCCCGGTCAGCCCGACAGCCCGAACCGCCTTCAGCGACCGCTGTGCGGCCAGCGCCAGCATCACCCGATCGGTGGCCTGCCACCATGCCTGCGGATCCTGTTCCGACCACAAAGGATACGGCCGTGAGACGGTCAGCTTCTCCGTGTGGCTGGCTAATACCGCGTTGTTTTCGTCCAGCAATACGGCTTTTACGCCGGACGTACCCAGATCGATTCCTATATACATGCGTCGCTTCCTCTGGCGTGAGGCTAAAAGACACTAGCGGTAGAGCGCCTGGTTGACAATATTTTCCAGCCGCTCCTGATGGCCGCTGCGGTGTTCCGGAAAGAACGCTGATTTTTCCGTATAGCGCGCCAGCTCCTGCAAAGAGAATTTCCCGGCAAGAATGTCCTGGCCCAGCGGGCCCTTCCAGCCCGCGTAGCGTGCTTCGCGAGCCTGTTCAAGCCGTCCTTCTTCGATCAGACGAGCGGCAATCCGCAGGCCCTGTGCCATCACATCCATCCCGCCAATATGGCCGTAGAACAGATCGTAAGGATCGGTGCTCTGCCGACGAACTTTGGCATCGAAATTCAGTCCGCCGGTGGTGAAGCCGCCCGCTTTCAGGATCTCATACATAATCAGCGCGTTTTCCTCCACGCTGTTCGGGAACTGATCGGTATCCCAGCCCAGCTGCAAATCACCCCGATTGGCATCCACAGAGCCAAAAATGCCCAGCGCTGCCGCCGTGGCAATTTCATGCTGGAAGGAGTGCCCGGCCAGCGTCGCGTGGTTAGCCTCTACGTTGACCTTGATTTCGTTTTCCAGCCCGAACTCCTTCAGGAAGCCATAAACGGTTGCCACATCATAATCATACTGGTGTTTGGTTGGCTCCTGCGGCTTTGGCTCGATGAGCAAAGTGCCGGTAAAACCGATGCGGTGCTTGTTCTCCACCACCATCTGCATAAACCGGCCAATCTGCGCACGTTCCTGTTTAAGATCGGTATTTAACAGGGTTTCATACCCTTCACGACCGCCCCACAACACATAATTTTCACCGCCCAGCTTTTGCGTGGCGGCCATTGCCGCATTAACCTGCAAAGCGGCCCAGGCAAAGATTTCCGGGTCCGGACTGGTCGCCGCGCCCGCACCGTAGCGTGGATGGGTAAAACAGTTCGCCGTGCCCCACAGCAATTTCACCCCGGTCTGCTGCTGTTTTTCCGCCAGGATATCCGTCATCACCGCAAAGTTATGCAGGTAGTCTTTGACGGAGTGGCCCTGAGGCGCCACGTCGGCATCGTGAAAGCAGTAAAACGGCACGTTGAGCTTATCGAAAAACTCAAAGGCGATGTCCGCTTTCGCTTTCGCCTGTTCCAGCTCGTCACCGCCCTTAAACCAGGGCCGATCGAAAGCGCCCGTGCCGAACATATCGGTGCCGGCCCAGCAGAAGGTGTGCCAGTAGCAGGCGGCAAACCGCAGGTGTTCTTTCATGGTTTTACCCAGAATGACTTCATCCGGATTATAAAAATGAAAGGCCAGATCGTTCTGGCTGTCGCTGCCTTCATAAGCAATTTTGGTAATGCGATCGAAATAGTCTGCCATGGTCATTATCCTTAAAGATATGTTCAGGAATTAGCGGGAACCCCATCACTATGCAAACAACAAAGCGCGACACTCAATTATAAAATTTCACAAAGCGGCGCTGTAATATCCCAACCATGACCTTAGTCACAAAGTTGCTACCGGCGTGAACGAAGACACCCGTGATCCCTCTCATAAAAAGCAAAACGAGCATAGCGATTACAAAAAATTGTAATTTCTTTGGCGAGTCAGGAAGATTATGTTTACCTCGCGACATAGGGAGTTCAAAAAATAAACGCGTGGAAGTTTATAAAAAGCATCCGTCTTACCTCCAAATATAAACGCGTTTTATCCTGTTCCTTTATACCCAAGAGGTTTGTTATGGCAATAGCATCCGAGATGAAAGCCAACAATCGTTATATAATCTCTGTCACGCTGGTGGCGACATTAGGCGGGTTATTATTTGGTTATGATACGGCGGTGATCTCCGGCACCGTTTCCTCCCTGGATAAAGTTTTTATTTCGCCCAGAGGATTAAGCGAGTCGGCGGCCAATTCCCTGCTGGGCTTTTGCGTCGCCAGCGCGCTGATCGGCTGTATTATCGGCGGCGTGCTGGGCGGCCCGTTAAGCGCCCGCTTTGGCAGAAAGAAAACGCTGCTGGTGGCTGCCGTGCTGTTCTTTTTATCGGCGCTGGGTTCAGCTTTCCCTGAAATCGGCCACCGCGCCGTCGGTACTGACAGCGGCGTGCCTTATTACCTGTCGGGCTATCTCAGCGAATTTGTGATCTACCGTATCGTCGGCGGGATTGGCGTAGGCCTGGCCTCTATGGTTTCCCCTATGTATATCGCGGAAATTACGCCGGCGAAAATTCGTGGCCGTATGGTTGCCTGTAATCAGTTCGCTATTATTTTAGGGCAGCTGTTAGTTTATTGCGTGAATTACAGCATTGCGCTGTCCGGCAATGCCGACTGGCTGGATACGATGGGATGGCGGCTAATGTTTCTTTCCGGCGCCATTCCTTCTTTATTATTTTTCATTTTATTATTTGCCGTCCCGGAAAGTCCGCGCTGGCTGGCAGCCAAAGGTATGAATGATAAAGCCGCCGCCATTCTGGAGAAGCTTTTTGGTAAAGCGCAAAGCCAGAAAGAGCTACAGAATATTTTACAGTCGGTTAATACCCGTACCAGCAAAAGCGCTCCGCTGTTTTCTTTTGGCGCTGGCGTCATTGTTATTGGCATTATGCTTTCCGTGTTTCAGCAGTTCGTTGGTATTAATGTGGTTTTATATTATGCGCCGGAGGTCTTTCGCTCTGTTGGCTCCAGTACGGATGTCGCTCTGTTACAAACTATCATTGTTGGCGTCATTAATTTAATTTTTACCACTATTGCCATTATGACGGTGGATAATTTTGGCCGTAAGCCGCTACAAATTATCGGCGCGCTGGGCATGGCGATCGGCATGTTTACGCTCGGCACCGCTTTCTACAGCAAAATGTCCGGCGTGGTGGCGCTGGGCGCAATGCTGTTTTACGTGGCGTCCTTTGCCATCTCGTGGGGGCCGGTCTGCTGGGTGCTGCTGGCGGAAATTTTCCCCAACCGCATCCGCAGTAAAGCGATGTCGCTGGCCGTGGCGGCGCAGTGGGTGGCAAACTATCTGGTTTCCTGGACCTTCCCGATGATGGATAAAAACAGCACGCTCAATGCGCATTTCAACAACGGTTTCGCCTACTGGCTGTATGGCGTGATGGGGCTGCTGGCGGCGCTGTTTATGTGGAAGTTTGTGCCGGAAACCAAAGGCAAATCGCTGGAGGAGCTGGAATCCCAATGGAAAAAACCCGCTTCAGCCGGGCTGAGTGAGAAACTGGCGGACTGACCGACTCGTGCACGGGAGGCGGCCCATCTTCCCGGGCGGAGTGATTACGACAGCCAGCCCTGGCTAAAAAGAATATCAGCTTTGCCATAAAAAACTGCACTTTACTCGGTTGGGTGACCAACTTTTAGGGTGCAGCCCATTTACAACGGGCCTGTGGTTTCTCTTACCGGCGTTTTGTCAAAGGCACAGGCATCGGCTGCTATTTAACCGATGCATTACTTTTCAGCTGCCTTATTGCCGGAACCAGGCTGGTTGCAACGGTAGCGATAACCACGGCAGCAGCGCAACACAGCAGCACGGCGCTATTGCCGTAGCGGATCGCCAGCGGCCCGGCGGCCAGCTCGCCTACGGGAATAGCAACAAAAGACCCCATAGCGTCATAAGCGTAAACGCGCGCCAGCCTGTCACGGGGAATATGCATTTGTAGCGCATGCGCCCAGACCACGCCAAACTGCCCGAATCCTGCGCCCGCCAGGCAAAACCCGCCCATCAGTGCCAGCGCCGTCGCGCCGGTCGCCAGCTGCAAAACAGGAACGGCACAAAGCGCCACCAGCATGACGCCGATAAACATCGCGCGCTGCGGTCGCCAGCGCAGCGCGACGCACGAGCCGAGGATCAGTCCGATGCTTTGCGCGGCAATCATCATGCCCCAGCAGGTGCGGCCAAAAGAGGCATCGGCGATCACCGGCCCTAACACCATTACCATGCCGGTAAAAGCGGCGTTCACCACTGCAAACTGCGCCACCACCGCCCAGACCCAGGCGCGCGCCGTAAACTCGCGCCAGCCGTCGCGCAGATCCAGCCAGAGATTACCCGGCGCATCGACAGGCTGATAGCTAATACGGATGCACCGATAGAGCGGCGCGGCGGCAGCGAACCCCAGCGCATCAACGGCAAGCCCCCAGCCCGGCCCAACCGCGCTGGTCAACACACCGCCGAACGACGCGCCAAACACCGTCCCGATATAGATGCCGACCTGAATAAAGGCGTTAGCCTGACGCAGCGTTGGCGAGGGGACGGTTTGCGGTACAAGCGCTGAGGAGGCAGGCAGCGCAATACCGGCCGCCGCGCCGTTCACCGTGCCGAGCAGAACCAGCAGCGGAATAGTCGCCATCCCTTCCAGCACCAGCCATGCCACCACGCCCTGCGACAAAGCAGCCACGGCGGAGGAGGAAAAAAGCACCAGGCTGCGCGAATAGCGATCCGCCAGCACGCCGCCGAACAGCAGAAAGGCAACGTTGAAAATGGAGCGCGCCGCCACCACCAGTCCCAAATCCGCTGCGGATCCGCCCATATCCAGCACGGCGAAAGCCAGCGCAACGGGCGCAATGCTGTTGCCCAATACGGTAAGGAAACGGGCCAGAAAAAGGTTTCTGAATGGCGCATAGCGGAACGCATGTTGTCGGTGCGGGAGTGCGGCTTTAGCGTTCAAACCTGCCTCCCTGCGCACCGCCTTGAGAGCGATTCCGGCTCAGGCAGGGACTGGTGCGATCCCCGCCTCCCCCTGCGCAGCCTTGATACGGGCTGTGGTTTGACGCCGCGCGCCCTGTGATTTTTCTGCTCATGCCGCCAGCTATCGCCTCCCTGCTTTTGCCTTTAACCCTGAAAAAAAGAGGGTGAAATAATAACGGCTGGCTGGCCCGTTGCCTATGCCCTTTTGCCTGCGGTTTTACACCTTGAACCCATAGTGCGAGCCGTCCGGCAGCTCTATGTTCAGCTGCAGCTTGCCGCCCGCCGCTTCGATATAGCGTTTTAGCGTGGAAAGTTTGATATCGCGCCCCGGCTTTTCCATGCCCGCCACGGTAGGCTGTTTTACACCCAGCGCCTGCGCCATCTCGCTCTGGGTTTTCTGCACCCGCTCACGCAGTTCAGCAAGCTGAATATCCAGCCGTATCTCTGCGGCCAGCTTTTCCGCTTCTGCCACGACATGCGGTGCTTCTTCCGCCAGCATTTGTTCTAATGTACGCATACGTTACCTCTGGTTCTGTTCAGATAGTCAGTAAACTCCCGATCGGCTATCGGGATCATCACGCGATAAAAACGTTTTTCATTGCCTGTTTTGCCGCCTGCGCAAAGAAGCACGCCGGTTCTCTGTGGGTCAAAAGCGAAAAAGATCCGTATCGGTTTGCCACGGCACTGCACGCGAAACTCTTTCATATTGCTGTAGCGCGAACCCTGAATGCTGTCGGCCCTGGGACGTGGCAGCTCCGGCCCTCTTGCGCGCAGTACCAGCAGCGAACCCAGCACGGCTGCCCGTTCGTGATCCTGAAGCGTGCTGAACCACCAGTCAAACCTGTCCGTTGTTTTGAGCAACCACATATGCGGCCTCCGTTAATATAGCTCCAGACCTATATAGGTGTAAAACTATAATGACGGCTTTTTTTGTAAGATGCCGCTGCCTGTTTGCTAAAACCAGAAGCGCTTTCCTGAGAAAGCGTGCACGTATGCCTTGCTTGCAGTGTGAATGCAGCGCCGCTCGCAAAACTGTGCCTCGGAAAGCGCAGTTTTCTGTCTGTAACGAATTCTTTTGCGGCCGATCAATAAGCGTTAGAAAGTAACTTATTAGCCTTGAGCAGCGGCTATGTTGGCTGCGCGCGATGCCAAACAGGCTAAGGGTTAAGATGACAACTTTTGAAAAACGTATTCAGGTTAATTTCAGCCAGAGCCAGATGTATAACCTTGTCGCCGACGTCGCCGCTTATCCCGACTTCTTGCCCTGGTGTCGGCAGGTCGAGATCCTTGCCAGCCAACCGGAAGCAAAAATGGTGCGCATCGGGTTGCGCTTTCAGCAGTTTCCTGAACTTAGCCTGACAACCCGCGCCACTTTCCATCCCCCCTCCTCGCTGCATCTGCGGCTGGTAAGCGGTTCCTTTCTGTCGCAGTTTGAGGGCGACTGGTTTTTTGAGGCTACGGGAGAAAAAACCTGTACCGTGACTTTTGCGGTAAAATATCGCTTCGCTAACGGCCTGCTGCGATTGACCCTCGCCCCTTTTTTCAGCCTGATGGTCAGAATGCTGCCGGGCGTATTTATTCAGCGGGCGGAGGAAATTTATTTGCACGCCTGAAGCCAGGATGCGGCATCTGCGCCTGCAAACTGCCGCGCGCCCTTTTTCCCAAATCTGACTATCCTTATCTTTCCGATACGCTCCTCTAAAAAGAGCGATCGCATTCACCTTTTCAGGCGTGCCTGTATTCCGAGCAATGAGGCAGTGTCGACATGAGTAAGCGCTGCGCACACTGTCAGTGACCTCCCCAATCTGGAGACGACAATGACTCAACTTTATCCTTTGCAGCTCACCGTCAACGGTGAAAGCTGTCAGCTGATGGTCGATCCGCGCACTACCCTGCTGGATGCGCTGCGGGAGCATATTGGTTTAACCGGCTCGAAAAAGGGCTGCGACCAGGGGCAGTGCGGCGCCTGTACCGTGCATATCGACGGCGAACGCGTGCTGAGCTGCCTGACGCTGGCGGCCCAGGCGGCGGGCAGAGATATTACCACCATTGAAGGCCTGGCCGCGCCGGACGGGACGCTGCACGCGGTGCAGGCCGCTTTCCTGCGCCACGATGCCTTCCAGTGCGGCTATTGCACCTCCGGCCAAATCATGTCGGCCGTCGCCTGCATCAAAGAAGGTCATGCCCGTTCCGATGACGAAATCCGCGAATATATGAGCGGGAATTTATGCCGCTGCGGCGCCTATCCCAATATCGTCAAAGCCGTGAAGGACGCGGCGGCCAGCCTGAGCCAGGAGGCCACATCATGAGATCGTTCAACTATCAACGCGCGACCGACGTCAGCCAGGCCACGATGCTGGCCAGCCAGCCAGAGGCGCGCATTCTCGCCGGCGGCACGACGCAGCTGGATCTGATGAAGTGCGGCGTTGAGCGTCCCGCCACGCTGGTGGATATTACGCATTTGCAGGATCTGCATGATATTACGCTCAGCGACGGTGAGCTGACGCTCGGCACCCTGGTAAAGATGAGCCAGGCGGCCGACAGCAAAACGGTAAAAACTTTTGCGCCCGCGCTGGCGGAAAGCCTTTCGCTCGCCGCCTCGGCGCAGCTGCGCAATATGGCCTCGCTGGGCGGCAATATTCTACAGCGCACCCGCTGCAGCTATTTTCGCGATCCGCAGGCCTGGTCCGCCTGCAACAAGCGCAACCCCGGTTCCGGCTGCGCCGCGCTGAACGGCCTGAATCATAATCATGCGGTGCTGGGCACCAGCGACAGCTGCATCGCGCTCTATCCCGGCGATTTTGCGGTGGCGCTGACCGCTTTCGACGCGGTGCTGAACCTGCAAAACAGCGCGGGCGAACTGCGTTCCGTTCCCGTTACCGATTTTTTCCGCCTGCCGTCCGATCGTCCCGATCTTGAACACCAGCTCGCGCCTGGCGAGATGATCGTCAGCCTGACGGTGCCGCGTAGCGCCGCGCTGGCCCGCTCGCACTACCTTAAAGTGCGCGATCGTAGCTCCTACGAATTCGCCGCTGCCAGCGCGGCCGTAGGGCTGGAGATGGAAGAAGATAACCTGACCATCAAAGAGGTACGCGTCGCGCTGGGCGGCGTGGCAACCAAACCCTGGCGCGCTTACCAGGTAGAGCAGGCGCTGAAAGGCCAGCGGCTGGAGGAGAAAACGCTGCGCAAAGCGGCGGAAAAAGTGACGGAAGGCGCCATTGCCCGCCAGCATAACGGACACAAAATTATTCTTGCGCCTCGCGTTATCGCCAGGGCTTTGATGACCGTGGGAGGTCTGGTATGAGCACGCTCGAAACGTCATCGATCGGTCGTCAGCAGGCTTTAGGCAGCCCGCTGGATCGCGCCGACGGCAGGCTGAAAATTCAGGGGCTGGCGACCTACGCTGTCGAAAAATCGCTGGATAATCTCGCTTACGCGGTAGTGGTTCAGTCAACTATCGCCTATGGACGTATTACCGCGATGCATACCGAGCGAGCGCGCCAGTCGCCCGGCGTGTTGGCGGTGTATAACCACGAAAGCGGATTAACCATTCATTCAGCCAAAACCTTTGGCGAAGGCGGCGCGGCGGCGCAGGCTTTTCTGCCGTTGCAGGACGATAAGGTTTTGTGGAACGGTCAGCATATTGCGCTGGTCGTGGCCGAAACGCTGGAGCAGGCCACCGAGGCCGCCGCGCTAATCGAGACGGAATATGAACAACAGCCGCCTGTGGTGCATCCGACCCACCCCAACGCTAAACCAGAAACGGTGGATGCGTTAACGATTGACTGGGGCGACGCCATCCCCGCGCTGACCCAGGCGGAGGTGCAGGTAGGCGGCATCTATACCACGCCCAGAGAATATAACTCGCCCATTGAGCCGCACGGCTGTATCGCGCACTGGCAAAACGGCAGCCTGACGCTGTGGGAACCGAGCCAGTGGCCGGGCGGCGCGCGTCAGGTAGTATCGGAATGGCTGGCGATAGATCACGACAAGGTGCGCGTGATTTCACCCTTTGTCGGCGGCGGCTTCGGTTGCAAAGGCGGGATACAGCCGCATAGCGCGCTGGCCTGCGTGGCCTCGCGCGAGCTTAACCGGCCGATTAAACTGGCGCTGACCCGGCCGCAGACCTTTACCGCTTTCGGCGGCAGGCCGCGCACGCATCAGCAGCTGGCGCTGGGCGCCAACCGTGACGGGCTGTTACAGGCTATCGTGCACGACAGCTGGAACGAAACCGCGCTGAACGATGTGCACAAGGAGCCTTGTAATTCCGTAACGGCGCTGATGTACGCCTCGCCAAACTTTTTATCGCACCACAAGCTGATCCACCTGAATACCGTCAATCCAAGCTGGATGCGCGCGCCGGGCGAAAACCCGAGCGCCTTTGCGCTGGAAGTGGCAATGGACGAGCTGGCGTGGGCGCTAAAAATGGATCCGCTGGCGCTGCGCCTGAAAAACTATGCGGAGCAGGATCCGCAGGCCAATATCCCCTGGAGCTCTCGCCAGCTGCGCGAGGCTTATCAACAGGGCGCCGACGCATTTGGCTGGAGTAAACGTCCTCTTGAGCCGCGCAGCCTGCGCGAAGGCCGCCAGCTGATCGGTTGGGGAATGGCTTCCGGTACCTATCCGGTACGCCGTACGCCCGGCGAGGCGCAGATTGTTTTGTCCGCTGACGGCAGTATTGAGGTGCAGAGCAGCGGGGTGGATATCGGCACGGGCACCTACACTATTCTGGCGCAGACGGCGGCGGACGTGCTGCTGGTTGCGCCGGAAAGCATCACCGTGTCGCTTGGCGATACGCTGCTGCCCCGTGCGCCGGTTGCGGGCGGTTCGCAGCTGGCGAATTTGCTGACTGGCGCGGTGCATAAGACCGCGCAGGCGCTGCGCGATAGGCTGATAACGCTGGCGACTGCCACGGAGAAATCGCCGCTTTGGCAGCAGCCGCCTTCCGCTCTCTCGCTGGCCGACGGTTATCTCTGGCTGAGCAACAGCCCGGGATTACGGATTAGCTTTGCCGAGCTGCTGAAGCTTAGCGGCCGCGAAAAGCTGGTAGCGCATCAGGACACTTTCGATAAAACCGCCAGCGAGGAAGATCGCAACAAAGCGGATCGTACTTCCACTATGATGCTGCCGCCTACCGATGGCGGCGTGTCGGCCCACAGCTGGAGCGCTATCTTTGTCGAAGTCGCAGTAGATGAAGACTTCGGCACGGTGCGGGTTAAAAGAATGGTCGGCGCCTTTGATTCCGGCCGGGTTTACAATCCTAAGCTGGCAGAAAGCCAGTGGATTGGCGGCATGGTGATGGGCATTGGCCAGGCGCTGCTGGAGCAGGGACAGATAGACGATCGCGACGGCTGGATAGCCAACGCCAACCTGGCCGACTATCTGATAGCGGTCAACGCGGATATCCCTGAACTGACCACGATTGACGTTGGCAAGCCGGATTACCTGGCTACCGTGCTGGGCGGCAAAGCGGTCGGCGAGCTGGGGATCGTCGGCGTGGCGGCCGCCATATCCAATGCGGTCTGGCACGCCACCGGCAAACGCATCCGCGATTTACCCATCACTCAGGACAAGCTGTTATAACCGCAGGCGGGCTGGCAAACGGCCCGCGATTTTTATGCGGCGCCAGCGCTGTTTCGGCTGGCGTTTTGCTGCCGATCGCCAGCCCTACCGGCGCAAACCGCACCGCCCCCGTCAGCGATCGGCAGCGATCCCACTGCCCAAGGCGACGATCCCCAGGTTTTGATGACGATACAGAGCCAGACGGGCCGATCTTTAGTCCAGCTCAGCGCCTGGCGCATAACCCGATCGTTGAGCGACAGCAGGGCTCTCTCCTGCTGGCAGCTGTGAAGGCAGATCGATATCCTGCAAAATTGACGCATCCTGTAGCTCAATCGTATACAGGGGAAACTGCACCAGCAGGCTGCGTGCGCCCTGCTCATCGGTCAAGGCGCTGAGCGCCCTGAAAGCGCAGCGGCCAAACCCCACCGGATGCCCCGGACTGGCGCGAAAAACGGGGCGCACGATCCCCTCCTCAACCACTTTACTGGCTACCAGCCGCAGCGTGGCCGCAGAAATAAAGGGCATATCGGCCAGATGGATCAGCCAGCCGTCCCATGCCGCCGTCTGGCGAACGCCGGCGGCGATCGATTCGCCCATGCGGGTATTTTCCACCAGCACCGTCGGAATGCCCTGCTGCTCGCAGTAGTCCCGGATGGCCTGCTGCGCGGGCCGCGTCACCACGCATACCGGCAGGCCGCTCTGCTGCGCCGCCTGGCAGCTGTGAACAAACACCGATTTTACCTGCCCTGACGCATCGGCGAACGCCGCCTGGAGCTTATCGGTTGCGCCACCCGCTTCGGTAAACCGCTGTCCCTGACCGGCCGCGATAACCAGAACGCCGATCGTTTTTTCCCTGTGCTCATGCTTATCCATATCCCATTCCCCTTATTAACGTTCGGGGCTACCAGCGTAGCGCAAATTATCCCCTGTGGGGATGAATTCAGACTGCGCCTGAGCGCGCACGCTTTATTTCAGCTAACATGCTGTTAAGAAAACAATAACCGCCCAGGAGAGACTTATGACGCGGCCACCATCAGGATTAACCGTAGACGAGGCGCTGGATAAGCTGGATGACCTGTACGAAGCAGCGGTCAGCGCGCTGCGCCAGGCGATTACCACCTATGTCAGCGAAGGCACCTTGCCGGATGCGGCCAGCCGCGCCGCCGGCCTGTTTGTTTACCCGGAGCTGCGCGTCAGCTGGCAGGGTGATGCGGCGGGCCACAAGCTGTCGCGCGCCTTTGGCCGTTTTACCCGCCCCGGCAGCTATGCCACCACCATCACCCGCCCCGCGCTGTTTCGCCACTATCTTTCCGAACAGCTTTCCATGCTTTGCAGCGAGTATCCGGTAACGCTGGAAGTCAGGCCTTCGCAGCAGGAGATCCCTTTCCCTTACGTTATCGACGGCTCCAACCTGGGGCTGGATCGCAGCATGAGCGCCGGGCTGGCGCAGCATTTTCCGACTACCGAGCTGGCGCAAATTGGCGATGAGAACGCGGACGGCCTTTACCAGCCGGGCGAAAAGTTCCCTTTGTCGCATTTTGACGCGCTGCGCACCGACTTTTCACTGGCGCGACTGCGTCACTATACCGGCACGCCGGTCGAGCATTTTCAGTCGTGGGTGCTGTTTACCAACTACACCCGCTACGTTGACGAATTCGTGCGCTGGAGCTGCGAGCAGATAGCAGATCCGGATTCGCCTTACGAAGCTCTTTCCTGCGCGGGCAATATCTGCGTGACTGCCGAAACGCCGGATCCCCAGACCACTATTTCCGGCCTGGCGTGGAAAAACCACCAGATGCCGGCCTGGCATTTAATTGCCAAAGAGGGCCAGGGCATTACGCTGATTAATATCGGTGTTGGCCCCTCCAATGCGAAAACCATCTGCGATCATCTGGCGGTACTGCGTCCGCATGCCTGGCTGATGATTGGCCACTGCGGCGGCCTGCGTGAAAGCCAGACGATTGGCGACTACGTGCTGGCTCACGCTTACCTGCGCGACGATCACGTGCTGGACGCGGTACTGCCGCCGGATATTCCAGTACCGAGCATTGCCGAAGTGCAGCGCGCCCTGTTTGACGCCACCAAACAGGTTAGCGGCATGCCGGGCGAAGAAGTTAAACAGCGCCTGCGTACCGGCACGGTGGTGACGACGGACGATCGCAACTGGGAGCTGCGCTATTCCGCCTCCGCTCTGCGGTTTAACCTCAGCCGCGCGGTAGCGGTGGATATGGAAAGCGCCACCATCGCGGCCCAGGGCTATCGCTTTCGGGTGCCTTACGGCACGCTGCTCTGCGTCTCCGATAAGCCGATCCACGGTGAGATCAAGCTGCCCGGCCAGGCTAACCGTTTTTACGAAGGCGCGATCTCTGAACATCTACAGATCGGCATCTGCGCGATAGATCTGCTGCGCGCGGAGGGCGATAAGCTGCATTCGCGTAAGCTTCGCACCTTTAACGAGCCGCCGTTCCGCTGATCAACAGGGCGGAGGTAGAAGCCTCCGCCTGTCAGAGACTGATGTCGCCAAGGCCAGCAGCTGGTATCGCTAAAGTGGTCATTCTTATCTCCGGCGAAAAAGCATAAAAACGCCGCATTAAAACCGGGACGTGCCCTGCACCTCAATCCAGCGACGCTCCAGCGCAGAAACGGCTATCGCCTCCAACACTTTCGATACCTGTAGCCCTTCGGCAAAGTCTGGCCACATCGGATCGCCCGCCGCGATGCCGTTGATTAGATCCCGGATTTCCACCGTTTTTTGATCGTTAAAGCCGATGCCGTGTCCGGCAGAAATGCAAAAGGCAGCATAATCAGGATGCGCCGGGCCGGTCAGAATGGTTTTAAACCCCTGTCGTCCGGCGGCGTCCTCATGCTGATAAAGCGCCAGTTCCGCCATTCTCTCCTGGCTGTAGCGGATCGCTCCTTTCGTGCCGGTCACCACGTAGGTCAGCCCCATTTTGCTGCCGCAGGCGATACGCGACGTTTCAATCACGCCGTGCGCGCCGTTGGCAAAGCGCAGCAGCGCGCTGGCCTGATCTTCGTTTTCTACCTCGCGCAGCACGGCGGGATTTTTCGCATCGGGACGTTGCCCGATCACCGTCTGCATATCGCCAGAAACCTCGCGGATTTCGCCTACCAGATAATGCGCCATATTAACGATATGCGCGCCCAGGTCGCCAAGCGCGCCCAGCCCGGCCAGCGCCTTCTGACAGTGCCAGTCCAGCGGTGCCTGCGGGCTGGCGAGATAATCTTCATTATGCGTGCCGTAAAAATGCACCACCTCGCCTATCTCGCCGCTGGCGATAATCTCTTTCGCCAGCTGGCTGGTAGGGTTTTTCATATAATTAAAGCCCACCAGCGTTTTCACCCCGGCCTGCGCGGCGGCCCGCGTCATCTCCTCGGCATCCGCCACGCTCAGCGCCAGCGGCTTTTCAGAATAGACATGCTTGCCGTGGCGGATAGCCTCCAGCGCCATTTCTTTGTGCAGAAAATTGGGCGCGCAGATATCCACCACGTCGATCGCCGGGTCTGCCGCCAGCTCGCGCCAGTCCCCTGTCCAGCGGGCAAAACCCAGCGCTGCGGCCTGCGCTTTGGCGACCGCCGGGCTGACCTCCGCCACCATCTCGCGCACGATCTCGCCTTTCAGCGCAAAGACGGTGGCCGCCTGCGCATAAGCAATCGCGTGGCAGCGTCCGATATAGCCGGTGCCGATCAAACCTATCCTGACCTTTTTCATTGGGGTTCCTTACGGGTGAACGAGGCGCGTCGATGGAATGTATATTTCAAAATCCGTCTGAACAATGTGAAAATGAAATAAACGTGATCATGCTGACGAAAATTGCTGCGTTATTCAGCGGTTACATTCACGGATTGCGAGGCGCTACGCAAAGCCTGGCCGACGGCGTTTTTCGCTTCGGGCGATGCCCGCCGCTTAATTGCCGATTAATGCAGCAGTCAGCGAAAAAAGTGCAAACAGGCTTTGACATCGCAAATCGCTATAGATATTATGCGCCCCGTTCCAACAATTCCTCTGTAGTTCAGTCGGTAGAACGGCGGACTGTTAATCCGTATGTCACTGGTTCGAGTCCAGTCAGAGGAGCCAGATTTGAAAAGCCCGCTCAGGGTTACCTGAGCGGGCTTTTTGCTTTCGGGGATTTTCCGTTGCGGCTGGCGGTTACCATCCCCCCATTCTGTCAGTGAGAACCGAAATCCTGCGCCTCGGTCAGCAATAAAGCCTCATTAAGCGCTGATGCCGTGATGGTAAAGGGCAAATGGTCCAGGCTGGCGGCGGGAAAGTGAATGCCGGCGGCAATCTGTGCAAGGCGGGCGGCCCGATCTCCCTGCAAGGCAGGCAAACGCAGCGGGCTGCGGAAATGACGCAGCAACGCCAGTAACGTGCCGTCGGGGCGATCGTTATGGTTCGCCACCAGCGACTGGATCAGCAGGCTGTATCCCACCTTTTCGCCATGCAGCCAGTCATGTAATTCGGGCTGATGGGTTAGCGTATCGTGGATCACATGCGCAAAGCCTGGCGTATCCAGCGAGCCGCGCACGCTGTTCGCCAGCCCGGCCAGCACGATATTGGCTTCAATCACTTTTTCCAGCGCCTGCGTAACCTGCTGCTGCTGATTATCACGTACCGCCACCTCGCCCCAGCGTTGGAATACCTCCACGGCCTGCCACGCCGCCGATACCTTCACATCCAGCGCAAGCTGATGCGGGTTGTGACGCTGATAAGGCTCAAACTCATACCATTTAGCCAGCGCGTCGACGATACCGGCGCGCAGATAGCGCACATCGCTTTGAGCAATCACCGCGCTATCGACCAGGATCAGCGCCGGCATGGCGTCCAGCGGCTGGCTTCTGAGGTGCCCGCCCGCCGCGTTATACACTATCGCCAGCGGCGACCAGGCTGCACAGGTTGCGGCCAGCGTCGGCAGCGCAATCAGTACGCGATCGCCCAGCGCGGCATTCACCGCTTTGGCCGTATCCAGCACGCGCCCGCCGCCAATCGCCAGAATGCCTTCTGCGCCCTGCTCCAGCAGCCTCTGCTGAAAGCGGGCGATGTTGTCATCGGTACATTCACCGGATAAATAGTCGAGCTGCCAGCGGATCCCGGCGCGCTCAAGGCTTTCGCTTAGCGCCGGATTGACGGCCTGCCAGGCACGCGGCGAGGTCAGAATGCGTAAGTGAACGGCCAGCGGGCGGATAAGCTCGCCCGCCTGCTGACACAGCCCGGCCTGCTGCACATAGCCAGCGGGTGATTTGATAGTAAACATATAAAAGTCCTTGTGATTCAGCGACGCCAGCTTAGCGAACGCACCAGGCGATCGCCCGATTTCTGCACCAGCAGCACCAGCAGCAGCAGCACCAGCACCGTTGCCGCCATCAGGGTGTTATCGAAGCGTTGATAACCGTAGCGAATAGCCAGATCGCCCAGCCCGCCGCCGCCCACCACGCCGGCCATGGCAGAGAAGCCGATCAGCATGACGGTGGTCAGCGTGATGCCCGCCACCAGCGCAGGGAGCGCTTCCGGCAGCAGCACACGGCTGACGATATGCCAGTGACTCCCGCCCATTGCTACCACCGCCTCGATGCGGCCGCGATCGACCTCATCCAGCGCATTTTCAACGATGCGGGAAAAGAAAGGAAATGCGCCAAGCGTAATGGGCACGACGGCGGCGGTGCTGCCCAGCGCGGTGCCGACGATCAGCCGCGTCACCGGGATCATGGCAATCAGCAAAATCACAAACGGCAGCGCGCGGCCAATATTCACCACGCAGTTCAGCACCAGAGAGAGGGGGCGATTGGCAAGTATCCCCTCTTTACGGGTAAGAAACAGCAGGACGCCAACCGGCAGCCCGATCGCCACGGTAAAGAGCGCCGCCAGCGCCACCATATACAGCGTTTCCAGCGTGGCATTGATCATCAGGTCCTGAAAACGATCCCAATTTACGCTACGCATCGCGCACTCACCTCCGTATATTTTGCCAGGAAAGCCCTGTCTGCTTCGCCATCCTGCAATAGCATCTGCCGCAGCCGCCCCCCTTTGTGCGCCATAATCTCTGCAAGCGAGCCGCTTTCAACCAGCCTGCCCTGCTCAAGCAGCGCGGCGCCGTGGCAAATTTGCTTCACCACGGCCATTTCATGGGTAATCAGCACGACGGTGATCTTGAGCTGCCGCTGAATGTCCGCCAGCAGCTCAAGAATGGAACGGGTGGTTTCAGGATCGAGCGCGCTGGTGGCTTCATCACACAGCAGATAGTCCGGCTCGGCCGCCAGCGCGCGGGCGATGCCGACGCGCTGCTTCTGGCCGCCGGAGAGCTGCGAAGGCCAGGCATTGCCAAAATTTTCCAGCCCGACCAGTTGCAGCAGCGCGGCAACCCGCGCCTTTCGTGTTTTTACCGGCACGCCAGCAATCTCCAGCGGCAGGTCGATATTGTCGTTGACGCTACGGGAATGCAGCAGATTGAAATGCTGGAAGATCATGCCCGTCTGCCGACGCTGCTGGCGCAGCTGCTTTACGCTGAGCTGGCCGATATCCTGCCCGTTAATCATTACCCGGCCGGAAGTCGGCTGCTCCAGCCGGTTCAGGCAGCGTAGCAGCGTGCTTTTTCCCGCGCCGCTGCGGCCCACGATGCCGAAAATAGTGCCCGCCTCTATCGTCAGCGAGATATCCGATAAAGCTGGTGCGGCTGCGCCGGGATACCTCTTACTGATTTTTTCGAGTTTAATCATGCTTAAGCCCTTCAACCGGGATCACCGAACCGCTGTAGTTTTTACGAATAAACTCAGCCACCTGCGGCGACTTCAGATCTTTAGCCAGCTGCACGATGCGGGGATCTTTTAACAGCTCGGGCGTCGTTACCAGCAGGTTGGCATACGGATTGTGGTCGGCCGACTCCAGCGCCAGCGCGTCTTTGGCCGGAACCAGGCCCGCTTCCAGCGCATAGTTGCCGTTGATGATTGCCGCATCGACATCGTCCAGCGCGCGCGGGATCTGCGGCGATTCAATCTGCACTATTTTAAGTTTTTTCGGGTTGTCACTGATATCGGCCGGCGTCACCAGCGTCGATGCGGCATCCCCCGTGGACTTCAGCTTCAGCAGGCCGTTCTTCTGAAGCAGCCACAGCGAGCGGCTCAGGTTTGGGGCATTGTTGGGTACGGCAATGCTGGCGCCTTTCGGGAGTTCCGCCAGCGACTTTACTTTGCGTGAATAAAGCCCCAGCGGCTCAATATGCACCGCCGCCGCCACGCTGAAAGTTTTGCCCAGCGCTTTTTCCTGATCCTTTAAATAAGGCAGATGCTGGAAATAGTTAGCATCAACTTCGCCGGAGGCTAATAATTCATTCGGGTTAATACCGCCGCTGCTCATTTCAATAATTTTTAAATCCAGCTTCGGATCGAGGGTTTTCACATATTCCAGAATTTCCGCATGGGGAACCGGATCGGCCGCTACGCGTAATGGCGCAGCATGGAGCGTCTGTGCAACAAATAAAGAGATCCCGGCTAAGGTGTAAAAAGCAGCTTTCATCATTTTATGTTCTCAATTTTATGGGTGTTTTTCGTGATTCAGATAGTCGGAATAGAAACGGTCAGCGACTTCAGGATGCGAGCGAAGGCGGCCTTTTAAATAATTCCAGCCCACCTCGCGTAATAAGGGATTTAACGGATCGCTGGTCGGTCCCTGGGCAAATTTCGCCAGTGACGGAGAGAGCTGATAAACCGGCACCACCGCGTCAAGCTGCGCGCCGAGGAAAAAGGCCACCGAGAGGCGTTCGCGTTCAGCCTGCGGCGAGACCACGCGGTGTACGGTCGCACGCAGATAGCCATTGGTCGCCAGCTCCAGCAGTTCGCCGATGTTGACCACGAAAGATCCGGGCAGCGGCGCGGCATCTACCCAGTTATCCGGCGTCACTTCCACCTGTAAGCCGGCCTGGTCGTCCTGCAACAGCAGCGTTAAAAAGCCGGAATCTTTATGCGCGCCGACGCCCTGCCGGGATTCGCCCTCCGCACGGCCAGGATAGCGGATCAGTTTGACGTGCTCGTTAGGGTACTCGCCATATAAGTCGTCAAAAGCATGGCGCGGTAGCGACAGCGCTTCGGCAAACGCGCGCAGCAGCGCCAGCGCCACGCCGGTCATCTCCTGCTGCCAGCGCGTTAGCAGGCTGCGCAGTTCAGGCAGGCTCTCTGGCCACTGATTCGGCCCCTGCAAGCGTTGCCAGGGCGCGTCAGGATTTCCAATGGCCGGGCGTTCCGCGCCGATATCAAACTGCTCACGGTAGTCCGGCTGGCTGCGGGTGATTTCGGCACCCGCACGGTTATAGCCGCGAAAATGCGGAGAGTTCGCCATTTTCACGCCCAGCTTTTCCTGCTCCGTCAGCGCAAAGAACTGGCGGGAAACGCGTTGTACATCCGTTAACAGCTGCGGAGAAATACCGTGACCGATCAGATAAAAGAATCCGACTTCACGAGCGGCATAATTTAAAGTTTCCAGAAAGTCCTGACGCTGCCGGGGATCGCCATTTAATTGAGAAAGATCAATCACCGGCAGGGAGAGCTGTTGCGCTGTACTCATTTTGTTTCGCCCTGCTTATAGAGAAGGTTTTACCTTGCCATTTCGCTCAGGGCTGTACTACGAAGTTATCTTTCTTTCGATATGCAAAAGCCGGCGACAAAATGCGGCGGCTGCCAGGCGGTTATTTCCGGCAGCGGTAAATCAAAGCGCTCAATTTCAACGAAACAGGTTTGCGCGCTGCATCCCTGCCCTAACCGTGAACTGCCGATATCGACGGTTAATACGTTGGGATTACCCTGCTTATCCAGCGAGTGTGATTGGGTAGGATCCAGCGGATCGTACCAGGCGCCCGTGGCTATCTGCACAACGCCCGGCAGGATATCTGCCGTTACTCTCACCCCAGCCAGCAGCGCGCCGCGATCGTTCCAGACTTTGACGATATCGCGATCCTGAACGCCGCGCGCGGCCGCGTCCTGCGGATGCATCCACAGCGGCTCACGCCCTTTGATCTTGCTCTGCTGGCTGATCAGCCCATGATCGTACTGGCTGTGTAAGCGCGTACGCGGCTGGCTGGAGAGCAGATGCAGCGGCCAGCGCCGTTTTTCCTCGCACTGCGCCGCCTGCTCCGGCTCGTGCCAGTAAGCATGTCCCGGCGCTTCCTCGTAACCCCAGGCGGCCACCGAGGCAGAAAACAGCTCGATCTTTCCCGAGGGCGTGGTCAACGGCGCGGCATCGGGATCGTCACGAAAAGCCTTAAGCAGCACCTGTGGCTCGTTGGGGCGCGCATACTCAAGCTTGCCCAGCGCCCAGAACGTGGCAAAATCCGGCAGGGTAATGCCCTCTTCCGCCGCACGTGGGCGTGAGTCGTCATAAATCTTTGCCAGCCAGTCACGTACGCTGCGCCCTTCGGTAAAGGCGCTGTCGAAGCCCAGCTTCGCGGCAAGCTCACTGAAAATCGTATAATCATCCCGCGCCTCGGCAAACGGCGGCAGGTGCTGGCGCATGGCGATCATAAAGCCGTCGTTGCTGGCGCTGCCGATATCCTCCCGCTCCAGCGAAGTGGTGGCGGGCAGCACGATATCGGCGAATTTTGCCTGTGCCGTCCAGTATTGTTCATGAACGATCACCGTGTCCGGCCGCCGCCATCCCTCAATCAGGCGATTAAGATCCTGATGATGATGAAAAGTATTGCCGCCGGCCCAGTAGATTAAACGAATATCGGGGTAGGTCAGCGTCTTACCGTCAAACTCAAAGTCCTTACCAGGATGCAGCAGCATATCGGCGATGCGCGCGACGGGAATGCGCGTACTGACAGCGTTCTCCCCTTTCGAGAGGCGCGGGCCGGAAAATCGCCGCCGATCGGCGCCCGCCAGATTGGTGGAAGCATAGCCAAACCCGATGCCGCCGCCGGGGGTGCCAATCTGTCCCAACAGCGCGGTAACGGCAACTAAAGCCCAATAGGCCTGCTCGCCCTGCCGGGCGCGCTGAACCGACCATGCCATATTGATCAGCGTCTTTTTCTGCGCCATTTGCCGCGCCAGCTGGCGAATGGTGGCGGCGTCCAGACCGGTGATCGGCGCGGCCCACTCTGGGGTTTTGGCTTCCCCCTCCTGCTCGCCCCGTAGATAAGCCGCATAGCGATCGAAACCTACCGTATAGCGTGCGACAAAATCGTGCTGAAAGAGATCTTCTTCAATAAGCACCTGACAGATCGCCAGCAGCAGCGCGGTATCGCTGCCGGGCCGGATCGCCAGCCATTCGGCATCCGGCAGGGTAGCCAGATCGTTACGCACCGGGCTGACGTTGATAAATTTGCAGCCGTTGTCGCTCAGCGTTTGCAGCCAGTAGCCGAGCGCATGTTCGTTGGCGCCGCCGCCGTTAACCTGCGCGTTGCGCTGCGGCAGGCCGCCAATGGCGACAAACAGCTCACAGTGCTGCGCCAGCTGCGCCCAGTGCGTATGCTGACGCTGAAGCTCGTCGAGATCGCCCAGAATATGCGGCAGCACGCGCTCGCCGGCGGCGATGCTGTAAGTGTTGGTACTGGCGGTATAGCCGCCAAACTGATTTAAAAACCGGTGCAGCTGGCTCTGGGCGTGATGGAAACGACCCGCGCTTGACCAGCCGTATGAACCGCCGTAAATCGCCTGATTGCCGTGCTGCTCTTTTACCTTTTTTAGCTCGGCGGCGACCAGCGTCAGCGCCTGTTCCCAGCTCACTTCCACAAACGGCTCTTTACCGCGACCTTGCCGATTCGCCGGTTTGCCCTGAAGATAGCCAAGCCGCACTGCCGGTCGTTTTACGCGGCTGTTGCCCTGGACGGCTCCCGGCAGCGAGAGGCCGATTTTTGACGGCTGTCTGTCCCACTCAACCGGCTCAAGCGCGGTCAACACGCCATTATTGGTGGTGACGCGATAGGTGCCCCAGTGGGTCACGGTAAGCTGATGTTCCGTAGCTGGCCCGGCGGTTTTGTCCGCATCGGCAATATGGCTTACCTTTGGCATAATTTTCCCTCTGGGGTTATTCACGACGCACCCGACGCGCCAGACGCGTGCCGAGAGTCTGTAGAAGCTGCACGATTACAATCAACACCAGCGCGGTGGTTAGCGTGGTGAAAGCGTCAAAGCGCTGATAGCCGTAGGTGATGGCTAAATCGCCAATGCCGCCGCCGCCCACGGTGCCCGCCATGGCCGTGGCGCCCAGCAGGCCGATAGTGGCGGTGGTCAGCGCCAGGATCAGCGAGGAGGCCGCTTCCGGCAGCATAAAGTGCCAGATGGTTTGCCAGGTGCTGGCGCCCATGGCGTTGGCCGACTCCAGAATGCCCTCGTCGACTTCCAGTAGCGAACTCTCCACCAGTCTGGCGATATAGGGCGCGATAAACACCACCAGCGGCACAATCGCGCCCGCCGTACCGATAGTGGTGCCGACCAGCCAGCGCGTCAGCGGCAAAATAACGATCAATAAAATAATAAAAGGCAGCGAACGCAGAATATTAACCAGCGGATTCAGCAACTGATGCAGCAGGCTATCAGGCAAAATACCGCCGGGACGGCACACCACCAACACGACGCCCAGCGGGATCCCAAGCAGCGATCCGAACCCCAGTGAAACGCCGATCATCACCAGCGTATCCTGCAACGCCAGCAGAAACTGTTCGCCGGTGACGGCGGTATCGATAAATTCAAACATCGCTGATTTTCACCCCTGCATCATGGAGATAGCGAATGGCCGCGTCAGTATTCGTCGCGTCGCCGCTGATCTGCACAATCATAAAACCGAGAATGGTCCTCTGAACCTCGGACATGTTGGCAAACAGAATATTCACCTCTACCGGAAACTGCCGGATCAGCTGATTGATAATCGGCTGCTGCGCCGTCTGGCCGATAAACTCCAGCCGCAGCGCGCGGCTGTGGCTTTGCTCTCTGATGCGCTTCAGGGTTTGCTCCGGCACGCGGTCGTGGATCGCTGACTGCACAAAACTGGCGGTGACGGCGTCCTGAGGCTGCCCAAACAGATCCAGCACGCTGCCCTGCTCCACCACGCGGCCATGCGCCATTACCGCTACCTTGTGACAGATTTTCTGCACCACCGACATCTCGTGGGTGATCAGGACAATGGTGATGCCGTAGCGCTGGTTGATCTCCTGCAACAGCAGCAGAATTTGCACCGTGGTATGGGGATCGAGCGCCGATGTCGCCTCGTCACACAGCAATATTGACGGATTGGTCGCCAGCGCGCGGGCAATCCCAACCCGCTGTTTTTGCCCGCCCGACAGCTCATTGGGATAGCGCTGCGCTTTATCGCTGAGGTTGACGAAAGCCAGCAGCTCCGTCACGCGCTGGCGAATAAACTGTTTATCCCGCCCCTGCAAAATCAGCGGGATAGCGACGTTATGAAACACCGTGCGCGAATTCAGCAAATTAAAATGCTGAAAGATCATGCCAATCTCTTTCTTCACCGCGCTGAGCTTTTTTTTATTGAGCGATTGCAGCGAAACGTCGTTAATCAGCACCTCTCCCCGGTCGGGGACTTCAAGGTGATTAAGCAGGCGCAGCAGCGTGCTTTTTCCCGCGCCGCTTGCACCAATCACTCCAAATATTTCGCCTTTATTAATAGTCAGACTGACATTGTCTAACGCCAGCAGCACCTCTCCCTTGCGGGAGAAGGTTTTGCTGACCGAGTTAACGCTTATCGCCTCGCTCATTTGAAATAGTCAGGCAGCAGATAGCCATCATATTGATGGTGCGTGCGAATATAATTCTTAAACGCTTCAGACTGGTAGCCAGCCACAATATCTTTGGCAAAGGCCGCCTCTTTATTTTTTCCCGCAACGGTAACCACGTTAATAAACTGGCTGGTTGGCGCCTCCAGCTTTAACGCTGAAGCCAGTTTCATTCCGCTGGAAACGGCAAAGTTCCCCTGGATCAGGCCGAAATCAACGTCCGGCAGCGCACGAACCTGCTGGGCGTTATCCATCTCTTTCAGTACGATTTTATAAGGATTCTCGCTGATGAATTTTTGCGAAAAGGTGGCCGGATCGCTGTCGGGACGGATTTTCAACCAGCCTAAGCTTTGCAGCACCAGCACCGCGCGGTATTCGTTAGGCGCCTGGTTAGGCACTGAAATCACCATGCCGGGCTTCGGCGTTGCCAGCGTGGTAATTTTGCTGGAATAAAGCCCCATCGGCGGCGTTGGCACCTGCACAATCCCTGCATTATCAATACCCAGGCGCGCGTTTACCGACTGAAGATAGACCGGGTGCTGCATGATATTGGCTTCGATATTGCCGCGGCTCACCGCGTCATTGACCTGAATGCCATCGCTGAAATCTTTATATTCAATCCTGTAGCCTTTCTTTATTAACCAGGGCGCCACGCCCTGCTGAAACTGCTCTTTATAAGGTCCCGGATTAAAACCAACACGGATTAATTTATCGTCCGCATGTGAAACCGAAGAAAATAAAACAAAAAGCAACCCTGTCGTTAGCAACCTGCGCATAAAAAACATCTCTCTGTATAAATAATCAAAACGATTAAATCACAGAGCGATTGCCGGTAAGAAGCCAAAAAAAGGCTGTCCCTGTGACTTTATTACGCTAAGGTTATGCAGATTATGCTATTGCATTCGGCGAATAAGATTATCCGTTTTATTGCTTACTGCCGGGACGTGATGCTGTTTTATGCCGTGGCCCACTGTGCGATAGTGGCACCCTCCTTTTATCTGTTCGGAATAATAATGCCGGTATTTTCTCCCTCTGCGCTGGTTAATGAATTAGAAGAGAATCTGTTCAGCGCGCTCGAAAAAATGGCCGCCCAGGTGGAGTCCTTGCAGCGTCCGCTCATCGATCTCTCTTCCGGCAGTCCCCGACAGCCCACGCCGCCAGCCGTGGTGGCCAGCCTGCAAGCCGCTGCGGCACGGCCCGAAAACCACGACTATCCCTCTTTTTGGGGAAAATTTACGCTGCGCCAGGCGATTGCCCGCTTTTATCAACGTCAGTACGGCGTTGAGCTGGATCCTGAACATGAGATCGCCGTTTTTCACGGCGCGCACATTGGCGTTACGGGCCTGCCGCGAGCTTTACTCAACCCCGGCCAGTATCTGATTTCAACCGATCCCTGCTATCCCATTTACCGCTCTGCCGCCGTGCAGGCGCAGGCTGAATTTTATGGTATCCCGCTTCATGCCGCGCGCCGGTTCCTGCCTGACTTTACTGAAGTGCCTGAAAAGATCGCGCGTCAGGCCGGGCTGCTGATGCTGAACTATCCGCACAACCCTACCGGTGCCATCGCCACGCCTGGGCTGTTTGCAGAGGCGCTGGAATTTGTCCAACGCTGGCAGATCCCGCTGCTGCATGATTTTGCCTATGCCGCCATTGGCCAGCGCGCTGGGGAAAAACCGCTGAGCCTGTTAGCCCGGCCAGAGGCAAAGCAGTGGGGTGTGGAAATCTATACGCTGTCGAAAACCTTCCTGATGGCAGGCTGGCGTTTTGGTTTTGTCGTGGGCAACGCCTCGATTATCAGCGCTTTTAAAAAACTGCATACGCATAGCTACAGTACGGTGTTCGGGGCGGTGCAGGACGCTGCCGTGACGGCGTTGGATCTGCCGGAGAACGAGGTGACGCACTTTGCCGCCATTTATCATCGCCGTCGCGAAAAGGTTATCCAGGCGCTTCGCGCGATGCGCTGGCCGGTCGACGAGCGCCAGGGCACCTTTTTCCTCTGGCTCCCCGTGCCTGCGGGTTTCAGCGCGCAACAGTTTACCGAAAAGCTGCTGCGCGACGCTCAGGTACTGGTTGCGCCAGGACACGGCTTTGGCGCGGGCGGCGAAGGTTTTGTGCGCCTGAGCCTGACCGCCAGCGAGGAAGCCCTGGCGGAAGCGCTGAAGCGGATAGCGGCGCTGAAGCTGTTTGCTTAAAAATGCACGGGATATAATGCAAAGGCTCCTTTTGTAGTTCAGGCGTAGGGGGTTCAACCGCCACGGCTATTTTACACTGGCCGTGGCGCTCTATTTACGGTATCAGCCCGCCAGGTGCCAAGCCTCTTGTGCTATGTCAGCCACCGCTATTCTGCCCCCATCGGCCTGTTCAACCTCATTAATAAACAGGCGGCGGCGTTCGCCTGCGGGCAACGAGACAGCCAGCCGCCGCCATGCCGGTTTAAACTGTCCCTGGCGGGAAAAGCTTACCCGTACAGCATCCGCCTCGCAGCGCATCTCCCAGTGCAGCAACAGCGCCCGGCCTTCTTTATAACCCCATGATTCGCCATCGTCCTCAAAAAGACAGCCGCTGGCGGTGCCGATCCCCCTCTGCGGAAACAGAAGCAGCTCCCGGCTATCGTCGGCGCGGGCGTCAACATGCTGTAAACGCTCGCTTATCGGCAGCCCCGCTCCGGCACGTACCAGCAGCGGCAGCTTTTCCAGCGGCGCGGCGAGCGTGATCCACTGGCCGCCGCTGTACCACTGGTGCGTGTAAAAGTCGTACCAGCCGTTCGGGTTATCCGGCAGCCACAGGCGCCGCTCGCGCTGCCCCGGCTCTACCACGCTGGCCACCAGCAGGTCGCGACCCAGCATAAACTCGTCGCATTCCGCAAAGGTCTGCGCATCATGCTCATGGTCGAGGAAGGTCGGCCGCAGCATTGGCTCGTCTTCGCTATAAGCCTGCCAGAGCAACGTGTAGAGATAAGGCAGCAGGCGATAACGCAAGGCGATGGCTTCACGCACGGCTGGCGTGACGGCCGGATACATCCAGGGTTCGTTGACGGTGCCGTCATCGTTCCAGGAGTGAATTGTAAACCGAGGATGCATCACGCCGTTTTGCACCCAGCGCACAAAGAGTTCCGCGTCGGGCCTGTCGCCAGCGAAACCGCCCACGTCATGCCCCACGTTATACAGGCCGGAAAGGCTCATCCCCAGGCCCATTCGGATGTTGTAACGAAGCGACTGCCAGCTGGTGCGGTTATCGCCGCTCCAGGTCTGTACATAGCGCTGCATCCCGGCGCAGCCCGAACGAGAGATCAGAAAAGGCCGTTGATCCGGCGCGAAGCGCTGCTGCGCCTCCATTGAGGCCCGCATCATTAACAGCGGCATGACCGGACGAAGATGCTTAATGGCTATCGCTTTTCCAAAGCCGTAACAGCGCGCCTCGCCATCCCAGATTTCATATTCATTGTTGTCGTTCCAGCTGGCATCAATGCCTTTTGCCAGCAGCTGACCGGTAAGATTTTCCTGCCACCAGGCGATGGCGCCAGGATGCGTGAAATCGAGGTGGGAACCTTCATCGTCCCAGAACACGGAGCGTTCCGGCGCGTCGCTTTCTGAATCACGAATAAAGAAGCCCTTTTCCGCCACCTCCTGATAGCAGGGATGATCCTTTAGCAGGCAAGGTTTGATATTGGCCGCCAGCCGCAGGCCTGCCCGGTGAAAAGCCCCGGTCATCGCTTCCGGCTGCGGCACCTTGTCATGATTCCAGTGAAAGACATAGCGCTTGTTATTAATCGAGGTATAGCCGGAAGAGAGCTGGAAAGAGTCGCAGGGGATCGCATGCTGTTGGCACAGCCGGATAAAATTTAACAGCTGGGCCTGCGCATCCGGCGCGTCCGTGTAGTGCATGGTAGAGCCGCTGTAGCCCAGGCTCCATTTCGGCCCGAAGCAGGTTTTTCCGGTCAGCCGGACAAAAGCTTTGGTGACGTCGACCAGCCGCGCGGCGGCAAAAAAGTAGTAATCGATATCGCCGCTTTCCGCCTGCCAGCGCCGATAGGGCGCATGATAATTATCCAGCTCGTTCCCCAAATCAAACCAGCTGCTGCTCAGGTTGTCGTAAAACAGCCCAAAACTGGCCCCGCTCCGATGGGTCAGCGTAAACGGCACGTGCTTATAAAGCGGATCGGTCGAGGCGGCGTTATAGCCCATAGCGTCCAGATTGCGCATCTCAAAACGCCTGCCGTTACGTTGCAGATCGCCCGCTTTTTCTCCCAGCCCATAATAGCGATCGTCATTCATCCGCCGCTGGTAGTGCGCCACGCCGTCGCCATGAGCGTTAAGCAGGTAAGCGCCGCTGGGGCGATCGCTGGCCAGAAACACCCACTCTCCGCCGCTATTCCGATAGTGCCATTCCAGCCACAGCGGCTGATGAATCGTCACCCGCAGCTGCTCCGTCGCGATAATCAGCCTGTCATCCTGCTCCGTCAGCGCGTAGCCCGGCAGGGAGAAACCCGCCAGGCTTTCACGCGGCCGCCCTTCCCAGGGCACATCCTCCTGCGGCGCAATGCTCCAGGTACGATCCAAAGCAAACTGCCCATGCCGTTTGAGCGTGACCCGGATTAGCGCCTGTTCCAGTACCGACAGGCACAGCAGATGGCGGTTATCCACCCTGAGCTCAATACTATTTTTGTCCGAAGCGTTCAGGCTCCAGTGCTTAAGCGTTTTCATCGTTATCTTCCCTTCAGGCGCGTGCGGCGCGGCGTTCAGCAATAAAAGCGATCAGAAACAGTGCGCCGATCAGATCGAAAAATCCTATCGCGATAAACAGCGGATTGAAGCCGATTTTGTCCGCCGTCAGGCCAATGAGCAGAGAAAAGAGAAAGCTGGCGATCCACGCGCAAGAGCCTCGCATGCCGTTTACGGTTGCCATTTCGCCTTTATCGAACTTTTCCACCACCAGCGCGCTCAGCATGCAGGAGATAATCTGATGCCCGAAGCCGCCCACGGAAATCAAGGCAATCGCGATATAGGGATCTTTGGTAACGGCTACCAGCGCCAGCGATACCATCAGAAACGCGCCGGTGATCGAGCTGGCGACCACGCCGTTGACCTGCGTAAAGCCAAACAGGCGCGTATAGAGGCGCGTCAGATAGCCGCTGGCTATGCTGCCCAGATCGGCGGCCAGAAACGGCAGCCAAGCGAATAAGGCGATCTGCTTTAAATCCATACCCAGATCGTTTGCCAGATAGAGCGGCACCCAAAAACTTAATACGCCCCAGGCCGGTTCGGCCATAAAGGCCGGAATGGCTATCCCGTAGAATCGCTTGTTTTTGCCTACCGAACGCAGCGCGCGAAACAAGCTCTGTTTCACGGCGGGCGGTTCATTATCCTGCTGGATAAGGGCCAGCTCTTTTGCGCTCAGATTGGGATGGTCGGCCGGATTGTGATAAAAAAGCGCCCATAATCCAACCCACGCCATCGCCAGAAAACCGGTAAACAGAAAAGCGCCCTGCCAGCCGAAGGCGGCGTGCGCAAAATAGATAATGGGTGGCGCCAGCATCGCGCCGATGGAAAAGCCCACGCCAGCCCAGCCGGCCGCAATCGGCCGCTCTTTTTTAGGAAACCACTCGCCCAGTACTTTGGCATTGGCGGGCGTGGCCGCCGCCTCTGCGCCGCCCATAACAAAACGCAGGATCGCCAGCTGTAGCCAGCCGCCCGCGCCAGCATGGAGCAAACAGGTCAACGCCCAGACGGTGGCGCAAATCAGGAAACCGATTTTCAGCCCGATAACGTCAATAAGCCAGCCGCAAACCGGCTGAAACAGGGTGTAGGCCAGTTGAAAAGCGCCCACGATCCAGGAATAGTGTTCCGTCGTGATGCCCAGGCTGGTTTTCAGCTCGGGTGCCAGAATAGCTAATGAATTGCGGGTGATATAGTTAACCGTGACGCCGGTTAAAAACAGGATGAGTACCCACCATCGCAGATTGGGGAAGGTACGTTTGCTACCTGCTGCGCTTATTTGTCGCTCTAAACTGCGGTTCATCTGCTTCTCCCTTTCAATGACACCGCCCTGGCTTTGCGCCTGGCCACAATATTGGTCAACCAATTAAAGGCGAGGTCGTCCTGATTATCAATCGATCTGATACCGTCAAGGCATCAGCTCAGATGCGCCCACAGCCCGCAAGGGTAAGCTGCCGCAGGGACTTACTTCGGCAAAGCAGCACTGGCATCCGAGCTGGAGTGAAGCACAGTTCCCGACCCCGGTCGCCAGCCTGATAATATATTTGTGATAAGGTTAACCAAATAATCCATTTTGGTTGACTTATTTATACGGATAACTAATTCTGCCCGTAACAGAGCGGGACGCCGTGCGGCCAGCCCGCGCTGTCCGTTAACATGTGGCGGCACGCGTCGCGTTTAGCTAAGAGCATGGAGGTGAAAATGGAACAAACCTGGCGCTGGTATGGCCCCGAGGATCCCGTCTCGCTGGCAGATGCGAGACAGGCTGGCGCAACGGGCATCGTCACCGCCCTGCACGCTATTCCCAACGGCGAGGTGTGGTCACAAGAGGCGATCCGCGAGCGAAAGACGCTGATCGAAGCTGCCGGGCTGGTCTGGTCAGTGGTGGAAAGCGTCCCCGTTCATGAAGAGATCAAAACCCGTAGCGGGCAGTGCGAGCGGTGGATAGAAAATTATCAGCAAACGCTTCGCAACCTGGCCGCGTGCGGCATCACTACTGTTTGCTACAACTTTATGCCCGTGCTGGACTGGACGCGCACCGATCTGGGCTGGACTTTACCTGACGGGGCAAAGGCGCTGCGTTTCGATCAGATCGCCTTTGCCGTTTTCGATCTGCATCTTTTACAGCGGCCCGGTGCAGAACAGGATTACAGCGCCAGGGAGATTGCCGAAGCCAGAGAGCGGTTTATAACCATGAGCGAGGAAAGCAAGGCTCGTCTGGTGCGTAATATTATTGCCGGACTGCCGGGCGCGGAAGAAGGCTATACCCTGGATCGGCTGCGCGCGCAGCTTCGGCGCTATGCCGCTATCGATAAAGCCCGGCTGCGCGAAAATTTCAGCCACTTTTTACGCCATATTATTCCGGCAGCGGAAGCCGTCGGCGTGCGGATGGCGGTGCACCCGGACGATCCGCCGCGCCCTATTCTCGGTCTGCCGCGCATTGTCTCTGACGCTGAGGACTGGCAGTGGATGGTCGACACGGTCAGCAGCATGGCTAACGGCTTTACCTTCTGTACCGGGTCGCTGGGCGTGCGGGCCGATAACGATCTGGTCGCCATATTTGAACAGTTCGCCCCGCGTATCTATTTTGCCCATCTGCGCGCCACCCGACGCGAAGAAAATCCCGCCAGCTTCCACGAGGCCCCTCACCTGGCGGGCGATGTCGATATGTATGCGGTAGTCAAAGCGATCGCCCACGAGGAACATCGGCGTAAAACGGCTGGCAAAGAAGATCTTATTCCGATGCGGCCCGATCATGGCCACCAGATGCTGGACGATTTGCACAAACAAACCAACCCCGGCTATTCGGCGATTGGCCGCCTGAAAGGCCTGGCGGAAGTGCGTGGCGTGGAGCTTGCGGTTCATCGCGCCTTTTTTTAGTGCCTGCTGAGTGAGCATTGCTGTTTAAGGATAATGATTTATGGGCTGCCGGGCGGCATGGCGCGGGATATCTGCATCAACAATGCGGCGCGCTGTTTCGCGCCGTAGTCTTTGTCGTCCGGCCTGGTCAATTGCTGCCCGCAGCTGGCCCGCCCGCTGCCATCAATATGCTATAGTCAGCCGCTCACGGCGGTGATAACACCGGTCAGCCCAGCAACTTAAAAGAACATGATGAAATTAACTCCCTCTCAACAGCGGCCCTACCAGGAAGTCGGCGAAATGCTTCGTAAGCTGATCGCGCAAAAGCCTTACGCCGTCGGCGAGCGTCTGCCGCCTGAACGTGAAATCGCCGAAAAGCTGAACGTGACCCGAACTCTGGTGCGAGAAGCGCTGATCATGCTGGAGCTGGAAGGACTGGTTGAAGTCCGGCGCGGCGCGGGGATTTTCGTACTGGCCGATCGCGCTACGCCGCAGGCGCCTGCGGCGGCGGAAAGCGCCTGTAACGACGCCGGCCCGTTTGAAATGCTGCAGGCGCGGCAGCTGCTGGAAAGCAATATCGCCGGGTTCGCGGCCATCCAGGCCACGCGCGACGATATCCGCAAAATGCGCCAGGCGCTGGAGCTGGAGGAGCAGGAGCTGGCTTCCGGCGCGGTCAATGAAACCGAAAACGGCGACATGAACTTTCATCTGGCGATAGCCCAGGCGACGCACAACAGTATGCTGGTCGAACTGTTTAAGCAGTCCTGGCAGTGGCGCGAAAACAATACCATGTGGAGCCAGCTACACCGCCACCTCGATAACACCCACTACCGTAAAGAGTGGCTGAGCGATCATAAAAAGATCCTCGTGGCGCTGATTAAAAAGGATGCCCGCGCGGCGAAGCTGGCCATGTGGCAGCATCTGGAAAACGTAAAGCACCGCCTGCTGCAGTTCTCCGACGTGGACGATCTCGATTTTGACGGCTATCTGTTTGATTCCTGGCCGCTGGATACGGCCAACGGCCAGGCCGATCTTAGCTGAGATCGCTGCCGTTGCTGGCAATCACCTTCTGATACCAGTAGAACGATTTTTTCTTATAGCGGTTGCCGGTGCCGGAGATAGTGTCGTCCAGATCGACATAGATAAAGCCGTAGCGCTTACTCATTTCGCCGGTGGACATGCTGACCAGGTCGATGCAGCCCCACGGCGTATAGCCCATCAGCTCGACGCCGTCGTCAATCGCTTCCGCCATCGCTTCAATATGCTGGCGCAGATAGTTGATGCGGTAGTCGTCTTCCACCCGGAAGTTTTCATCCGGCTTATCAATGGCGCCCAGGCCGTTTTCGACAATAAACAGCGGCTTCTGGTAGCGATCGTAGAGCTGATTCAGCCCGATGCGCAGGCCGACAGGATCGATTTCCCAGCCCCAGTCGCTGGCCTCCAGGAACGGGTTGCGCGCGCCGCCCAGCAGATTGCCCTGAGCGGACTCCGCTTCCGCAGTTTTATTGATGGTGGTGGACATGTAGTAGCTGAAGCCGATGTAATCCACGGTATGCGCTTTGATTAACGCCATGTCGCCCGGCTGGATATCCAGCGTCACGCCCAGCGATTTCCACAGGCTTTTGGCGTAATAAGGGTAGTCGCCCTTTGCCTGCACGTCGGCGCAGTAGAAGTTAAACGACTGCATCTCTTTCAGCGTGGCCAGCTGGTTAAGCGGGTTACAGTCAAAGGCATAGGCGGTAGCGTAGATAATCATGCAGCCAATCTGAATGGCGGGATTGGTTTCGTGCGCGATTTTCACCGCCATGCTGCTGGCGACAAACTGGTTATGCCACGCCTGAAATTTCGCCTGCGGCTCCAGCGCGCCGGTTTTTACCGTCAGGCTCTGGCTCATCATCGGGAAATGTACCGCGCTGTTGATCTCGTTAAAGGTCATCCAGTACTTTACTTTCTGGCCGTAGCGTTCCAGCACCGTCCGGGCAAAGCGTTCAAAATGCTCAATGATTTCACGATTTTTCCAGCCGCCGAATTCGGTGGCGAGATGCAGCGGCATTTCATAATGGGAAAGGGTGATAACCGGCTCGATGCCGTGCGCAAGACAGGTAGCAATCACCTCATCATAATGACGCAGGCCCGCTTCGTTGGGCTGCTGCTCAACGCCGTTTGGATAGATGCGGGTCCAGGCAATGGAGAAGCGATAGCACTTAAAGCCCATCTCCTTAAACAGCGCGATATCCTCGCGGAAGCGGTGATAGTGATCGATGCCTTTATGGTTGGGATAGGTGTAGCGGGAAGGGTCGAGGGTGAAATCAAAATCAGGCGAGGAAACGATAGCCAGGCGGGACTTGCCGCCGGGAATGGCGTCCACGATGGAAAGCCCTTTGCCATCCTCGTTGTAGGCGCCTTCTACCTGATTCGCGGCGGTCGCGCCGCCCCACATAAAGCCTTGCGGAAATCTTTCTTTCATTGCATTCATCCTTTTTAAAACGGCAAGTTTTAACGGCAATTGATGACAAGATTTGTACCAGCGACGATTTTAAAGCAAAAGCAGGATGGCAGACAGGAAAGAAGCCGATTAATGCCGTGCGGGCACAATGGTCAGCGCTATGCGTTCTGCCAGCTCCAGCACTTTAAACCAGGTGCCGTGATCCTGTAGCAGAGAACGGGAAACGCCCGTGGGCCGTAGCGTTTTTACGCCGAGGCGATCGCCAAAAAGCACGATGGCGCGCGCCGCGTCATCCTGTCTGGATATCCAGAGCAATCCCTGCGCCTGCGGACACTGGCAATAAATAGCTTCGGCCCATTTTCGGGTGGCCGGATAGCAATCTTTTTCGGTATCGATTAGCTGGCTACGCTTCAGGCCGAGCTTGTGTAAAGCCAGGCTGCGTAAATCCACCAGCCTCAGCGCTTCCGTTACCTCAATAACCGAGTGCTGCTGGCCGGTAAACTTTGCCTTGTCCATGCTTTTGAACCCGGCGGTATGCGGAACGTCGTGAAACAGCGTTTCCATCAGCGCGCAGGAAAACGTCGTACCGGCATACAGCGTGGGAATAGCGCGATCTTTCTCATCTTTAATGGGGCTGAATCGCGCGTTGCCTTTAAGGCCCGGATTAAACTGCGTCGCTTGATATTTATCCAGATGGATACGGTGTAGCTTTTCACCGGCGTTAAGGAGCGTCAGGGTAACAGCAAGCTCTGCCGTGGGAGCGGGAAGCAGTAAAGCATCGGCAGAGCTAGCCATGTTCAACACCTTCTACCTCATCTTTCGCTGCTTCTATTACCTGTTCCGGGCTGCTGAGCAGCAAATCCTGCGGACGCCTGCCGCCCAGGGCGCTGTTGTCGGCCCGAAACCAGTAGGCCATTCCCCAACCGTCCTTGCTATCGGTGAAGATTTTTATGATTTCCGCCAGCGCCTTACAGGGCCGGAACCCGGTGTCCGCCGCCAGAGCCCAGGCAGGATAGTAATCAATACCGTGATGCTGAATGGTAAAAATCTGCTGCTGTTTTTTCCACTTATGCGGCTGCGCGCTGGGGTTGCGCGCGCTGAACCCGGCCAGCCCGGCCACTTCTGCCGCCGTCAGCCAGTCTCCGCTTTCCAGTACGGCCTTACGGGCCTGGATCAGCATAGCGGCTTCTTTCAGCAACGTTGGCGAGACCGGCGCCGACGGCAGCATGATTTCCGCCAGTCGCTCCAGCGATGACTGCTCCTGACGCTCCCGCAGCACCTCAAGCAAAGAAACGGTCATGTTCATAATGTTTTCCGTTAACGTCTCGACCACGCCCGGCTGTTGATGAACAAAGGTCATGGCCAATACGCGATCGGCCTGAGACTTATTTAAACGGGCCTGGATCTCTTTCGGGGTGCCTACCAGCGTCGCGATACCTGAAGAACCCGGAATGGCGCTCATAGCTTTATCCTTGGTGATGGTAGTTATGAGCAATATAACATAACCATCATTACTGACAAGGTCGCTTTTTGAACGGAAACGTAAAGATAAAGCCCCGACGTCAGCGATCGGGGCAACGGATTACAGCGCGACGCGCATCACCTCGTCAGGCGCGGCGGCTTCCTGTTTGCGGGAAGAAGCCTGCTTAACGGAGATATACAACGTCTGACCATCCGGCGACAGCGCAAGGCTGTTTGGATGGGTTGGCGCCTTAAGGGTTTTGACAACTTTATAGGTTTTGCCGTCAATAATGCTGACTTCGCCCGCCTCACGGTGGGTCACATAAATTTCATTGCGCTGCGGATTAAACAGCACCGCCAGCGATTTTGGCACGGCGACCTTCTGTATGACCTTGCCGTCTTCGGTGTTCACCACCAGCAGCTCAGGCTGCTTAGAGTCGGTGATAAAGGCGCGATGCGTGGCCGGATCCAGGCTGATATTCAGAAAGAAGTGCTCGCCCTCTGCCAGCTTCACTTTGCCAAGCAGCTTGTTGCTGGCGGTGTCGAAAGTGAAGAGTTCGTTATCGCCGCCGGTGGCGTAAAGGCGGTGCGCGGCGGTGTCCAGCGTCAGGCCGGTAGCGTGCTTGCCTAAGCCCTCCAGCGTATGGCGCAGCGTCAGCTTATCGCCATCCACCACCCAGATGCGGCTCTCTTCGCCCACGCCGCCGATATAAACCGTATTGGTATTTTCATCTACCGCCAGCTCACGCGGCGCCAGCGGACGGAAATTTTCGCTGCGCGGACGCGCATCCAGCACCAGACGTCCTTTTACCTGACCGCTTTTTACATCGATCGCGGTGACCGTGCTGTCCAGCGTGTTGCCGACAAAAAGCGTGTCGGTTTTATTGTTGATTGCCGTACCAAAGGGCTTGAGGTCGTTGTGGATCGCCTGAGTAATGGCCAGGGTCTGCGGATCGAGGCGGTAAACCACGCCGCCCTTATCCAGCTGGCGGCTGCCGGAGGTTGCCACATACAGCGCCTGCTGCGACGGGCTGTAAGCCATTTCATAAGCGCCTTTGGCAACGGGCTGGCGCAGCGGTTCAGCGGTTTCACTGTGGGCGGGGATCGCGGCGGCAAACAGCGCCAGCGTTAACAGGTAGCCTTTTCCACGGCTGAAGGTAGCGTTCATATTCTCTCCATGTAACTGAATGATCAGAGGTAAAGCGGCCCGACGTGCTGTCTTGCGGCGGCGGGCCGAAAATTAGCCCAGCAGCGCCGTGGTCAATCTTGCGGTACAGCAGCGCCTGTCCCTGTCGTCATAGATAGCGATTTCCCAGACCTGCTGGCTTCTGCCAAGATGCAGCGGCTGACACACGCCGCGCACCAGGCCGCCGGTCACGGCGCGATGGTGGCTGGCGTTAATCTCCGTGCCGACCACGCACTGCCCTTCCTGGCTGGTCAAAAAGCCGGCCATCGATCCTAACGTTTCCGCCAGCGCGACCGACGCGCCGCCGTGCAGCAGGCCAAAAGGCTGCTGCGTACGGGCATCGACCGGCATGGTCGCCTCCAGCCTGGCCTCTTCCAGCAGCGTAAAGGTCATGCCCAGATGGGCGACCATCGATCCGTCGCCCATGCGGTTAAGCTCATCCAGACTCAGCTGGCGCTTCCAGATAGATTTTGTCATTACGCCCCCAGCGTGCTGCCACCGTCGATCACAATATCCTGCATCGTGATATGGCTGGCTTGATCGGACGCAAGGAACAGGATGGTACTGGCGACCTCCTCTGGCCGGGCGATTTTGCCCAGCGGAATACCGACTTTAAACTGCTCCGCGAAGCCGCGAATGCGCTGCTGTTCGGCATCCGGGCTTTTCCACAGCGTGCGCTGCATATCGGTATCGGTCGAGCCTGGCGACACCAGGTTGCAGCGCACGCCGAAAGAGGCCAGCTCCAGGCCAACCGTCAGGCTGAGGCTGCGCAGCGCCGCTTTCGACGCGCCGTAGGCCGACATGCCGATGCGCGGACAGTGCGCAGCGTCCGACGCCACGGTGACGATAGCGCCGCCGCGCTGCTCGCGGAACCACGGCATGGTCTGCTGGAACAGGTTAAACGCGCCGCCGACGTTGACGGCCATCACCGCTTCCCAGTCCGCCACGTCCAGCTCATCCGTCGCGCCCATCCGCAGAATGCCCGCGCCGTTGACCAGCACGTCCAGTCGCGGCGTTTCCGGCCGCAGCCGCTGGCATACCGCTTTTACCTGCTGCGCGTCGGCCACGTTCAGCTCCACGGTCTGAAACGGGTAATCGGCCTGAGGGAAAGCGAGATCCAGCCCGACTACCGTCGCGCCCGCCTCGTGAAAGGCCAGCGCGGTGGCATAGCCAATGCCTTTACCGGCACCGGTTACCCAAATATGTTTATTGGTAAAATCGAGGTTCATGCGCGCTCCCGCGACAGCAGACGCCACCAGGCCGCCAGCGTCGGTTCTTTCGCCAGCATCACAAAATCGATATCGCCGTAAACTTTACGCCAGCGCGCCGCCAGCGCCATCATGCGCACCGAATCCAGGCCGTAATCGATCAGGTTCTCATCCTCTTCCGGCGTTTCGTCCTCATCCAGCATCGGCTGCACCAGCGCGCGCAGCTGCGCCATGCTCAGCGGCACCGGCAGCAGATCTTCCGTCAGCACCACTTTCCCGGCGCGACCGGCGGTGTATTTCAGCGCCATCAGGTGCTCGTCGCGGCTGAAGTCAGCCAGCGCATCCGCCACCATAAAGGGCTGGATATCCCGCATAAAGGCATCGATAGCAGTGGTCAGGCAGCCGATATGCGCGTACACGCCGCAGATAATCAGCTGGTCGCGGCCGGTCTCTTTCAGGTGCTGCTCCAGCGGCGAGCGATGGAAGGCGCTGTAGCGCCATTTCACCAGCACTTCGTCACCCTCTTCCGGCGCCAGTTCGGCTACGACTTTCTGCTGCTCCGGATGTTTATTCAGCCCCGGCCCCCACATATCGTTCAGCAGCGCGCGGTCTTTATCGCTTTGATGATTAGGCTGCGCCGTGTAGTAAACCGGAATGCCGTTCTGGCGGCAGTATTCACGCAGCGCGGCGATATTGCTGATGACCTGTTTGATCATCGGGCAGTCTTCGCCCCAGAAATTAATAAAATAGTTCTGCATATCGTGGATCAGCAGCGCGCCCCTGGCGGGTTCAAACGTCCATTTGACCTTGTTTTCTGGCAGGTCGGCGGCGGCAGGCAGCGCATAGGCTTTCAGTGCAGGGATAGTCATTTTTTCTCCGGAATTCAGTTGGTCTGGCTGGCGGCCAGCTGTTGACGCAGGCGTTTTTTATCCACTTTACCGACGGGCGTCAGCGGCAGTTCGTCAACGGTTTCAATACGATCGGGCAGCTTGTAGTCCGCCACGCCAAGCTCGCGCAGATAGCGGCGGATCTCCACGGCGCGCACGGGACGTTTGCCCACGATAAAGGCGCAGCTTTTTTCGCCCAGCAGGCTGTCCTCCATTGAGACCAGCGCAACGTGCAGAATGGCCTCGTGGCGTAACAGCAGGTTTTCGATCTCTTCAGCGGCAATTTTCTCGCCGCCGCGATTGATCTGATCTTTTTCGCGGCCCTGCACGCAGATATAGCCGTCCGGCGTAATGGAGACCAGGTCGCCGGAACAATAGAAGCCGTTGGCGTCAAAGGCCTGCGCGTTGTGCTCCGGGCTGCGGTAATAGCCGCGGAAGGTGTACGGGCCGCGCGTCATCAGCCGTCCGGTTTCGCCCTGCGGCAGCGGATTGCCCTGCTCGTCCGCGACCCAGACCTCATCGTCCGGGCTCATCGGCGTGCCCTGCGTCGAGAAGATGTGCCACTCGTCGTCGGTCAGCTGCGTATAGTTGACCAGCCCTTCCGCCATGCCGAAGACCTGTTGCAGCCGGCAGCCAATTTCTGCCGGAATGCGTGCCGCCAGCGCTTCGCTTAAGCGCGCGCCGCCAACCTGCAACAGCTGGAGCGAGCCAAGCGCCCGATTGCTGCCCCACTCCTGAATCGCCTGTAGCCAGAGGCTGACCGCTGGCGGCACCAGCGCCGTCGCCGTAATCTGGTGTTTTTCAATCAGCGGGAAACAAAGGTTGGCGCTCGGATCGCCTGCCAGCACCACCAGGCCGCCGCCATAAAACACGCCGAAGGCGCCCGGCGAACTGAGCGGATAGTTGTGCGCGGCGGGCAAAGCGCAGAGATAGCGGGTTTTTTCGTTAAAGCAACAGACTTCCACGCTGCGGCGGATGCTGTAGTAGTAGTCGTTATGGGTACGCGGGATCAGCTTGGGCGTGCCGGTACTGCCGCCGGAAAGCTGGAAAAACGCGACTTCGTCAGCGGCGGAAGGCGCAGCGACAAACTCGCCTTGCGCCTCGTCAATTAAGGCCGCAAGCGAGGTATCGTCCTCACGAGCGTTGCGCAGCACCACCTCACGCAGCGACGGATAGCGCTGGCGCAGCGGTTGCAGATAGTCGTCGGTGGCGAACAGCGCGTGCTGACGATCGGCGATCAGCAAAGCAGGCTCAATCTGGCTGGCGTAGGCGTCCAGCTCCTGGCGCTGATGGCTGAACAGCGCGTTGACCGGCGCCACGCCGAGCTTCAGCAGTGCAAACAGCACGATATAGAATTCGGCCACGTTGCCCAGCTGCACCAGCGCGGTATCGCCGCACTTCAGGCCGCGACGCTGTAAGGCCGCCGCCAGACGGGTGCTGGCGCTCTCCAGCTGCCGGTAGCTGTATGCGCGGTCGCCGTCGATCAGCGCCGTTTCCGTGCTGTCGGCATGGCGAGTCAAAATATCCGTTAGCGGCAGATCCAGCCAGTAGCCTTTTTCACGGTAGCGGGCCGCAAAATCGTCGGGCCAGCGGGAATAGGAAATCGTCATAAAATAGCCTTATTGCAGTCCAAATACGTGCAGCATGGTGCTGAGCTTGACGCCGGTTTCGCGCCATTCCGATTCCGGCGAAGAGGCCGGAACGATGCCCGCGCCGGCGAACAGGCGAATGTTTTTTCCGGCCAGCGTGCCGCAGCGAATGGTCACCACCCATTCGCCGTTGCCTTCGTCGTCGCACCAGCCGACGATGCCGCCGAACAGCTCGCGGTTAAACGGCTCCAGCTTTTCAATCCACTCGCAAGCGGCAACGTGCGGATAACCGCTCAGCGCGGGCGTAGGATGCAGCAGGCAGGCGAGCGACAGCGCCGTTTCCTCAGCCGCTGCGGCTTTGCCTTCAATCGCGGTAGCAAGGTGCCACAGCGTCGAAGTAGTGATCAGCTCCGGCTTGTCCGGCACCGCCAGAGAGCGGCTGCGCGGTTTCAGCACGTCGTACATGGCGTTGGTCACCAGGCGGTGCTCGTAGCGATCTTTTTGCGAGTACATCAGCTTTTCGCCTACCGCAAGATCGCGCGCTTTGTCGCTGCGATCGCGTCTGGCCGAGCCCGCCAGCGGCAGCGAAGTGTAGGTTTCGCCCGACTTACGCAGCAGCAGCTCCGGGCTGGCGCCCAGCAGCGTGCTGCCGTCGGCCAGCGGAACATGGAAGTGATAGCTGCCAGGGTTGAGCGCAATCAGGCGATCCATTAACGCCGTAGCCTGCACCGGCTCGGCGGTAGTGATATCGATCAGACGCGAGAGCACCACTTTATCCAGGCCAGGCTGGGCGGTCGCTTCCGCTGCTTTCGCCACCATCTCCATAAATTCAGCCTGTTCAGGAATGTTCTGGCGCGCGGTAATTACTGGCTCTACGGCAGATCTCGCCTGCTGCGCCGACTCTGGCTGCTGCTGGCGGGAGAATGCCTCATGACGCTCAGGAATAAATAGCGCGGAAGGCTGGCGCGTATCAAAGGGGATGGCGCCAACCATCACCGGGCGCATAATCCCTTTGGCCCTGGCTGCGGCAAAGGCGCTGCGTACCTGCTGCTGGAAAGCGCCCTGCAGGTTGTCGCCGTCGGCGGCGGGACAGGTAATTTCGGCAAAGCGACCAGTGGTGATAAAGCTTTTCCACGACGATGCGAAGAAAAAGCTCTCAGATGAGAGAGAAACTGATGGTTTAACTGCATCAGCGCAAAGCGTCTCCATAACGGCCTCCAGCCACAACGATAAAAAGTATAATAATGATTATCATTTGCATTATTACCGCGTAACTTTAAGTAAATTCTTTGTGATGTCAAGCAACGTTTCGCAGTTTAAAACAGTGCAAAACACCACGCCGCGACCGGGCGCAACGTTTGCGCCGTTATTAGCATCATTTGGCAGCATTACCTGCCGCCAGGGCAGGTAAGGAAGGACTAAAACCCGATGTTATTCAGTTACGCTTTCTCCCGGCGAAGCGGGCGCGGGCTGGCGATAGCGTCGGAGCGAACCGAAGGCGGCGGCCAGCACCAGGCTGACGATGGCCAGCCCCAGGCCGCTGCTGCTGGCGGCGGTGGCGGGCAGCATCACCGTGGTCATCGCGCCCAGCAGCAGCGCGCCCAGCGAGTCACCCATCACGTTTTGTGCCGTCCACAGGCCGTTGATACGGCCCAGCATCGCGTCCGGCGTCAGCGTCTGGATCAGCGTGTATTGCAGCAGCGCGCTCAGGGCGCTCAGGTAGCCGAACAGCATCAGACAGAGCGCGCCCGCCTCCCAGTAAGGCATCAGGCCGCACAGCCCTACCGCGACGAAAGCGGCGACGGCGGTGAAAAGCATCACCTTGCCCGGACGCGGATGCTGTGCCAGATTGCCGCTGGTCAGCGCCCCTGCGGCCGCGCCGAGCGGTACGGCAGCATAGAGAAAGCCGATCTGCTGCGCGCTCAGCTCCCAGCGAATGGCCAGCGCCGGATAAAGCACGCGTACCGCCGTCGCCATGGTCAGCAGCGCGCCCACCAGCGCCACGCCGCCGATCAGACGATGGCCGAGCAGAAAGGTAAAGCCTTCCGCCAGCGACCGTAGCGGCCTGGCGTGCGACTGCGGCGGCGGCGGCAACGACGGCAGACGCAGCAGCGGGATCAGCGTAATAAAGGTGCCCGCCGCCGCCAGCGCGAAGTTCCAGAATACGCCGCCCGCTGCGAGCAGCACGCCGCCCACCATCGGCGAGATCACCGCGCCCAGTCTGACCGTGAGCATGGTGATCGCCCCGGCCTGCATCAGGTTTTCACGGCCCACCAGCGCGGGCGTGGCGGCAAGCAGCGCCGTCACGCCGATGGCGCCGAAAAAGCCGTCCCAGATGCCCAGCAGGTAGATGGCGGTCAGCGACGGGGACGGCATGGCGGCATTGACGCACAGGCCGATAAAGCCCAGCCCGCAGGTCGATCGCGCGAACAGGATCAGCCGCCGACGCTCGTGGCGATCCGCCAGCACGCCGCCCAGCATCAAACCGGTAAACAGGGCCGCGCCGGTCAGCGTGACCGCCAGGCTTACCTGCCAGGCAGAACCGGTCAGCTGCTGGATCTGCACCGGCACGCCGACGCCAAGTAGGCCCAGCGCCAGGATAGAGATAAAGCGGGCGATAAACACCGCCCGAAAATCAGGGTGCGTCTTCAGCAGGCTGAGGCTGAGCATAAAGGTCTGTTTTTTCATTGTGTTGCCCGATCCAGCAGTTGGTTAAGGCGTGGGCCGATATGGGTAAACGCCTCTGCCGAAATAATATCCACATGCGCGCATTCCACCGGGAAGGTTTGCAGCGCGTCGAGCCATGGCGCCCACGCGGTGTGCGCATCCTGCCCCGGCTTCAGCGTTTTCTGCGCGACGAACAGCGTGGCTTCCCCGACGAAGCGGCGGCTTTTCGCGGTCGCCAGCAGCCTGACCGCATCGCCGTAGTTGCCTTCGATAGCGCCAAACAGCGCCTGGCTGGCCGAGGCCGCCAGCGACTCGCGCAGCGACGCCTGGGCGGCCATAAAGGCTTCACGCTCGCGGTCGATTTCCGCCAGCACTTCGGCATCCAGCTGGTTATTCCGTGACCAGTTTTGCGTTTCCGGCGGCCAGGTATCCAGCAGCCCCAGGAAGGCGACTTTTTCGCCCTGCGCCTGCAGGCGCGCCGCGATAGCGTGCGCCAGCGTGCCGCCCAGCGAATAGCCCAGCAGATAGTAAGGGCCGTGCGGCTGCTGCTCGCGCAGCGTGGCCAGATGCCGCTCGCAAAGCTCATCAAGATTTTCCGCCTGCTGCATTGGCCCGTGCGGGCGCGGCGACTGAATGCCGATCAGCGACCAGCGCGCGTCCAGATAGCGTTGCAGAATGCTGAACTGCCAGGCGAAGCCGGAGGCCGGATGGAAGCAAAACAGCGTGGGGCCGTGCGAACGCCGCAGCGGCAGGATGGTTTCCATGCCCGCGCGGCTCGCCTCTTCTTCGCTCTGCCGCGTCAGCTTTTCCGCCAGCGCGCCGACGGTGGACGCCACCATAATCAGCCCCGGCGTCACCGGTCTGTCGAGACGGCGACGCAGATCGACCGCCAGCCGCATCGCCAGCAGCGAATGGCCGCCGAGGGCAAAGAAGTCATCATTAACCGAGCGGATCTCGCAGTCCAGCAGGCGGGCAAAGGCTTCGGCCACCACGGTTTCCACACCATCTGCCGGCGCGCGACCTGCGGCGTGGGCCAACTGTGGCAGCGGCAGCGCCTTGCGATCCAGCTTGCCGTTAGCGCTTAGCGGGAAAGCCGCCAGCTGCACCAGCACCACCGGCACCATGTGCGCGGGCAGGCGATCGCTAAGCTGCTCGCGTAGCGCGGCCGTATCCAGTTCGCCGGACGCGGCCACCACGTAGCCCACCAGCTGCCGTTGATCGCCGCCGCCCGCGCTGGCGTTGCCGAGCACGCAGGCATGGGTAACCGCCTGCGCCACGTTATCCAGCGACAGCAGCGCCTGATCGATCTCGCCCAGCTCGATCCTCTGTCCACGGATCTTAAGCTGATCGTCGCTGCGGCCCAGATATTCCACCGCGCCGTTCTCCAGCCAGCGCGCCACGTCGCCGGTGCGGTACATTCTTGCGCCCTCGCCTTCCGGATCGGCAATAAAACGGCTGGCGGTCAAATCGGCTCGCGCCAGATAGCCCTGCGCCAGCTGCACGCCGGTCAGATAGAGATCGCCCGCAATGCCCGGCGGCACCGGCTGCATATTGCCATCCAGGATGCGCAGCCCGGTGTTCCAGACCGGATAGCCAATCGGCACGCTTGCGCCCGTTACGTTGGCCAACGCTTCGCCGTAGGCCGGATACCAGCTCACATCCACCGCCGCTTCGGTCGGGCCATAAAGATTGTGCAGCGGCACGGCCGTTTTGTCCTGCCACTGGCGACAGAGATCGGTCGGCAGCGCCTCGCCGCTACAGAATACCCGCCGTAAAGAAGCACAGTGGGCCACGGCCTCGTCATCGGTTAACGCGGTGACAAACGCCGCCAGCATGGAAGGAACGAAGTGCGTAGTTGTGACACCGTAACGGCTGAACAGCGCCTGGAGCGCCTGCGGATCGCGATGCGCTTCCGGTGGCGCCATCACCAGCTGCGCGCCAGTCAGAAACGGCCAGAAAAATTCCCAGACCGAGACGTCAAAACTGCACGGCGTCTTTTGCAGCACTACATCGTCGGTAGTCAATCGATAGTGGTCCTGCATCCACAGCAGGCGGTTTACGATCGCCTGCTGGCCGACCATGACGCCTTTTGGCCGTCCGGTTGAGCCGGAGGTATAAATCACATAGGCGGTATGGTACGGGCGTGACAGATCCTGAGCAGGCGCAAGATCCACTGTCGGCAACGGCTGGTGGTAGCAGAAGCTTTGCAGATTTTCGAGCTGCGCAAAGCGGCCCAGCTGTTCTTCGGTGGTGATTAACAGACGCGGGTTAGCGTCTTCCAGCATCATGCTCAGCCGATCGGTCGGATAGCCGGTATCCAGCGGCAGCCAGGCGGCGCCCAGCTCCACAATGGCCTGTAGGGCAAGCGACAAAAATACCGAACGCGGCAGCGCCACGGCCACGATGTCGCCCGCCTGCACGCCCCGCTTTTGCAGCGCCTGAGCCAGCGCCGTTACCTGCTGACGCATCTCGCGGTAGGTAAAACTATGCTGGTCATCCGCCAGCGCGTCTGCGTCCGGGGTGCGCCGCGCCTGCGCCATAATCAGGCTGCTCAGCGTGGTTTGCGGTACCTCGATCGCCGTATCGTTAATCTGCCGCAGCCGCTTTTCCTCATGCGGGTGCAGCAGCGTCGCCTGCGCGTAGGTCAACGTCGGATGGCCCGCGAACTGGCTAAGCAGCAGCGGCAGGCGGGCAAGATGCTCACGCAGCGTTTCCGCCTGATAGCGCTCCGCGTTCGCCAGGATTTCCAGCGAGACGTTGCCCTCTTCGTCCGGGTAGAGCGCGATTTCCAGATCGCGTACCGGGCCGGAAGCCAGCTGGTGGGTCACGCCTTCGATACCGGCAAAATCCAGCCGGTAGTCAAACATTTTCAGGTTAATGACCGGGCCGAACAGCGGCTCGCTCAGCTGGCCGATATCCCTTTGGATTTGCTCCGCGTCGTAGCGCTGATGGCGGCGCGCTTTTTTCAACTGCTGCTGCAGCGCCTCCGCCAGCTGTGGCAACGTGGCCTGAGGATCGAGCCGTATCGCCATTGGCAGCACGTTGAGCACCGGCCCGGTGGCGCTCAGCGCGGCCGATCCCAGGCGGCGCATAAAGATAAAGCCCGCGCTGTATTCCGCCCGCGCGCTGAGGCGGCCCAGCCACACCGCAACCAGCGCCAGCGCCAGTTCCGACGCGCTGAGCTGGCTTTGCGCCCGCAGCTCGCGGAAATCTTCGCGGCTCAGCTGCAAATGCTGACGAATAAGATGCGTGGTGGCGCTTTGTCCGTTCAGCGGCAGCGGCGACAGGCTGGCGGGCATCGGCAGCTGGCTCGCCTGCTCTTTCCAGAAGGCGGCATCGCGCTGGCGGGTCGCGGAGGCGCTATAGCGATCGTACTCCTCCACCACGTCGCTGAAAGGGACGAAAGGCGAAGGCTTCGGCTCGCTGCCGGTGCAAAGCGCAGTATAAATCTCCGCAATGCGACGAGTGATGGCGGTAAAGCTGAAGCCGTCCACCACCAGATGATGAAAACGCTGATACCAGTACCAGCGGCTTTCGCTCAGGCGAAAAAGAATATGACGGTAGATCGGACTGCCGCTGCTGATGCGCAAATCCTGATCCAGATCCTGCTGCATACGCGCCAGCGCCGCCGCTGCGGGATCGGCCTCGTGGCGCAGATCGACGCACTCCGGCAGGGTAAAGTCAGCGTCGGCATCGACCCACTGCATCGGCACGCCGTCCCTTTCGGTAAAGCGCATCCGCAGCGTGTCCGCCTCCTGCATCCCGCACACCACGGCCTTGCGCAGCAGCGGCTCATTCAACGCGCCGTTCAGCTCCACATAGTGCGCCACGCTCCAGGCGTTTACCTGTGACGAAAGCTGTTCCGCCATCCAGATACCGGACTGCGCCGCTACCAGCGGCATCATTTGCTGCTGCACTTTATGCATCAGCGCCTCGCTCATTTCACTTTTCACGCTGTGACTCCCGCCGCAAAATGGGCCGGGGTCAGCGTTTGCCAGCGCGCCAGCCAGTCGTTGCATTCGTGCTGCGTCGCCGGGCCATACGCCGGCTGCCAGCCAGCGGGCCGGGCGCAGTGGGCTGGCCACAGGCTGTAGCCCAGATGATTTTGCAGCACGAAAAACGGCCCCTCAGGGCGATCGAAAGGATTACTCTGTTCCATCGGAAACTCCGGATTTAGCAGGGACAGACTGCCACAGCGTGGTCAGCCCGTTAATCAGGCCGCCTCGCCAGCACAGCGCGTCGTGGCCGCCGTCAACAAGGCGATAGTGCAGCGTCGGGCAGGCCCGTTGCAGCAGCGGATAAATGCGCTGGTTAGCCTGCAAAACGACAGGTTCGCGCAGGCCCGCTTCCAGATAAATGCGCAGCGGCGCAACGCTGAGCCGGCCCTGCATCAGCTGCTCTGTCAGCCAGCCGTCCTCGCCGGTGCGCTGGCGATGCGGCCACCAGAAAGAGCCGGACTGGCTGAGCGCGCAGCCGAAACGCTGCGGCCAGTGCAGCGCGGCATAGAGGGCGGAAAGACCGCCGAAGCTCTGTCCGGCCACCACGGTGGTCACCGGTTCGTCGCGCCAGCGCGCGTGCTGCGCAAGCAGCGGCAGCAGCTCTTCCTGGACCGCCAGCCAGAAGTCGGGATTGCAGGTCAGCTCCTCGCCGCGATGCTGCGTGTCGATGGCATCAATCAGCAGATAAACCGCCTGTGGCAGCTGACCGCGATCGGTTTGCGCCTGCAGTGCAGACCAGACCGGCATCTGCTCCGCCCAGAACTGGCCATCCAGCAGCACGGCCAGCGGGCGCTGTTCCGGCTGGCTTTCGCCAGTGGTGAAAAGCCATACCCGCCGCTGATTGCCCAGCCTTTTGCTTTCCCACGTCAGGCAGCACGGCGCAGCGAACTCAACGCGCTCTGTCCAACCCGGCTGCACAGGCGCCTGCGGCAGATGCAGCGCGGAGACGGGATGGCCGCGTCCGCCTCGCCAGCTGGTATGGGGATTAAGCGGATCGGCTATCGCCTGCGGCAGCAGCCTGCGCCAGCCTTCGCGCAGCGCCGCGCGGTCCGGCGGACTTTGCAGCGCCTCGGGGGGAAAATCATTTTCGTTTACGGAAGGGATAAAGCAGTAGCTGCCTCGCCAGCCCGCATTTAGCCGAACCTGCCACTGCCAGATAGCCGTGCCGCTGATGCGTTGCAGGCTTTGCGGCGCGCGCTGCTGGTGATGATCGGTGACGCCGGTGATATAAATCCATACCCGGCGCACCGGCGAAGTCTGTTCCGTTCCGGCGGGATCCCGCCAGTAAAAGGTGACGGTGCAGATGTCACCTTCCGTCACGACCGCTGGCGACCCCAGGCTCAGCTTGTGCTGCCAGCTCGCCTGCGCGTCGCTATCCCAACCGCCTGTCATATCATCATCTTCCATCATTAGTGCCATGAAAACAGGAACTGCAAGGCGTCGATTTTATTGATAATGGTTTTCATTTGCAATAAGAAATCATCACGTTTTTCAGACCGTCGAGACGTACCGCTTGGTCTTAACCCGCAGAAAAGATAAGGAAAAAAGGAAGCGACCACGGAAAAAACAGGCTGTCGATAACCTATCGGCGCGGCCAGCCTGGCGAAAAAAACGAGGGGGAGAAAAGCGGTAACGGCGCCGTTAATCATTAACGGCGCTTATTAAGGGTGGGATCAGGAAGAAGAAACGGGATCGTGCAGCCGCTGGCGCTTGCGAAGGCTCGGGAACCAGGCCATCCACAGGCCGACCACGATCAGCGTGCCAATACCGCCGACTGCCGCCGCCGGCGCCGCGCCCAGCCAGGCTGCCAGCATCCCCGACTCAAATTCACCAAGCTGATTAGAGGTATTAATAAAAATAGAGTTAACCGCGCTGACGCGTCCGCGCATCTCATCCGGCGTATCCAGCTGCACCAGCGAGCCGCGGATCACCATACTGACCATATCGAACCCGCCCAGCGCAAACAGCGCCAGCAGCGACAGCCACAGCTCTTCAGAGAGCGCAAACACCAGCGTCGCCACGCCGAAACCGGCTACGGAGGCAAACATGATTTTACCGACGTTGCGCTCCAGCGAACGACGGCTGAGCCAGAAGCCGACCAGCAGGCCGCCAACCGCTGGCGCGCCGCGCAGCAGGCCCAGCCCCCACGGCCCGGTATGCAGAATATCTTTGGCGAAAATGGGCAGCAGCGCCGTCGCCCCGCCCAGCAGTACCGCAAACAGATCCAGCGAAATGACGCCCAGCACGTCCGGCCGGTTACGGATAAATTTCACCCCGGCAAAGACGCTGGCGAAGGTGGCGGGCGTGCGCGGCGGCGGCGCATGGTCGTAGCGCAGGCGGCTGACCATCACGACGGAGATAAGATAGAGTACGCCAGTGGTGATATAGACCGCCTGCGGCCCGGCAACGTATAAAAAGCCGCCGAGCGCCGGGCCAAGCATGGAAGCCGTTTGCATCGATGCGGCGTTGGCGGCCGTCGCCCGCGCCAGTATTGAGGGCGGCACCAGCGCGGGCAGCATGGACTGCAGCGACGGCGCCTCTAACGTTTTGGCGATGGAAAGCACGAAAATCAGCGCCAGGATCACCAGCTCGTTGGTCAGGTGCATGAGCGTCAGCACCGCCAGCGCGGCAATCGCCAGCAGTTCGGTAAACTGCCCCAGTAATACGACGCGACGACGGTCAAACTGATCGGCAACGTGCCCTGCCGGCAAGGCCAGCACCACCGCCGGCAGAAACTGCGCCAGCCCGATTAAGCCTAAATCGAAGGCGCGGCCGGTAAGCGCATAAATCTGCCAGCCGACCGCGATAGAGAGCATCTGAAAACCGAAACTGGAGCTGGTGCGGGCCAGCCAGAAAGCGACAAAAGAGCGATGGTGAAACAGCGATTCCGACCCGGCGGAAGTAGGCGATTGCATGGTGATTTCCGGTTATTTTTTTGACAGCGCCAAATCCTGAGCGGCCGGCTCCTGCCGGGGCGCATATTTCCACAGCCAGCGTCCGCTGGTCATGCGGCGGTAGAAGAAGATACCACGGACAATCCAGTCCAGAAACATGCCCAGCCAGATCCCCACCACGCCAAAGCCGAGTACCACGCCCAGTCCGTAGCCCGCCACAATGCGGCATCCCCACATGCCCAACAGCGAAACCCACATGGTAAACCTGGCGTCGCGCGCGCCCTTCAGCCCCGCCGGTAAAACCCAGGATGCGGCCCAGAACGGCATAAACAGCGCGTTCAGCCAGATCAGGATTTTGACCACGTGGATAACCTCCTCGTCGCGGGTATAAAACGAAGCCAGAATGCCCGCAAAAGGCACCGTCAACGCCGCCAGCGCGCACAGCCCGATGGTTGAAAGCCAAAAAATATGCCGCAGCTGCCTTTCCGGCTGCTTCAGCTGTCCTTTGCCCAGGCGGGTGCCGACAATAATGGTTGAGGCGGAGCCAAGGGAGTTGCCCGGCAGGTTGATCATTGAGGCAATGGAAAAGGCGATAAAGTTACCGGCGATCACGTCGGTGCCCATTCCCGCGACAAAAACCTGCGTCAGCAGCTTGCCGCCGTTGAACAGCACCGATTCAATACTGGCGGGCACGCCGATGCTCAGCACCTCCATCAGGATATTGGTGTTGAGCCGGGTGAAATAGCTTTTCAGCGTGATTTTCAGGCGCGGATTGAAGCCGATAGCCAGCACATAAATTACCGCCGCCGCGCCGATATAGCGGGCGATGGTCAGCCCCAGTCCGGCACCAACAAAGCCCATCCCTTTCCAGGAGAAACAGCCGTAGATCAGCACCGTACTGAAAATAATATTCAGGATATTCATGCCGCCGTTAATCAGCATGGGGATCTTGGTATTGCCCGCGCCACGCAGCGCGCCGCAGCCAATCAGCGCAATCGCGGCGGCCGGATAGCTCCATGCGGTGATATTGAGATAGATCAGCGCCATCTCTTTTACCCGCGGTTCTGCGTTACCGGCGATAAGATTGATGATCCACTCGCCGTAAAACTCAATGCCTATTGCCAGCAGCACGGCGAAAATAGTCATCAGCACCAGCGACTGGCGGGCGGCCGCCTGGGCCCGTTCACGGTTAAGCTTGCCCAGGCTGAAGGCGACCACCACCGTGGTACCCAGATCGATAGCGGCAAAAAAAGCGATGATGACCATATTAAAACTGTCGGCCAGCCCGACGCCCGCCATCGCCTCCTTGCCCAGCCAGCTCACCAGGAAAGTGCTCAGCACGCCCATCAACAGCACGCAAAGGTTCTCAAAAAAGATCGGTACCGCCAGCGGCGTGATTTCTCGCCAGAACAGAACCCGATAAGAACGTCTTTTGGGATACCAGGGCGTACGCCTGATGGCCTCTAACGGAGAAATACGGAATATTTGCAAAGTGCTGCCTGCCAGAAATGGAGAAGACTCTACTGATGATGGTAAAAGGCGCTCTGATATGCAAAGTCTTTTCCGGAGAAAAGTGATTTTCCCCTGCGGATAGCGCCGTGCCCTGTAAGATCGAAAAAGGCGATCGTCGATCGCCTTTTTTGGTTCTCCAGCCCTGGCTACTGCGCTTTAGGCTCGCCCAGCGCCTTGAGCCTTTTGGAAAGCTCGCGGCGCTCTTTGGAAAGATCGGCGTTTTTGATGATGTAATCGTCAACGCGATCTTCGTAATCGCTGCGCATGCTGCTGATAATTTCCTGAATGGCTTCGACGCTCATGCCAGGCTTGATATATTCACTCAGGTTATCCAGCAGCAGCACGCGTTTCTGGTTGTCGCGGATTTTCTTTTCAATATCGTGGATTTCACGCTGCAGCTTGTTCTTACGACGGAACATCCGCACAAACTCCAGTACGTCCTGAAAGGATTGCTTTGCATTTTCCATGGAAACACCTTCTGTTCAGGCCTGCAAGGCAGGCATTATTATCATTGCGCTCAGCGTAGCGGCGAACCGCTGTCGAGGCGATTAGTTGTAGAGTCGGACTGGCGTTATCTTAGCGCGAACCGGCGCTTTTCGCAGTAAGTTGTTATTAATCGTTTATTTACGCAGCACCAGACGCATCAGATCCGACAGCCTTTCCAGCTGCGCGGCCATCTCCAGACTCAGCCAGACGTAGCCGTGGATCGGCGTTTCCACCAGCTCGTCGCTGTTGGAGGCTTTGATCAGCTGCCGCAGCTCGCGGGTGATTTCCGCCAGCTCCGCGCTGTTGGCGGAGATTTGGTCCGTGCTGCCCGCCACTATCGCCTTTGACAGCGCGCGCAGCGTATTTTCCGTCATCTGCTGGGTGCGCCTCAGCGTAGGCGCGTTCAGCATTATCAGGTGGCTTTCGCGAGAGGACCACCAGGCGTTCAGCTGCAGCTCCAGCGTGCAGACCATATTGCGGTTCAGCGTCTGAATACCTTCAAAAACCGAACGTGGAATACGCGTTTCCTTGCTGGCGGGATCGATCAGCGACCGCATTTTCACCACGCCGGTCAGCAGCCGCTGCAGGGGGCGCGTCAGCCGGGGCTTGTCCACCAGGTTAGGTGAACAGCCGGCATGGTAAATTTTAGCGGTTTCCAGCAGGGAATCGGAAAGCTTGATGCGCCAGTGGGTATAGGCCTTTTGCGGATAAATGCTGGTAAAAAACAGCGCCAGCACCGAACCCAGGATCACGTCGCCGCCTCGCCACAGCGCCATGGTCATATCGCCCGGCGCGCCGCCGCAGATCACCGCCAGCGTAATGCCGATCAGCAGCGCCATATAAGGGTGCTTGCCCAGCGTCAGAAAACCGCATAAAAACATCACCAGTGTGCACCAGGCCAGCATTACCGGCAGCGACCACAGCTCCAGCCAGAGCGCAATCAGCCCCGAAACCGAGCCGAATATCGTACCGCCGATGCGCTGGATCGCACGCGGAAAGACGTTACCCCAGGAGGAAATCGGCCCCATCACCACCACCAGCGTAATCAGCGGCCAGCTGCCTTCCGGGATAGAGAACAGGCGGATCAGCAGAAACGTCAGCACGAACGCCAGCGCGATGCGAATGCCGTGCACCGTGCGATAGTTACGATAGAGGGTGAATTCAAAGGCCGATAGCGGCTTGTCGGGACGCAAAACTTTCTCCAGGGGCGGGCTATTTTCCGGCATCATACCCTGCCCTGCGGGGCTTCGCCCGCTTTTTTGCGTATTGCCGTCTCACGATAACAGTGGTGCAACAGCAGCTCAACAAACAGGCAAAATGGCGACCCGTTGCGGATCGCCATCAGGGGTTACAGCTTGCGTTTGATGTAGTCAGTAATGCGAGTGATCACGCCCGCTTTTTCCACCGGTTTCAGCGTCACCAACGGGTAAGAAGCCAGCTCTTTGTCGCCATCCACCAGCTGGATAGTGCCGACCTGCTCATGCAGCTTCAGCGGCGCCTCAAGATCCTTGCGGTCAATGACGTACCTGGCCTTGATTTTTTTGACGTCTTCACGAGGCAAGGAGAGATAAACATCCTTATCGCTGCCTACGGCTACCTGATGCGGATTGCCGTACCAGACATTCTCATGGCCGATCTCTTTACCAGCATGGAACAGCTGCACGGTATCAAAATTGCTCTGTCCCCAGATCAGCAGCTTGCGCGCCTGCTCTTCGCGCCCTTTAGGGCTTTTGCCGCCCATGATTACGGCGATAAGTCGGCGCTGGCCGTCCACGCTGGAAGCAATGATATTGAAACCCGCGCTTTCGGTGTGGCCGGTCTTCAGGCCGTCGACGTGCAGCGTTTTATCCCATAACAAACCGTTACGATTCTGCTGGGTAATGCCGTTCCACGTCAGCGATTTCTCGCTGTACATCTGATAAAAATCCGGCTCGCCGGAGATAATGGCGCGCGACAGCTTAGCCAGATCGCCAGCCGTGGTGTACTGTCCCGGCGCATCCAGGCCGTGGACCGTTTCAAAATGGGTGTTTTTAAGGCCAAGCTTAACCACATACTGGTTCATCTGCTCGACAAAAGCGGCCTGGCTGCCCGCAACATAATCCGCCAGCGCCACGCAGGCGTCGTTGCCGGAATCGATAATGACGCCGCGGCTCAGATCGCGTACCGAGACTTTCTCGCCGGGCTTAAGAAACATCAGCGAAGACCCTTTAAACACGGGATTACCGGCGGCCCAGGCATCTTTACCCACGGTGACCATGTCGTCGCGGCTGATGTGCTTGCTGTCGATAGCACGATCCACCACGTAGCCCGTCATCAGCTTGGTCAGGCTGGCCGGATTGCGGCGTTCGTCGGCATTGCCCTGCGTCAGCACCTGTCCGGTCGTGGCGTCCATCAGCACCCAGGAAGCGGCGTCGATAGCGGGCGCGGTCAGGGGAAAAGCTAAGGGGTTATCTTCAGCATGGGCTACGGCGACCACGGCCAGAACCAGGCTGATACTTGCAAGCTGACGCTTCTTCAACGGTAAATCCTCAATAGACTGGAAAAAAACAGCCTGTTGTACGGGATCCGCCGTCGTAACGTATTAAAAAAGTGCAAGAAAATATTAAGATTAGGGAAGGTAAACCGCCTCCTGATCTCTATAAGAAAGTGGCTACGCTTTGCAGAAAAAGAACCGGAAGGAGCGCGTAACCTCCTGCCGCTTTTTGGCAGCCGCAATATGGTTTACCATTAAAGGCGTCAGGACAGGCATCGCTACGGGCGCGGTTCTGCACGCATGGGTGTGAAGATTATCTTCATTGAAGAGTTTGAGGTTACTTCAACCAATATGACTGAACGTATAAGACCGCAAGCATCAGATTGAGCGCTGCGTTTTCAGGAAGTTAACAAACAGAAGTGGACAGAGATAAACAGTGAAAAACGAAAGCAATCAACCTACGTTCCTTTTCCACGACTACGAAACTTTCGGGAAAAGCCCATCGCTGGACCGCCCTGCGCAGTTTGCCGGCATCCGCACCGATATGGATTTTAACATTATTGGCGAACCGGAAGTGTTCTACTGCCAGCCTGCGGACGACTATCTGCCGCAGCCGGAAGCCGTGATGATCACCGGCATTACGCCGCAGCTGGCGAAAGCCAAAGGCATGAACGAGGCCGCTTTCACCCAGCGTATTCACCAGCTGTTTAGCGAGCCCAATACCTGCATCGTCGGCTATAACAATATCCGTTTCGACGACGAGGTCACGCGCAATCTGCTCTACCGCAACTTTTACGATTCTTACGGCTGGAGCTGGCAGAACGGCAACAGCCGCTGGGATTTGCTGGACGTGATGCGCGCCTGCTACGCGCTGAGGCCGGAAGGTATCGAGTGGCCGGAAAATGACGACGGCTTTCCCAGCTTTCGCCTGGAACATCTGACCAAAGCCAACGGCGTGGCGCACGAAAACGCGCACGATGCGATGTCCGATGTTTACGCGACCATCGCTATGGCAAAGCTGGTAAAAGAGAAGCAGCCGCGCCTGTATGATTTTCTGTTCAGCCATCGCAACAAGCAGAAGATTATGACGCTTATCGATATACCGCAGATGAAGCCGCTGATGCACATCTCCGGCATGTTTGGCGCCCAGCGCGGCAATACCAGCTGGATCGCCCCGCTCGCCTGGCATCCCACCAATAAAAACGCGCTGATTACCTGCGATCTGGCCCAGGATATTTCTCCGCTCCTGGCGCTGGATGCCGATGCGCTGCGTGAAAGACTCTACACGCGCCGGGAAGATTTGGGCGATGCCGCCCCCGTACCGATCAAGCTGGTGCATATCAATAAATGTCCGGTCGTCGCACCGGCCAATACGTTACGCCCGGAAGATGCGGAGCGTCTGGGGATCGATCGTCAGCGTTGCCTGGATAATCTGGCGCTGCTGCGTCAGCACCCGGAGGCGCGTGAAAAAGTGGTGGCGCTCTATGCGGAAGCGGAGCCGTTTGTGGCTTCTGACGATGTGGACGCCCAGCTCTACGACGGCTTTTTCAGCGATGCCGATCGCAGCGCCATGAATATCATCCGGCAAACGACGCCGGAAAACCTGCCCGCGCTGGATCTGACCTTTAACGATAAGCGTATTGAGAAGCTGCTGTTCCGCTTTCGGGCGCGCAACTTCCCCGGCACGCTGGATGAGGCCGAGCAAAAGCGCTGGTTGCAGCATCGCCGTGAGGCGCTCAGCCCGGAACGCGTGCAGAACTATGTGCAGGAGCTGGAGATGCTGTTTAATCAGTACGACGGCGATAAGGCGAAGATGACGCAGCTGAAAGCGCTGTTTGATTACGCTCGCGAACTGGTTTCCTGATTTTTCGGCTACGGGCAGCGGCAATTAAAAAGGGCGCGGTTCACAGAACCGCGCCCTTCTTTTTAGCCCATCACCACGCTAAATGCGGGCTGGGTTACATCGGCTCTTCGGTGTACTGCGGCACCGGTTTGCGGAAGCGCTGCGTCACCACGGCCAGATAGACCAGGCCAATTGCGCCCCAGACCAGGCCGAGGATCATCGAGCTTTCTTCCAGATTGATCCACAGCGCCCCCACCGTCAGCGCGCCGCACAGCGGCAGCAGCAGGAAGTTAATGTTGTCCATCAGCGTCTTGTTGCGCCCTTCACGGATCCAGAACTGCGAGATCACCGAAAGGTTAACAAAGGTGAAGGCCACCAGCGCGCCGAAGTTGATCAGCGCCGTCGCCGTCACCAGGTCGAAGGTAATGGCGGAAAGCGCGATAGCGCCTACCAACAATACGTTCAGCGCTGGCGTATGCAGCTTCGGATGAATATAGCCGAAGAAGCGCTCCGGGAACACGCCGTCACGCCCCATCACATACATCAGGCGGGAAACGCCCGCGTGCGCCGCCATGCCGGAAGCCAGCACGGTGATGCAGGAGAAAATCAGAATGCCGAACTGGAAGGTTTTACCCGCCACGTAGAGCATGATTTCCGGCTGCGACGCGTCCGGATCTTTAAAGCGCGAGATATCCGGGAAATAAAGCTGCAGGAAGTAAGAAACCACGATAAAGATCACGCCGCCAATCAGGGCGGTCAAAAAGATCGCTTTCGGGATCACTCGACCCGCATCCTTGGTTTCTTCCGACAGCGAACTGATGCCGTCAAAGCCCAGGAACGAGAAGCACAGAATGGTCGCGCCGGTGATCATAGGCACCACGTGCGCCTGCTCAGACCAGAACGGCTTGCTGCTGGTCAGGGTGCCGGCCCCTTCGCCATGGGACACGCCGTAAATTACCATACCGGTAATCGCCACCATGACCGCCATTTGCAGCACCACGATAATGCTGTTGAAATTGGCGACGGTTTTAATGCCCTTGAGGTTAGAAAGGGTCATAAAACCAACCAGCAGCACCACGAATATCCATGACGGGACACCCGGCACCAGCGCTTCAAAATAGATTTTCGCCAGCAGGATATTGATCATCGGCATGATCAGGTAATCCAGCAGCGAGGACCAGCCCACCATAAAGCCGACGTGCGGGCTGATGGCTTTTTGGGCATAGGTATAGGCCGAGCCGGCAGACGGGAAGCGGCGAACCAGCTTGCCGTAGCTCAGCGCAGTAAACAGGATCGCGATTAACGCGAAGGCGTAGGCGGTTGCTACGTGACCGTCTGTGAGGCCGGAAACGATGCCGAACGTATCGAACAGGGTCATTGGCTGCATATAAGCCAGGCCCATCATCACTACAGGCATCAGAGTCAGCGTTTTTTTCAGGTGCGCGCGCGGCGCGGCGGTCTGGGAATTATGCGACATGATTCAGCCTCCCCATAGCATCAACCTTTCTGGGTTGAACCACAGGGAAACTTCGCTTTATGCGAGCGTTGTTCTGATTTGGGAAGGTAAAGCAGGCAGGCGTGAAGGTGACGGCTGCCGCTGCGCCGTAGTCGTCGCGCAGATGTTTACCGGCTGCGGCCGGCGTAATGAAGTGTTGCCCCATCTTTATTTCCTCAAAAACACTGTCAGTGTGTATCAGTCCGGCTGAGCCGGCCTCTTTGGCTTCGTTTTTTTGTGCAAAAAAAATAACCGGCGCGTTAAGCGTCGGTTATTCATTTACAGTCCGTATATTTTGCCAGGCTGTAAGACAGAATACAAGTTTTTAAAGCCTTTCTGCGCCATTTCTTTACAGGAAACGTCAGGCATTTTTCAACATCCAGTCGATTTCTGTGGCGGTGATCAGCCGTTCAAAATGCATCAGTTCATGATGTTTGCAGCTGTGCCAGACAAACCCAAAGCGCTCGCCCAGCAGCTTTTGCAGCGGAGAGCTTTGGGCAAATTCGTCCAGCGCATCGCTTTGCCTGATCGGCAACGGTCTGCCGTCGGCTTCATGGCCGTTGCCGGTAATGGCCGACGGCAGCGGCAGCTGATTATCGATGCCGTGCAGAATGCCCGCCAGCACCGCGGCGACCACCAGATAAGGATTGGCATCCGCGCCTGCCACGCGGTACTCCACGCGATGGTTTTCCGCTTCGCCACAGGGAATACGCAACGCTACCGTACGGTTGTTGTGCCCCCATGATGCCTGTAGAGGCACAAAGGCTTCCGGTAAAAAGCGACGATAGGCATTAACGTTAGGCGCCAGCAACGCCATGGAGGCGGGCATCAGATCGATCATCCCGGCCAGCGCTCGCTTCAGCAGGGGCGAATCGCTGCCGTCATCGGTGATAAAGGCGTTATGATCGGCGGCGTCCAGCAGGCTGATATGAACGTGCATTCCGCTACCGGCCCAGGCCTCGTAGGGTTTTGCCATAAAGGTAGCGTTCATCCCGTGATTTTCTGCCACCTGACGGATTAGCCGCTTCAGCTGCACGGCATGATCGCAGGCGCTGAGCACGTTGCGGGTATGGCGCAGATTGATTTCAAACTGGCCTGGCGAGGCTTCCGCCAGCGCGCCGTCGGCCGGAATACCCTGCAGTCTGGCCAGCCTGTCGATATCATTGAGCACGGCGGCAAAACAGTCGAGATTATCAACCGAATAAACCTGGCTTTGCCGGTTACGATCGTCGCTGCCCGGCGAGCACGGCGGCTGAATGGCGCCTTCCGCATCGCGTTTTTTATCGACGAGATAGAACTCCAGCTCTACCGCTACCACCGGAAATAACCCCCGATTGCGCAACTGCTGCCAAAGGTGATTCAGGACATTCCGGGGTTCAACGTCAAAGGGAGTACCATCTTGATTACGCATGGTCAGCAAAAGCTGCGCCAGGCGCTGCGGATCGGTTGCGGAGGGAGTCAGCGTGCCTTCGACGGGAAAGCAGATATTATCCGGTTCACCCAGCGCCTGGCCAAGTCCGGCCTCTTCCACCGTGTTGCCGAGAATATCCATGGCATAGACGGAAGCGGGAAAATAACAGCCTTTTTCCAGCCTGAGCAAACTGCCGATCGGGAGGCGTTTGCCGCGAAAAACACCGTTTAAATCATTAAGCAGAACATCAACATGCTGTGTTTCAGGATAGCGTTCCAGATAAGTTTCTACTTCAAGCTGGAACGCGCTGGTTCGCTCGCCATGCCGCGTAAAATCTTCCACTTCGACGATATTGGTCATGATGCCACCCGCCTTCGCTCAGTCTGATGTTTGCGCGCCGCTCAAAATAAGCGCCGCCTTCTTAACATAGCGTCAACTATTGAGCGCGGCAAATGTTATGACAGAGTTTATTTTCCAGGCAAAATCTTTTGCATATTGCCTTGCAGAGTGCCAGATTGGCTGGATAAGGCACGGATCCGTCCTGCCTTTCCGCGCTCACTAAAACCGGACGGAGAGTTGGGATGGGCATTATTTCGAACAACCCCTTGATTGACGTAATAATGTATCAGGCAAGCCTCAGCAAACAGGCCCTGACGACGGCGCTTCCCGATGCCTGCCCGGCATGGCAAAACCCAACCGGGTATGCTGGCTTTGACCTTAAGGAAGACTATTTATTAACGCCTTTACGTGCGTTTTTTCGGCAGCAAAAGGAAACCCGTCGATGAGCGATATTTCTCTGGCCCCCGGCCGCCGCCTGGCTGAAATCCGCCAGCAGCAGGGCCTGTCGCAGCGGCGCGTGGCCGAGCTTTCCGGCCTGACGCACAGCGCCATCAGCACTATCGAACAGGACAAGGTCAGTCCAGCCGTCGGTACATTACAGAAGCTGTTAAAAGTTTATGGCCTCTCCCTTTCCGAATTCTTTTCCGAGCCGGTCCAGCCTGACAGGCCAAAGGTGGTAATAGAGGCAAATGAGCTGATTGATATTGGCAGCCAGGGGGTATCGCTGCGGTTGATCCATAACGGCAGCCCCGAGCGGACGCTGGCGATGATGTTAGAAACCTATGAACCCGGCGCGACAACCGAAAAAATTCGTCATCAGGGTGAAGAGATCGGTACGCTGCTGGAAGGCGAAATCACCTTAACCGTCGACGGCCAGCGCTATCAGCTTCGGGCTGGCCAAAGCTACGTTATCGATACCGGCCATCCCCACAGCTTTAATAACACCTCTGCGCAGCCCTGCCGGATCGTCAGCGCGCATACCCCAACCACCTTTTGATCGCCAGTTGACGCCGCTTCGCGCTTTTTGTTGGAGAAAGCTATGGAACATGTGCAGAGCTATTACGCCGCTACGGCCAATCCTCATGACCGCTGGCCGCGGCTGACGGATGATATTCTCTGCGACGTCTGCATCATCGGCGGCGGTTTTACCGGCCTTTCCTCGGCGCTCTACCTTACCGAAGCGGGTTATGACGTGGTGGTGTTGGAAGCGGCCAGGGTTGGCTTTGGTGCCAGCGGCCGTAACGGCGGGCAGGTGGTTAACTCCTACAGCCGTGATATTGACGTTATTGAGCGCCGCTACGGCAAAGAAAGCGCACGACTGCTGGGCAGCATGATGTTTGAAGGCGCAGCGGCGATCCGCGACCGTATCGATCGCTACGCCATTAGCTGCGACTACCGGCCCGGCGGCGTTTTTGCCGCGCTTAACAGCCGTCAGTTTAGCCATTTAAAGCAGCAGCACCAACGCTGGCAGCACTATGGCAATCATCAGCTGGAGCTGCTGGACGAGCTGGGCATCCGGCGTAAAATCGCCAGCGAACGCTATGTCGGCGGCCTGCTGGATCGCAGCGGCGGTCATCTGCATCCTCTGAATCTTGCGCTGGGCGAAGCGGAGGCGATTCGCCGTCACGGCGGCAGGATTTATGAAGAGTCAGAGGCGACCGCCGTGACCTACGGCACGCCGCATCGCGTCAGGACGGCTCAGGGTAGCGTACTGGCTAAATACGTTATTTTTGCCGGTAATGCCTATCTGGCGCCGCAGCTGGAACCCAGACTGTCGAGCAAGAGCCTGCCCTGTAGCTCGCAGATCGTCGTCACGGAACCGCTCTCACGCGATAAGGCGCTGGCGCTGCTGCCGGACAACTACTGTGTAGAAGACCGTAACTATCTGTTGGATTACTATCGCCTGACGGCCGACAACCGCCTGCTGTATGGCGGCGGCGTGAGCTATGGCGCGCGCGAGCCGGGCAACATCCACGAGCTGATCCGGCCCAGGCTGCTAAAGACCTTTCCACAGCTGGAGGGAATAAAATTTGATTATGCCTGGAGCGGGAACTTTTTGCTGACGCTGTCCCGTATGCCGCAGATCGGCAGGCTGGAAAACGGCGTTTACTATATGCAGGGCGACAGCGGGCACGGCGTGACCTGGACGCATCTGGCGGGCAAGCTGGTTTGTGAAGCGTTGCAGGGCGAGCCAAAACGCTTTGATGCGTTCGCCCGCCTGCCGCATCTGCCTTTCCCGGGCGGTCGCCGTCTGCGCGCGCCTCTGACGGCGCTGGGCGCCGCCTGGTATGCGCTGAGGGACCGATTGGGGGTTTGATTACCGTAACGGCATTTTCAATGGATCGGGATAGCGGTAGCTGAAACCCAGCTCCTTGCAGATACGCTCGCCGTTGATAATCTTGCCCGTGGCGACGTTTGCTTCTGCAAGAAACGTCGGCGGCGTCAGCCCCAGCTGGCGGGCAACCGCCGGATAAAAATCTTTGCGGGCAGGATGATGCGGCGCGCTCAGGTTATAAGTTCTTCCACCTTCGCCGTTTTCCAGCAGCAGGATAATAGCGGCAACCACATCTTCCAGGTGCACCAGATTAACGCCGTGTGAGCCGTCGCCTAAATCGGTTTTACCCGCCAGGAAGCGGCCCGGATGCCGCTGCGGCCCCACCAGGCCGGACAGCCGCAGAATATCTACCGAGGTGCCCGGCAGATTATGTAGCCAGGTTTCCAGCTCTTTCAGCGTCTTGCCCGCTACCGTAACCGGCTCAAGCGGGCTGTCTTCATTCATCTCGCCGTTTCCACTGCCGTAAACAGAGGTGGAACTGGTAAAAACAATGCGCGGCACGTTTGCCGCCAGCGCGCTGTCCACGATTTGCTGAACCGCCAGCAGATAATTTTCGCCGCCCTCCGCCGTGCGGCTGGCAGGTAAGGTGATGACCAACGCCTCCACGTCCAGCAGCGCGTCAAGATCGTCGGGATCGCACTCCAGTTCCGGCGTCAGCGTCAGCAGCACGCTTTCCAGCCCGCACATGCGCGCCGCCTCCACGCCATCAGCCGTGGTTTTGCTGCCGGTGACCTGCCAGCCTCGCGCCGTCATCGCCAGCCCCAGCGGCATACCCAGCCAGCCCAGTCCTACAATCGCCACTTTTTTCATCTTTGTTCCCTGCTTTCTCAACCATGCCCTAAAACTACGCCAGCCTTTCGTCAACAACAATCGGTTAAGCCTTTTTATCTGTCATCAATGATAAAAAAGTGTTGCGCCCGACATTTGTCCTGAGTTAGGTTATTGGTCACGAAATGAATAATCATTCACCCCTATTTGAGAAGACTATGACACGCGTTCAGTTCAACCACCATCATCACCATCATCCTGACTAGTCTTTCAGGCGATGTGTGCTGGGAGACATTCAGATCTTCCAGCGGTGCAGAACGCAAAAAAAGCCCCCGGAAGATCGCCTTCCGGGGGCTTTTTTTATGGGCGCAGGCCCGGGCCTGAAAGGATGAACAACGCTGGCCGGTTAAATCGAGCAGACAGGAAAAGAGGATAAGCACCGATGTTAGATAACAAACGTTTACGCATAGCTATGCAGAAATCAGGCCGTTTAAGCGATGAATCACGCGAGCTGCTGGCCCGCTGCGGCATCAAAATCAACCTGCAGCAGCAGCGTCTGATCGCCTTTGCCGAGAACATGCCGATCGACATCCTGCGCGTGCGTGATGACGATATTCCGGGGCTGGTGATGGATGGCGTCGTGGACCTGGGCATTATCGGCGAAAACGTGCTGGAAGAAGAGCTGCTGACCCGCCGCGCGCAGGGCGAAGATCCTCGTTATGCCCTGCTACGCCGTCTTGATTTCGGCGGCTGCCGCCTGTCGCTGGCGATGTCGGTTGATGATGAATATACCGGCCCGCAGTGTTTGCAAAATGCCCGTATCGCCACCTCTTATCCTCACCTGCTGAAAAAGTATCTCGACAAACAGGGCGTCGCTTTTAAATCCTGCCTGCTGAACGGCTCCGTCGAAGTGGCACCTCGCGCCGGCCTGGCCGACGCCATTTGCGACCTGGTTTCCACCGGCGCGACGCTGGAAGCCAACGGCCTGCGCGAAGTCGAAGTTATTTACCGCTCTAAAGCCTGTCTGATCCAGCGCGACGGCGAAATGCCTGCCGCCAAGCAGGAGCTAATCGACAAGCTGATGACCCGCATTCAGGGCGTCATCCAGGCACGTGAATCCAAGTACATCATGCTGCACGCGCCGAGCGAGCGTCTGGAAGATATCATCGCTCTGCTGCCGGGCGCGGAGCGTCCAACCGTTCTGCCGCTGGCGGGCGACAAGAGCCGCGTCGCCATGCACATGGTGAGCAGCGAAACGCTGTTCTGGGAAACGATGGAGAAACTGAAAGCGCTGGGCGCCAGCTCCATCCTCGTGCTGCCTATTGAGAAGATGATGGAGTAAGCGATGATGACCCCGATTGACTGGCAGGCGTGCAGCGCCGAAGAACAGCAGGTGCTGCTGACTCGTCCGGCTATCTCCGCTTCTGAAAACATTACCGCCAGCGTGCGCGCTATCCTGGAAAAGGTAAAAGCGGAAGGCGACGAGGCGTTGCGCTACTACAGCGCCGCTTTTGACAAGACCGAAGTTGAGGCGCTGCGCGTCACCAGCGAAGAGATAGATGCGGCGTCAGCGCGGCTTGGCGATGAGGTCAAACAGGCGATGGCGGTGGCGGTCGCCAATATCGATAAATTTCACCAGGCACAAAAGCTGCCGGAAGTGGATATTGAAACCCAGCCCGGCGTGCGCTGTCAGCAGATCACCCGTCCCGTAGCGTCCGTCGGCCTGTATATTCCCGGCGGTTCTGCCCCGCTCTTCTCTACCGTGCTGATGCTGGCGACCCCCGCCCGCATTGCCGGCTGCAAGCGCGTGGTGCTCTGCTCGCCGCCGCCGATCGCCGACGAAATTTTATATGCCGCTAAGCTGTGTGGCGTGCAGGAGGTGTTTCAGGTCGGCGGCGCGCAGGCTATCGCCGCCATGGCGCTGGGCACCGCATCCGTGCCGAAGGTCGATAAAATCTTCGGGCCGGGCAACGCCTGGGTGACCGAAGCGAAACGTCAGGTCAGCCAGCGTCTTGACGGCGCGGCGATCGACATGCCTGCCGGCCCTTCCGAGGTGCTGGTGATTGCGGATGGTGCAGCCACGCCGGATTTTGTCGCCTCCGATCTGCTTTCTCAGGCGGAGCACGGCCCCGATTCGCAGGTGATCCTGCTGACGCCCGATCGCCAGATGGCCGAAGCGGTCGCCGACGCGGTAGAAAAGCAGCTGGCCAGCCTGCCGCGCGCCGAAACGGCTCGTCAGGCGCTGGCCGCCAGCCGCCTGATCGTGGCGAAAGATTTGGCGCAGTGCGTTGAAATCAGCAACCGCTACGGGCCGGAACACCTGATTATCCAGACGCGCCAGGCGCGCGATCTGGTTGCAGACATCACCAGCGCCGGTTCCGTGTTTCTGGGCGACTGGTCGCCGGAATCCGCCGGCGATTACGCCTCCGGCACCAATCACGTGCTGCCGACCTATGGCTTTACGGCGACCTGTTCGAGCCTGGGTCTGGCCGATTTCCAGAAGCGGATGACGGTGCAGGAGCTGACGCCGCAGGGCTTTTTAAATCTGGCGCCGACCATTGAAACCCTGGCCGCCGCCGAGCAGCTGACCGCCCACAAAAACGCCGTGACGCTGCGCGTTGCCGCGCTGAAGGAGAAGCAATGAGCAAGATTGAAGATCTCGCCCGCGCCAACGTGCGCCAGCTGACGCCCTATCAGTCCGCTCGTCGTCTTGGCGGCAGCGGCGATGTCTGGCTCAACGCCAATGAGTATCCGCTGGCGGTGCCGTTCGACCTCCGCCAGCAGACGCTGAACCGCTATCCCGAGTGCCAGCCGAAAGCCGTAATTGAGCGCTATGCGGCCTATGCGGGTTTGTCGCCGGAGCAGGTGCTGGTCAGCCGTGGCGCGGACGAAGGCATCGAGCTGCTGATGCGCGCATTTTGCGAGCCGGGCAAAGACGCCGTGCTGTTCTGCCCGCCGACCTACGGCATGTACAGCGTCAGCGCCGAAACGCTGGGCGTGGAATACCGCACCGTGCCCGCGCAGGAGGGCTGGCAGCTTAACCTGTCCGCCATTGCTGAAAAACTTGACGGCGTGAAGCTGGTTTACGTGTGCAGCCCAAACAATCCTACCGGCAACCTGGTGAAGCCGGAGGCCATCCGCCAGCTGCTGGAGATGACGCGCGGCAAGGCGCTGGTGATAGCAGACGAAGCCTATATAGAGTTCTGCCCGACGGCGACGCTGACCGGCTGGCTGAAGGAATATCCGCACCTGGTGATCCTGCGTACGCTCTCCAAGGCGTTTGCGCTGGCCGGACTGCGCTGCGGCTTTACGCTGGCCAACGCCGAAGTTATTGCGCTGCTATTAAAAGTTATCGCGCCTTACCCGCTTTCCACGCCGGTAGCCGATATCGCTGCCCAGGCGCTGAGCGAACAGGGCGTCGCCCTGATGAAAGAGCACGTTGGCGAGCTGCTGGCGACGCGTGACAAGCTGATTAGCGATCTGCGCGACTGCCGCTGCGTGGAAAAAGTATTCCCCAGCGAGACCAACTACGTGCTGGCCCGCTTCACTGACTCCGCGCTGGTCTTTAAAACCTTGTGGGATCAGGGCATTATTCTGCGTGACCAGAACAAACAGCCGGGACTGGCGGGCTGCCTGCGCATCTCCGTCGGCACGGCTGAAGAGTGTGACCGCGTTATCTCCGCGCTGCAAAAGTTATCCGGCGCGTCCGCATCCATGGAGCAAGCATGAGCCAGAAAGTTCTTTTTATCGATCGCGACGGAACGATTATCGCCGAACCGCCGGAAGATTATCAGGTTGACCGCATGGAGAAGCTGGCCTTTGAGCCGGACGTGATCCCTGCCCTGCTGGCGCTGCAAAATGCCGGTTATCGACTGGTGATGATCACCAATCAGGACGGGCTGGGTACCGCCAGCTTCCCGCAGGCGGATTTTGACGGCCCGCACCAGCTGATGATGCAGGTTTTAAGCTCGCAGGGCATCCGCTTTGATGACGTGCTGATCTGTCCGCATCTGCCGGAAGACGGCTGCGACTGCCGTAAACCGAAAACCAAACTGGTCACGGCATGGCTGGCGGAAGGCGTGCTGGATACCGCTAACAGCTATGTTATCGGCGATCGCACCACCGACCTGCAGCTGGCAAGTAATATGGGCATTCAGGGGCTGCACTACTCTAAGGAAGGCCTTAACTGGCAGGGTATTCAGCAGCAGCTGACCAAACGCGATCGTCACGCGCTGGTGAACCGCAACACCAAAGAGACACAGATTAAAGTAGAGGTCTGGCTGGATCGCGAAGGCAACAGCCAGTTCAATACCGGCGTGGGCTTCTTTGACCATATGCTGGATCAGATCGCCACCCACGGCGGCTTCCGCATGAATATTGAGGTGAAAGGCGATCTCTATATCGACGATCACCACACGGTGGAAGACACCGGCCTGGCGCTGGGCGAGGCGCTGCTGAAAGCGCTGGGCGACAAGCGCGGCATCGGCCGCTTCGGCTTTGTGCTGCCGATGGACGAGTGCCTGGCGCGCTGCGCGCTCGATATCTCCGGCCGTCCGCACCTGGAATATAAAGCCGAGTTCAGCTATCAGCGCGTGGGCGATCTCAGCACCGAGATGGTGGAACACTTCTTCCGCTCGCTTTCCTATACCATGGCCAGCACGCTGCACCTGAAAACCAAAGGCAAGAACGATCACCACCGCGTGGAGAGCCTGTTTAAAGCCTTTGGCCGCACGCTGCGCCAGGCGATCCGCGTGGAAGGCAACACCCTGCCCAGCTCGAAAGGAGTGCTGTAATGAACGTGGTGATCCTGGATACCGGCTGCGCCAACCTCTCTTCCGTCAAGTGGGCGATCCAGCGCCTGGGCTATGAGCCGGTGGTCAGCCGCGAGGCCGACGTTGTACTGCAGGCCGACAAGCTGCTGCTGCCGGGCGTGGGCACGGCACAGGCGGCGATGGACCAGCTACGCGAGCGCGAGCTGATCGAGCTGATTAAAGCCTGTACCCAGCCGGTGCTGGGGATCTGCCTGGGGATGCAGCTGCTTGGCTCGCACAGCGAGGAGAGCAACGGCGTCACCACGCTGGGGATTATCGATCAAGCGGTTGAGCAGATGAACGACTGCGGGCTGCCGCTGCCGCATATGGGCTGGAACCAGATTACCGCTCAGGCGGGCAACCATCTGTTTCGCGGCATTCCCGACGGCGCGTACTTTTATTTTGTGCACAGCTACGCTATGCCGGTGAATGCCTGCACCATCGCGCAGTGCAACTACGGCGAGCCTTTTACCGCCGCGGTGCAGAAAGATAACTTCTTCGGCGTCCAGTTCCATCCGGAACGTTCCGGCGCGGCTGGCGCGCAGCTGCTGAAAAACTTCCTGGAGATGTAAGTGATTATTCCCGCATTGGATTTAATTGAAGGAAAAGTGGTGCGGCTGCATCAGGGCGATTACGGTCAGCAGCGCGACTACGGCAGCGATCCTCTGCCGCGCCTGCAGGAATACGAGGCTCAGGGCGCCCAGGTACTGCACCTGGTCGATTTGACCGGCGCGAAAGATCCGGCGGCGCGGCAGATCCCGCTGCTGAAAACCCTGCTGGCGGGCGTCGGCGTGCCGGTACAGGTTGGCGGCGGCATCCGCACGCGGGAAGATGTGGAGGCGCTGCTGGAGGCGGGCGCCACGCGCGTGGTGGTTGGCTCTACGGCGGTAAAAAACCCCGAAGAAGTGCAGCGCTGGTTTAAGCAGTACGGCGCGGAGGCGATCGTGCTGGCGCTGGATGTGCGTATCGACGCGGCTAACCGCAAGGAAGTAGCGATCAGCGGCTGGCAGGAAGCGGCTGGCGTGACGCTGGAAGATGTTATCGAACAGTTCCGGCCTTATGGTCTGAAACACGTGCTTTGCACCGATATCTCCCGCGACGGCACGCTCGGCGGCTCTAACGTGGCGCTGTATCGTGAAGTCTCGGCCCGCTATCCGCAAATCGCCTTTCAATCTTCCGGCGGCATCGGCTCGCTGGAGGATATTCGTGCCCTGCGCGGCTGTGGCGCTGCGGGCGTGATTGTCGGCCGTGCTCTGCTGGAAGGTAAATTCAACGTATCGGAGGCGATAACATGCTGGCAAAACGGATAATCCCCTGCCTGGACGTGCGTGACGGCCAGGTGGTCAAAGGCGTGCAGTTCCGCAATCATGAGATCATCGGCGATATCGTGCCGCTGGCGCAGCGCTACGCGCAGGAAGGCGCGGACGAGCTGGTATTTTACGATATTACCGCCTCTTCGGCCGGTCGCGTGGTGGATAAAAGCTGGGTAGCTCGCGTAGCGGAAGTGATCGATATTCCTTTTTGCGTGGCGGGCGGTATTAAATCGGCGGAAGACGCGGCGCAGATCCTCTCTTTCGGTGCCGACAAAATCTCGATTAACTCACCGGCGCTGGCCGATCCTGAGCTGATCACGCGGCTGGCCGATCGCTTTGGCGTGCAGTGCATCGTGGTCGGTATCGATACCTGGTACGACAGCGAAAGCGGCAAATACCACGTGAATCAGTATACCGGCGATGAAGCGCGTACCCAGGTCACAACCTGGGAAACGCTGGACTGGGTACAGGAAGTACAGCAGCGCGGCGCGGGCGAAATCGTGCTGAATATGATGAATCAGGACGGCGTGCGTAACGGCTACGATCTGACCCAGCTGCAAAAAGTCCGCGAGGTCTGCAAGGTGCCATTAATTGCTTCCGGCGGCGCGGGCACCATGGAGCATTTCCTTGAGGCTTTCCGCGACGCCAACGTCGATGGTGCGCTGGCAGCCAGCGTTTTCCATAAGCAAATTATTAATATCGGCGAGCTGAAGGCTTTTCTGCTCGACCAGGGTGTGGAGATCCGCGCGTGTTAACAGAACAACAGCTTGCCCAACTTGACTGGGCAAAAACCGACGGCATGATGCCGGCTATCGTGCAGCACGCCGTCTCCGGCGAAGTATTGATGCACGGCTATATGAATCAGGAAGCGCTGGCGAAAACGCTGGAGACCGGTAAAGTGACCTTCTGGTCGCGTACCAAACAGCGTTTGTGGACCAAGGGCGAAACCTCGGCGCATTTTCTTAACGTCGTCAGCATCACGCCTGACTGCGATAACGATACGCTGCTGCTGCTGGTCAACCCGGTTGGGCCAACCTGTCATCGCGGCACCAGCAGCTGCTTCTCGCCTGCCGCCGCCGACTGGACTTTCCTGTATCAGCTAGAACAGCTGCTGGCCGAACGCAAGCACGCCGATCCGGCCAGTTCCTATACCGCCAGCCTGTACGCCAGCGGCACCAAGCGCATCGCGCAGAAGGTCGGTGAAGAAGGCGTGGAAACCGCGCTGGCGGCCACCGTTAACGATCGCGATGAGCTGACTAACGAGGCTTCCGACCTGGTGTATCACCTGCTGGTGCTGCTTCAGGATCAGGATCTTAATCTGAGTGTGGTAATCGAAAACCTGCGCCAGCGGCATAAGTAACAGAGCCGGGGTATAGCAACAAATAACAAGGTCGGGCAACCGGCCTTCTTAATGAAGGGAGCAAGATGAGCACGTTTGACAAGTTAATCACTCTGCTGGACGGCCAGCAGGCACGTTATAAGATCATGACGCATGAGCCGACCGGCAAATGTGAAGAAGTTGCGGCAATTCGCGGCACCGCTGTCGGTCAGGGTGCCAAGGCGCTGGTGTGCCATGTCAAAGGCAACGGCGTTAAACAGTACGTTCTGGCGATATTACCTGCCGACCAGCAGGCTGACCTGAGCAAGGTAGCAAAAGCGGTCGGCGGCCTGCGCGCCTCGCTGGCCAGCCCGGCGGAAGTGGATCGGCTGACCGGCTGCGTGTTTGGTGCGATACCGCCCTTCAGCTTTCATGATGAGCTGAAAGTCGTCGTCGATCCCACGCTGTGCGAGCGCAACAGCGAGATTGCGTTTAACGCCGGACTGCTGGAGAAATCCGTGGTGCTGAACGCGCAGGATTATCAGCGTATTTGCGATTTCAGTCCGGCAGACATTCTTAAATAAGAGTGTACAGGCTGCTGACCGTCGGTTTATTTCTGCAGGCAGGAATAACAATCCGAAATTAAGCCATGCCACGCCTTTTCTCCCCGGCGTCTGTAAGGCAGACGCTGCGGCATTTTATGCTGTGCCAGAAGCACTCCCTGTCTGTCGCCGATACGTCAGCTCAACTCTTCAGGCCAGGCCCCGCCACGGTGATAACGCCAACGCTGGATCTGGTCGAAGAAAACGCATAGCGGAACAGACCACGCCTGACGGCATGCTCTCTGGCTGCGCGGTGCGATACTGATTTAAATCAGTAATCAGCAGCTAACAATTTATGACAAATGGTGTTTGCTAAAAAATTAACTTAGAATGCGCTATTAAGAATCCTGACGTTAAGCTAATGAGAAACGGAATGGCCAGTCAAAAAATCAAAAAATTGCTCTTAAAAATCCCCTCGGTCAGACATTATGTTGAAACAACCAATAATATCAGAAATGAAAATATTCGGTTGACACAGGAAATTGAAAAAAAAACATCTTTAATTTCCCAGTCAAGAAGCCCGGCCCTTTTTAACTGTAGTGATGATTTTCTGACAGAAAGACTATTATCTCATCCGATAAAATCCGTTAGCGGATCGCTGACGCTGGTCAGCGAACCTGCTCGCCATATCGCAAACCGGGTAGAGGTCGCAGAACGCTTAATCAAAGCCTATCATAAGGCCTTAGCCGATGAAGCTACCTCGCCGCTGCGCCGGGAAGGTGAAGACTTATGGACGGGTTTATTACGTAATGAACTGCCTGAGTTGCTGAGCGCTATTGACAGCCGTGACGCGGTAAAACTGGCCGATTTTTTAGCTGAATTCGGGACTTCTTATGTCTGGTTTGGCGGTATCACCACCTGTATTGACGGTTTCAATAAGGATTTACGTCCTGAAAGCATCGCATTAACCTATTATGATAAACTTATCAGCCTGGCGGAGAGCCTGGGGGTTTTACGATACGAAAGCCCGGAATCAGGCCCGTGGGGAGAGAACATGCTCGCGGATCCCACCGAGGTGTTGAACAGCATAGCGCAAAAAATCGGCATAGATATTGAGCCGCCGATGGGCATAATACACACGGACGGCATCAAAGCCGGCAAGAGCGTTTTGCACTATCGCCATATTAACGCCCTGTATAGCGCGCTCAGGCTACATGCGATTAATAAAAAGCAGGAAGCAGTCTGTGAATTTGGTGGTGGCCTCGGAATAACAGCTATGTATTCCCTTCGTCTGGGCGTGAAGGATTATACCATTTTCGACTTACCCATTACCTGTTTGCTTGCGGGGCATTATCTTATCCATGCCATTGGCGAAAACAATGTCGTACTCTATGGCGAAGAGCCAAAAGAAAATGCTGTAAAGCTGCTGCCTTACTGGGAGTGTCAAAAACAGGATGATAACAGGTTTGCCTATGCCCTGAATCAGGACAGCCTGCCTGAAATTTCAGACAACCTTATTCTGGAATATTTAACACAGATAAAGAAAATGGTAGCTGAAGGATTTCTTAGTATTAATCACGAGTGCTTTCACCCTCGCACGGTAATGCGTTTTACCGAGGAGTCCGGCGGATTTGAGCTTTTACACCGTTCAAAATGTTGGGTGCGGGATGGCTATGTAGAAGAGCTATATACTTTACAAAAATAATGACAGGCTTATAAAAATGGAACAAAAAGTTCAGACTGCTAATGGGTCATACTTTAAAAAAAGCAACAGGTCAATTTATCTGGCAGTAATGCTATTTTCATTCCTGTTGCTGTCAGCCGTATTTTACATAAAACCCCCCTTTGGTTCTCCGGATGAAGCGACACATCTTTTCAGAGCAAATAGCCTGGCGCAGGGCTATGTCTTGCTTGAACCCATAGGAAAAGACGGTACTACCGGTGGTGAAGTTAATGGTTCACTCGGCAAAGCGGTGCTGAAATACGGTGACTATGTAAATACTCACTCATACAGAGGAAGTGATAACTTTGTTGAAGAGTTAAAATCGCTAAAGTGGGACAGTAACAACGCCGAGATTGGACTACCGACAACGGCCTTTTATATGCCCTTTGTCTATGTACCCCAGGCTGTTTCTTTTTACATAGGTGAAAAGCTGAACCTGAGTGTTTATTCAACCTACGCGCTAATCAATTACCTTACCTTTGGCGTATGTATTTTAATTTTCTTAGCCGCTTACCGAATATACCCTATCCCTCTTTTTTCGCTTTGCCTGATACTCCTGCCGATGTCGGTTTATCAGATTTTTTCGCCTACCATTGATGGCATAAGTCTGGCGCTTACCTGCCTGGGCATGTCATTTTTTATGGCATTGCTTAACAGTGAAAAGGATAACACCGGAAAGAACTGGCGCTATATCCTGGCAGGTCTGGCATTGTGCATTATTATTGTAATCGGCAGCCGCGCCAATTTAATTTGCATGGTATTAATTCCTCTGTGGCTGTTCTTCATTTCCAGAAAAAAAACGTATTTAGCGGCATTTCTTATCGTATCCGTGATTACGCTGGGCTGGATTGGCTATTCGATAACAAGCTCTTATGACCCCTCATCGGTGAAACACGGCGGATTAAGCAATGCACAGCTAATAGCCTACTACGTCAAGAACCCACTGGTCATCCTGAACATAGCGATCAATACCTTTACAAACGGTGACAAGCTCGTCTTTTACTATAACTCGTTGATAGGCAACCTGGCATGGCTTGATGCCCCCATTCATAAAACAATCCGTAACCTTTTCGCTGCAATACTGGTGGCTTCATTACTGGCACATCTGATAGCCGGAAAATTAAAAACAAGCCGCGCGACTGCATTTCTTATCGCCATACTGGCTGTTGTATCGCTTGCCTTAATTTTCGCAGCGCTGCTGGTACAGTGGTCGACCTTCCCAACGGAGGAAATAGATGGCGTTCAGGGAAGATATTTTATTATTCCCCTGGTCATTCTGGGGTATGCGTTGCCGCAGCTCAGATTCACTAAAAAAACCACTGCCCTGATCCTGGCCAGCCTGTCGGTTGTCTCTGTCGCTACTATTTACGTCACGCTTAATGAGCGCTATCACACCACTATTGATATTCCGCAAGAACGTGACGTGAAGCGTGACGGGGTTATTTATAACCTTGACGGCGAAAACCATTTGCAGTTTGGGATAAACACCCCTGATGGCAAAATCAAGACTGTTAACGTGTTAATGGCCAACTATCGCAGAACAGCTAAAGGCATAGTTTCTTTACGTGTCTGCTCAGAAGGTAACTGTGTCGATGCCAGTTCCGATATCAGCAACCGACCTGATAACGCCTACTACAGGTTTAAATTCAATAAGCCTTTAGAAATCAATAACGGGGCCATAACGATGGATTTCTCTTTTAAAAAACGTGATAACTCATCTCCGGCAGCGCTGTGGCTTTTTGAACAAAAAGATGACGAAACGGTCCGCATTCCTAAAATGCAGTTTAAATATAGCAGTATTAAATAAACGATCTGTACGTCATACAGATATTATTTAAGCGTAACCGCAAAAAAGCTATCCGGTGCTTAGCCCGGATAGCCAACACAATAGATACCTGTAGTAATCTTCGTAGTCAGTAACAGCCACCATCGTAGATAACAGTAATCATCAGGCTGTAAAGATAAAAAAAAAGCCGATAGCATAAGCTAGCGGCTTTTTTCTTAAAGACAGTTTATCTGCAAGCGGGATTAAGATTTTACGGCAATAATAATTCCGATCATAATCAGGGCTACCCCGAAAAAATACTGATAGGTGAACTTTTCGCCCAAAAACAGGTAACTGCCAATAGGGACGATGGCAAAAGCAAGCGCCATCAGGGGATAGGCCTTGCCCAGCTCTATCTTCTGCAAAACCCAGACCCACGCTACCGTTGTAATGCCATAAAGCGCAAAGGCACAAAATAATATTGCCAGCGCGTTAAAGGAAAACATGGTGCCACTTTTATGCATAGCGATGGCGCTAAGCTTAAACATGATTTGCCCTGCGGCAATACCGAGAACGCACAATAGCGCGACAAAATAAAACATGATTACTTATACCTGCGATGGAAAGCTCTTTTAGGCGTGTTTGCCACATCATGACCCACAAAAGCCATAATAAACTGTATGCCGATAATGATTGGTAATGCGGCTAACATTATAGCACCGGACGTGGTAGGAATACCGCTCTGAATAGATTGAACCCAGTGTGAAACACCGGTACAAAAGCCAAACAGCAGCATCAGCAGCCCAACAGGTAACTCTATCGATGCCAGAGACATGTCACGCAGGTAGTAATTATAAAAAACACGCTTACAGAAATTCCTGCCGTGTTTAAATAAAAAGTCCCCGATTATTTTAGAAATCTTAAGATTCGATACCTCTTCTTCATATTTGGCATGCATGGGGATATCAATCACAACGGCTTTTAGCGTGTTGAGCCTGAAAAGCATATCGGATTCGAAAAAATATCTCTTACTTATTTTGTTTAACGGTAAGTTTTTAATAACATCTTTATGGATCGCCGTATAGCCATTCGTCGGATCGAATATATTCCAGTAACCCGAAGATATTTTTGTCATGAAGGACAGAACAGCATTGCCAAACAGTCTTATTTTAGGCATAGCCATAATGTTTTCAAGATTAAAGAAGCGGTTACCTTTAGTATAATCCGCTTCGCCACTTATAATCGGCGCGATAAATTCGCACAGCAATGAGGGATCCATCTGCCCATCGCCATCAATCTTAACAATGACGTCAATATCGTCTGCCAGTGCTGCACTGTAGCCATGCATTACCGCGCCGCCAACGCCCTGATTAACGCTGTTACGAAGGACTGTTACTCGCTGATCCGTATTATTTTCTTCAATAAAATCGCCAGATCCTTCTGGACAACAATCATCAACGGCGTAAATTTTATCCACTTCGGGTCCAATGGCCTGAATGACCCCTAAAATGTGGTTTTTTACCTTATAACATGGGATAACAACAGCAACGGCGATCTTTTTACTCATAGAGATTCCTTAAAGTGACAAATGGAGAAAGTCCTTTTATAAAATAAAGGAACAGACTAATAAAATTCGTCTCGCAGGTAAACTAAGTTATCAAGTTATTTCAGGCAGGATGAACCTGAAAATATGATAGTCGATCGCGATCGATGACGAAAAATGCCTGGCTTCAGGCAGGTTAACCCTAAAAGAGGATAGCCGATCGCGTTCGGTTATTTAAAGACAGGCAGGTGAAATTATATTCAGATGACAAAAGGGCTTCAGAATGAAGCCCCTGGAATTACTTATGTAGCAGCTAAAATTAATCCAGCCACTCGGTGTGGAACACACCTTCTTTATCGGTACGCTTGTAGGTATGCGCGCCGAAGTAGTCACGCTGCGCCTGGATCAGGTTCGCTGGCAGCACCGCTGAACGGTAGCTGTCGTAGTAAGCGATAGCAGCGGAGAAGGTTGGCGTTGGGATACCGTTCTGTACGGCATAGGCCACAACGTCACGCAGCGCCTGCTGGTATTCGTCCGCGATGTTTTTGAAGTACGGTGCCAGCAGCAGGTTAGCGATGTCGGCGTTATCCGCATAGGCATCGGTAATTTTCTGCAGGAACTGCGCGCGGATGATGCAGCCAGCGCGGAAGATTTTAGCAATCTCGCCGTAGTTCAGATCCCAGTTGTTTTCGGTGGAAGCCGCTTTCAGCTGAGAGAAGCCCTGTGCATAGGAAACGATTTTGCCCAGGTAAAGCGCGCGGCGCACTTTCTCAACGAACTCTGCTTTATCGCCGGAAACGGTCTGCACGGTCGGGCCGCTCAGAACTTTGGAAGCCGCTACGCGCTGAGTTTTCAGCGAGGAGAGGTAGCGTGCGAATACGGATTCGGTGATCAGCGACAGCGGCTCGCCCAGATCCAGAGAGCTCTGGCTGGTCCATTTACCGGTGCCTTTGTTGGCCGCTTCATCCAGGATCACATCAACCAGGTAGTTACCCTCTTCGTCTTTCTTGGTGAAGATGTCTTTGGTGATGTCGATCAGGTAGCTGCTCAGCTCGCCTTCGTTCCATTCGCTGAAGGTCTTAGCCAGATCTTCGTTGCTCAGGTTCAGGGCGTTTTTCAGCAGGGAGTAGGCTTCTGCAATCAGCTGCATATCGCCGTATTCGATACCGTTGTGCACCATTTTCACATAGTGACCAGCGCCGTCCGGACCGATATAGGCAACACAGGCTTCGCCTTCGGCGCGCGCGGCAATTTTATCCAGAATAGGTGCAACCAGCTCGTAAGCTTCTTTCTGGCCGCCAGGCATGATGGATGGGCCTTTCAGTGCGCCCTCTTCACCGCCGGAAACGCCGGTACCGATAAAGTTGAAGCCCTGCTCAGACAGTTCGCGGTTACGGCGAATGGTGTCTTTATAGAAAGTGTTGCCGCCGTCGATCAGGATATCGCCTTTATCGAGGTGTGGCGTGAGAGAAGCGATAGTTTTGTCAGTCGCTTCGCCTGCCTGCACCATCAGCAGAATACGGCGAGGTTTCTCAAGGGATTCAACAAACTCTTCGATGGTGTAGTAAGGCGCCAGCTTTTTGCCTTCGTTCTCGGCGATGACTTCGTCAGTCTTTTCGCGAGAGCGGTTAAAGATGGATACGGTATAGCCGCGGCTTTCGATGTTAAGAGCCAGGTTACGACCCATTACCGCCATACCTACAACGCCGATCTGTTGCTTGGACATTACATACTCCTGTCTGGGGATTACATAGACTTAAAGCCCGTATTCAATTCATATTAACTGAAGAGTAAGGGCTGTTGGTAGCAATAGGTGTGATAGGTATCTAAAATGTTCCGGGTAACATGTTTACTATTTAAACAATATCCACCCAAAACATTTTATCAGACCATTTTCCAACCGTTTTTATGAAAGAATTTAATCATCGAAGAGGTAAACAACATAATATGTTTTAGCCCTTTACGTGAGGCATTACCCCCATGATGAACAACTTCCACCTGTGGAACATAGGCAACTTTCGTCAGGCTGGCCGCGCGCCAACTCAGATCGGTATCTTCAAAATAGAGAAAATAGTCAGGGTCAAATCCCCGCAACTCTTGCAGCACGCTGTTTCTGAAAAACATAAAGCAACCACTAACAATAGGGGGATTCCAGTAGACATTATCCAGCGTAATATCTTCAGCCATATTATAGTTAGCAAGCCGTTTTTTTAGGATTTTCCTTATAAAAGAGGGTGCAAACCCACGCAGTAAAAGGGTAAAAACGCTGGGATAGCGCTTACATAAGAATTGTCTTTCACCATTACGCCAGCGAGCAAGGGGTGAGAGCAGACCACATTCAGGATGTGAGTTCAGAAAATCCAGAGCTACAGCAAGCGTATTTTCATGCAAAATAATATCCGGGTTAAGGATGAGGTGATAATCCGCATTTGCATTCATAGCCAGGTTATGAGCACGTCCATAGCCAAGGTTTTCACCGGCGATAATAATTTCACAGAAAGGATATTTTTCTTCCAGCGCACGGTGTCGATCGTTTTTTTCTTTATAGCCGTTTTCGATCAGGATCACTTCAAGACGCGTAGCCTGGCAATGCTTAAATGCGGCTTCCAGTGACGCCATCAGGGTGAAAATGTCGTCATCAATATAATAGGTTACAACAGAGACACGCAGGATCCTGGTTGCAGTAGCGGGATTTATCTCATCAACATTGCCGGAAAGTTTCATTTCAATTCACACTTACCTGATTTGCTATTTATGCCGTCCCGACATCCCCGAATGATAGCTTTGATATTTTTCAACCTTTGCCCGGTAAACAATAACAAAATAGTCATTTTAATAGCAAGTTTATAGCAATCTACCACTTTCCAGCTTACCGGGATAAAATTCCTTTTATAAAGAAGGATAGCGTTTCTTACCATATAGTAGTGGCGCTGAGGGGAATGCACGGCAACATTTCGACCCATGAAAGCTACCTTGTTATCACCCAAAGCATGGTGCATCTGTGCAGAGAAGCAGCCATATGAGCGCAAGCCTTTTGCCCGTGCACGTAGCGCCCATTCTATATCAACGTAATCAATGAAAAGGGACTCGTCCATCAGACCCGTTACGGCCAAAGCACGTACCGGGATTAGAGAACCTGAGGCAATCAAATGATCAACTTCAACGATGTTACTGCTGTCATTTTGCGACATTTTGATAATGCTTAGCCCCTCGACACGGATAAAACGCGCCTGGGAAGCCTCTTGTCCATTGGTAAAATTAGGGCCGATTGCCGCCGCATCAGTCAAGGTTGAAAAACCCTGGAGCAGCTCCTCAACCATATTTTCGGCAGGCAGGCTGTCCTGATCCATGAGCAGGATATATGCGTACCCCTGCTCTGTTGCTTTGGTAATGCCCTGGTTTTGCGCGGCAGCAATGCCCAGATTTTCTTGCATTTTCAGCAAAGAGACATTATCCGGGCAGCCTGAAACATACTCTTCCAGCGCTGCCACATTTTCTGAACCATTATCGACAATAACGATATCTACATTGCTGTTGAGCAAGACAGCAACCTGGCGGGATAAGTCTTTAATGACAGGCTGCCAGGTGACCGTAATGGCCAAAATTTTCTCGTTCACATTACATTACCCTGATTAAAAAGGGCCAAAGGCCCTTTTTTCAGTGAGCCGAACGGTAAATCTCTACCAGCTCTTCATATTGTTCATCAAATGAACGAATATGGGAGTGCGGAAGGTTCTCCATTTTTCCTGCGGGAAGCTGCCTGAAGTGCGCTATCGTAGCGACGATGGCTTTTTCAAGTTCTTCGGCATTATTATTGAACGGTATGATCGTTCCATTACGTCCTTCAATAATGTCCTCAGCGGCTCCTCCTGCATCGGAAGTGATAACCCATACGTTACGCACCAGCGCCTCGCGCACCGTCAAACCGAAGCTCTCTTTTGATTGAGTAGGATAAATCAGAACATCAATACTGTTATAAAAATCATCCATTGTTTCCTGGCTAAAAGCCGGGGCCAGCTGATAATTTTTGAAGTTCGCAAGATCCGACTCGCTAAAGGAAGAGAAGCCCAGCGCGAGAGTATTATCAATAATGGTCAGCGCCGCATCTTCGGCCGAAACATTTTTGAAAGCAGCCTTAAGAAGATGGAAGCCTTTGATGTCGGTATTACCGCCCAGGTAACCAAAGCGAAGCGTACCCGGCTTAGTCCTTTCTATATTGACAGCAGGATAATTTACGCCATTTTTGTTGACCGAAATTTCCTTAAACCCTTCGCTTCTATAAAGATCGCGGCAGAAGGCTCCCGGCGCCAGTAAAACAGAAGCCAGAGAAAGCGCATCACGCTTTTTCTGATTATAGTAAATTTTGTTTTTATCGCGCTCGTCGGCAGGAGCCTTATCCTGATAACTAAGAATAAACTGGTGCTCATATAACCACCAGTAGTCATGCGTGGTGACAATCACAGGGATTTGCCTCTCGGCACACATCTCCAGCATCGTCACGCCCAAGCCCTGAATCGAATGGAAATGGACCGCATCGGGTTTAACAATGTCCAGAACCTCAGAAAAAGCAGGTTCGATTTTACGATTAACTATTTGCTCATTTGGTTGCAAAATACGCGGCAGGCCAATCCCAAAACATTCGTGATCCCATGACTGGTAACGACGTAATTCATATGCAGGCACATACTCTTCAGATAACGAAGTTAAAACATGGATATTTATATCTTCGTTATTGGCAAAGCGCTTATTAATTTCCTCTGCCACCACCGTTGCGCCACCGAATGAGCGAGGATTATAATAGCAGTTTACTGAAAGAATATTCTTCTTATCGCTTTTATTTAATCGGGCATAGTCAGCAATAATCTTGCTAACTTGTTCATGCGCAATATTTTCTGGTAAATAGTGCTCATAAACAGAATGGTAGGCCTGCGCACCAACCTTAGTACGCAGCGCTTCCGATTCTATCAGCTGCGTTAACACATCTTCCCATTCTTGCGGTGTTTCGCAAAGGAAACCATTCTCGCCATGCTTAATAACACGGCTAAAAGTCGGACGCGGTGAGCAAACGCTTGGTATAGAAAGTATGGAGGCTTCGATATACTTAATATTACTTTTCGAGTAGTTGAATACGTAATCTTCCAGTGGTGCAAGGCTGATATCACATTCGGCCAGAACTTTCAGATAATCGCGATACGGGCACAATGCAATATATTCAACTTGCGCCTCAACCTCTTTAAAGGAGGCAGGCAAATCAAGATTACCGATTAAACGGAAATGAACGTTCTTGTTTTGCCTGAGCACGCTGACTATCGCATCAGCCGCTTCCAGGAAATCAATATTATGAGTGGTCGTGCCTGAGCCGTAAACAATTCTTATAATACCATCTTCAAGGCTTTTCCTGCCCGTGGTAATCGACTCAGCCGCCGTAATGGTTTCCGGATCAAGCGCATTTTCAACAACGTAAGCGTATTTGGCCCCGGCCTTTATCATTTCATCGGCCAGATGCTGGGTAGAAGCAATAGCACCGCTACACTGCAGCATAGCGCTCTTGTAAAGGTGCGCGCCGTCAAGAAGCCCGTTATAAGTAGCAGTATCCAGAGCCTGTAACGTTTTACTGTTACGCAGAATGTCGGCGTCGAAGATCAGATCATCCACTTCCCACAGGGTAGTGATATTGAGGCGTTTACATTCGGCAAACACAGGATCAAGGCTGGCGAAACCAGGAACACGGTAAAAAATTACCAGCGTATGCGACTGCATTGCTTTAATGCATTCGTTTTGATGGCTCCATGGCAAAACGGTGACTTCTATACCGAGGCGGTTGAAAAGTTCAACTTTCTGATCGACACGGTATTTTTTACATTGCGGGATGGAAACTTCTGCGATAATAAGGACTTTAGGAACCAGCAGGGTCTCAGCACGCAACGTGACTGGAGCAAGGGCTTTCGACTCAACGACAGCAGAGAGCTGCTGCAGTTGATTAATATAGCGAAGCTTATTCAGCAATCCACGAAAACCGTGTTGATTATAAATATTTTTTGCCCGATTGATACTCTCGCTCAAACCGTAATCCCTGACGATTTGGCCTGAAAGATCCACGCCTTTTTTCACTTTGCGCAAATGGGTAACTGACTTGCGCAGAGGCTGCGTCACTTTCCAGCTCGTTGACGTCAGTAAGGCGTGATTATCATGAGATAATCTATGTATAAGTTCGTCTTTTTCAGCGACCTGCTGACGCAGTCTTTCTTCGTTTTCTTTATAATGAGCGATATCTGCTTTAAGCCTTCTGATTTCATTAAGATTTTTGCTTAATTTCTTTTCAGCAATGCTTAAATTTTCTTTGAGATCCTTCCATTCCATTTCAGGGAAAGTGGGTAAGTCTCGCCAGGGATTATTGAACTGGTCCTGAGGTTCATTAAAGGAGCCATGAATGTTGCTGTGCCCCTGAACGACTATTTCAACATCACCGGAGATAACGCGCGGGCCTAAAATATTACTTTCTTTTTTTCTTTTTTGAATAATGCATAGTGAGTTTACAAAAGTAACGGAATGGATTTCACTGTAGTCAACGTTATCGAAGCCCACACAGTCATAGTGTTCATAAAACGGACGTAGGTAGTCTTTTTCCTGCTTTTGACTTCCCCAATGCTCATGGTTGGGAATGTCGCCCAGCTTTTTCAAAAATGCCATTGAAGAATAGGGATCGTACAGGCCACCTTCAAAATTTAGCCAGTAGCTGCAATGGAGATCTTCAATAATATAAAAACCGCCCTCTTCTATCAGGGGAAAATAGAGAAGGAATGATTTAATGATATCAGAAGAGTCGTGTGAACCATCATCAACAATGACGTCAAAACGCGGTGAGATTTCCGCGATACTGTTTCTGACTCTTGCGGTAGAAGAGTTGCCAATAACCAGGCTTATCTTTTTATTTTCATATTCCAGCAGCGCACATCTTTCATTGATATCGCAACCGACAATATTATTAGCATTCGGGAAATACTTAGACCAAATCTCCAGGGAACCGCCGTTTTGTACGCCGATTTCAAGGAAATTAACCGGCTTTTCCTGCAAAGGAGCCAGAACTTCATGGTAGGTCTCTAAATAAATCGTCCACTTGTCGGAAGATTTTCCATGATGATTTTCATAGAGTTCAAAAAGTGTCTTCATTTGATTTCCATCTTAACTTCATCAAATTTTATACCTACCAGGCCCCAACGTACTTCACTGGATGAAACATTGATAATCAGCGCATCATGAAGCAAGTGGTGCTGTACATGGTTGTTAATATCGCCATTAGCCAGTGACACCATCATGGCATATTCACCATTTGGCAGCATAGGAAGCGTAAATTTATATTCAGCTTTGATTTTGTCGCCGGCCATAACCGGCACGGGATTAACCGTAGTAAAAGGCAGCGTATTTTCACCAAACAGAACCTGTCCCAGACGATCCTTCACCAGAAAACCGATAATGGGAGCATCAAAATCCTGATGGACCGTAGCTTCAACCGTCAGCTTAACGGCTTCGCCACCCTTGTAGATGTGTCGGGTGTTGCCAGTTTTAATATCAGCGAAGGTAACGGAATTTATTTCCCCCCCACCCGTCTTCCAGCCGTTGGCTTCAGAAAGGTTATCTTCGATACCGTACTGAGTATTATAATTTATCGCTGACTCAAGTGCCGACGCCTCGTTATGGTTCTCCGCAGCAGCCTGTTGAGCCTCTTCAGACATCGGTGCGGCTTTCAGGCTTTCAAGCTTAGCTTCAGCGCCGTAAACTTCCTGAAGCGTGTATTGCAGGTACTTTTCCGCAATATCTTTCGCTTTGCCGGAGGTTATCATTTTGCCCTGATGAAGCCAGATGGCCTTATCACAAAGGTTGATCACCGAGCTGGTGTCGTGACTGACAAAAAGTAGCGTGCCGTTTTCTTTAAACTTACGGATAAAGCGCATACATTTTTGCGTAAACACAGCGTCGCCAACGGCCAACGCTTCGTCCACCACTAATATATCGGCGTCGACGTGTGCTATAACAGCAAAGGCGAGGCGGACATACATACCGCTGGAGTAGGTTTTTACCGGCTGATCTATATGTTCGCCGATTTCGGCAAAGGCCAGAATGCTTTCATAGCGATCCCGGATTTGCTCATTGGTCAGGCCATAAAGTGACGCGGCCATAAAAACATTTTCATGTCCGGTAAATTCCGGATTAAAACCCGCGCCCAGCTCCAGCAAGGCGGCGATTTTACCACCAACTTTCACCTGCCCATCTGTTGGATTCAATGTCCCACAGATCATTTGCAGCAGCGTCGATTTTCCCGAACCGTTTCTGCCAATTATTCCGACTGTTTCTCCCTTTTTTAAAGTAAAGGAGACGTCATTCAGCGCCCAGAAATCGCGATAGAGCTTTTTACGACTGCGGTAAAACATTTGTAACAGCCGATCTTTAGGGGAGTCGTAGATTTGATAACACTTACTGAGTCCCTGAACGGTAATGATATCTTCAGATGACATCTGCAAACCCCTTGCGCGTTTTCTGGAAAAAGTAAAAACCAGCCCAGGCAATAACAATGCTTATCACAAAGCCGATTAGCCAGGATCCCATATCAGGAATGGTTCCCCAGTACATAACCGCCCTGGCCTGTTCAATAAAGTGTGCAAGTGGGTTTAGCAGCAGCCACGAGCGGATGCTGGCCGGTAGAGCAGACGTAGGGAAAAATATTGGCGAAAGGAACATCAGCACCATAGTTATGATACCGACAAGCTGGCTGACATCGCGAATATAAACGCCTAAAGCAGCCAGAAACCAGCTCAGCCCCATCGTCAGCAATATCAGCGGGATCAGCACCAGCGGCAGCAGCAGCAGCGTCAGATGCGGGATACCCACTTCAATAACGTAAAACACCAGCCAGACCACGCAGCTGATAAAAAAGTGAAACAGCGCCGCGCCCATATTAACCCAGGTTAATATTTCCAGCGGGAATATCACCTTTTTGACGTAGTTTGCGTTGGCAATAATAGTGCCTGGCGCCTTGTTGATACATTCGGCAAAGAGGTTAAAGATAATTAAACCTGAGAATAAAACCAATGCAAAAGCCGATTTAGACGTTTGACCCTCACTCCATTTAGCCTGAAACACTACGCTAAACACGAAGGTGTAAACCACCAGCATTAATACGGGCGTAAAGAAGGACCACAGCAGGCCCAGCATCGACCCCCGATAGCGGCTGATAACTTCTCTTTTTGTCAGGGTGTAAATCAAACGACGATGCATCAGCATCGTCTTTACCAGGGCACCCGGTGTTTTAGCCTGTTCGTTCATTTAGAAAACCTCTGCATCCTGAAGACGAGGTGCGTGCTTGTCTTTGTCGGAAAGAAGAACGTCTGAGATTTTCCAGTCAATTGCGATATCAGGATCGTTCCATACGATGGAGCGCTCGCTTTCTTTTGCATAGTAATTAGTGGTTTTATAAACGAACTCTGCGGTTTCACTCAGCGTGACAAAACCGTGTGCAAAACCGGCAGGGATCCATAACTGCCGTTTATTTTCAGCGCTCAGCTCTACCCCGACCCACTGACCGAACGTAGCAGAATCCTTGCGGATATCGACCGCGACATCCAGAACGGCTCCTTCGACGCAACGAACCAGCTTACCCTGAGCATTTGGATTTAACTGATAATGCAGTCCGCGTAGTACGCCCTGTGATGATTTTGAATGGTTATCCTGCACAAAGCTGACGGAAGTTCCCACCGCTTCATCGAAAAATTTTTGGCTGAAGCTTTCAAAAAAGAAGCCACGATGATCGCCAAAGACCGTTGGCTCAAAGATCAGGACATCGGTTAAAGACGTAGTAATAACCTTCACGTTTTTTCCTTCCAGTTTATTCAGAGCGTTATTTCTTAATCAAATTCAGCATATATTTGCCATAACCATTTTTTGCAAACGGTTTAGCCAGTTCTTCCAGCTGAGCGCTGGTTATAAATTTTTGTCGCCAGGCGATTTCTTCAATACACGCAATTTTAAGCCCCTGACGGTGCTCGATAGTCTGAATAAAGTTCCCGGCTTCGATCAGGCTTTCGTGCGTGCCGGTGTCAAGCCAGGCGTAGCCTCGTCCCATCGTCACAACAGAGAGCAAACCTTTATTGAGATAAGCCTGGTTGATATCGGTAATTTCAAGCTCGCCACGGGCAGAAGGTTTAAGACTTTTCGCTATTTCAACTACGCTGTTATCATAAAAATAGAGTCCGGTAACGGCATAATTACTTTTTGCAACTGCTGGTTTCTCTTCCAGAGAAATAGCGACACCGTCCTCATCGAATTCGACAACGCCATAACGCTCAGGATCGTGAACGTGATAGGCAAACACCGTTGCCCCTGTTTTTTTATTTTTGGCGGCTTCAAGCTGAGGTACCAGATCGTGGCCGTAAAAAATATTGTCGCCCAGAATCAGCGCGCAAGAATCTTCTCCAATAAATTCTTCACCGAGGATAAAAGCTTGCGCAAGACCATCAGGACTCTCCTGCACTTTATACTGGATGGAGAGACCCCATTGCGAACCATCACGCAGTAAACTTTCAAAGCGAGGCGTATCCTGAGGCGTGCTGATAATAAGAATATCGCGGATCCCCGCCATCATCAGCGTGCTCAGTGGGTAATAAATCATCGGCTTATCGTAAATAGGCAGCAATTGTTTACTGACCGCCATAGTAACCGGATACAGCCTTGTTCCGGAGCCGCCTGCTAAGATAATACCCTTATTTTTTGCCATAATTCCTTGCACCCGTTTAGCAGTATTCAGCACTGCTGATTAGAGAATTTATCCAATGACTTCGGTAAGCATCCGCTCAACGCCGATACGCCAGTCAGGTAACGTTAACGCAAAAGTTTGCTGGAATTTAGTGATATCCAACCTTGAATTAGCAGGTCGTTTAGCCGGGGTCGGGAAAGCTGAAGTCGGTACCGCATTGATCCTGCTGACCTTAAGTTCCAGACCTTTTTTACGTCCTGTTTCAATGACGTAAGATGCATATTCATGCCAGGTCGTTATGCCATTGGCTATCAGGTGGTAAATGCCAGAGAGTTGCGGTTTACCTTTAGCCTTACGAACAGCATGCGCTGTACAATCTGCAATCAGCTCGGCGCCCGTAGGCGCGCCGAACTGATCGTTGATCACAGACAGTTCATCACGGTCTTTAGCCAGCTTTAGCATGGTTTTCGCAAAATTGTTGCCTTTCGCCGCATAGACCCAGCTGGTACGGAATATCAGATAGCTGCTGCACGTGGCTGTAATGGCCTCTTCCCCTGCGCATTTCGTTTTGCCGTATACACTTAACGGCTCCGTAGCGTCGGTTTCGGTCCAGGGTTTATCCCCCTGACCGTTGAATACATAGTCAGTGGAATAATGAACAAGCAGCGCGCCCGCTTTTTCAGCGGCATCAGCCATTTTCGCGACGGCTTCGGTATTTAATAAGGCAGCAACTTCAGGTTCCGATTCCGCTTTATCGACGGCCGTATGGGCCGCAGCATTGACAATAACGTCTGGTTTCAGAGCAGCAATAGTAGCGGCAATGCCCTCAGGGTTTGACAGATCGCCGCAGTGTTCCGTGGAATGACGATCCAGCGCAGTCAGGTTGCCTAAAGGAGCCAGCGCACGCTGCAGCTCCCAGCCAACCTGGCCATTTTTACCAAAAAGAAGAATGTTCATTAGTTACGTTTCTCGTAATTTTGCTCAATCCAGCTTTGGTAGGCGCCGCTTTTTACATTGCTGACCCACTCATCATTGCTAAGATACCATTCCACGGTTTTACGCATCCCGGTTTCAAAGGTCTCTTCCGGTTTCCAGCCCAGCTCATTTTGAATTTTAGTTGAGTCGATGGCATAGCGACGATCGTGGCCTGGACGGTCATTAACGTAGGTGATCAGATCCGCATAGTGGCCCTCGGAAGGCTTCAGCTCATCCAGCAGCGCGCAAACGGTTTTTACTACATCCAGATTTTTCTTTTCATTGTGGCCGCCAATATTATAAGTGCTGCCCGGCTTAGCCTCTGTAACCACTTTATACAGCGCGCGGGCGTGATCCTCGACATAGAGCCAGTCGCGGATTTGATCCCCTTTGCCATAGACAGGCAGCGGCTTTTTCTCCAGCGCATTAATAATGATGAGCGGGATCAGCTTTTCCGGGAAATGGTATGGACCATAGTTATTAGAGCAGTTGGTAATAATGACCGGCAGCTTATAGGTACGTCCCCATGCGCGTACCAGATGATCGCTGGCCGCTTTGGTTGAGGAGTAAGGGCTACTCGGCGCGTAAGGTGTAGTTTCGGTAAAAAGTGGCAGCTCGCCGCTCATCTCATCGGGATGGGGCAGATCGCCATAGACTTCATCGGTGGAAATATGATGAAAGCGGAAAGCCTGCTTTTTCTCTTCACCCAGCGAGTTCCAGTACTGGCGCGTGGCCTCTAACAGGCTGTAAGTTCCGACTACGTTAGTCTGCACAAAATCTGCAGGGCCGGTAATGGAGCGATCGACATGGCTTTCTGCCGCAAGGTGCATAATGGCATCCGGCGCGCATTCGTTCATGACCTTGATCAGCCCTTCCGTATCGCAAATATCAAGTTTGAAAAACTGATACCGGTCGCTGTCGCTGACGTCCTTGACTGATTCCAGGTTGCCCGCATAGGTCAACTTGTCAACGTTGATTACGGCATCTTGCGTATTGTTGATGATATGTCTTACGACTGCTGAACCAATAAAACCAGCGCCACCAGTGATCAAAATCTTCATAACAAGTCTCTAAACGGAGTGATTTGGAACAATAACCGTAGATTATTGATATTTATGTCAGTTACATTACCAGCCTGAAATTTAGCCACGCTACCGCCCCTGGGTATACATCCCCAGTACGTCAACGTCTATCCTGCTATGACTTTGCTTAAGCCCTGTCAACATGCCAGCCAAAGAGCCCTGCTGCCTAACGGTTTGAATACACGCTATATTTTTAGCTAATATTGACAACTTAACCCGTACATACTGTCAAGAATTGTATCATTCAGCAATTATGAAAACTAACTAAAATAAGAATTTTTCCTTGTTTATGCGGTGCAACTTAGGAAATTTCTTAGAGAAAGTTAAATCGCCCACTTTATATACGCGCCTGAGCTTTTTAGCTTATTTTATGAACATGAATTTTGACCTACATTGCATTTCCACTGTGTGGAACCAGCATCAAACCAAATTAAATCTTGTTTCAGATACGCAAAAGCCCGGCTTAAGCCGGGCTTTTTCACGTAAACACTTAACGGCTACTTATAACCGTTAGGGTTATTGCTCTGCCAGTTCCAGGTATCGCGCATCATCTCGTCGATGCCGCGTGAAACGCGCCAGTCCAGCTCTTTGTCCGCCAGCGAGGCGTCGGCCCAGAACGCTGCCAGATCGCCATCGCGACGAGGCGAGACCTGGTAAGGCACCGGACGACCGGAAGCCTTCTCGAACGCCTTCACCATTTCCAGTACGGAATAGCCTTCGCCCGCGCCCAGGTTATAGGCTTTATAACCGCTGATAGCCGACAGATGATCCAGCGCTTTCAGGTGGCCTTCTGCCAGATCCATTACGTGAATATAGTCACGTACGCCGGTGCCGTCTTTAGTAGGATAGTCGTCGCCGAAGATACCCAGCTTTTCGAGGCGGCCAATCGCAACCTGCGCAATATAAGGCAGCAGGTTGTTAGGGATACCGTTTGGATCCTCGCCAATCTGGCCGGATTCATGCGCGCCTACCGGATTAAAGTAGCGCAGCGCGATGGCTTTCAGCTCCGGATTGGCTTTGGCATAGTCACGCAGGATCAGCTCAACCATCAGCTTAGAGGTGCCGTAAGGGCTGGTCGTGCCGCCGATTGGCGTAGTCTCAACGTAGGGTACCGGCGCATCCGCGCCGTAAACGGTGGCGGAAGAGCTGAAAATAAACTGATTCACGCCGGCCGCGCGCATCTCTTCCAGCAGCACCAGCGTGCCGGTCACGTTATTCTGATAGTATTCCAGCGGCATACGGGTAGATTCCCCAACCGCCTTCAGACCAGCAAAGTGAATAACCGCAGTGATATTGTGCTGAGCGAAAAGGTCGCGCAGGCAGGCGCGATCCAGGATATCACCTTCGCAAAAAACGGCCTTTTTACCGGTCAGCTTTTCTACCCGAACGATAGATTCGCGGGAAGCGTTGCTCAGGTTATCCAGAACCACCACGTCGTCGCCGCGCTCCAGAAGCGTCAGCACCGTGTGCGAACCGATGTAGCCCGCTCCGCCCGTTACCAAAATAGCCATATGGACTCCTTTATGGCCGCGCTGGCGCGACCTTAAATAATGGGAAATTACTTAGCGAGGATCTTTTTGATTTCTTCGCGGAACTCGCGGCCCTGCGCGTTATTTCTCAGTCCCCAGGAGACAAAAGCTTTCATGTAGCCTAATTTACGGCCGCAGTCGAAGCTGGTACCGGTCAGCTGCTGTGCGTCAACACGCTGCTTTTTCGCCAGGCTGGCGATAGCGTCGGTCAGCTGGTAGCGGCCCCAGGCGCCCGGCTCCAGATTTTCCAGCTCGGCCCAGATATCGGCGGACAGCACGTAGCGGCCTACCGCAGCCAGATCGGATTGCAGCGTCTGCGGCTGCTCCGGCTTCTCCACGAACTCCAGGATCTGGCTGGTCTGACCCGGGTTATCCATGACTTCTTTCGTTTTAATCACGGAGTATTCGGAAAGGTCGGCTTCAGGCATATGGTGCGCCAGCACCTGGCTGTGGCCGGTTTCTTCGAAACGCGCAACCATCGCGGCCAGGTTATAGCGCAGCGGATCGGCAGTAGAGTCGTCCAGCAGCACGTCCGGCAGGACGACCACGAAAGCTTCGTCGTGCAGCATAGGACGAGCGCACAGAATAGAGTTAGCCAGGCCCAGCGGCTGTGGCTGACGCACGTTCATGATGGTCACGCCTGGCGGACAGATTGACTGCACTTCGCTCAGCAGCGAACGCTTCACGCGCGCTTCCAGCAGGGCTTCCAGCTCATAAGAGGTATCGAAATGGTTTTCAACCGCATTCTTGGACGCGTGGGTGACCAGAACAATTTCCTTGATGCCTGCCGCTACGCACTCGTCGATGATGTACTGGATCATCGGCTTGTCGACAACGGGCAGCATCTCTTTAGGAATGGCTTTTGTAGCAGGGAGCATGTGCATACCCAGACCCGCAACGGGGATAACTGCTTTAAGCTTGGTCATATTTTTTCCATATAAATGAAGTAAAAAACGTTCAGCAATTATGCATTAAAGTGATATTCAGCAAGTATAATCTTAATCTGAAAATTTAGCTGCGGCTGGCCCATATAAGGGCCGGCATTTTAATGCTTAGCCCATGAATTTTCATAAATGCACGCGGAAAACGGCTCTTGTGCTGCGAGCCTGCAAACGCAGGCGGCGCGGCTTTGCCAGACTTTGCCGTGAACCTCGTTCAGTTTCGATAACTTATCGGGCTTAAATAAAAAAAGGCCATTGCCACAGCAATCGCCTTTACCTGTCTTAGCTTAGCGCTGAATTAATTGTCGGGTATTCGATAAGTCCGCACAAAAATATAATTACGCTGCACTCAGCGGCAAATTTACTCTGCCGCTTTAATAAAGATTACCTGAAATTAATAGTACGATTTATTAACGCTTAGCCAGCTTTTCCAGCGTTTCCGCCAGTTCCTGATAGGCAATATGCTGGTTAAACTCCGTTTCCACTTTTTGGCGAGCGGCGACCACCACGGGCGCGACGTCCACATCGCCTTTGGACAGCCGGAACAGGATATCGCTCAGCGCCTGCGCATCGCCTTCCGGGGCCAGCCAGCCGGAAACGTTGTTTTCAATCAGCTCCGGAATGCCGCTGTGATCGCTGGAAACCACCGGTAGTCCTACGGCCATCGCTTCCATCAGCGCAACGGGAATGCCTTCCATATCGCCATCGGCGGCGGTCAGCGAAGGCAGCAGGAAGATGTCGGCTTCGTCCAGGTAACGCTTAATCTCTTCCTGAGGCTTAAAGCCGACCATCTGCACGCAGTCTTCCAGATGGGCCTGACGAATAGTGTCGCGCATCTGCTCTTCCATATCGCCGTTGCCGATAATGGTGTACTGGAAATTAGCGCCTTTCTCTTTCAGATATTTGCAGGCTTCCACCGCCACACCCAGGCCTTTTTTCTCGGTCAGGCGCGCCACGGTAAGGATACGTAACGGCTGATGCAGCGCTTCACGCGCTTTCATATTGAATTTTTCAGGTTCAATACCCATCCGCGTGACCTGGATTTTCTCCGGCGGGCAGCCCATGGCAATCAGCTTTCTTTCCCACAGATGGCTGATAGGCAGCAGCAGCTCGGTATCGCGGAAAAGGATGGGATAATCTTTACGGTGCTCGTTGAGGATAAAGCGACGGGAAATATCCGCGCCGTGAAAAACCGTTGCCTGCTTGCCGCGCAGCACTTTCAGCTCACGCAGCTTGTTGGCCAGCGCGCCCGCGTAGCCGAAATGCACCAGAAACACATCTGAAGTAATAGGTTTCTTAGCCCAGGCGACGATAGCCGGCAGCAGCAGCTTCATGGACTGATCGCCATAGCGACCCACGTTCATGGCCTTAATAACCCCAGGCTTGAAGAGCTTCGGCAGGATCATTTTCAGGCGCTGCTTTAGCTTTTCCGCGTTGCTTTTTTGCTCTTCCGGCAACAGATAATGAATACGTTCCGCCAGATTGTAGCGATCGAAAGCCGCATGCCGGTTAACGTGATCGCCCGGAAATACCGAAATGATCTCTACGTCATATCCACTGTCAATGAAGTGGGTTACCTGGTTGAGCACAAAGGTTTCTGACGCTACCGGAAAACGCATGGTGAAAAAAGTTAGTTTCATCGATTTACCCTAAAATACTGACGACGTCTTCGGTAGTAAGTCCCGGGAACGCGCTCCTGCGCAGACTGGCGGATCGCCCGGGGCGAAAGACATAATATTCGCAGCGTCGTATCCACCAAGAGGCGGTTTTAGCAACAGGGCAGGAACGTCTCGCCCTGCCCCGAACAGCTTGATCAATTTTATCTAATACTAGCAGCTAACCTGTGCAGCCAGGCAAGCGTAATTATCCTAAAAATCAACCGGCTAGCCTGCTTTTTTACGATTAAAAGCAGGCTGACCGCCGAAAGCAGCCGTTAACCCTGATTTTTTAGCGCATACCAGGGCACCGCAACCTGCTGGCCGTTGATCACCATGGAAACAAAACCGCCGGGTTTGGTGGTATCGACCTCGGCCGCATCCAACTGCCGCGACTGCACCAGCAGATCGCCCTGCTCGTTGGCGCCTATCCCTGCTTTGCCATTGTGCAGCGAGAAGCGACGCACGGCCTGACGCGCGCCCTGCGGCGGATTTTTGAAGTCCATCTCCGCATCGAAGCGGGCGCACTGGCCGGTCAGGAAGCGATCGCGCGCCGTGGTTTTCATCATCACGCCGGACGAGCCGACCCAGCCTGCCAGCTTCACAAAGACCTGCGTATCGGCATCGTGCGTAGTGGTATACATCACGTCGACAATCGGGCTGCTGCCCTCGATGTGCCAGCTTCCTTCAAAACCGTGAACCTTACGTTGCAAGGTGATAACGGCTTTACCGCCGGTGTTGCGATCGTTCAACAGATTATGCAGCGGCTCCGACGTGGTGCCATTGCTGAACTGCGACTGCCCGAGGATCTCAATTTCCCAGCTGTCGCCCACATCCGGCGTATGGATGTTGCCCAACAGATACCATTTTTCCTGGTTGCTGTTGTTCTGAATACGAAAGCGTGAAGTCAGATAGTTGTACTTCATGCTGCCGTCGGCGGCGATGCCGTAAGACTCTACGCGAGTAGAACCGCGTTCGTAAGGGCCAAGCCACTCATCGCCCTGCAGCGAGTTATCAATCCAACTTTTCGCCTGCAGGTTGATTTGCCGCATATTCAGCCGCGAGTGGTGGGCAATCAGCGGGTTCGGGCAGGTTTCAATGCTTAACGCATCCACGATCCACTGACCGTTAGAGAGATCGCCCGGAAACTCGGTGTGCTCAATCCAGCCGTTGTGAATAATCGACTGCGTACAGCGCGGCAGGTTCAGCGCCATGCCTTTAGAGCAGTGCTGCACGTTGAAGTTCGACAGTTCGATAGCGGTGCTGTGATCCCAGTTGCCTTTTTTGGTATAGGACCAGGTCGCTTTGATCACATCGCCGGTACAGTTATTGGCATACCACTGGTCGATTTTACAATCCAGCGTATCAACCAGGCTCAGCGACGTGCCGCCAACGCCAATAAAGCGCAGGCAGGAACCGCGGAAGTACTGCCCCGCCGGACACGAGTTGTGATAGAAGCCCTGCGTGTTCGGCAGTTCTTTATTGCGGCCTTCAAAGCTCAGGTTGCTGATCTCTACCCAACGCGCGTTCACCTTAAAGGCAAAGTCCGATTTGCCATCGGAGACAATCGTGGTCGAGGGGAAATAGCCGAAGTTGATTGGCGCGCCCGATACGCGGAAGTAGCTGACGTAGTTAGCGGAAATATCAAACGAGGAGACGAAAAAGCGCCCGGCCGGGAACTGCACGGACAACATTCTGTTGTTATCCTGCGCCCAGTGGAACATTGCCTGAATGGCGGGCAGCGAGTCGGTGCGGCCGTCGGCCACTGCGCCAAAGTCAAAGATGGTCAGCGCGTTCAGATCGTCAGAGATGCGACGCCAGTGGTAATCCTGACCAGACGAGGCAATATAGCCACCGTCATCCTGTGCTTTGCTCAGCTCGCCGACAAAGGCGCCGCCGCCCGTTTCCGTTCCGGCGTGCCAGCCCTTAAGCCGCACTTTTGCGCCGTTGAACAGCGGTCGGGTCTGGCGTAACTCATCGTAAGAGCCGATTTCGCCAATCAGCTGGTAGCCGGAAGGCTGCGCCAGACGGCGGCTGAATTCGGAAGCGCCGCTGTTTTTCACATCCGGCACGTAGAACAGCTGCTCGTCGCGATCGTTATAGAGCGCCATCGAATATTCGCTGTTTGACCACAGCGCGCCTTTGGCTGCCACAAAACGTTTTAAAGTATCGCTGTTCAACGACACGGGCTGCGACAGCAGCGAAACTTCGCCGTTGGCGCTTTTAACAAAAACGTCGATCGGATGCTGAGCGGGATCGGTGCCCGCCTTGCCGATATAGAGCTTGCCGTTAAAGTCATGCCAGAATTCGGCGGGCATGGTGAAGACGTCGTCAGGTGAAAAAATCGGCACGTCATTTTTGGGAATGGCATCGGCCGGCACTTTCTTCAGCTTCAGACCCGCTTCTTCACTGCGGGCGGCTGCGGGTAGCGAACTCAGTGCTGCGGTTGCCACGATAGAGGAAAATGCTGTTCGGATTAATTCTCTGCGCTTCATACAAAATTCCGTTAATCAGGTAAGTGTCGATGCTGTTTCATCCAGAGGTATAGTCCGGTGCAGGCTTTTTTATCCTTTGCGATCCCGCTCGTACAGGAACTTCATTACGCTTACCGGCATCACCCGCGTTGAGGTGCGGATCAGAAAATAGAGCGTGCCGTTCACGAAGTTAGTCTGGCGCAGGCGATTCTTTAACGACCACAGCTGCACCTCGCTTTTGATATAGGTCATGCCGCGGCGCTTGCTGACCATCTCGCTGCCCGAGCGCACACGCATCAGCACATCGTGCAGGTTGGCGACGTCATAGCCCTGCGAGAGCATACGCAGCCACAAATTGTAATCTTCCATAAACAGGTGGTGCTGGTAGCTGCCCGCCGCCAATACCTTATCCTTACGGAACACCACGCACATATGGTTGAACGGGTTTTTCATGCGGGCGAAATGGCGGATCTCTGCGTTGTTCAGCGGCAGACGCTTCAGACGCTCGTTGCCGAATTCATCAAATTCAATTACCGCCGCGCCCAGCAGCGCCATATCAGGATGCGCTTCCATATAGGGGATCTGTTTTTCAAAGCGTTCCGGCAGGCAGATGTCGTCGGTGTCCATGCGCGCGACGATATTATGCGAGCAGCGATCCAGACCCGCGTTAAGCGCCTTGCCCAGACCGACGTTTTTTTCCAGCGGCACGATGACAAGCGGCAGCTTGTCCATCCAGTTGTTGACCGCCGCTTTCAGATCGTCGCCCAGCGGGCCGTCGTAGACCAGCACGATCTCGTCAGCTGGCAGCGTCTGCTCGTACAGGCTCTGCATGCACTGCTCAACATTTTCCGGTTTCTCTCTGTGATAGAGAGACATAAGAACTGAAAACATAACATCACCCGTTAATTCAGAAGTTCATTCCACTTTTGTAAGATCAGCGTCGGCCCGTAGTTTTCGGCGTTGCGCCAGGCCGCGTGGGCAAAGGTTTTGCGCTTTTGCTCGTCGGCGATCAGCATGTTCAGCTGCGCCACAAAGGCGTCGTCGTTGTCGTAATCGATAACGAACCCGTCGTCTTTGATAATTTCCGCCGGGCCGGTTTTGCAGTCGAAGGCGACGGCGGGCAGCGCAAAGTTTTTCGCCTCGATCAGCACCATCGGCAGGCCTTCATAACGGGAGGTCATGATGATGATGCCGGCGGCGCGGTAGTAATCGTTGATCTTTTTGCTGGGCGTAATGATTTCCGTGCTCGCTTCCATGCCGTAGCTTTTAATTTTCGCCAGCAGCGCGGGTTTGTCTTCGCCGTCGCCGACGATTTGCAGCGTCCAGCCCTGCTTATCCACACGTTGCCAGACGTCGAGCATCCGGTCGAAATTTTTCTGGTAAGTGAGACGGCCCACCGCCAACACCCGATCCTGCTTGCCGGCGAAAACGTCATCAAAGCTGCTGGCGCTGCTTTCAGCATGGAAAGGCGAGATGTTTCTCATCACGTGCACGTTTTTCACGCCGTAATTTTTTTCCAGATAGCTTTTATCGTGATCGGTAAGCACGGCGATTTTGTCCGCCAGGCCGTAGCAGAACACTTTCAGGCGACGGATCGGCGTTTTAAAGGTTTCAATCGAGACATGATCGCAGCAGATGATTTTTGACTTCACGCCGAACAGCTTCATGGCCAGCAGCGCCTGCACGGAAAGCTTGCCCATGGAGATAATCATAATGCCGTCAAAGGGCTGCGATTTCGCAAAGCGGATAAACTCGCGGATCTTAAGCAGGCGCGCGGTCGCTTCGGGATAGCGAATTTTCACTTTCGCATCGGTCGGATAGTAAGGATCGCCTTTGTTCAACGAATAGAGCGTGACGTCGTAATCATTATTGCTGAGCAGGCTGGATAAGGTGCTGGCAACGCGATCCGTACCGCCGCTGTTGGAAATGCCGTCAATAAGGATCAGCAATTTGTACATATTCAATCATCCTGTTGAAATTGAGCAAAAAGCGCGGCTCAGGGCCGCCTAGCCGCTGAACATACGGAACAGCGGCGCTACGCTATAGCCGGTAATCGACTGCGCGGAAAGTATCGTGTTATAGGCGAGGTAGTAAGAACAGATCCCCGCTAACAAGGCGACGTTTACCAGCAGATTGCGTATTCGCAGCAGCAAGAAAGAGAAAAGTATCGGTTCGGCGTGAAGGAACAGGTTGCCCACCCTGCCGCCAAAGATACTGAAGTCGGAGAACGTAATACGCACGCCCGCGCCCACCGCATACGAGACCAGCAGGATATAAACCAGACGATCGCCTTTCTGGATGCCGTTACGGAAGTAGTAAAGGGTAAAGGCGGCAATAAAGAAGATGTTTTTCAGGTTGGCCAGGCCAAACACCGGCGAGGCGGTATCGAAGTCGGTGCCGCTATAGCCCGCCGCTCGTTCGCCCAGGCCAGGCACGATGCCCAACGAGTCGAGAAAGAGCTTTTTCCCGCCGATAATTCCCAGCGGAATACAGGCGAAGACGATAATCAGCGGCAGATACTTGCGCTCGCGCAGGAAGAAGAACGGCACCGCCAGCAGGATGGTATAACCCGTGGCGTGCGACTGCGTACTGAGCACCAGGAATACCAGCGCCAACACGTTTCTCTTCGTCGCCAGCGAGCAGATAAAGGCGATAGCAAAGGCGCTGGATAACCCAAAGCGGATCTGGTTCATGTCTTTGTTGATAAACAGGTGAGTTGAATATAAACAAAGCGAACAGAGGATCAGCGGAGAATACTTTTTGTAGCAGTAAGCGTTAGTCGAAACCGCAATAAAGCAGATAAAAAAGAGAAAATAGTAGCTCTGGCTGGTGACCAGTGAAAACAGCCAGGCCAGCAGCATAAAGAGTTTTTCATAGCGATAGGTGTCGGTGATCGCGTCATAGGTGTTGACGTGAAGCTGTGCCGAAAAATCCGCGAAAAAGTCCAGGTACTGGCTGTCATCCATGCCGGAGTGCAGACCGCGCGAGCCGCCGAAACAGATCAGCGCCATCGTGCAGATAAACGCCAGCCACATGATGACGCGTTTGATCCTGGGGTCGTTAAGCTGGTTGATTGCTGCCAACTCAAAAATACAGCACGCCAGAATGCTGTAACTGATTATCCAATATATGGCCATTGTTGTTCCGCCGTCTTATTATTTTAATCAGGGCTATTTTTTTGCAATACGTTCTGAGAACTTCTGTTTTAAACGGCCGAGAAAATAATCGCGATTGCCTTTGTTGGTTAAAAAGAAATATTGCGCGAAGCTCAGGCTGGCGTGCAGCACCTTGCCATCCATTTTATAGCGGATCGGCAGCTTATACGCTTTATAGGTATAAACATCCCGCTTGCTCAGATACGGGCTCATGCTTTTCAGCCAGAAGGTGGAGTACTTTACGGACTCGCCTTTATGGCTGGAGTTGAATTTGCTCACCATATGGTAGTTAGCCAGTGGTTTTGCAATCATCACGAATTCAAAATCGTTTTTATCCGCGCGGATGCAGAAGTCGTAGTCCTGATGACGGATAAACCGCTCATCAAACTTAATTTCCGCCGCGTGCTCGCGCTTCAGCACAATAGTACTGGTCTGGATAAAGCCGTAGCAGCCAAACAGATATTCGGCGATGCTTTCATTGTGCGCAGGCAAATTGATCGGCATCACCTTTAAAAAGGCGCCGTCCTGCATAATGTTCACCTGGCTGTAGATCACAAAGCGGTCTTTGCCTCTGGCAGTCAGCTCCTGGATTTTTTTGACGTTTTCCAGCAGCTTGTCTTCATGCCATTCATCGTCGGCGTCCAGGAAGCAGACATAGTCGCCCGTCGCCAGGTCAATGCCCCGGTTGCGCGCGCCCGCGCCGTTGAGTTTGACCTCTGACAGCACCAGATTAATTTTCAGGTCGCTGTAGCGATCGCTGTTAACGACCTCGGCCAGCTTTGCCGCATCGGCCGACTTGTCGTCGACGATAATCACTTCAAAATGCTTATAGCTTTGCGCTTTAACGCAGTCCAGCGTGGTGACGATCGATTCGGAGGCGTTATAGGCAGGGATAACGATCGAGAAGAAAATATCCTTCATCACAAGGCACCTTTTAAACGTTATACATAAAACAGCCGGAAACAGGCCTGATTCCAGAGGCGAAAGGATCCGCCTTGCGGCGGATCCTTTTAAGCATTAGCTTTTTGCATTGCCTTTGTAGCTGTAATCGTAATAGTCGTAGCCGTAGCCGTACGCATTGGCGGCTTTCCGCACGACGGCGTTAAGAATGACGCCTTTAATATCGATACCGTTTTGCGCAAAGCGCTTGTAGCTGAACTCTACTTCTTTCAGCGTGTTGGTTTCAAAGCGCGCTACCATCAGCGCGGTGCCTGCCAGCTTGCCGATAATAGTTGCATCGGTCACGGCCAGCACCGGCGGCGTATCGATCAGTACCAGATCGTAATTTTTGCTCGCCCACTCCAGCAGCTCGTTCATGCGGCTGTGCATCAACAGCTCGGAAGGGTTTGGCGGCACCTGTCCGCGCGGAATAAAGTCAAAGCCGTATTCACCGTGCTGGATCAGATCCTGCGTGAAGGCGGTTTTGCCCGACAGGATGGTGGACAGTCCGGACTTATTGGCCGCGCCCAGCAGCTCGTGCGTATAGCCACGGCGCATATCGCCATCGATAAACAGCACTTTCTGCCCCGCCTGTGCAACCAGCGCCGCCAGGTTGGCGCTGATAAAGGTTTTACCAATGCCAGGGCTGGCGCCGGTGATCATCAGCACGTTGTTACGGGCTTCCATCATCGCGAAGTGCAGGCTGGTACGCAGGCTACGGATCGCTTCGATAGAGAGGTCGGTCGGGTTGCCCAACGCCAGCAGGCTGTTGTGCGGATCGACCTTCACGCCGCGCTTGTTCAGCGCCTCGACGTCTTTCTTACGCTGCCATTCGGAAAGCGGCACGCTGGCATAAACGTTCATACCGGCTTCTTCCAGCTGATCCGGCGCGGTGATGCCGTGGTGGAACAGCGCTTTCAGCAGAATGATGCCCACGGAGATCACCAGGCCTGCAATCAGGCTGGCCAGCATAATCAGCATTTTCTTCGGCGCAACCGGCTTGGATGCGGTTTCCGCATGGTCGATGATGCGCACGTCGCCAACCGTACTGGCTTTGCTGATGCTCAGCTCCTGCTGACGGTTAAGCAGCTGCATGTAGATTTCCTGACCGGCCTGCACGTCGCGGGTCAGACGTAAAATTTCCTGCTGGGTCTGCGGCATCTGACCAATTTTCTGGTTCAGTTTTTTCTGCTCGTCTTCCAGCGTTTTACGTTTTTCCAGCAATGCGCGATAGGTCGGGTGATCCTTGGTGAACAGCTGGGAAACTTCCGCTTCACGGAAGGTCAGCTCGTTCAGCTGGCTCTGTACGCTAACAGAGGAGTCCAGCGCCGATTTGGCTTCCAGCGACATATCCACCGAATCGTTATTGCGACGATAGGTGTTAAGCTTGTCTTCCGCTTCGTCCAGCTTGCTGCGCACCTGCGGCAGCTGATGCTGCAGGAACTCCAGGCTCTTCTGCGCTTCGGCGGATTTACGCTCCACGTTCTGCATCAGGTAGTTGCTCATCACCCGATCCAGCACCTGGCTAATCAGCTCCGGATCTTCACCGGTATAGGTCAGACCCATCACGCCGGTATCTTTGCCTTTGTCGGCCACGGCAAGGTTGTTAGTGACCATGCCGATCGCCGCCAGCGTGGACAGCTTAGAGACGGTAAAAGTGGTGCCCGGTTCAGCGTCAATGCCGCTAACCAGCATCGACACGCCATGCTGCTGCTGGAACTGGCCGATTTTACCTTTGAACAGATCGTCGCCGTCTTTCGAAACGGTGTAGCTGTCGGCGCCGGTGATCTCAACCTTTACGCTGGCATCTTTCCAGCTTTTCGGCATCTCAAGACGGGATACGGCGATTTTGGCCGGCTTTTCGCCCAGCAGGCGGGCAAAGCCTTTGCCCACTACGGGGAAGTGATTTTGCTCAACCTGGATGTTCAGGCCCAAATCGTCTACCGTTTTGCCAATCACCATACGAGACTGGATGATCTGGATTTCCGTGGCGGAAGCGGGTTCCACCGGCGCCTCGGTCAGATCGGTCAGCACGGTGTTAGGGCTTTTCTGCTCTACCTGTACCAGCGCGTCCGCACTGTAGATAGGCGTGGCGAACAGCGAATAGAGCGTGCCGAGCAGCAGGAAGAAGGCCGTAACGGCCACGATAATCCAGCGATGATCAACCAGCTGTCCGACAAGGTGCGCTAAATCCCACCCGCCAGCTTCCTCTTTCGACGCGGTCGGCGCCTTACTTTTTATATTCATCGAGTATCCCAACTATCGGCTTAATGCGGTGACCCATTTCTGGGCAGCTTTTTCGAGTAATCCGTACACGGCTTCAAAGGCATCGCGGCTTTTCTTATAGGGATCCGCTATTTCCTGCTGGTTGAGCCAGTGGCCAAATAACATGGTCTTGCCACGTACGGAGGGGTTAATGCGGTTGACCAGATCGACATGCCTTTTTTCCATCACCAGGATGAGATCGTAATCCCGGCACATGCCGGAGGTCAGCTGCCGTGCCTGATGGCCCGCCAGCGAAACCCCATGTTCGCTGGCGACGCTGCTGGCGGTTTCGTCGGCCGGATGGTCGACCAGCGCGCTCAGCCCCGCCGAGGCGATCTTTTTATCCGGTAGCGCCTGTTTCAGCAGCCGCTCCCCCGTAGGAGAGCGGCAGATATTGCCGACGCAGACCACTAAGATTGAATTAATCATCATGCCCCGCCGTTACCATCTGTGAATGATCTGTGCGTTTTCGCTCGCGTTATAGATACCGGTGATAGTTGGGGTCAGCTGCGAAATAACACGGTTCCAACGCGTCAGCGGCGTTGAGGTGACATAAACGATGTCATACGGTTCCAGCTGGAATTCGGAGCCCATCACCATCGCCGACGCATCCTTCAGGTTCAGCTGATAGATGTTGGCGATCTTGGTGCGGTTTTTCCCTTTGATTGGACGGATAACAAATACGCCCGTCGCGTCAGAGGCGGTCTGATCCATGCCCTGGGCGCTGCCCAGCGCTTCGGAAAGCGTCATACCGCTGCGATCCATTTTCAGCGTGGTCTGCTGTCTGACTTCGCCCATTACAAAGACTTTCAGATCGTCGTTGCGCGGCACAAACAGGATATCGCCCGGATAAAGCAGATGGTTCTGCGACAGATCGCCGTTTTGCATCAGCGCCTGCAGAGAAACCGGCACTTCGCTGCCGTTGTGGGTCAGCACCACATTGCGCCAGTCGGCATTGGCGGTCAGGCCGCCTGCGGCGTTGATCGCATCCAGAATAGTCAGCGGCACGTTGGTAATCGGCTGCTGGCCAGACGTGGTCACTTCGCCCGTCACGTACGCTTTCTGCGACTTGAACGAGGCGACGCTGACGTCAACCTGCGGGCTTTCGATATACTGCGCCAGGCGGCCGGCGACTTCGGTACGCACTTCCTGCACGGTACGACCGGCTACGCGAACGCGGCCGATATAAGGGTAAAAGATGGTGCCGTCTGAGTGAACCCAGTTACCGGTGTCGCTGGCGCTGCGGTACTGGCCCGCTGGCGTGGTCAGCTCCGGGTGGTCCCAGACGATAACGGTCAGCACATCGCCGACGCCGATACGATACTCATAGTTTTGCAGTTCATTTTGCAGCTGAACGTTCTGTCGCGCCACAACGGGCGCCGGACGCATACGGTCAACCAGGCTTGGGGTCATCGGGAAGACATTAACGTATTTATCAATGTCAAAATCGTTGTCCTGCTGCTTAATTACGTCTTTTCCGCTGGTGGAAAGCTTTGAACCCGGAACTACCGTACATCCGGAAAGGAGGGTAGCCGATATCAACAAGGGCAGTAACTTCGTTTTGATTGTAATCATCTGTTTCATCGCTATCAGTAATTTGATTGATAGTGGCGGATCCGCCGCTGTGTAGCGTCTTGCAAAAGTAAAGATAAGCGTTTCAATCGCTATAACTGTCAGTCATTATCGTCCGATCCCTATCCTTTTTTAATGCCTTGCCGACTCGCTGTGAACCGACGCTTAACAAAGAAAGTGGTGAGCGCGTAAGTCCATGACGGTTACAGTCAAACTACGCTATAACAGCGACGCGCTCCGAAGAGCGCGTCGAAAGCTCAAATTAATAGGCGCCGTCGCGCTTAAGCACCACCCCGATGGTTTTGAACAGGATGGCGATATCGTTCCACAATGACCAGTTTTTTACGTACCAGGAGTCAAAATAAACGCGGGTTTCATAATCGACATCGTTACGTCCGCTTACCTGCCACAGGCCGGTCATACCAGGCTTAGCCATAAAGTAGTAGTCAACGTCGCCCGCATAGCGCTCCAGCTCGTCTTCAATCACCGGACGCGGGCCGACCAGGCTCATCTCGCCGCGAACCACGTTCCACAGCTGCGGCAGCTCATCAAGGCTGGTTTTACGAATAAAGTGACCGATGCGGGTGATGCGGGGATCGTTCTTCAGCTTAAAGTCTTTATCCCATTCCGCACGCGCTACAGGATCGGTGCGTAGCACTTCTTCCAGTACCTCTTTGGAATTCACCACCATTGAACGGAACTTAAGGCATTTAAATTTGCGTCCGTTGCGCCCTACTCGCTCATGCCCATAAATAGGATTGCCGCCGTCGCGAGCGACCATAAAGATCAGGAAGGCCAGCGCAGGCATCAGCATGGTGATAATACTTAAGGCACCGACAATATCGAAGGTACGCTTAAGGAAACGCGAGGTGCGCTTCGCCAAATTATTGCTGACGCGCAGGATCATAACTTCATGGCTGAAGATATAAGCCATATCAGTACCGTATAGCGGTACGCCACGCAGTGAAGGAATAACGGAAACGGAACGGCAATTATGTTTCGCCAGATTTTTCAGCCAGAGATCACGATACTGACTCTGTTCATATTCTACGGCGACAATAAATTGCGTTTCGCTGTTGACCAGCTGCCAGAGCGAGGTTTCATCGCGAATGACCGGAATGCCGAACAGCGCAGGCGCGGGCGTAGTGCCATCCACATCGTAGAAAGCCACCACGTCAAAGCCCATTACCTCTTCGCTTTGCAGCGCCAGATAGGCTTCTTCCGCATTTTTACCGCTGCCGATAATAATGGACTGCTTTTTCCACAGGCCGTTACGGTTCAGCACACGCTTAACGATGGCGCGGCCGACAGGAATAAGGATCAGCGCCAGCAGCCAGGTAATAATCCACACCCAGCGGGACATTTCCCATTTTGACAATGCCGTAATCGACAGGTCAATAACGGAGAAGATCAGCACGCTGCGGAAGACTTCTTTTAATTCAAACCAGAACGGTTTGCGATAGGTATAGTGGCGCAGGCGAACCCAGAACCAGCCGATACAAATCACAGAGAGAATGATGTGTGTGCTTATTTTTAATTGCAGATCCTGCTCTGACATATTTTCCAACAAACTGTTTGGAAAAGTTTTCATCAGCAGAACAGCAATAAATAAGGAGGCGTTAAAGAAAATAAGATCTGAAAGTGCCAGTGATATTTTTATTAACAGTCCTTTAAATGTAAATTCTATATCGCGCATAGTTAACTCTTATTTTTTCTTCAAAAGCCTGTGATTTAATAATTCCCACCGCTAAGGATTGCGTATCTTATCGACACGCTCTTTATTACACAGGAGACGTATTCAGAAATTGTGTAAAAGCTCATGGTAACTGGCAGTACAATCAGAGAATGACATGTAAAATCAACAACTGCGGTGATTTTATCGCCAAAAGGCGTGGTCTTTTCACCGCTTCGGACACGCTACCGCCCCTGGCTTGTAGCTGCCAATGCGCTGTATTTTGTCCTGAAGTGTTGGTTTTATCCTGCCATCTAAAGGCACTAACTGGCGCGTCTACATAAAGCCGAACATAAAAAAGAACGTTAAGACGCGACCGTGCTAATTGCTACATTAACGCAGCCATTTACTAACACATTGCTATACTAGTTATTACTGGCCTGTTTACAAGAGCCTGCCGCTACCCATGCGCGCTTTTAGGATTAAGACTACCTTCAGCGCCATGCTAAACCATACCTTTCATCTTTATCCTCACGATAAATTCAGATTAGCTTTACTGTCACAGTCAGAATATTCCTGTCTGACTTTACTTCATTGCTTAAGTATCCCTTATTTCAACAGGCAGACCTATGCGAATATTCCTGAAAACCTTTTAATCAGATGCCAAATTTTGCGCGGGCAATTCCAGGAATGAGTGGCGATTTATTCGGCTGTTTATCGACCTTGCGGCGACTTTCAGGGGATTATTTGTTGAATCAGGCGGCGTTCACTATCATCATGGCATTTCCTTAATCTGTATGAGTGAACTTCTGATGTTTGAATGGATCGTCGATCCGTCAATCTGGGCTGGCCTTGTCACCCTGATCGTGCTGGAACTGGTGCTGGGCATTGATAATCTTGTCTTCATCGCTATCCTGGCGGAAAAGCTGCCGCCCGCGCAGCGTGACCGCGCCCGCGTCACGGGCCTGATGCTGGCGCTGATTATGCGTCTGCTGCTGCTGGCCTCTATCTCCTGGCTCTCTTCACTGACCTCTGCCCTCTTCTCGGTTGGCGGACACGCCTTCAGCGCGCGCGATTTGATCATGCTGCTGGGCGGCGTTTTTCTGCTGTTTAAAGCGACAGTGGAGCTGAACGAACGGCTGGAAGGCAAAGATGAGGATGAAAATCCACAAAAGCGTGGGGCTAAATTCTGGCCAGTGGTAGCGCAAATTGTGGTGCTGGACGCCGTTTTTTCCCTGGATTCCGTGATCACGGCCGTAGGGATGGTGGACCATCTGGCCGTGATGATGGCGGCCGTTATTATCGCAATTTGCTTAATGTTGCTGGCCAGCAAGCCGCTGACGCGTTTCGTTAATCAACACCCGACGATCGTTATCCTCTGTCTGAGCTTCCTGCTGATGATTGGTTTCAGCCTGGTGGCGGACGGCTTTGGCTATCATATTCCTAAAGGCTACCTTTACGCCGCTATCGGTTTCTCGGTGATTATCGAAGCGCTGAATCAGCTGGCGCATTTCAACCGTCGCCGCTTCCTCTCTTCCAAAGCGCCCCTGCGTAAACGTACTGCCGAAGCCGTACTGCGCCTGCTGCGCGGCAGCCACGAGCAGGCGGAGCTGGATGCGGAAACCTCTTCGCTGGTTGCCGACAGCAGCAGCCAGGCGATCTTTAACAAGCAGGAGCGCATGATGATTGCGCGCGTGCTTGGCATGGGGCAGCGCACGGTCAGCAGCATTATGACCTCCCGTCAGGATATCGCTTCTGTGGATCTCAGCGAGTCGCCGGCAGAAATTATGGCGATGCTTGACCAGAACCAGCATACGCGGCTGGTGGTCACGGAAAACAGCGAGGATCCGCTCGGCGTGGTGCACGTTATTGACCTGCTGAAGCAGGCGCTGCACGGCGACAGTCTGGATATCCGCGCGCTGATCCGTCAGCCGCTGGTGTTCCCCGAGCAGCTGTCGCTGTTGCCGGCGCTGGAGCAGTTCCGCAATGCGCGCACGCATTTTGCCTTTGTGGTGGATGAGTTTGGGTCGGTAGAGGGCGTGGTCACGCTCAGCGACGTGATGGAAACCATCGCGGGCAACCTGCCTAACGAAGGCGAAGCTATCGATCCCCGCTACGATATCCAGCAAAACGCAGACGGCAGCTGGACGGCCAACGGGCATATGCCGCTGGACGACCTGATTATGTACGTGCCGCTGCCGCTGGATGAAAAAAGGGAGTATCACACGCTGGCGGGACTGCTGATGGAGCATATGCAGCGGGTGCCGCAGGAAGGCGAAGAGATCCAGATTAACGACTGCCTGTTCCGCACGCTTAAAGTGGAAAGCCACCGCGTGCAGAAAGTCCAAATTATCCCTCTGGTGACGGAAGAAGAAGACTGGTAACACCGGCGCTGATAAAGCGATGCTGCTTTATCAGCGCTGCCCATCAAAGGTCGTTAATCAGTTTCTGTACCGAGCTGCTTTTGCCGCTTTGCGGATTTTTCTCCGACCACGCTTTCAGACGTTTCTTCGCTTCATCCTGTAGCTGCTGGCGCAGTACCTGATCGATTTGCAGCGAATAGTTCAGGCCATCCCACGGGCCGTAGATCCTTAACGGCACTGGCGTCTGCTGAAGCCGTCCAATCAGCTCGCTGTCGCCCTGCCAGCCCTCGGTGACCGTTACGCCAAAGTTCATATCCGCCTGTTTGTCTGCCATATTCACCGTGCCCTTGCCGCTATAGTTAAGCATGGAGGCGCGTCCGTGCAGGTCGACGAAAGCCAGCAGCCCTTTTTGCAGCGACATCTTACCCGTGATTTGCTGGAAGTCGTTCTCCGGCCCGGCGGCGGCGTGAACGCGGTTGCTGCTACGCTCTACGGCGCGCTGGATCATACGCTGGAAGTTCAGTCCGGAGAGCAGCGCGTTGTTCAGGCTGATTTCGGCACTGCCCTGCCAGGCATGTTTAAAGGCGGGCACGCTCAGGCCCGCGCCGCTGAAGCTGCCGTTCAGCGTCAGATCGCCGCTCAGCGAAGCCGGCAGCTCAAACGCTTTAAGCAGCGGCGCCACGGCGATATTCTGCAAGGAAGGCGTCAGCGCGATCTGCGTCTGTGCATGGCGGAAATCGAGGCTGCCCGGCAGGGAAAACTGCCCGTTGCCCGTTTTGCCGGTCAGCGTCGCCAGCGTCACCAGGCCATTACTGCTGTTGCCCTGTAGCGTCACCCCGTCAAACGTCATACCGCGCCAGTTAAGCTTATCTGCCGACAGCGCCAGCTGTCCGTCCATCTGGTTAAACGGCGAGCTGGCGTTATCCTGCACGGGTTGAGCAATAACGGGCGCAGGGCCGCCGCGCTGAGTCTGGATATTTTGGCCTTCGCTGTTGACCTCGGTTTCCAGCCCTAACAACGGATCCAGATTCAGCACGGAGGCATGCAGATCCAGCGAGATTTGCGGGCGGTCGCCCAGCGTCCCGCTGGCGCTGCCGTTGAGCTGACTGTCGTTAAGGCTTAGCGCCAGATTTTTCAGGCTGAAAGCATCGCTGTCGCGCCACTCCGCCTGCAGGGTCGCCTGCCCTTTGACGCCTTCACGCGGCAGATCGGCCCCGCTCAGCTGGTAGTCCAGCTGGTTTACCGTTGCTGCAAGATGCTGTGGATAGTGGCTGAGATCCACATCCGCATTCAGATTCACCAACAGCTCACGCTGGTCACGGCTGACGCGGCTGCCAAATTCAATATGGGCATGGCGCTGCGCGTTCTGCGACAGCTGCAGGTTCAGATCGCGAACGTTAAGCTGCTCGCCGCTGTTCTGTTGCCAGATCAGCAGGCTGTCGGCAACCTGCAAATTATCGATATCAAAGGTCCAGCGCTGAGTCAGCGGCGGCGGCGGTGCGGTATCCGCCGGGCCCTGCGGCGCATTGGCCGGACGCTGCGCCGCGCTGTCGGGCGTCAGGCGGATCACTGCCCCTTTCAGCAGAACCTGTTTAACCGCCAGCTGATGAGAAAGCAAAGGAAGGAGCTTGACGTCAAGCCGCATATTGCTGGCGCTGACAAAAGGCTGCTGCGCGCCGGGCGCGGTCAGGGTCATCGGGCCGGAGAGAATGCTGAGCTGCGGCCAAACGTGCCAGCGTAAATCGCCGTTCAGCGCCAGCTGATAGCCGCTGCGCTGTTCGACCTGTCTGGCCATATAGGCGCGAAAATCATTGGGATTGACCAGCAAAACCAGCGCCGTCATGCCGGCCACGATAACCACCAGCAAAATGGCCAACGTGGTGATAAACCTTTTCATGCCTTCCCCTTATAGCTTCCACTTCCTGACGCATGCCGCTGGCTCAGGCCCTGCCCCGCCGCCGCTATACGTCGTCCTGATCTTTATCGATACGGCTGGCGTCCGCGCCCTGTTGCCCTTTGTATTTGGCATCCTGACGGCGGTTATAAGGACGAGCCGCCGGCCCGGAAAGCGGTTCAAAGCTCAGCGCGCCAATCAGCATCCCCGGCCGTAACGCCAGCGGCAGCTTACCAGAATTATAGAACTCCAGCACGATACGTCCCTGCCAGCCTGGATCGATACGGTGGGCGGTAACGTGCACCATCAGTCCCAGCCGGGCCAGCGATGAACGCCCGTCCAGCCAGCCGACCAGGTTATCAGGAAGGGTCACGGATTCAAACGTCACCGCCAGCGCCAGTTCGCCAGGGTGTAAAAAGAACGCTTCGCCTTCCGGCAGCACGATTTCGTCGCTCATCACGCGGTCAAGCGCCGCGCTGACCTCGTCTTTCGGGCCGCTGAGATCGATAAAGGCAGCGGTGTGGCCGCGGAAAGTGCGGAACTGATTGCCGAGGCGGACGTCAACGGTAGCGCCGTTAATACGCTCTACCGGCGGACGCGGAGAGATATCAAGCTGGCCGCTGTCGAGCCAGGCTTCTATATCACGGTCGCATAAACGCATGGACAGATACTCCCAAATTAATAACAGGCTGAGCGGCGGGAGCATGAGCGCTCCCTGCGCGGGCTACCCGGTCGGCCCTTTCGGCCGCCGGGACAGGTTTACTCGAAGAACTGATTGATCTTCGCCTTCAGGATATCGATCGCGATGCGGTTTTTACCGCCGCGAGGCACGATAATGTCAGCGTACTGTTTGGAAGGTTCGATAAACTGCAGGAACATCGGACGCACGGTTTTCTGATACTGCGCCATCACGGAGTCCATTGAGCGGCCTCGTTCGTTGACGTCGCGCTTCATGCGGCGCATCAGGCAGATATCCAGCGGCGTATCCACGAAGATCGAAAAGTTCATTTCGGCGCGCAGCCGCGCGTCCGTCAGCAGCAGGATCCCTTCCAGAATAATGACTTTCTTCGGTTTCAGCTCAATAGTCTGCGCGGTACGGGTATGTTCTACATAGCTGTAAACCGGCAGATCGATCGCTTCCCCTGCTTTCAGCATCTGCAAATGTTGCAGCAGCAGGTTGTGATCCATGGCGCTGGGGTGGTCATAGTTTGTTTTAACCCGTTCATCCATGGTCAGATGGCTTTGGTCTTTGTAATAAGCATCCTCAGGGATAACACCAATATTTTCATCGCCGACCCGATCGCGAACTTCACGATAGAGCGTACTGGCGATAAGACTTTTTCCCGAGGCAGATGCGCCGGCGATACCTACGATGACGCACTGATGCGACTTGTCAGTCATAAATTAAAGACCTGATTTGTGTCTGAGACAGATGGAGAGGATGAATTCGCGCGTAATTATAGGGATTTCGGGGTGTTGATGCCAGAAAAAACCGGCGGAAGGCTTTTAAGACTTTCCCGTTATACCTCTGCTGCCCCTCTCGCTAAACTGTTGGCTGTCAGATTCACAATGTCGGCCCGGCCGTTGCAGGCACCCTGTTGCAACAGCGTAGCGGGTTATCACAGCATAATAAGGAAACACCGTGTACTGGCGTACATTGCATTTTTTGACCTATTTTGGCGACAGCATGTTGCTTATCCCTACCGCTATCGTGATGGCCGGGCTGATTAGCTGGAAAAACAGCGATCGGCGCGCGGCCTGGTATTGGGCGCTGGCGTTCTGCACCGCCGGTGCCGTGGTCAGCCTCTCTAAAGTGGCTTTTATGGGCTTTGGCCTTGGCAGCGCGCACCTGAACTTTACCGGCTTCAGCGGCCACACCGCCATGTCGGCAACGCTGTGGCCGGTGATGCTATGGCTGCTCAGCGGACGCCTGTCGGACAAGGGCCGCCTGTTTGCCGTTGGTATCGGCTACCTGATCCCCATCCTGGTCGGCGTCTCGCGGCTGCTGCTTAGCTACCACTCCACCAGCGAAGTGATTACCGGTCTGATCCTGGGCTTTACCCTGAGTACGGCTTTCCTGGTCAGCCAGCGGCGCGCCAGAGTGCAGGGCTTTTCCACGCTGCAGCTTTGCATTGCGCTCCTGCTGCCTCTGCTGCTGCTGAGCCACGGTCGTCTTGCCACCACGCAACAGTTTTTACAGCGTCTTTCCGTGCAGATTGCCGGCATTGACCATCCCTGGACACGTGACGATTTGCTGAAGCTTCGGCAGTAATTCCCCGTCCACCAGCGGCGCGCGGCGGTCAATCGCCCGAATAAAGCGATCTTTTGAATTAGCGCAGGCATTCAAAAACGAATGTGTTAGCATGCCTTAAGTTACCTGGTTCGAGCTGACCGTTCCCCGTTGCCTCGCTGGATTTTTATGACGACTGATACGTTTTCCCCCGCTGACCGCTCCTCTCTCCCCTGGCTCAGGGGAGCGATGTTTGGCGTGCTTTCCTTTGTCCTGACGCTGTTTTGTCTGGAACTGATTAAAGTCAGCATTCAAATCTCTTCGCTTTGGCTGCCCACCGCCCTGATGACCCTGCTGGTATTCCACTATCCGCCGCGCAGGCTGCCGGGACTGCTGGGCGGCTGTATGGTTGGCATTATCGCCGCCAACGCGCTGATGGTAGGCACAGCCGTCGTCGTATTGACGTTTCCGCTAATCAATTTACTTCAGGCGCTGCTGGGCGGCGCGCTGTTGCGCAGGCTTCTGGACAGAGAAGCGCCGCTGGATTCGCTGCTCGGCTGGAGCAAGATGGTGGTATCGGTCGGCATCTTTACGCCGCTGCTCGGCGCGCTGCTCGCCTGCTGGTCACTGAACTTTACCGGGCGGGCCAACTTCCACTTTTTTACCACCTGGGCGGTGTCGGAAACTATCGGGATGCTGGCGATCGGCCCGGTTTGCCTGCTATGGCGACCCGAAGAGCTGCGCAAATCCCTTAGCCAGCACGCGCTGGTGGAAACGTTGTTGACGCTGATCGTGACGCTGGCGCTGAGCTACTGCGCGTTACGCTATCTGCCGTGGTCTTTTACCTTTGTGATGGTGGTGCTGTTCTACAGCGCCGTACGCCTGCCACGCCTGTCTGCCTTTATTGTTTTCTTCGCCACGCTGCTGATGATGAGCCTGCTGCTGGCGCTAAACCAGCTGGTGCAATATACCAACGCGGTGACTATCGTGAACAGCGCGCCCTGGCTGCCGTTTTTGCTGGCGATCATTCCCAGCCATATTATGGCGCAGGTGATGCACTCGTTCCGGGAGGAAAAAAAGCATATCTCCCAGAGCGAGGCCAGATTCCGTCATGCCATGGAGTATTCGGTGATCGGCATGGCGCTGGTGTCGCCGGAAGGCCGCTTTCTACAGGTGAATCAATCGCTTTGTCGGCTGCTGGGCTACGCCCAAAGCGAGCTGGTCACGATGACCTTTCAGATGCTGACGCACCCTGATGACCTGGCGGTTGATGAAAGCAAGTTTCACGAGCTGCTGGCAGGCGAGATCGAAACCTACAGTCATGAAAAACGCTATCTGCGTAAAGACGGGGGGATTGTTTGGGCGCTGCTGGCAACCTCGCTGGTGCGCGACAGCGAGCAGCGGCCGCTCTACTTTATTTCTCAAATTGAAGATATTTCCGACCTGAAGCAGACCGAAGCCGCCAACCGTCGCCTGATGCAACGTATTACGCTGGCTAATGAGGCGGGCGGCATCGGCGTCTGGGATCTGAGCCTGAAGACCGGCAAAATGAACTGGGACAAGCGCATGTTTCAGCTCTATGGGTTGAAGGAAGAAGGCCAGGCGACCTATCTGACGTGGGTTAACAGCCTGCTGCCTGCCGATCGTCAAATGGCCATCGACGCTTTTGATAAGGGCATCAAAGAATCCCTGCCGGTAGATATCGTGTTCCGTATCGCTACGGATGACGGCATCCGCTTTATTCACAGCCAGTCGACGCTGGTTTTTGGCGACGACGGCAACGTTGAAAGAATGCTTGGCATCAATCAGGACGTGACCGCGATGCGTCAGCTGACCGACGCGCTCTACCAGGAAAAAGAGCGAATGCACATTACGCTGGACGCCATCGGCGAGGCGGTGATCAGCACGGATGAAGAGATGCGGGTGACGTTTATGAACCCGGTAGCGGAAGTGATGAGCGGCTGGACGCAGGAAGAGGCGGCAGGAAAACGGCTCAGCGATCTGCTGCGCATCACTCACGGCAGCGACGGCCCGGAAATGGAAAACCTGCTGTTATGCGGGCTGCCGCACAGCAAATCGGTGCCGGAACTGGCCGAAGAGCTGGTGCTGCATACTCGTTCCGGCGACTGTTTTGATATTCACTACAGCATTACGCCGCTGAAAACGCTGGAAGGCGGCTATATCGGCAGCGTGATGGTGATCCAGGACGTCAGCGAATCGCGGGAGATGATGCGGCGGCTGAGCTACGGCGCCTCGCACGATATGCTGACCCGCCTGCCTAACCGCGTCAGCTTCGAGCAGCGTCTGAAACAGCTGCTGCACAGCGCCAGCCAGCAGCAGCGTCAGCACGCGCTGATCTTTATCGATCTCGATCGCTTTAAGGCGGTCAACGACAGCGCCGGTCATGCCGCCGGCGATGCGCTGCTGCGGGAGATATCGGGCCAGATGAAACAGCATTTGCGCAGCGGCGATTTTCTGGCGCGCCTGGGCGGCGATGAGTTTGGCGTGCTGCTGCCGGACTGCGCGCTTGGTGAGGCTCGCGATATCGCAGAGTGCCTGGTGGTGGCGGTAAATCATTATCCTTTTCTGTGGGAAGGCCAGCTGCACCGCATTGGCGCCAGCGCGGGCATCACCCAGCTCAGCAAGGACAACGCTCACGCCAGCGACGTGATGGCTCAGGCCGATCTGGCCTGCTACAACGCCAAGCACAACGGTCGCGGCCAGTTTTCCATTTATGAAGCAAAGCTGATAGATACGCTTAAACCCGTGCTGTCACAGCGCGAAAACGAACAAATTTTACCGCAGCAGCTCTCTTCTCAAGGCAATAACAGCAGCCCGCTGCGGTAGCCTTTGCTCGCCCTGGCACACAACCAGCGCCGCGCGCGTCAATTAAAGCTTACCCGGCGCTTGCTCTCCTGCCGCCCCTGGGCTAAAGTCGCCCCCTTTTTTTATTAGCGGAGGGAAGGAATGTTTATCGGCTTTGATTACGGGACGGCAAACTGCTCGGTCGCCATCATGAAAGAGGGCGTGCCCGCGCTGCTGCCGCTGGAAAACGGTTCCAGCCTGCTACCCTCAATGCTCTGCGCGCCGACGCGCGATACGGTCAGCGAATGGCTGTTTCGCCATCACCAGGTGCCAACGCCCGAAGCCGAAAATCAGGCGATTTTACGGCGCGCCATCGCGTTCAACCGTGAAGAAGATATCGAAGTCACGCCCGCCAGCGTGCAGTTCGGTCTGGCTTCGCTGGCGCAGTATATGGCCGAGCCGGAAGATACCTGGTTCGTTAAATCGCCAAAATCCTTCCTGGGCGCGAGCGGCCTGAAGCCGCAGCAGGTCGCCTTCTTTGAAGATCTGGTGTGCGCGATGATGCTGCATATCCGCCAGCAGGCCGAAGCGCAGACGCAGGAAAGCATTACCCAGGCGGTGATTGGCCGTCCGGTCAACTTCCAGGGGCTGGGCGGCGAAGAAGCCAACCGCCAGGCGCAGGGCATCCTGGCGCGCGCCGCCAGCCGCGCCGGGTTTAAAGAAGTTGAGTTCCAGTTCGAGCCGGTCGCGGCCGGTCTGGAATTTGAAGCGACGCTGAAAAAAGAGACGCGCGTGCTGATTGTGGATATCGGCGGCGGTACCACCGACTGCTCCGTGCTGCTGATGGGCCCGCAATGGCACGACAGGGCCGAGCGACAGGAGAGCCTGCTGGGCCACAGCGGCTGCCGCGTCGGCGGTAACGACCTGGACATCATGCTGGCCTTTAAAGAGCTGATGCCGCTGCTGGGCAGCGGCGGCCAGACGCACAAAGGCATCGCGCTGCCTGCGCTGCCGTGGTGGAACGCTATCGCTATCAACGACGTGCCTGCGCAAAGCGACTTTTACGCCACGGCCAGCCGCAAACAGCTTCAGGATTTGATCCGCGACGCCCGCGAGCCGGAAAAAGTGCAGCGCCTGCTGAAAGTCTGGCAGCAGCGGCTGGGCTATCGCCTGGTGCGCGCGGCGGAAGAGAGCAAGATCGCCCTTTCCGATCGGCCTTCGGCCACCTCGACGCTGGATTTTATTGAGCAGTCGCTGGCGACCGATATCAGCGTGGACGCGCTGAAAAGCGCTATCGCCCAGCCGCTGGAGCGCATTCAGGAACAGGTAAAGCTGGCGCTGGACGGCAGCGGCACCCGACCGGACGTGATCTATCTGACGGGCGGCAGCGCCCGCTCGCCGGTGCTGCGCGAGGCGCTGCAAAAGCAGCTGCCGGACATCCCGCTCGCCAGCGGCGATGACTTCGGTTCCGTCACCGCCGGTCTGGCGCGCTGGGCGCAGGTGCTGTTTCGCTAATTAATAGCGGCTCGCTTCGGTAAGCTTGCGGATCGCTTCCTCGCTAAGCTGAAGACTGGCAGCCTTGCTCAGCTCTTCCAGCTGAGGAAGCGAGGTCACGCTGACAATCGGCGCGGTGATGCCCGGACGGGCAATCTGCCACGCCAGCGCAACCTGCGTTGGCGTGGCCTGGCTCTCTTCCGCCACCTCGTCTAACGCTTTCAGGATGCGCAGGCCACGATCGTTCAGGTACTTCTCGACCACGCCTTCGCCGCGCTTGCTTTTGTTCGCGTCGGCCTTGCTGCGATATTTGCCGCTTAAAAAGCCGCTGGCCAGCGAATAGTAGTTGATGACGCCCAGGCCATGTTCCCGTGCTACCTGCTCCAGGCCGCTTTCGTAACCCTGGCGGTCATAAAGATTGTATTCCGGCTGTAGCGTTTCATAGCGGGCCAGGCCCTGCTGTTTGCTGATATTCAGCGCTTCCTGCAGCCTTTCCGCACTGTAGTTAGAGGCGCCGATGGCCCGCACCTTGCCTTCTTTAATCAGCGAGTCGAAGGTCGCCAGCGTCTCCTGCAAAGGGGTGTCGCTATCGTCGCGGTGCGCCTGATAGAGATCGATATAGTCGGTTTGCAAACGTTTTAGCGAGGCCTCTACCGCCTGGCGAATATAGGCGGGCGACAGGCCGGTTTTGCCTTCGCCCATCTCCATGCCGACCTTGGTGGCCAGCACGATTTGATTGCGCTTGCCGGTTTTCTTCAGCCAGTCGCCGATGATGGTTTCTGATTCGCCGCCCTCGTTGCCCGGCGCCCAGCGCGAATAGCAGTCGGCGGTATCAATAAAGAAGAGGCCTTTTTCCACCAGCGCGTCCAGCAGAGAAAAAGAAGTTTGCCGATCGACCGTCCAGCCGAAAACGTTGCCGCCAAAAGTCAGCGTGGGAACCTGAATACCGGTACGGCCCAGCTCGCGATGCGTTTGGATCATCTTTATACTCCTGTATTGGAAGGGTTTCTGAAGTGACTATTAGCGTAGCAAATATCCACACGAGCCGTTTGTTGATTGACGGTACAGGCACGCCGGGGCAGGAATACTTACACTTGCTGAACGGTTATTCTTAATTCCTTCATTTTTATAATCGATAAATCCGTTAAAATTGAAATATTAAGCGTCTTCAGTCTCGGCCGGCCCCGGAAAACAGCCATGCTTTTCGACCGGCGAGATTGCTTTACCGACGCTAACTTTTGCCTTTGGAGAGCTGATAACAGGATGAACACCCGGCGCCGTTTTAAAATCATACTTGTGGTGCTCGCGGCTATCGCAGCGGGCGGACTTTACTGGTGGCACAGCCACGGCGAGCCGCAAAAAACAGCCGAACGCCCGCACGCTTCCGGCGGCGGTCGTAAAGCCGCAGGCGGCCCGCTGGCGCCGGTGCAGGCCGCCGCCGCCGCGCGTCAGAGCGTGCCGCAATACCTGACCGGGCTGGGCACCGTGGCCGCCGCCAATACCGTTACGCTGCGCAGCCGCGTCGATGGCGATCTGATGGCGCTTCACTTTACCGAAGGCCAGGAAGTTAAAGCGGGCCAGCTGCTGGCGGAAATCGATCCTCGCCCCTTCCAGGTCGCGCTGACGCAGGCGCAGGGCCAGCTGGCAAGAGATCAGGCGACGCTTGCCAACGCGCGTCGCGATCTGGCGCGGCTGGAGAAGCTGGTGAAAACCAACCTGGTTTCGCAGCAGGAGCTGGATACGCAGCGCGCGCTGGTCAGTGAAACCCTGGGCACGATCAAAGCGGACGAGGGCAGCGTTGCCAGCGCGCAGCTGAACCTGACCTACAGCCGCATCACCTCGCCCATTTCCGGCCGCGTCGGGCTGCGTCAGGTAGATATTGGCAACTATATCAGCAGCGGCGATACCAACGGCATCGTGGTGATCACCCAAACGCATCCTGTCGAGCTGGTGTTCAGCCTGCCTGAAAACCAGATCGAAACCCTGCTGAACGCGCAAAAAGCCGGGCAGCCGGTGCCGGTAGAAGCCTGGGACCGCAGCAACAAAACGCTGCTGGCGACCGGTTCGCTGCTGAGCATGGATAATCAGATCGACGTCACGACCGGTACGATTAAAGTCAAAGCGCAGTTCACTAATCAGGACGACCGCCTGTTTCCTAATCAGTTTGTCAACGCGCGTTTGCAGGTCAACACGCTGCACGACGCCATTGTTATCCCGGTAGCGGCGCTGCAAATGGGCAATGAGGGGCATTTTGTCTGGGTGGTTAACAGCGACGGCAAGGTCAGTAAAAAGACTATCACCGTCAGCGTGCAGGACAGCGAAAAAGCGATTGTGGATGCCGGACTGGATGAAGGCGAAAAAGTGGTGACCGACGGTATCGATCGCCTGACGGAAGGCGCCACGGTAGAAGTGGTCGCGCCGCAGGCCACGCCGCTGCCGGGCACCGGCACGCCGCCCGCTAAGGGAGCGCGCCAGTAATGCAGGTGATGCCTTCCAACCCCGGCGGCGGCCCTTCCCGCCAGTTTATTATGCGTCCGGTGGCGACCACGCTGCTGATGGTCGCTATCCTGCTGGCCGGTATTCTGGGCTACCGCTCGCTGCCCGTTTCGGCGCTGCCGGAGGTCGACTACCCCACCATTCAGGTGGTGACGCTCTATCCCGGCGCCAGCCCGGACGTGATGACCTCGGCCGTTACCGCGCCGCTGGAGCGTCAGTTCGGCCAGATGTCGGGCTTAAAGCAGATGGCTTCGCAGAGTTCCGGCGGCGCGTCGGTCGTGACGCTACAGTTTCAGCTAACGCTGCCGCTGGACGTGGCCGAGCAGGAGGTGCAGGCCGCCATCAACGCCGCGACCAATCTGCTGCCGTCCGATCTGCCAAACCCGCCGGTTTACAGCAAGGTGAACCCCGCCGATCCGCCGATCATGACGCTGGCCGTAACCACCACCAGTATGCCGATGACCCAGGTGCAGGATATGGTGGAGACGCGCGTGGCGCAGAAGATTTCGCAGGTTTCCGGCGTGGGTCTGGTGACGCTCGCGGGCGGCCAGCGGCCAGCGGTGCGGGTGAAGCTCAACGCGCAGGCGCTGGCCTCGCTGGGCTTAACCAGCGAAACGGTGCGCACCGCCATCAGCAGCGCCAACGTTAATTCGGCTAAAGGCAGCCTGGACGGCCCGGAGCGCTCGATTACGCTTTCCGCCAACGATCAGATGAAGTCGGCGGAAGATTATCGGCAGCTGATTATCAGCTGGCAGAACGGTGCGCCGGTGCGCCTGCGCGACGTCGCTACCGTGGAACAGGGAGCGGAAAACAGCTGGCTGGGCGCCTGGGCTAACCGCCAGCAGGCTATCGTGCTTAATATTCAGCGGCAGCCGGGCGCAAACATTATCACCACCGCCGACAGCATTCGCCAGATGCTGCCCGCGCTGACCGCTTCGCTGCCGAAGTCGGTCGAGGTCAAAGTGCTGACCGACCGCACCACCAATATTCGCGCCTCGGTCAACGACGTGCAGTTCGAGCTGATGCTGGCAATCGCGCTGGTGGTGATGATCATCTATCTGTTTCTGCGCAACGTGCCGGCGACGATTATTCCGGCGGTCGCGGTGCCGCTGTCGCTGGTCGGCACCTTTGCCGTGATCTACTTCCTTGGCTTCTCCGTCAATAACCTGACGCTGATGGCGTTGACCATCGCCACCGGCTTTGTGGTCGATGACGCTATCGTGGTAATTGAAAATATCTCCCGCTATATCGAAAAAGGCGAAAAGCCGCTGGACGCAGCGCTGAAGGGCGCGGGCGAGATCGGCTTTACCATTATCTCGCTGACCTTCTCGCTGATAGCGGTGCTGATCCCACTGCTGTTTATGGGCGATATCGTCGGCAGGCTGTTCCGCGAGTTTGCCGTTACGCTGGCGGTGTCGATCCTGATTTCCGCCGTGGTATCGCTGACGCTGACGCCGATGATGTGCGCGCGGATGCTCAGCGTGGAATCCTTGCGCAAACAGAACCGCTTTTCGCGCGCCAGCGAGGCGATGTTCGATCGCGTCATCGCCGCCTATGGTCGCTTCCTCAAGCGCGTGCTGGATCACCAGTGGCTGACGCTTGGCGTGGCGCTCGGCACGCTGGCCGTCACCGTGCTGCTGTGGATAGCTATCCCGAAAGGCTTTTTCCCCTTGCAGGATAACGGCATTATTCAGGGCACGGTGCAGGCGCCGCAGTCGGTTTCCTGGGCCAGCATGGCGCAGCGCCAGCAGCAGGTCGCGTCGATTATTATGAAAGATCCGGCGGTACAGAGCCTGACCTCGTTTGTCGGCGTGGACGGCACCAATCCGGCGCTGAACAGCGGACGGCTGCAAATCAACCTTAAGCCGCTGGACGAGCGTGAGGATCGCATTCCGGCGGTGATTGCCCGTTTACAGCAGGCGGTCGCCGCCCTGCCCGGCATTAATCTTTATCTTCAGCCGGTGCAGGATCTCACCATCGATACCCAGCTCAGCCGCACGCAGTATCAGTTTACGCTGCAAACCGGCTCGCTGGATTCGCTGAGCCTGTGGGTGCCGAAGCTCACCGAGGCGCTGAACCAGCTGCCACAGCTAAAGGATGTCAGCAGCGACTGGCAGGATCGCGGGCTGGAAGCCTATATCAAGGTGGATCGCGATAACGCCAGCCGTCTTGGCATCAGCATGGCGGACGTCGACAACGCGCTCTATAACGCCTTTGGTCAGCGGCTGATCTCCACTATCTATACCCAGGCCAGCCAGTATCGCGTGGTGCTGGAAAACGATATTTCCGCCACGCCGGGCCTGGCCGCGCTGGAATCGATTCGCCTGACCAGCACCGACGGCGGCAGCGTGCCGCTCAGCGCTATTGCCAGCGTGGAGCAGCGTCACGGCGCGTTAAGCATCAATCATCTGGATCAGTTCCCTTCCACCACCTTCTCGTTTAACGTCCGCGACGGCTATTCGCTGGAGGAGGCGGTGAACGCCATTACTCAGGCTGAACAGACGATGGCAATGCCCGCCGAGATCGTCACGAAGTTCCAGGGCAGCACGCTGGCGTTTCAGGCGGCGCTCTCCAGCACCGTCTGGCTGATCGTGGCCGCCGTGGTGGCGATGTATATCGTGCTGGGCGTGCTGTATGAAAGTTTTATCCATCCGATCACCATTCTTTCCACGCTGCCGACGGCGGGCGTCGGCGCGCTGCTGGCGCTGATGCTCAGCGGCAACGAGCTGGATGTGATCGCTATCATCGGCATCATCCTGCTGATCGGCATCGTGAAGAAAAACGCCATTATGATGATTGACTTCGCGCTGGCGGCGGAGCGCGAACAGGGCATGACGCCTTATGACGCGATCTATCAGGCCTGCCTGCTGCGCTTCCGGCCGATCCTGATGACCACGCTGGCGGCGCTGCTGGGCGCGCTGCCGCTGATGCTGAGCACCGGCGTCGGCGCCGAGCTGCGGCATCCGCTGGGCGTGGCGATGGTGGGCGGCCTGATCGTCAGCCAGGTGCTGACGCTGTTCACCACGCCGGTCATCTATCTGCTGTTCGATCGCCTGGCGCAGGCCGCCCGTCGTCGTCTGCCGTCGAAGGAGGCGCAGTGAAATTTTTTGCGCTGTTTATTCACCGTCCGGTCGCCACTATTCTGCTGACCATCGCCATCGCGCTGGCGGGCGCGCTGAGCTTTCGCCTGCTGCCGGTCGCGCCGCTGCCGCAGGTCGATTTCCCGGTGATTTTAATCTCCGCTTCGCTGCCCGGCGCATCGCCGGAGACGATGGCTTCGTCAGTGGCCACGCCGCTGGAGCGGTCGCTGGGCCGCATCGCGGGCGTCAGCGAGATGACCTCCACCAGCTCGCTGGGCAGCACGCGCATCATTCTGGTTTTTGATTACGATCGCGATATCAACGGCGCGGCGCGCGACGTGCAGGGCGCGATCAACGCGGCGCAAAGCCTGCTGCCGACGGGGATGCCGAGCCGGCCGACCTGGCGCAAAATCAACCCTTCCGACGCGCCGATTATGATTATGACGCTGACGTCGGATGCCTGGTCGCAGGGCGATCTGTACGACTACGCCTCTACCCAGCTGGCGCAGAAGCTGGCGCAGATCGAGGGCGTGGGCGACGTCTCCGTAGGCGGCAGCTCGCTGCCAGCGGTGCGCGTGGATCTGAATCCGCAGGCGCTGTTTAACCAGGGCGTGTCGCTGGACGCGGTGCGCACGGCTATCAGCAACGCCAACCAGCGCAGGCCGCAGGGCGCGATTGAAGACAGCCATCAACGCTGGCAGATCAAAACCAACGACGAGCTGAAAACGGCGGCGGAGTATCAGCCGCTGATCGTGCACTACAGCAACGGCGCGGCGGTGCGGCTCCAGGATGTCGCCAACGTCACCGACTCGGTGCAGGACGTGCGCAACGCCGGGATGGCCAACGCTAAACCGGCGATTTTGCTGCTGATCCGCAAGCTGCCCGAAGCCAATATTATCGATACCGTCGATCGTATTCGCGCGGCGGTGCCGGAGCTGCGCAACAGCATTCCCGCCTCCATTCAGCTGGATGTCGCGCAGGATCGCTCACCAACTATCCGCGCGTCGCTGGCCGAAGTGGAACAGTCGCTGGTTATTTCCGTCGGGCTGGTAATCCTGGTGGTGTTCGCCTTCTTGCGTTCGGGCCGCGCCACGCTGATCCCTGCCGTTGCCGTGCCGGTATCGCTGATCGGCACCTTTGCCGCCATGTATCTCTGCGGCTTCAGCCTCAACAACCTGTCGCTGATGGCGCTGACGGTGGCGACGGGGTTTGTGGTGGATGACGCCATCGTGGTGCTGGAAAATATTTCCCGCCACGTGGAGGCGGGCATGAAGCCGATTCAGGCCGCGCTGCAGGGAACGCGCGAGGTCGGCTTTACCGTGCTGTCGATGAGCCTGTCGCTGGTGGCGGTGTTCCTGCCGTTGCTGATGCTCGGCGGGCTGATTGGCCGCTTTTTCCGCGAGTTCGCCGTGACGCTCTCCGTCTCCATTATCATTTCGCTGCTGATCTCGGTGACGCTGACGCCGATGATGTGCGGCCGCCTGCTGAAAGCGCATCCCCGCCGCGAGCAGCCGCGCCTGCGCGGTTTCGGCCGCGTGCTGACGGGCATTCAGCAGGGCTACGGCCGCTCGCTGAACTGGGTGCTGAACCATTCGCGCTGGACGCTGCTGGTGTTTATCGCCACCATCGGCCTGACCATGTACCTGTACGTCGTGGTGCCGAAAACCTTTATGCCAGAGCAGGATACCGGGCGGCTGATGGGCTTTATCCAGGCGGATCAGAGCATCTCTTTCCAGTCGATGCGCGGCAAGCTGGAAGATTTTATGAAAATCGTCCGTGACGATCCGGCGGTGGAAAGCGTGGTCGGCTTTACCGGCGGCTCGCGCACCAACAGCGGCTCAATGTTTATTTCGCTTAAGCCGCTCAGCGAACGCAGCGACAGCGCCCAGGCGGTGATCGCCCGGCTACGCGGCAAGCTGGCGAAAGAACCGGGCGCGAGCCTGTTTTTAATGGCGGTACAGGATTTAAGAGTGGGCGGGCGCGAGTCGAACGCGGGCTATCAGTACACGCTGCTGTCGGACGATCTGGACGATTTGCGCAGCTGGGAGCCGAAAATTCGTCAGGCGTTTTCTAAGCTGCCCGAGCTGGCGGACGTTAACTCCGATCAGCAGGACAAAGGCGCCGAGATGGCGCTGGTTTACGATCGCACCCGCATGGCGCAGCTGGGCATCAACGTCGCCGACGCCAACAGCCTGCTGAATAACGCCTTCGGCCAGCGGCAGATCTCCACCATTTACCAGCCGCTGAATCAGTATAAGGTGGTGATGGAGGTCGACCCGCGCTATACCCAGGACGTCAGCTCGCTGGATCTGATGTACGTGATCAACAACGACGGCAAGGCGATTCCGCTTTCCGGCTTTGCGAAGTGGCAGCCCGCCAACGCGCCGCTGTCGGTGAACCATGAGGGGCTTTCCGCCGCTTCGACGGTGTCGTTTAACCTGCCGGAAGGCGTCTCGCTTTCTCAGGCGTCCGAGGCTATCGAGCGCAGCATGACCGCGCTGGGCGTACCGTCCAGCGTGCGCGGCAGCTTTGCCGGCACGGCGCAGATCTTTCAGGAGACGCAAAGCAGCCAGCTGTGGCTGATCCTGGCCGCCATCGCCACCGTTTATATCGTGCTGGGCATTCTTTACGAGAGCTATGTGCATCCGCTGACTATCCTCTCCACCCTGCCCTCTGCGGGCGTGGGCGCGCTGCTGGCGCTGGAGCTGTTTGGCGCGCCCTTCAGCCTGATTGCGCTGATCGGCATTCTGCTGCTGATCGGCATCGTGAAAAAGAACGCTATCATGATGGTCGACTTCGCGCTGGATGCGCAGCGCAACGGTAATCTGAGCGCGCGCGAGGCAATCTTCCAGGCCAGCCTGCTGCGCTTCCGCCCTATTATGATGACCACGCTGGCGGCGCTGTTGGGCGCGCTGCCGCTGGTGCTGACCACGGGCGACGGCGCGGAGCTGCGCCAGCCGCTGGGGATCACCATCGTCGGCGGCCTGGTGATGAGCCAGCTGCTGACGCTCTACACCACGCCGGTGGTTTATCTCTATATGGATAAGCTGCGCAGAAAACCGGCCGCGCGCAGGCGCGCAGGCGCGACCGGCTGATGGAGACGCTTCCGGCCGGCGTGCGCTGGCAGCTGTGGATTGTGGCGTTCGGCTTCTTTATGCAGTCGCTGGACACCACTATCGTCAACACCGCGCTGCCCGCGATGGCGCACAGCCTGCACCAGGATCCGCTGCAGATGCATTCGGTGGTGGTTTCCTACGTGCTGACCGTCGCGGTGATGCTGCCGGTCAGCGGCTGGCTGGCCGATCGCTTCGGCGTGCGCAATATCTTCTTCAGCGCCATCGTGCTGTTCAGCGTTGGTTCGCTGTTCTGCGCGCTCTCCTCCACGCTTGACCAGCTAATCGCCTCGCGCGTGCTGCAAGGATTAGGCGGCGCGATGATGGTGCCGGTCGGCAGGCTGACGGTGATGAAGCTGGTGCCGCGCGCGCAGTATATGGCCGCGATGACCTTTGTGACGCTGCCGGGCCAGATCGGGCCGCTGCTGGGGCCGGTTCTGGGTGGCGCGCTGGTGCAGTACGCCAGCTGGCACTGGATTTTCCTGCTGAACCTGCCGGTCGGCCTGGCGGGCGCGGCGGCAACGCTGCTGCTGCTGCCCGATCTGCGCCTGCCGCGCCGCCGCTTTGACTTTCGCGGTTTTCTGCTGCTGGCCGCAGGCATGGCGACGCTGACGCTGGCGCTGGACGGCTCGCGCGGCGCCGTTTTTTCTCCGCTGCTGCTCTGTTTGTTTATCCTGACGGGCGTCCTGGCCCTGCTGTCCTATCTGCTCTATGCCCGCGCCAACGACCAGGCGCTGTTCAGCCTGAAGCTGTTCGACAACCGTATTTATTCTGTCGGCCTGTTGGGCAGCCTTACCGGGCGGATCGGCAGCGGCATGCTGCCTTTTATGACGCCGATCTTCCTGCAGGTCGGCATGGGCTATACGCCTTTTCACGCGGGGCTGATGATGATCCCGATGGTGCTGGGCAATATGGGCATGAAGCGCATTGTGGTGCAGATCGTTAACCGTTTCGGCTACCGTAACGTGCTGGTCGGCGCTACCGTCGCCCTGGCGCTGGTGGTGCTGCTGTTCCCGGTGACGGCGCTGCTTGGCTGGGAGGCGCTGCTGCCGCTGCTGCTGTTCCTTCAGGGCATGGTTAACGCCATTCGTTTTTCGGCCATGAACACGCTGACGCTGAAGGATTTGCCGGACGAGCTGGCCAGCAGCGGCAACAGCCTGCTGTCGATGGTGATGCAGCTGTCGATGAGCGTGGGCGTCACGCTGGCCGGGCTGCTGCTCGGCACCTTTGCTGCTCAACAGTCGCAGCCTGAGCTGATGCAGCAGGCCTTTATTTCAACCTGGATCTGTATGGCGGCGGTGATTGTTCTGCCCGCGCTGGTGTTTCGCCACGTGCCGCCAGACGTCACCAAAAACGTGGTGCTGAGCCGTCGGAGAAAGCCCTGAATGTTTGCAAAATTACGTATCGGCATCACCGCCAAGCTGTTTATCGCTATTTTTTCCACCTGTATGCTGGTGCTGATCACCATGCACTGGGGCGTGCGCCTCAGCTTTGAGCACGGCTTTATCGACTATATCAAAAAAGGCAACGAGCAGCGGCTGGGGCTGCTGAGCGACGCGCTGGCCGATCAGTATGAGCAGCACGGCAACTGGGACTTTCTGCGCCATAACAACAAGCTGGTGTTTCAGATCCTGCATTCGCTGGAGCAGAACCCGGAGGCGAATAATCAGCTGCCGCCGCACGGCTGGCGCACGCAGTTCTGGATCATCGATCAGCAATATCGCGTGATGATGGGGCCGCGCGGGCCGGTGCCGCCGGAAGGCACCCGCCGCAGCATTACCACCAGCAGCGGCCATATCGTGGGCTGGGTGATCGGCTCGCCGCCGGAAAGGCTGACCCGCAGCGCGGATATTAACTTCGATCAGCAGCAGAAGCGCACCAGCTGGATGATTGTCGGCCTGACCATGCTGCTGGCGGCGCTGGTGACCTGGCTGATGTCGCGCGGCCTGCTCGCGCCGGTGAAAAGGCTGGTCGAGGGCACGCATCACCTGGCCGCCGGGGATTTCGCCACGCGCGTTAAGGCCGACAGCCGCGACGAGCTGGGCCGCCTGGGCCAGGATTTTAACCGACTGGCCAGCACGCTGGAGAAAAACGAAAGTATGCGGCGGGCTTTTATGGCGGATATTTCGCACGAGCTGCGCACGCCGCTGGCGATCCTGCGTGGCGAGCTGGAGGCCATTCAGGACGGCGTGCGCAAGCTGACGCCGGAGTCGATTGTCTCTCTACAGGGTGAAGTCGCGACGCTGACCAAACTGGTGGAGGACGTGCATCAGCTTTCACTCTCTGACGAAGGCGCGCTGGCCTATCGCCGCAGCGATATCGATCTGGTGCCGCTGCTGGAAATGGTCGCCGCGAATTTTGCGGGACGTTACCAAAGCCGACATCTGACTTTGCAGCTTCGCCTGCCCGATTCCGCACCGCTGTTTGGCGATCCGGATCGCCTGATGCAGCTGTTCACCAACCTGATGGAAAACAGCCTGCGCTATACCGATGCGGGCGGCGGCCTGGTGGTGACGCTGCGCGCGGAACAGGGCCAGCAAATTATCGATTTTGAGGACAGCGCGCCGGGCATTACCGACGAGCAGCGCGAGCAGATTTTTGAGCGTTTCTACCGGGCGGAAAGCTCGCGCAACCGCGCCAGCGGCGGTTCCGGCCTGGGGCTGGCCATCTGTCAGAATATCGTGGAGGCGCACGAGGGCGTGATCAAAGCGGATCACTCTGCTGCCGGTGGCCTTAAAATTACGGTACACTTACCCGCAAGACTAACCCGGGCGTAATGCGCCTGCTTGCAAAGAAGAGTGTCATGAATCAGGAACCGCTTAGCCCACTGATCCTGGTGGTTGAGGATGAACCCAAGCTCGGCCAGCTGCTGGTCGATTATTTGCAGGCCGCCAATTACCGCACGCATCATCTGCTGCGCGGCGATGAAGTGCTGGAATGGGTTAAGCAGACGCCGCCGGATCTGATGCTGCTGGATTTAATGCTGCCGGGCGTGGATGGCCTGACGCTGTGCCGCGAGCTGCGCCGTTTCTCCGAGCTGCCGGTGATTATGGTTACCGCCAGAACGGAAGAGATCGACCGGCTGCTGGGGCTGGAGATTGGCGCCGACGACTATATCTGCAAGCCCTTCAGCCCGCGTGAAGTGGTCGCGCGGGTGAAAACTATCCTCAAGCGCTGCAAGCGTACGCCGGAAGAGGCGCAAAAAGCGTCGCTGCTGGTGGTGGATGAAGCGCGTTTTCAGGCCAGCTGGAACAGCACGCCGCTGGAGCTGACGCCCGCCGAGTTTCGCCTGCTGAAAACGCTGGCGCACGAGCCAGGCAAAGTCTTCTCCCGTGAGATGCTGCTGAACCATCTGTATGACGACTATCGCGTGGTGACCGACCGCACCATCGACAGCCATATCAAGAATCTGCGCCGCAAGCTGGAGGCGCTGGATGCCGATCAGCCCTTTATCCGCGCGGTCTACGGCATGGGCTACCGCTGGGAAGCGGACGTGTGCCGCTTGATCTAGCGCAATTTACATTCCTGCCGCCAGCTTTTACAATCCCCGCACATTTTGTAAGGCCGTCATACGGCCTTATGCCAGGATTGAGACCTCTATGTTTAAACCAGAACTGCTTTCTCCCGCCGGCTCGCTGAAAAACATGCGCTACGCCTTTGCCTATGGCGCGGACGCCGTCTATGCCGGTCAGCCTCGCTACAGCCTGCGCGTGCGCAACAATGAGTTCAACCACGAAAATCTGGCTATCGGCATCAGTGAAGCGCACGCGCAGGGAAAGCGATTCTACGTCGTGGTGAATATCGCGCCGCATAACGCCAAGCTGAAAACCTTTATCCGCGATCTGACGCCCGTCGTGGCGATGGGGCCGGACGCGCTGATTATGTCCGATCCCGGTTTAATTATGATGGTGCGCGATGCCTTCCCGGAGATGGACGTTCACCTTTCCGTGCAGGCCAACGCGGTCAACTGGGCCACGGTCAGGTTCTGGCAGCAGATGGGGCTGACGCGCGTTATCCTCTCGCGCGAGCTTTCGCTGGAGGAGATCGCCGAAATCCGCGAGCGCGTGCCGGAAATGGAACTGGAAATTTTCGTGCACGGCGCGCTCTGCATGGCCTATTCCGGCCGCTGCCTGCTTTCCGGCTATATCAACAAGCGCGACCCGAATCAGGGCACCTGCACCAACGCCTGCCGCTGGGAATATAAGGTGCAGGAAGGCAAAGAGGATGAAATCGGCAATATCGTGCACCAGTATCAGCCCATTCCGGTAAAAAACGTCGAGCCGACGCTGGGCGTGGGCCAGCCAACCGACAAAGTCTTTATGATTGAGGAAGCCATGCGTCCCGGCGAGTATATGACCGCCTTTGAGGATGAGCACGGCACCTATATTATGAACTCCAAAGATCTGCGCGCGGTGGCGCACGTGGAGCAGCTGACGAAGATGGGCGTGCACTCGCTGAAAATTGAAGGCCGTACCAAATCGCATTATTACTGCGCCCGCACCGCGCAGGTTTATCGTCGCGCCATCGATGACGCCGCCGCAGGCAAACCCTTCGATGCCTCCCTGCTGGAAACGCTGGAAGGCCTGGCCCATCGCGGCTATACGGAAGGCTTTTTACGCCGCCACACGCATGACAGCTACCAGACTTACGACCGCAGCTTCTCCGCTTCCGAGCGCCAGCAGTTTGTCGGCGAGTTTACCGGCGAACGCCGTGGCGACATGGCGCTGGTCGAAGTAAAAAACAAGTTCAGCCTGGGCGACAGCCTGGAGCTGATGACGCCGGCAGGCAACGTCAATTTCCGCCTGGAGCAGATGGAAAATCAAAAAGGCCAACCGACCAGCGTCGCGCCGGGCAACGGCCACTTTGTCTGGATCCCGGTGCCGGAAGCGATCGACCTCGCTTTCGCGCTGCTGATGCGCAATTTTCCTGAATCGGCATAACGTTCAGGGTGCTAAAAGTTTCCTGACGTGACTTTTAGAATGCCATCACATTCCGGCGCGCCGTTTCCGGTTATGATGCACGGGCCTCGAATGAAAAATTCTAAATAGCGGTTTTTAAAACCACCTCCTGGCCCGCCCGGCTCGCCGAGCGGGCCTTTCTTTTAGCCCACGGTTTTTTCCACCGATGGTCGGATGTGCTATAACAGAAGCTCGTCTGGCTAAGGCCATTTTGACAGGAAAAGAAGATGGACCAACAATCGCTTACGCTGGTAATCCTTAATGGTAAAGGTGCAGGTAATGAGGAACTGCGCGAAGCTATTCTGTCGCTGCGCGAGGAAGGACTGCAGATTGAAGTCCGCGTTACCTGGGAACACGGCGATGGCGAACGCTTCGTCAAAGAGGCGGTAGATCTGCACGCGGCGACCGTGGTTGCGGGCGGCGGCGACGGCACGATTAACGAAATCGCTACCGCGCTGGCGGGCGTGGATGCGCCGCTACGTCCGGTATTGGGGATTATTCCCCTCGGCACCGCCAACGATTTTGCCACCAGTGCGGGCATACCTGAAGAGATGGAGCACGCGCTGCGGCTGGCTATCGTCGGCAAGGCCACCTCCGTCGATCTGGCGCGGGTCAATCAGGATCGCTACTTTATCAATATGGCGACCGGCGGCTTCGGCACGCGTATTACCACCGAAACGCCGGAGAAGCTCAAATCAGCGCTGGGCGGCGTCTCTTATCTGATCCACGGCCTGTTGCGCATGGATACGCTTAAGGCGGACAGCTGCGAACTGCGCGGCCCGGACTTTAGCTGGCAGGGCGACGCGCTGGTGATCGGTATCGGCAACGGACGCCAGGCGGGCGGCGGCCAGCGGCTCTGTCCGACCGCGCTGATCAACGACGGCCGGCTGGAGCTGACCATTGTCACCTCAAAAGAAATTTTGCCGACGCTGTTTAACTCGCTGACCGGCGGCGATGATGAAAATCCAAACATCATTCGCGCTTCGCTGCCGTGGCTGGAAATTACCTCGCCAAACGAGATGGCCTTTAATCTTGATGGCGAACCGCTGCGCGGCACCACTTTCCGTATTGAGATTTTGCCCGCCGCGCTGGCCTGCCGCCTGCCGCCTTCCTGCGAGCTTCTGGCCTGACCGACCGGGGCCATTGCGCCCCGGTTTTGGACAGCGATGCATAAAGGCGAAGGCAGGCTTTTAGCCTTGTCCCACGCTGACCGCCAGCCTTAGCGTTCAGGGCAAACCGACGCTGACCGCCAGCCTTAGCGTTCAGGGCGAACCGGCACGCGCCCTCTTCCGCCGTTACCGATCTTATCTCCTGCCGCATAGCGGCGCCGTTTCCGTCTGGATGCTGAAAAGCGCGCTTCCGGTGGATCCGGCATCGGCTTCCGCCAGCAAAAATGCCTCTCTGCTCATAACAATGCTTTCACAAGTGTGATCGCTATCGGAGTTTCGTCGCCTGCAACTTGTATGGTAGTACGCCAGAACGTATTTTCTCCTCATTCTCTTCACCAGGACGACAAGAATGAAAATTGTAAAAGCGGAAGTCTTTGTTACCTGCCCCGGCAGGAACTTCGTTACGGTTAAGATCACCACGGATCAGGGGCTGACCGGCATCGGCGACGCCACGCTGAACGGCCGCGAGCTGCCGGTGGCCTCCTATCTGAAAGATCACGTTTGCCCGCAGCTGATCGGTCGCAACGCGCATCAGATCGAGGACATCTGGCAATATTTCTATAAAGGCGCCTACTGGCGTCGCGGCCCGGTGACCATGTCCGCCATTTCGGCTGTCGATCAGGCACTGTGGGACATCAAAGGCAAAGCGGCCAATATGCCGGTCTACCAGCTGCTGGGCGGCGCCTCGCGTGAGGGCGTGATGGTTTACTGTCACACCACCGGCCACAGCATTGATGAAGTCATGGACGACTACGCAAAGCATAAAGAGATGGGCTTTAAGGCTATCCGCGCGCAGTGCGGCGTGCCGGGCATGAAAACCACCTACGGGATGGCCAAAGGCAAGGGCCTGGCCTACGAGCCGGCCACCAAAGGCGACTGGCCGGAAGAGCAGCTCTGGTCTACGGAAAAATACCTCGATTTTACCCCTAAACTGTTTGCCGCCATTCGCGACAGGTTCGGTTTTAATGAGCATCTGCTGCATGATATGCACCACCGCCTGACGCCGATTGAGGCCGCCCGCTTTGGTAAAAGCGTGGAAGATTACCGTCTGTTCTGGATGGAGGATCCGACGCCTGCCGAAAATCAGGAATGTTTCCGCCTGATCCGCCAGCACACCGTTACGCCGATTGCGGTAGGCGAAGTCTTCAACAGCATCTGGGACTGCAAGCAGCTGATAGAAGAGCAGCTGATCGACTATATCCGTACCACCATCACCCATGCGGGCGGCATTACCGGTATGCGCCGCATCGCCGATTTCGCTTCGCTTTATCAGGTACGTACCGGTTCGCACGGCCCGTCCGATCTGTCGCCAATCTGCATGGCGGCCGCGCTGCATTTTGACCTTTGGGTACCGAACTTCGGCGTGCAGGAATATATGGGCTATTCCGAACAGATGATGGAAGTGTTCCAGCACAGCTGGACTTTTGAAGACGGCTATATGCATCCGGGCGATAAACCGGGCCTGGGCATTGAGTTTGACGAGAAGCTGGCGGCGAAATACCCCTATGAGCCTGCCTACCTGCCGGTAGCCCGCCTTGAAGACGGCACTTTATGGAACTGGTGAGGAAAATAAAATGAAAAGCGTCGTTATTGCTAAACCCGGCGAGCTGGTAATTGAGGAGCGCGCCTTACCGGAGCCAGCCGCTGGCGAAGTACGGGTAAAAATAGCCTATGCCAGCATCTGCGGTTCAGACGTGCATATCTGGCACGGCCACAATCCTTTCGCCCGCTATCCGCGCGTGATCGGCCACGAGTTTTTTGGCGTGATCGAGGCAGCAGGCCCGGGCGTAGAGGCATCGCGCGTTGGCGAGCGCGTAGCGGTCGATCCGGTGGTCAGCTGCGGCCACTGCTATCCCTGCTCCGTTGGTCGCCCCAACGTTTGTAGCGAGCTACAGGTGATCGGCGTCCACCGCGACGGCGGTTTTAGCGACTATGCCGTCGTACCGGCGCGCAACGCTTACGTGGTGCCGCCATCGATCCCCGATAAGCTCGCCAGCCTGATCGAGCCTTTTACCATCGCCGCCAATATCTGTGCTTTCCTGAAGCCCGTGCCGGACGATGTTGCGCTGATCTTCGGGGCCGGCCCGATGGGCTTAACCGCTATCCAGGCGCTGAAAGGCGTATTCAACGTGCGTAACGTCATTGTGGCGGACAGGCTGCCGGAAAGGCTGACGATGGCGCAAGAAAACGGCGCGGATACCGTGCTGGATAACAGCGAGATCCCGCTGGCTGCCCAGCTGGAAGGGGTCAAGCCAACGCTGATTATCGATGCCGCCTGCCATCCCGCTATTCTGGCCGAAGCCGTCGCGCTCGCTTCGCCAGCGGCGCGTATCGGGCTACTGGGTTTTTCCGGCGAGCCGTGCACCGTAACGCAGCAAAGCCTGACCAGCAAAGAGCTCTCCCTGTTTACCTCAAGGCTGAATAGCCACCGTTTCCCTCAGGTGATCGAGTGGATGGAAAAACGCCTGATCCAGCCAGAAAAGCTGGTCACGCATTATCTGCCGCTGAGCGAGGTGGAGGCAGCGATGACGCTGTTTGAAAAAGATCCGCGCAGCTGCTGCAAAGTTGTCCTTAAAGTCAGTTAACGAACGCCGGGCTTAACGGTCAGGGCGGTAGTCGGTAAGGGAGGGCCAGCCTCCCGTTACCAGGCTCCCTGAGTCGTCAAGAGAATCACTTAAAACCATAAGAAATAAGGATTTTATATGTTCAAGCATCTCCGCTGGACTATCGTACTCCTGCTGTTTCTGGTCTACATGATCAACTATCTCGATCGTGTGGCGCTCTCTCTGACCGTGCCGATGATTGAAAAAGATCTGTTGCTGAACGCCGAACAGTTCGGTTTGATTTTCGGCAGCTTTTTCTTTGGCTATGCGATTTTCAACTTTGTTGGCGGCCTGGCCACCGATAAATATGGCCCGACGCTGGTGCTGGGGATTGCCGTCGGCCTGTGGTCGCTGTTCTGCGGCTTTACCGCGCTGGCTACCGGCTTCTGGTCGATGCTGATCCTGCGGGTGCTGTTTGGCATGGCCGAAGGGCCGATCTGCGCCTCGGCGAATAAGGCGATCAACGGCTGGTTTCCTAAAAAACAGGCCGCGACCGCGATGGGCTTTCTCAGCGCCGGTTCGCCGCTGGGCGGCGCGGTAGCCGGCCCGATTATCGGCTATCTGGCGCTGGCCTTCGGCTGGCGGCCGGCGTTTATGATTATCTGCTCTATTGGTATCGTCTGGATGGTGGCGTGGTTCTTTATCGCCGCGGATAACCCGTTAAAAAGCCGCCTTGTCAGCGCGCGCGAGCGTGAGCTGATTGCCAGTCTGAAAGCGGAGCAAACCACGCCGGACGAAGAGCTGGCGCAGGCGTCCCACGGCCTGGGCTACTATCTGCGCCAGCCGATTATCCTGGTGACCGCCTTTGCCTTCTTCTGCTACAACTATATTCTGTTTTTCTTCCTGAGCTGGTTCCCGGCCTATCTGGTGCAGGCGCATAACCTTGATATCAAATCGATGAGTATGACTACGGTGATCCCCTGGGTGGTGGGGTTCGTCGGGCTGGCGCTGGGCGGCTTAATCTCCGACAAAATCTTTAAGGTCACCGGTAAGCTCCTGCTCTCCAGAAAAATTGTGCTGGTGGTGTCGCTGCTGGCCGCCGCTATCTGCGTCGCTTTCGCCGGCTCGGTAAAAGGGGTTTATCCGGCCGTTATCCTGATGTCGGTCTCTATCTTTTTCCTCTATATCACCGGGGCTATCTACTGGGCGATTATTCAGGATGTGGTGCATAAAAGCCGCGTCGGCAGCATCAGCGGCTTTATCCACCTGATCGGCAGCCTTTCCGGCATTATCGGCCCTGTCGTTACCGGCTATATCGTGCACCACACCGGCAAGTTCGACAGCGCTTTCGTGCTGGCCGGCGTGATTGCCGCCGTGGGCGCGGTGCTGGTACTGCTGGTGATCAAAAGCCCGAAAAACGCGGCGGCGCGAGTTTCCGTCTGACTGGCGCATTGCGGCGCCTTTTATTTGATAAGGATTTATCATGTTACTTGTCGATGTGTTACCTGAAGGCACCCTCCTCCCGCGTTACGATCGTAGCGCGCTGCGTACGCGTATCGTGCATTTTGGCTTCGGCGCTTTCCATCGCGCTCATCAGGCCGTGTGTACCGACAGGCTGGCCGCCGAGCAGCAAAGCGACTGGGGCTATTGCGAATGCCAGCTTAACAGCGGCGATCTGATTAAAGCGCTGCGCGAGCAGGATTGTCTCTACAGCGTAACGGAAAAAACCGCCGACGAGCTGCGCACCCGCGTGGTTGGCGTGGTCAAAGAAGCGCTCTTTGCGCGCGAAGACGGCGTCGAGCGCGTTATTACCGCGCTCTGCCAGCCGGACGTGGCGATTGTCTCCGCCACCATCACGGAAAAAGGCTACTGCTACCAGCCTGCCAGCGGCGAGCTAAACCTGACGCATCCGTCCATTGTGCATGACCTGGCTCATCCTGAGCAGCCTGTTTCTTTTCCGGGGATCGTGCTGGCGGCCATCAGACGTCGGCGCGCGCTCGGCCTGCCGCCCTTCAGCGTGATGTCCTGCGACAATATGCCGGAAAACGGTCGGGTAACGCGCAACGTCATCACGCAGCTGGCGCAGCAGCAGGAGCCGGCGCTGGCCGACTATATCCGTAAACACCTTACCTTCCCTTCCACTATGGTGGACCGCATCGTGCCCGCCATGACGCCGGAAGCCTTTGACGAACTGAGCCGCAAGCTGGGCTGCGCCGATCCGGTGGGCGTCGAATGCGAGCCTTTTTTCCAGTGGGTCATTGAAGATAATTTTGTGAATGGTCGCCCGGCATGGGAAAAAGCGGGCGCGGAGCTGGTGGCGGACGTCCTGCCGTTTGAGGAGATGAAGCTGCGGATGCTCAACGGCAGCCATTCGCTGCTGGCCTACCTCGGCTATCTGGCTGGCTATGAGCATATCAGCGACTGTATGGACGATCCTTACTACCTCAAGGCCGCCCGCAGCCTGATGCTGGATGAGCAGGCGCCCACGCTGAGCACTAAAAATGTGGATCTGACAGCCTATGCGGATTCGCTGATCGCGCGTTATCGCAACCGGGCGATTAAGCACCGCACTTATCAGATCGCTACCGACGGCACGCAAAAGCTGCCGCAGCGCTGGCTGGACAGTATTCGCTGGCATCTGGCTAACGGCAGCGATTTTACGCTGCTGGCGCTGGGCGTGGCAGGCTGGATACGCTTTGTTGGCGGCGTGGATGAGCAGGGCAAGCCAATCGTCATTAACGATCCGCTGCGTGCGGAGCTGGCGCAGCGGGTAAACGACAGTCAGGAAGGCGATGAGCGCGTCGCCGCTCTGCTCTCGCTGCGGGCTGTTTTTGGCGAGGATCTGCCCGATAATTCGCTGTTCCGCGAAAAAGTCGGCCATTACTACGCGCTGTTACTGAAGTTGGGCGCGAAAGAAACGGTCAGGCAGGTTATCGGCTGACCGCCGCTTAATGGCAAAAGAACTGGCGCTGGCGCAGCAGGCTGATTAGACTGGCTGTTTCCAGCGTCAGGCTTCGCGACGCACTAATGAAATGAAAATTGCCGCATGTCTACTGCCTATATCATTACCGCCAGCGAACCAGTCAATCAGCAAATCTATCGCTTTTTACGCCAGGATATTGTGACCTGCGTGATTTCACCGGGTGCCTTACTGTCTGAAAAAGAGGTTTCTGCCCGTTTCAGCGTCTCGCGCCAGCCGGTGCGGGAAGCCTTTATTAAGCTGGCCGAGGCCGATCTGGTGCAAATTCTGCCGCAGCGCGGCACCTTTGTGCGCAAGATTTCTGCGCGACGCGTTGCCGACGGCCGTTTTATTCGTGAAGCGGTGGAAACGGCGGTAATAAGGCGAGCGGCGACGGAAGCGACCCCAGAGGCGCTGGCCCGGCTGGAGCATAATTTGCGCCTGCAAAAGCTGTCTGCGGAGCGCAACGACAGCCAGGCGTTTTTGCTGCTGGATGATGAGTTCCACCGCCTTATCGCGCAGAGCATCAACTGTGAGCTGGCATGGGAAACGGTAGAAAATATCAAGGCGACGATGGATCGCGTGCGCTTCCTGACCCTCAGTAAGGTTTCGCCGCCGGAAAGCCTGATCAATCAGCATGAAGAGATCCTGCAGGCGCTGCTGGCGAAAGACGCCGACGCCGCCGAACAGGCGCTGCGGCATCATTTGCAGGAGATGATTTTTTCCATCACGCCGATTGCAGAGCAAAACGGCGCGTGGTTTGAACAGGAGTAATCCTGCCGGGCTGGCGAGCGGTTCCGGCCGTCAGCGTCCTTCCACCCGCGCGTCTCATCACTACCGCTACACGCGCCGGTTCAGCCGTAACGTTTTCGCTCGTCGATGCACTACTAATCATCCTCTCCCGGCCCGTCAGCAGTTTGCCCGCTGATAGCGTTCCAGCGCGCTACCACCAGCGGTAGAAATGATGCACCGGGCCAATGCCTTTACCCACTTCCAGCGTATCTGCGTGCTGCAATGCGCCCTGCAGCCACTGTTTCGCTGCGCTTACCGTACCCGGCCAGCTGGTATGACGCGGGCGCAGCGCGGCCAGCGCGGAAGAAAGCGTGCAGCCGGTGCCGTGCGTATTTTTAGTCGGCACGCGCGGCGCGGTAAAACGCTCTTCTCCTTCCGGGGTCAGCAGCCAGTCCGGGCTTTCGTTGTCGCTCAGGTGGCCGCCTTTCATCAGCACCGCCTGACAGCCCAGCGCCAGCAGCGCCCTGCCCTGTTGCAGCATCTCCTGTTCGTTGCGGGCCGGTGAGCACTCCAGCAGCGCAGCGGCTTCCGGCAGATTCGGCGTGATAATGGAAACCTGCGGCAGCAGTTTTTCCCGCAGCGTCGCCACGGCCCGCCCGGAAAGCAGCGGATCGCCGCTTTTCGCCAGCATCACCGTATCCAACACCCGCCAGGGGATCGCCGCCTTTGCCAGCCCTTCTGCTACCGCCTCCACAATATCGCTGTCCTGCAACATACCGATTTTGACGCTGTCGATGCGCACGTCGCTTAATACCGAGGCTAGCTGGGCCGAAACAAAATCGGCCGCCACGGGATAGACGGCCTGCACGCCGCAGGTGTTCTGCGCCACCAGCGCGGTGATCACGCTGGTACCGTAGGCTTCAAGCGCGGAGAACGTTTTCAGATCGGCCTGGATCCCGGCTCCGCCGCTGGGATCCGTACCGGCGATGGTCAATGCGTTGACTCTCATACCGCCTCCTTGTACAGACGGTAGAGCGCATCGAGAAACAGCGGTTCAAAGGTGCCCGGCCCGTTGGCCGCCGCCGCCGCCTGCTCGCCCGCCTGGCTCATTACCCGACAGGCGGCAGCGATATGCAGCAGCCTGTCGCCCGGCAGTGCGCAAAATGCGGCCACCACGGCGGAGAGCGCACAGCCCGTGCCGACCACGCGCGTCATCAGCGGAGAGCCGCCCGATACCGCCAGCAGCCGCCGTCCATCGGTGACGTAATCCGTTTCGCCCGTCACGGCAACCACCGCGCCGCTGGACTGCGCCAGCTGAATAGCGGCCTCCAGCGCGGCGGAAGGATGATGCTGGCTGTCGACGCCGCGACCGGAAACCGCCTGTCGGGCCAGCGCCATAATTTCAGAGGCGTTGCCGCGAATGGCGGCAGGACGGAATGCCAGCAGCCGCTGGCAAAAATCGCTGCGAAAAGTCAGCGCGCCGACGGCAACCGGATCCAGCGTCCACGGTCGGCCTGCCGCCGTCGCTCCCTGCACCGCGGCAAGCATCGCTTCGCTACGTGCAGCGGTCAGCGTGCCGACGTTGATCAGCACGGCATCCGCAATAGCGCTGAACTGTGCCGCTTCCACAGGTTCAGTCACCATCGCGGGCGACGCGTCCAGCGCCAGCAGCACGTTAGCCGTCAGGCTTTGTACCACATCATTGGTCAGGCAGTGAACCAGCGGCGACCGCTGGCGGAACAGAGCAAGAGACGCGGCCGGGCTGGCCGTATAGTGAGTAGGTTGGATCATAGCGCTCCCAACCGGCGATCAAGAAGGCGATGCGATAAAGCATCTGACTTCCCTCCGCTGGCATTATCCAGTTCAGGTTCAACGGGTATTTCTCAGCCTTCACAAGGAAGGGCACCCCGAGTCGTAGTGCTTGCCAGCATAGGGAAACGCGCTGTTTTACGCAAGCGCGGAACGGCTTGCTAACGCAGATAGCGCCAGGGTTTACACTGCTGCCAGCGCCAGCAGCAGCAGCGGCGGACGGCATGGATTGGCGGCCTGGCCTGGGATTACACGCTGCCGATAGTCCCTGGCACCCTGCATCTGGGCATGGACATGCACTGGCTTCATCGTCCGGCAGGCCAGGACAAAGTAACCGTTAGCGATGGCCACAACCGTGACGCCTTCCGTACCGGCAACGGCGGCGATGCGCTGGCCGTGCAAGCGGAGGCCAGGCTGGCCGTTACCGACAACGTTTCTTTCTCTACCCGCCTCAACCATCAGCGCAGGCTGCAACAGGAAGGCGCCAACGACTGGCTGCTGGCTGGCGGCGTGACGGTGAATTTCTGATTATTTTCCGGCGGCCTCTTTTGCCGCCGGGAATTTTTGCGTCATACTCTCCGATCCCGTAGCGGCTTTTGATAAAGTCCGCCCATTCGCTAATCTGAACGCCATTCCTGTCCTGACGAGAAGTAAGATGACAAGACCGCTTAATGAACAATACGGCATCAGCGTCGCGGCGCTGCAAATGCTGCACTATCTGCAACAGATAGCGCGCGGCGATCGTGCCTTTACCATTCAGGATACCGTGCTGAATAGCCGCTGTAACGTTACGCCCCCGGACAATTTCCGCCTGCTGGATCAGCTTTTTGAAGCGGGCAAAATCGACTATGACTATCGCGGCACGGGCATTGAGGGCGAAAGACACGTAAAGCCCGTCTGGGGAGAAAACGGATGACGGTACGCGCCTTTACCGAAGCCGACCGCCCTTTTCTGCGCACGCTGTTTCTGGCCGCCCGCAAGGCGAACTGGCACTGGCTTGACGGCAGCGACTGGCAGCTGGAGGATTTCGACCGCGTGACGCTGGGCGAACGCATCCTGGTCGCCGAGCATGACGGCCACCGCACGGGCTTTGCCGCGCTGCTGCCCGCCGATAATTTTTTGCACAGTTTATTTGTCGACCCGGCGTGTCAGGGTCAGGGTATTGGCAGCGAGCTGCTGGAGGCGGTGCAGGCAGGCTTCACCTCGACCGGCGCGCTAAAGTGCCTTAAGGCAAACGACCGGGCGCTGGCTTTTTATCAGCGTCACGGCTGGCAGGTTATCAGCAGCGGCGAAGGCGACCAGGGAGAATACCTGCTGCTGCACTACGTGCTGTAAAAGAAAACGGGCGCATGATGCGCCCGCCGGGTTACTGACAAACTTAAAAGCCTGGCGGCGCCCTGTCGTTTTGCAGCAGCAAAGCCGAGTTGCCGTCAGACTACGCGGAAAGCGATATCGTCCGGGATCACTTCGCCATCCCAGTAGAGCTGTGCGGCGACCTGGCCTGCCAGCTGGCGATACAGCCAGGTAAATTCGCTGTCGGGACGGCGCACCACCGTCGGCATTCCGTCGTCCAGATCCTCGCGCAGCGTGATGTGCAGCGGCAGCTGGCTCAGCAGGCGCGTGTGATACTGTTCCGCCAGCGCCAGCGCGCCGCCGCTGCCGAAAATCGGCTCGTGATGACCGCAGTTGCTGCACACGTGCACGCTCATGTTCTCGACGATGCCCAGCACCGGCACGCTGACCTTTTCAAACATCACAATCCCCTTACGGGCGTCGATCAGCGCGATATCCTGCGGCGTGGTCACCACCAGCGCGCCGGTCACCGGCACGTTTTGCGCCAGCGTCAGCTGAATATCGCCCGTGCCTGGCGGCATATCCAGGATCAGGTAGTCCAGATCCGGCCACAGCGTTTCGTTCAGCAGCTGCATCAGCGCCTTGCTGGCCATCGGCCCGCGCCACACCATCGCGTTGTCATCGGTCACCAGATAGCCGATAGAGTTGGTCGCCAGCCCGTGCGCCATAATCGGCGCCATATGCGTACCGTCCGGCGAGGTAGGCCGTTCGTTTTGCGTGCCGAGCATATCAGGGATCGACGGGCCATAGATATCCGCATCCAGCAGGCCGACTTTCGCGCCTTCGGCCATCAGCGCCAGCGCCAGGTTGACCGCCGTGCTGGATTTGCCGACGCCGCCCTTGCCGGAGCTGACGGCAATAATATTTTTCACACCCTTTACGCCTGGCTGGTTCTTCACCCTTTTCAGCGTGGCGATATCCAGGCTCAGCTTCCAGCTGATGGCGGTGGCATTAGTCAGGCGCAGCAGCTCCGCGCTGGCGCTCTCCTTTAAGGCTTCAAAGCCGCTGTGCCAGGCTAAAGGCATCAGCAGTTCGATATGCAGGGTGTTGTCCAGCATTGCGCAATGGTGCAGCGCCTTCAGCGCGGTGAGGTTGCGCTGTAGCGTCGGATGTTCAAACGTGGTTAAAACGCCCATCACTATCGCGCGCAGCGCTTCAGGTGAATGTTGGGATTGAGGCATCATCCCGGCTCCTTTTTTTCTGTGACGTTATTCAGAGCATATCAGATAAGGCTGTCGGCGGCAGGCAGTAAAAAACGGCACGGTCGGCGCGGCGTTGTTTACGCAGGCCGGGCCTTTCGGGTAACATCGGAACCCCCTATTTTAAACAGGTATAGCAAGTCTCACTATGACTCAAGTCGCGAAAAAAATATTGGTAACGTGCGCACTCCCTTACGCCAACGGTTCTATTCATCTCGGCCACATGCTCGAGCATATCCAGGCGGATATTTGGGTCCGTTACCAGCGAATGCGCGGCAACGAGGTTTACTTCATCTGCGCCGACGATGCGCACGGTACGCCGATCATGCTGAAAGCTCAGCAGATGGGCATTGCGCCTGAGCAGATGATTGCCGAGATGAGTCAGGAACATCAGAATGACTTCGCCGGTTTCAATATCAGCTACGATAACTACCACTCCACGCACAGCGAGGAGAACCGCGAGCTGTCGGAGCTGATCTATACCCGTCTGAAAGAGAACGGTTTTATCAAAAACCGGACTATTTCGCAGCTTTACGACCCGGAAAAAGGCATGTTCCTGCCGGATCGCTTTGTGAAAGGCACCTGCCCGAAATGTAAATCGCCGGATCAGTACGGCGACAACTGCGAAGTGTGCAGCGCCACCTACAGCCCGACCGAGCTGATCGATCCTAAATCCGTGGTGTCCGGCGCGACGCCGGTACTGCGCGACTCCGAGCACTTCTTCTTCGATCTGCCGGAGTTCAGCGCCATGCTACAGGCCTGGACCCGTTCCGGTGCCCTGCAGGAGCAGGTCGCCAACAAGATGCAGGAGTGGTTCGAGTCGGGTCTGCAACAGTGGGATATCTCCCGCGATGCGCCCTACTTCGGCTTTGAAATTCCGGGCGCGCCGGGCAAATATTTCTACGTCTGGCTGGATGCGCCTATCGGCTATATGGGCTCGTTTAAAAATCTCTGCGACAAGCGCGGCGATATTGATTTCGACGCCTTCTGGCAAAAAGACTCCGAGACCGAGCTGTATCACTTTATCGGCAAGGACATCGTCTATTTCCACAGCCTGTTCTGGCCAGCCATGCTGGAAGGCAGCAACTTCCGCAAGCCGAACAACCTGTTTGTCCACGGGTACGTGACGGTTAACGGCGCGAAAATGTCCAAGTCGCGCGGCACCTTCATTAAGGCCAGCACCTGGCTACAGCATCTGGATGCCGACAGCCTGCGCTATTACTATGCCGCCAAGCTCTCTTCGCGCATTGATGATATCGACCTGAATCTGGAAGATTTCGTCCAGCGCGTGAATGCGGATATCGTTAATAAAGTGGTTAACCTGGCGTCCCGTAACGCCGGATTTATCAACAAGCGCTTTGGCGGCAAGCTGTCCGCCGAGCTGGCCGATCCGGCGCTGTATCAATCCTTTGTGGACGCCTCTGCCAGCATTGCGGAAGCCTGGCAGAGCCGTGAGTTTGGCCGTGCGGTGCGTGAAATCATGGCGATGGCGGACGTAGCGAACCGCTACGTTGACGAGCAGGCGCCGTGGGTGGTGGCGAAGCAGGAAGGCCGCGATGCCGACCTGCAGGCGATCTGCTCAATGGGCATCAATATGTTCCGCGTGCTGATGACCTGGCTGAAGCCGGTGCTGCCTTCGCTGAGCGAGCGCGCCGAAGCCTTCCTGAACCAGGAGCTGAGCTGGGACGGTATTGCGCAGCCGCTGCGCGATCACACGCTTTCCGCCTTTAAAGCGCTGTATAACCGCGTCGAGATGGACAAGGTCAACGCGCTAATCGAGGCCTCGAAAGAGGACGCGGCGGCGGCGAACAAACCGGCGCTGACCGGCCCGCTGGCGGACGATCCGATTCAGGAAACCATCACCTTTGACGACTTTGCCAAAGTGGATATGCGTATCGCGCTGATCCAGAACGCCGAGTTTGTTGAAGGCTCCGATAAGCTGCTGCGCCTGACGCTGGATCTGGGCGGCGAAACCCGCAACATTTTCTCCGGCATTCGTACCGCCTATCCGGATCCGTCGGTGCTGGTAGGCCGCCTGACCATGATGGTGGCTAACCTGGCGCCGCGTAAGATGCGCTTCGGCATCTCGGAAGGTATGGTGATGGCCGCCGGCCCTGGCGGCAAAGAGATCTTCCTGCTGTCGCCGGACAGCGGCGCTCAGCCGGGAATGCAGGTAAAATAAGCAACGGAGACGGGCGAAGCGATTCGCCCGTTTTTTTGCGGCCCACTGTGATCTCTGGCACAAATCTCCTGCCGATCGTATGATTAATGCGTTGCAAAACCGGAGCTTATCATGCGTACCGTACTGTTGATCCTCTGGCGCTATCTGCGCGCCTTTCTGATTATCTATCTCTGCCTCTATGCCGGAAACGCGCTGGCGCTGCTGCTGCCGGTCACGATCCCGGGCAGCATTATCGGTATGCTGATCCTGTTTTTTCTGCTGGCTTTTCAACTGGTTCCACCCGACTGGATCAGGCCCGGCAGCCTGCTCCTGATCCGCTATATGGCGCTGCTGTTTGTGCCGATCAGCGTCGGCGTGATGAGCTATACCGACCTGCTCAGCGCGCAGTTCGGCCCGATAGTGGTTTCCTGCGTGGTCAGCACCTTTATTGTTTTGCTGACCGTGGGGCTGGCTTCGCACCAGCTGCATGGCAAAGTGAAAGGAACAGGCGATGAGTGATATCTGGTGGTCTCTGCCGCTGACCATGCTGGTCTTTTTCGGCGCTCGCCGGGTGGCGGCGAAGGTGAAAATATCCCTGCTCAATCCGTTGCTGATCTCCATGGCGGTCATCATTCCGCTGCTGCTGCTGATGCAGATACCCTACGCCCGCTATTTTCAGGGCAGCGCTATTCTGAACCAGCTGTTGCAGCCCGCCGTGGTGGCGCTGGCGCTGCCGCTGTATGAACAGATGCATCAGATCCGCGCGCGCTGGAAGTCAATTATCGGTGTCTGCTTTATCGGCAGCATGACGGCGATGATTTCCGGTACGGCTATCGCGCTGTGGATGGGCGCCACGCCGCAGATAGCGGCGACTATTATGCCTAAATCCGTGACCACGCCGATTGCCATGGCGGTTTCCGCCACGCTGGGCGGCATTCCGGCCATCAGCGCCATTTGCGTGCTGATTGCGGGCGTACTCGGCGCGGTTTTCGGTCATATGCTGCTTAACCTGCTGAAGATCCGCAGCAAGGCCTCGCGCGGTCTGGCGATCGGCAATGCTTCTCACGCGCTGGGTACGGCGCGCTGCTCGGAGCTGGATTACCAGGAAGGCGCCTACAGCTCGCTGGCGCTGGTGATCTGCGGCATTATCACTTCGCTGCTGGCACCGTTTCTTTTTCCGCTACTGATGCATTTCTGGCGATAAAACTTGCGATGCGTCGCGCATTTTGTGGTTCTCTTTCATAAATTGCATAATCTGTGTGATTATAATCACATACATTAGCCTGGCTGCCCGCCAGAATAAGCGGCCACTTATGCAAGAGAAGCCACTATGCAACCACGTTTTCAAGCGGCTTTCGCCGCGCTGCCTTCCCCGCTGCAGGCGGCGTTGCAGCCTTTGCTGACCGACACCTTTCCCGCTTTTTTCACCCCAGAACAAATGGCCGCCATCAGAACCGAAACCGGTCTGGACAACCGCGAACTTACCTTTGCGCTGCTGCCGCTGGCGGCCGCCTGTGCCGTCGCGCCGCTGTCGCGCTTTAACGTCGGCGCGCTGGCGCTGGGCCGCAGCGGCCATCTCTATTTTGGCGCGAACATGGAGTTTTCCGGCGCGACCATGCAGCAAACCGTCCACGCCGAACAGAGCGCGGTATCCCATGCCTGGCTGCGCGGCGAAAAAGGTCTTGAGGCGATTACCGTCAACTACACGCCCTGCGGCCACTGCCGCCAGTTTATGAACGAGCTGAACAGCGGCACCGCGCTGCGCATTCATCTGCCGGGACGCGAACCGGCGACGCTGGGCGATTACCTGCCAGATGCTTTCGGCCCGCGCGATTTAGCGATTGAGACGCTGCTGCTGGACGAGGTCGATCACGGCCTGACCATTACCGGCGACGCGCTGGTCAGGGCCGCGCTTGAGGCGGCTAACCGCAGCCATGCGCCTTACTCGCAGGCGTTAAGCGGCGTGGCGCTGCAAATGGCCGACGGCGCGATTTTTGCCGGCAGCTATGCGGAAAACGCCGCCTTTAACCCAAGCCTGCCGCCGCTGCAGGCCGCGCTGATCCTGCTGAACCTTGCAGGCTACGACGTGCTGCAAATTCAGCGCGCCGTGCTGGCGGAAGCGCCCGATGCCCGCCTTATCCAGCGACAGGCAACCGCCGCGACGCTTCAGGCGCTGGGCTGCGCGACGTTGCAAACCGTGCCGCTGCGCTGATCCGCTTCGCCAGCCCGCAAGCCCCGCTGCCGGCTGGCTTTTTATTGCCAAAAAAGTGCCCGCATTTGTTATAAGCTGTTAACAAATGCTGTACTTTCGGATGAATTATTTTAGGATTGGGCCACTACCGATCCCAGTGAGCATTGATTACATGGAACTCGACTACGAAAGTAAACGCCCTCTCTACATTCCCTACGCTGGCCCTATCCTGCTGGAATTTCCGCTGTTGAATAAGGGCAGCGCCTTCTCTATAGAAGAACGCAATGACTTTAACCTGAACGGTCTGCTGCCCGAGACGGTGGAAACCATTGAAGAGCAGGCCCAGCGCGCCTGGCGTCAGTTTCAGGATTTCAAAAACGCCAACGACAAGCACGTTTATCTGCGCAACATTCAGGACACCAACGAAACGCTGTTCTACCGCCTGCTGGATAATCATCTTGAAGAGATGATGCCGATTATCTATACCCCGACCGTCGGCGCGGCCTGTGAACACTTTTCTGAAATCTATCGTCGCGCGCGCGGGCTGTTTATCTCCTATCCGAACCGCGCCAGCATTGAAGATATGCTGCAAAACGCCACCAAGCAGAACGTGAAGGTCATCGTAGTCACCGACGGCGAGCGTATTCTTGGCCTGGGCGATCAGGGCATCGGCGGCATGGGCATTCCTATCGGCAAGCTGTCGCTTTATACCGCTTGCGGCGGCATCAGCCCGGCCTATACGCTGCCGGTGGTGCTGGACGTCGGCACCAACAACCAGCAGCTGCTGAACGATCCGCTCTATATGGGCTGGCGTCATCCGCGTATTACCGGCGAAGAGTACGATAACTTCGTTAATGAATTTATCCAGGCGGTAAAAAGCCGCTGGCCAAACGTGCTGCTGCAGTTTGAGGATTTCGCGCAGAAAAACGCCATGCCGCTGCTGGAACGCTATCGCGATGAAGTCTGCTGCTTTAATGACGATATCCAGGGCACCGCCGCCGTCACGCTGGGCACGCTGATCGCCGCCAGCCGCGCGGCAGGCAGCAAAATGAGCGAGCAGAAAGTCGTGTTCCTGGGCGCTGGGTCTGCCGGCTGCGGCATCGCCGAGCAGATTATCGCGCAGATGAAATCAGAAGGCCTGAGCGACGAAGAAGCCCGCGCGCGCGTCTTTATGGTGGATCGCTTCGGCCTGCTCACCGACAAGCAGCCAAACCTGCTCAGCTTCCAGAGCAAGCTGGTGCAGAAGAGCGAGGATCTGGCCGACTGGGATTCCAGCTCCGATTCCCTGTCGCTGCTGGACGTGGTGCGTAACGCGCGCCCGGATATTCTGATCGGTGTTTCCGGCCAGCCCGGCCTGTTCAGCGAAGAGATTATCCGCGAGATGCACCAGCACTGCGCGCGCCCAATCGTCATGCCGCTCTCCAACCCGACCTCCCGCGTGGAAGCAACGCCGCAGGATATTATGGCGTGGACCGACGGTGCCGCGCTGGTCGCGACCGGCAGCCCGTTCGCGCCGGTCACCTGGAAAGAGCAAACGTTCCCGATCGCGCAGTGCAACAACTCCTATATCTTCCCCGGCATCGGCCTGGGCGTGATCGCTTCGGGCGCCACCCGCGTGACCGACAGTATGCTGATGGCCGCCAGCCGCGCGCTGGCCGACTGTTCGCCGCTGGTCAACGACGGCGCTGGCCCGGTGCTGCCGGAAGTGAAAGATATTCAGGGCGTGTCGAAAATAATTGCGATGGCCGTAGGCAAAGCGGCGCAGCTGGCCGGCGTGGCGGTGGTCACCTCGGAAGATGTGCTGTCCAAAGCGATTGCCGCCAATTTCTGGCTGCCGCAGTACCGTAACTATCGCCGTACTTCTATTTAATACCGCTGACCGGGCGCGCCGTGCGCCCGGTTTTTATCCCCTTTCCACAGCGTTTGACGATTTTGTGCAAAAAGCCGCCAGCCGGTGCGCTACCGCTTGCTTCACCTCGTCGGGTACAGTAGCCTTGAGCCACCTTTTCGGCTTCAGTCTGAGTACCGTACGGCATGATAAAACGCTTGATCTACGGCCTGATTATCATCGTTACCCTGATGGTAATAACCGCGCTCGGCCTGGATCGCTGGATAAGCGTCAAAACCGCGCCTTACGTCTACGATAATCTCAAATCGCTGCCCCATCGTCAGGTCGGCGTCGTATTAGGCACGGCGAAGTATTATCGTACCGGCGTCATCAATCAGTATTACCTTTATCGGATGCAGGGCGCGCTCAACGCTTATAACAGCGGCAAGGTTAACTATCTGCTGCTGAGCGGCGATAATGCGCAGCAAAGCTACAACGAGCCGATGACCATGCGGCGGGATCTGATTGCCGCCGGCGTGGCGCCTGCCGATATCGTGCTGGATTACGCCGGCTTCCGTACGCTGGATTCTATCGTGCGCACGCGCAAGGTCTTCGACACCAACGACTTCATCATCATCACCCAGCGTTTCCACTGCGAGCGCGCGCTGTTTATTGCGCTGCATATGGGCATTCAGGCGCAGTGTTACGCGGTGCCCTCGCCGAAAAACATGCTGAATATCCGCACCAGGGAAGTGGCGGCTCGCCTGGGCGCGCTGGCCGATCTGTATCTGATGAAGCGCGAACCGCGCTTTTTGGGGCCGCTGGTGCCGATCCCGGCGCGGCACGAAGTCCCGGAAGATGCGCAGAGCTATCCGGCGGTCACGCCTGAACAGCTGCTGGAGCTGGAACAAAAAATGAAGGCGGATGCCCGTCCGCCAGCGTGACATGCCGCCGTTAACGCACTGATTGTTATGAACCTGCCCGCTTCTTCTGTCAGTCTGTCTGCCGAATAGATCACTAAACGTTAACAGGAGAGACAAATGGATCTGAACTTGAAGGATCGTCGCGTACTGGTCAGCGGCGGCTCGCGCGGCATTGGACGAGCAATTGTGGAATGCTTTCTTGCCGAAGGCGCACGAGTGGAGTTTTGCGCGCGCAGCCCTGAAGGCGTGCAGGAAGCGCAACAGGCGCTGGGTTCACGCGCAAACGGCACGGCGGTCGATGTCACCTCCCCAGAGCAGATGCAAACATGGATTCAGGAAGCGGCAAACCGCCTTGGCGGGCTGGATATTATCGTGCCTAACGTCAGTGCGCTGGCGGCAGGCAGCGATCCGGACGTGTGGCGTAAAGCGTTCGACACCGACCTGATGGGCACCGTAACGATGGTGCAGGCCGCCCTTCCTTACCTGAAAAAATCCTCTGCGGCATCCATAGTGCTGATCTCCAGCGTGGCGGGACGCGAGGTCGATATGTTTGCCGAGCCGTACGGCATCATGAAAGCGGCGCTGATCCATTACGGCAAAACCTTATCGGAACGCCACGCGGCAGACGGCATTCGCGTGAATACCGTTTCGCCGGGCAACGTTTATTTCAGTGAAGGCGTGTGGGGCGATATTGAACGCAACCAGCCGGAAACCTTTGCCAAATGCCTGGCGGCGAATCCGCTGGGAAGAATGGCGACGCCGCAGGAAGTAGCGAAAGCCACGGTGTTTCTTGCCAGCGAGGCGGCCAGTTTCACCACCGGCACTAATCTCCTGGTGGACGGCGGGCTGACCAAAGGCGTGCAGTTCTGACAGGAAAAAGAGAAAGGCCGGGCTGGCCTTTCTCTATAGAAGCACACTATTTCTTGCGGGCGTATTTCAGGGAGTCGAGCGCCACGGCGAAAATAATGATGCCGCCTTTGATAATGTACTGCCAGTAAGGGTTAACGCCGATATAGGTCAGGCCGTAGTTGATAACGGTGAAAATCAGCACGCCCGTTACCACACCGGCCACGGTGCCCACGCCGCCGGCGAAGGAGACGCCGCCTACTACGCAGGCCGCAATCGCATCCAGCTCGTACATAAAGCCCAGGTTATTGGTTGCCGAGCCGATACGTCCCGCTTCCAGCATCCCGCCGAAGGCGTAGAACACGCCGGAAAGCGCATAAATCAGGATCAGGTTGAAGTTAACGTTCACGCCCGACACTTTTGCCGCTTCCGGGTTGCCGCCGATAGCAAAGATGTTTTTGCCAAAGCGGGTCTTGTTCCACAAAATCCAGACAAAGAAGATAGCAATAGCCGCATAGAACGTAATGTAGGAGAGCTTGAAGTCGCCCAGGCGAATAAAGCCCTGCGCAAAGGTCGAGAATTTCTCATCGAACCCGGCGATCGGCGAAGCGCCTACATAGTCGTAATAAAGCGAGTTAATGCCGTAAACGATAATCATCGTGCCCAGCGTGGTGATAAAAGGCGTCACCTTCAGATAGGCGATGATCACGCCGTTGATCAGGCCAATCAGGCCGCCGACAACGCAGACAATCAGGATAACCAGCGGGATCGGCACGGTATCCATATGTGGAAACACCTTGTTGGCGTTATCCATCGCCTGGAGCAGCGTCGCCGCCACTACCGCGGCCAGACCAACCTGACGACCGGCGGAAAGGTCGGTGCCCTGCGTTACAATCAGCCCGGCCACGCCAAGCGCAATAATAATGCGCACGGAGGACTGGGTCAGAATATTACTCAGGTTCATCAGGCTTAAAAATGTCGGATCCTGGAAAATAATAATCGCCAGCAGAACCAGCAACACAACATAGATGCCACCCTCTTTCAGCCAGGTGAGCGCATTCTTCTTATTCACAGCATTCATGGACAGCCCTTACCTCATTAAAGGTGCTTGGATGCTAAACGTAATATTTCGTTTTGCGTGGTAGTTTTGGTTTCGACAATGCCTGCAACCATGCCGTTGCTCATGACCAGGATCCTGTCGGTAATGCCCAGCAGCTCCGGCATTTCGGAAGAGATAATAATGATGCCCTTCTCTTTTTTCGCCAGATCGGAAATCAGCTGATAAATTTCAAACTTTGCGCCGACGTCGATGCCGCGCGTCGGTTCGTCCAGCATTAATATTTCCGGCTGGGTTAACAGCCAGCGGCCAATAATGACTTTCTGCTGGTTGCCGCCCGAAAGCGAGCCGATAGAGGTCGCGTGTCCCGGTGTTTTTACCCGCATGGCATCGATAACCCATTGGGTATCGCTTTTCATCCGGTTATTATCCAGCAGGCCAATCGAGTTTTTATATTTGCGAATATTTGAAATCAGCGAGTTAAAACCGATATCCAGAAACGCATAAATCCCCGTGGCGCGACGCTCCTCCGTCACCAGCGCAAAGCCGTGATTAATCGCTTCGTTAGCCGAGTTATTGTTGATTCTTTTGCCGTGCAGCTTAATGGTGCCGCCGGACTTTTCGCGGATGCCGAACAGCGTTTCCACGATATCGGTACGTTTAGCCCCCACCAGCCCGGCCACGCCAAGGATTTCGCCCTTGCGCAGATCGAACGAAATATCGCGAATAGACGGCTGGCGCAGCGAGGTAAGGTTACGCACCTCCAGGATAGTTTCGCCCGGCACGTTGGACTTATCCGGGAAGCGCTGGTTCAGCGAGCGCCCTACCATCATGGCGATGATCTTATCCATATCCAGCCCTTCCAGCGGCTGGGTAGCGATCCACTGGCCGTCGCGCAGAATAGTAATTTCGTCGCACAGCTGGAAAATCTCTTCCATCTTGTGGGAGATATAAACTATGCCGCAGCCGCGATCTTTTAATTTACGGATAATAGTGAACAGGTGGTTCACTTCTTTTTCCGTTAATGAAGAAGTCGGCTCGTCCATAATGACGATTTTGGCATCATAAGAGAACGCTTTAGCTATCTCTATCATCTGCATCTGCGAAACGGAAAGGTTAATCACTTTGTCGCGCGGATCGATATCAATATCCAGCTCTTCAAAGATGGCTTTGGTATCGCGATACATTTTATCCTGGTCGACGAAAAAGCCTTTTCGCGGATAGCGGCCCAGCCACATGTTATCCATGACCGTGCGCTGTAAAACCAGGTTTAATTCCTGATGCACCATAGATACGCCGTTTTCCAGCGCCTCTTTGGAGCTTTTAAAGTCGATCTCTTTGCCCTGAAAAACAATGCTTCCCGTGTCTTTGCTATAAATACCAAACAGGCATTTTAATAAAGTCGATTTGCCCGCGCCGTTTTCCCCCATCAGCGCGTGAACCGAATGGGGACGAATTTTTAAATTAACGTTATCTAACGCCTTTACGCCCGGAAAGGACTTGCTGACGTTAGTCATTTCCAGCAGATACTGCCCCTGATCGCTGCTCATAATTCTACCTGGCGGATCGTTTTACGATCGGGCCCGTTCTGCGACGGGCCCGGTAACGGACGCGAGTGCGCCCGGAAAGACTTATTTACTGAACTGAGCGAGGTTCTCTTTATCAACCGGCACATAGGCCACGCGCACCACTTTACCTTCCAGCTTGTAGTTGGTGCCTTCGGTCGCCGGTTTGCCCGCCGCCAGGTTTTTCGCCATTTCAAAAGTGGCTCTGGCCTGGTTTTCCGCATCGTTCAGCACGGTGCCTTCCATCGCGCCGGATTTCACCATCGCCATCGCTTCCGGCAACGCATCCACGCCGAAGACCGGTACGGACGTTTTGTTATGCGCCTTCAGCGCTTCTACCGCGCCCATCGCCATCGCATCGTTATTGGCGATCACCACTTCGATTTTGTTGCCGTTCGGGCCGGAGAGCCACGCGTCCATCTTGTCTTTTGCCTGAGCGGTATCCCACATGGCGGTATCCAGATGCAGCTGCTGCGTTTTCAGGCCGTCTTTATTCAGGGTTTCGATCACGTATTTGGTACGCGCTTCGGCATCCGGGTGGCCCGGCTCGCCTTTCAGCAGCACAAACTGCACCACGCCGTCTTTGTTCAGATCCCAGTTGGCATTGGCTTTCCAGTGTTTCTCAATCAGCTCGCCCTGCTTGACGCCGGACTCTTTAGAATCGGTACCGACATAGTAAGCCTTGTCGTAGCTGGCCAGCGCTTTAGCAGAAGGCTCTTTGTTGAAGAAAACAATCGGAATATCGTTGGCTTTGGCTTTACTGATAACCACCGCCGCCGCCGCCGGATCGACAAGGTTAATCGCCAGCGCCTTCACGCCTTTCGCCACCATCACGTCAATCTGATCGTTTTGCGTTGACTGGCTGTTCTGCGAATCGTTCATCAGCAGCTGAATGCCGCTGCTGTTTTTCGCTTCCTTCTCGATATCCTTGCGCACCACGGACATAAAGTTGTCATCATATTTATAAATGGTTACGCCAATGCGGGTATCGGCCGCCTGCGCCGTTGCGCCAAACATCATGCTGGCAACCAGGGCTGTGAGGGTGAATGCCTTCTTCATTGTTCTCTCCGGTTCTTTGTAGGGTCGGTATGCGTGTGCAGCCGGACCGTGTTGTTATTCTGTCCCGGCCAGGCACGGCCATCTTAGTGAAGCAGATGTTAATTAACTGTGAACTTACTCACGGATTGAAAACGGTTACATGGCGGTATCGTTGCGTATAGTGATCGCCGCCACACTTTGGCAGGGCGCGACGGAATGACGGCGCACCAGCGTTGGCATAAAGCAGTGACCGGCCGACTCGTCCAGCAGGCCCGCCGCGCCTTTTAACGCCAGTTCGGTAGCCAGTTTAGCCATGGAAACAATAGGATAGCGGACGGTCGTCAGCTGCGGGTCGGTATAGCGGGAAATGGGGATATCGTCGAAGCCAATCACCGACAGCTGCTGCGGCACCGCAATGCCGTTATCTTTCAGCGCGGTCAGTGCCCCGGCGGCCATGCTGTCGTTATAGGCGAACACGGCGCTGAGGTGGAGATTACGCCCCAGCAGCTCCACCATCGCCGCCTCTCCGCCCTGCATATCCGGCTCGGCGCTGGCGATCCAGCTTTCGGCAGGCTGGGTAGCCTGCTCGGCCAGCGCCTGCCGCCAGCCCGCGCGTCGCTGGTCTGTATCTTCGATAGTATGGCTCGACCCCAGATAACCGATGCGCCGGTGGCCCTGCTGTTGCAACATGCGCATCGCCATCAGCGCGCCGCTGACGTTGTCCAGGCAGACGCAGCGGTGCGCGTAGCCCGGCACGACGCGGTTGATCAGCACCATGCCGGGCACCTGATCCATCAGCGAGGCCAGCTCGTCGTCTGCCAGGGCTTTGGCATGAACGATCAGCGCGCCGCAACGCTGACGGATCAGCACCTCGATAGCGTGCCGCTCTTTGTCCGCCTGATGATAGGAGTTGTTGATAAGTACGTGTTTTTGCATACGCTGCGCGACGGTATCCACCGCTTTGACCAGCGCGCCGAAGAAGGGATCGGAGACGTCCATCACCACCACGCCGATGGTATCGCTAACCTGGGAAGCCAGCGCCTGCGCGTTGGCGTTGGGTCGGTAGCCCAGCTGGCCGACGATGCCCAGCACTTTTTCCCGCGTTTCCTGTGTGACCGCCGCGCTGTGGTTAAGCACGCGTGAAACCGTCGCCACCGACACGCCAGCCTCACGGGCTACATCGCGAATGGTGATCATGGCTGACTGCCTGTGGAAGATAAGGTTTGCATAGCCCTCCCGGATGCGTTGTTTGCGGGGCTATTCTGACAAAGGGCAAGGCAAGACTGCGTGAATCAGGTCACACTGATGAAAACGGTTACATCCCTTTCCGTCACATTTGTGACGCTTATCATTTTTGTAACATTACGTCGCGGCTGCTCAGACGGGTGAGCTGACGCCAGCACCATTCGACCGGCCCCTGGCGGAAATAGCGCAGCCAGCACAGCGAAAAGAGGAGATTTACCAGCCAGACCAGCAGCACTACCACCAGCAGCTGCGGCCGATCGAGCCGGTTGAACCAGCCGAAATGGTTAAAAAGCGTGGTGCAAAGCAGCGTTTGCAGTAAATAGTTGCTCAGCGCCATCCGCCCTACGCTGCTGATGGCGCGCGTGAGGGTAAAACGGGCCAGCGTAGGCCAGAAACCAAAGCAAAGCGCGGCATAGCCGATAGCCTGAAGCGGCGCGCTCAGCTCGCGCGGCAGCTGTAAATAGAACGCTGACGGATAAAATGCCCAGCCGCAAGCCCACTGCAGATAAATGCCCGGTATTTCGATGATGGCCGCCAGCAGCAGCAGGATCAGCGCAGTGCGCCGGTAGTGGGTCAGGCTCCAGCGCCCCTGTAGCCAGCCGCTGCGCATCAAGGCGCCGCCAATCAGCATCAGGCCGGCCAGCTGCCAGCCGTACTGCGCCGCCAGCGACAGCAGGCCTGACGAGAGCAGATCGAGACGGTTGCGCACCGCTTCCCAACCGCCGTGGGTTTTCCAGAAGGTTTCATACTGAATATCCGCCGCCCCCGCCAGCCAGGAATTGTTAGGCTGATGGCCCGACAGCAGGCCGAACACCAGCAGCACGCCGCAGCCCACGATATAAAGCATCACGCCGGTATTAAACAGCTGCCGCGTCGAGGAGACGTCGCGGATCATCCGCCAGGCTACCAGCCCAATCAGCCCGTAATCCAGCAGGATATCCCCTTCCCAGAACAGCAGACAGTGCAGAAAACCGAGCAGCACCAGCCAGCTCAGGCGCGCCTGTAGCCAGCGTTTGCCGCGCGAAAGCAGCAGCTGCAAGCCGCCGCCAAACAGCAGCGCAAACAGCGCGAGGAATTTCAGCTGGGCAAAGAAATCGATCAGCGCCCACGTCCAGGCATCGCCCGGCGTAACGCTGCCCTGCCACGCCGGGTTCAGATAGGCGGCGCCCGGCAGACCGAAGGCGTTAATGTTGAGCAGCAGGATCCCCAGAATGGCGATGCCCCGAATAAAATCCAGCGTCTGAATACGAGGCATCGGCAGGCCCTGACTGTGGTGAAGGGTAACAACTGGCTACGACGGCGCGCCGTAGCTTAGCTGTGGCGAACGGCGCGCAGAAACTCCTGACGGGTGTTCTGGCTGGATTTGAACAGGCCGCCCAGTGAAGTGGTGGTGGTGGCGCTGGTCGCATCACGAATGCCGCGCGCTTTTACGCAGTAGTGCACCGCGTCGATGGAAACCGCGACGTTATTGGTGCCAAGCAGCGTTTGCAGCGCAACCAGGATCTGCTGGGTCAGCCTTTCCTGTACCTGTGGACGGGAAGAGAAAAACTGCACGATGCGGTTAATCTTCGACAGGCCAATCACTTTATCTTTCGGGATATAGGCTACCGTCGCTTTGCCGTCGATGATCACAAAGTGGTGCTCGCAGGTGCTGGTCAGCGTGATATCCCGCACCGTCACCATTTCGTCCACCTTCATTTTGTTTTCAATCAGGGTGATTTTCGGGAAGTTGGCGTAGTCCAGGCCGGAGAACACCTCATTCACATACATCTTAGCGATGCGGTGCGGCGTTTCCATCAGGCTGTCATCTTCTAAATCAAGATTAAGCAGCTGCATGACTTCGGTCATGTGCCCGGCGATCAGCCGCCTGCGGGTTTCGTCATCCATATCACGCGCAGGCGAGCGTAGGGGTGTTTCCAGTCCACGCGCAAGCAGCGCTTCGTGAACAAGTGTGGCTTCCTGACTTAACGTAGCCATGGCGATCTATTCTCCAGCAGGTGTAACGCCGGTCCCGACGGGACCGGTACAATTTCAGAGGGCGTATTTTGGTACACAACGCGTCGTTAATCCAGCGAATCAAGCTAAACCACCCTGAAACTGTTTCATGCAGCACCGGGATCGCGCCGCCAGACCAGCAGCCCGGCCACCAGCAGTCCCGCGCCCGCGACGTAAAGCGCTGGCTCAAGGCGATGGGTAAAAGTGGTGGAAAGTGCGGAAACCAGCGGCCCGGCCAGCTGGCCGATAGCGTAACCGGTGGTCAGCAGGCCTGCCATATACCGGCTATGGCGCGGCGCCATCTCGCGGGCATATTGCAGCGAAAGCGACACCAGGTTAAGAAAGCCAATGCCCATCAGTATTGAACCGACCACCAGCCCGCTCAAACCCGGCACCACGGCGGCGCACAGCACGCCCAGCGCCTGCGCCCACAGGTTAAACGCCAGCCGCGTATTGGATGAACCGATATGCCGCATAACAATGCCCAGCCCGACGCCTAACACCGCCGTGCCGCCAAAAATGGGCCAGACAAACTGCGCAAAAGCGCTGGCAGGAAAACGGGCCGCCGCCATCTGCGACAGAAACGTGGCGGGAATGATGTAGCCAAAGCCGGCCAGGCTGTAGCTCCAGACCAGCTTTTTCAGCCCGCTGGTCAGCACCAGCGGTTCCGGCGTGGTTTCGGGCCGGTGCAGCTCGCCTTTACGCGGCAGGAAACGAAAAATAAGAGAAGCCAGCACCAGCGCCAGCACGCCATAGGCGCACCAGGCCTGCGCGGCGCTGACCTGGCGTGCGTGAAGAAACACGGCCAGCAGCCCGCTCAGAAAGATGCCCATGCCCGGCCCGGCGAAGACGGCGGCGCTTAAGCCGGGACGGCCATATTTATGCAGCTGCTCGTTGCTCCATGCCGCTACCAGCACCATCGCCCAGCCGCTGGCCCAGCCGATCGCAAAGCGCACCACGCCGTGCAGCCAGGCGTCGGACACGCAGGCGGAAAGCAGCGTCAGGATCACCGCGCCGCCGATGCCTGCCTTAAGCCTGGCCTCCACGTGCGTGGTCGTCCGCATCGCGTTCCAGGAGCCGCAGAGGTAGCCCAGGTAGTTGAAGGCCGCGACTACCGCCGCGCTGGTCAGCGTCAGCTGATGCTCCGTAATCATCAGCGGCACCTGCGGCGTAAAGGTAAACCGCCCAATGCCCATCGCGACAATCAGCGCAATAAAAGCGCTTAGCGCTACCCGTATTGCCATTTGTTCTCCCTTCCGGCTTTATCCGGCTTGATGAAAGTGTTGCAGTCAGTCTGCATCATGGATAGACTTACAAAAAGTGAATAATAGAAACCAACTTGTTTACGAAAAGAGAATAAATGGATCTGACCCAGCTTAAAATGTTCTGCGCGGTAGCGGAGACCGGTTCGCTGGCGCGCGCCGCCGAACAGCTGCATCGCGTGCCGTCCAACCTGACGACCAGGCTGCGCCAGCTGGAGCAGGAAACGGGCATCGATCTTTTTATCCGCGAAAAGCAGCGCCTGCGGCTGTCGCCGATGGGCCATAATTTTTTGTGCTATGCGCAGCGGATCCTGGCGCTCAGCGAGGAAGCGCTGGCAATGACGCACAACGGCGAGCCTGGCGGCATATTTGCGCTGGGATCGATGGAGAGCACCGCCGCTGTCCACCTGCCTTCTTTATTGTCAACCTACCATCAGCGCTATCCTGAGGTCACGCTGTCGCTGGTCACCGGTACCTCGGGTGAAATCATTGAGCAGGTGCGGAAAGGCACGCTGGCCGCCGCGCTGGCCGAAGGCCCGGTCGTGGCCGACGAGCTGAACAGCTGCAAAACCTTTAGCGAGCGTATGGTGCTGATCAGCAACCTGCACCATGCGCCCATTCAGCGCCCTGAAGATGCCGCAGGCGATACGCTGTTCGCCTTCCGTCCCGGCTGCTCTTACCGTCTGCGTTTAGAAAACTGGTTTCGTCAGGCGGGGATTTCACCCGGCCCGTTTATGGAGATCCAGTCCTATCACGCCATGCTGGCCTGCGTAGCCAGCGGCGCCGGGCTGGCGATACTGCCGGAATCGGTGCTGGAAAGGATCGCCGCGCCGGGCCAGGTGCAAAAACATGCGCTGCCTGCGGATATCAGCGAGACCACGACTTACCTGGTGTGGCGTCGGGATGCGTTTACCCCCAACGTCAAGGCGCTGAAGTACCTGATTATAGAGCAATCACCGGACGATGAAATTCAGCCATAATTAAATGGTTTGAGCGGCGTCAGGCCGCTCGCCAGATCCCTGCCAAATGGCAACCTCTACAAGGAATAAACTGATATGCAGATGATTAAAACTCGCGCCGCTGTTGCCTGGGCCGCCGGCGAGCCGCTGTCGATTGAAGAAGTCGACCTGATGCCGCCGCAGAAAGGCGAAGTGCTGGTACGCATCGTCGCGACCGGCGTCTGCCACACCGATGCCTATACCCTTTCAGGAAAAGATCCTGAAGGCGTGTTCCCGGCTATTTTGGGCCACGAAGGCGGCGGTATTGTCGAAGCGGTTGGCGAAGGCGTTACCAGCGTGGCGGTCGGCGATCACGTCATTCCGCTGTACACGCCGGAATGCGGCAAATGTAAGTTCTGCCTCTCCGGCAAAACCAACCTGTGCCAGGCTATCCGCGCCACCCAGGGCAAAGGGCTAATGCCGGACGGCACCACCCGTTTCTTTAAGGACGGCAAGCCGATTTTCCACTATATGGGCACCTCGACCTTCTCTGAGTACACCGTTATCCCGGAAATTTCACTGGCGAAAATCAGTAAAGAAGCGCCGCTGGAAGAAGTTTGCCTGCTGGGCTGCGGCGTCACCACCGGTATGGGCGCGGTGATGAACACGGCCAAGGTAAAAGAAGGCGATACCGTGGCGATCTTCGGTCTGGGCGGCATCGGCCTTTCGGCGATTATCGGCGCGAAGATGGCGAAAGCGGGCCGGATTATCGGTATCGATCTCAATACCAGCAAGTTCGATCTCGCCAGAAAGCTGGGCGCCACCGACCTGGTTAATCCAAAAGATTACGATAAGCCCATTCAGGATGTGATTGTTGAAATGACCGATGGCGGCGTTGATTTCTCCTTTGAGTGCATCGGCAACGTTAACGTGATGCGTTCCGCGCTGGAGTGCTGCCACAAAGGCTGGGGCGAGTCCGTGATTATCGGCGTGGCTGGTGCAGGCGAAGAGATTTCTACCCGCCCGTTCCAGCTGGTGACCGGACGCGTCTGGCGCGGCTCCGCGTTTGGCGGCGTGAAAGGCCGCTCGGAGCTGCCGGGGATCGTCCAGCGCTACCTGGATGGTGAATTCCAGCTGAATGATTTCATCACCCACAATATGCCGCTGGAAGAGATCAACGACGCGTTCGATCTGATGCACGAAGGGAAATCTATCCGTTCCGTGGTGCATTTTTCTAAATAAGGAGACAAGGATGGTATCCACCCTGGAGTTACTGGAAGAACACCGCATGTTTGGCGGCTGGCAGCAGCGCTATCGCCACCAGTCGGCCACGCTGAACTGCTCTATGACCTTCAGCATTTTTTTGCCGGGTCCGAAAGGCGATACCGCCCCGCCGGTGCTCTGGTTTCTGGCCGGGCTGACCTGTAGCGACGAGAATTTCTCGACCAAAGCGGGCGCGCAGCGCGCGGCGGCAGAGCTGGGTCTGGTGCTGGTGATGCCGGATACCAGCCCGCGCGGCGAAGTGGTGCCCAATGACGAAGCCTACGATCTGGGCCAGGGTGCCGGATTCTATCTGAACGCGACCCAGGCGCCGTGGGATGCGCATTTTCGGATGTACGACTACCTGACGGAAGAGCTGCCCGCGCTGATTGCCGGCAACTTTAACGTCAGCGATAAGCAGGCGATTATGGGCCATTCTATGGGCGGTCACGGCGCGCTGATGCTGGCGCTGCGTAATCCGCAGCGCTATGTTTCGGCCTCCGCCTTTGCGCCGATCGTTAATCCAACGCAGGTGCCGTGGGGCGAAAAAGCCTTTACGGCCTATCTGGGCGAGGATCGCGCGCTGTGGGAAGCCTGGGACAGCTGTCTGCTGATGCAGCAGGCGACGCATCCGCTGCCGATGCTGCTGGATCAGGGCGACAGCGATCAGTTCCTCGCCGATCAGCTGCGCCCGGAACGGCTGGAAGCGGTGGCCAGCGAGAAAAACTATCCGCTGACCGTGCGCATTCAGCCCGGTTACGATCACAGCTACTACTTTATCGCCAGCTTCGTGGAAGATCATCTGCGCTTCCATGCCCGCTATTTGCTGGCGTAACCCTTCAGGGCCGGGATCTTCCCGGCCTTTTTTTTCTTGCGCTCCCCTCAGGATCCGCCCTGCAATAGCAATACATCCTCCTGTCGGCATGGCCATAACCACTTGTAGTGAAGCCGTAATGGTTATTATAATAATGGTTACTATATGGAGCGGAGGCCAGGGAAATGGCGATTTATATCCATAAGCGCCTGGACAAGATGTTTGCAAAAGCTGGCATTGCAGATACCGACCTTTGTCTGGCCGCAAGGGAGATTGAGTGCGGCAACTATGAGGCAGATTTGGGCGGGGGCGTTAAAAAAAAGCGGATTGCTTTGAATGCAGGCAAACGCGGCGGCGCCCGCACAGTGGTATTTTTTAAAAAAGATAACAATCTGTTTTTTTTATGATGGCTGGCTGAAAGACGGTTCGAAAAAAGCGGCAAAAGAGATTGGCGAGGATGAGCTGGAGATTTATAAGAAGCTCGCCAGAGCTTATTTTAAAGCGGATAAAAACATGCTGGATCGACTGAAAGCAAGCGGGACGTTCAGAGAGGTAAAACAATGAAAACGAAACCGGCCGAGTTACATGAGATGCTTGACGATGCTAAAGAGCTACAGGCGCTGGGGCTAATGAGCAATAACGATGTGCAGGAAATCGCTGCCCGCGTCAGCCTGCGTGAGTTTCGTCAACGTATTGCCGCAGTCCGCACCATGTCCGCCAGCGAAATCAAAGCCGTTCGCGCCCGCTGGGGACTGACCCAGGCCACGCTGGCCTATACGTTGGGCATGACGGTAGACAGCGTTTCCAAATGGGAGCGTGGCGAGATTACCCCAAGCGGCCCGGTTCTGCGCATACTGAACACGCTGGCGGTAAAAGGCCCCGATGTTTTCGCTATCTGAGCACAAACGCAGGGTAAAAATCTGAGCGTCAGGGAATTAACAATGATGCGCCAGACAGAGAGGGAAGCAATGCACAAGAGAGCCGGCAAGAAACCGACTCGTCCATTCAGGAAACCGGCTCGCTGACCAGGCCATCAATCAGCACCTGCGGCGTCCCCTGCGAGCAGCGCTCAATACGGCCCCGCACGCCGTATACCTTCGCCAGGCTTTCCGGTGTAATCACCTCTTCCGGCAGACCGTCAGCAATCAGGCCGCCGTTTTGCAGCATCAGCACGTGCTGACCGTGACGCAGAGCGATATTGATATCGTGCACCACGACTACGGTAACGATATTCCGCTTGCTGGTTTCCCGGCGCACTAAATCCATGACGTGGAACTGATAGTTAAGATCCAGCGCGCTTAGCGGCTCGTCCAGCAGCAGCAGCTCCGGGCGACGGATCAGCGACTGCGCCAGGCCAACCAGCTGCTTCTGGCCGCCGGAAAGCTGATCGAGGTAGCTCAGCGCCAGATGCGCGATGCCCAGCCTTTCCAGCAGCGCCATCACTTCCGCCTCGCTCGTCGCGCTACCGCGTGCGCCGGAAGCGCGCTGGGCGACAATAATGGATTCAAGCACGTGCAGATGCACGCCAGCGGGCAGCGACTGCGGCAGGTACACCACTTTTTCCGCCCGGCGGGCAAACGGCTGGCTCAGCAGCTCCGTGCCGTTCAGCCACAGCTCGCCCTGCGCCTGATTCAGTCCGGCAATCGAGCGCAGCAGCGTGGATTTTCCGCAGCCGTTCGGCCCCAGCAGCACGGTGATTTTGCCTCGCGGCAGCAGCGGCACGTTCAGGTTGCTGATAATCTTGCGTTTAGGATAACCGGCGTGAAAGCCTTTAATAGCTAAACCGTCCATCAGACGCTCCCCCGATGACGCAGAATAATGCTCAGGAAGAACGGCACGCCGACCAGAGAAGTGACGATGCCGACCGGGATAATCACGCCGGGCACCAGGTTTTTCGACACCACCGACGCCATTGACAGCACCAGCGCGCCGGTCAGCGCGCTGGCTGGCAGGTAAAAACGGTGATCCTCGCCAAAGATCAGGCGAGCGATATGCGGCGCCACCAGGCCGATAAACCCGATTGGGCCGACAAAAGCCACCGCCAGCGCGGAAAGCACGCTGATGCGCAGCAGCGTGCCCAGACGCAGGCGGCGCACGTCAATACCAAAACTGACGGCGCGATCTTCGCCCAGGCGCAGCGCGGTGAGCTTCCAGGCGCTCATCATGGAGAACGGCAGAACCAGCAGCAGCGCCAGCGTCAGCACGCCCAGTTTCTCCCAGGAGGCGCGCGCCAGGCTGCCCATCGTCCAGAACACCAGGCCCTGCAACGTATCTTCGCTGGCGATAAACTGCATCATGGATACCAGCGCGTTAAAGGTAAACACCAGCGCGATGCCGAACAGCACCACGCCGGAAGTCGCCACGCGCGTCCAGCGGGTAACGCCGTCCAGCATCAGCGCGGCCAGCAGCGCAAAAATAAAGGCGTTAGCTGAGATAAACCACTGATCCGGGATACCGGGCAAACCGATGCCCAGCACGATAGCCAGCGCGGCGCCAAAGGCGGCGGCGGAAGAGACGCCCAGCGTAAACGGACTGGCCAGCGGGTTATTCAGGATAGTCTGCATTTCCGCCCCGGCCAGCCCCAGCGCCAGCCCGACCACCACTGCCATCAGCGCGTAAGGTAAACGAATATCCCAGACGATAACGCGCGAACCGGCATCCACGCTCTGCGGCGACAGCAGCGTTTGCCACAGCGTTTCCAGCGACAGGCCCGACGGGCCTAAAGTAAAGTCGAACAGCAGCGAAGCGAGGATAGCCAACACCAGCACGCCCATAAAAAACAGGCGGCGGCGCAGCAGATGATGATAACGATCCATCGCGCCTTCGTGCTGTTGGACGCTGGCGTAGCGGTCGGTGTTGTGGGTCACGCTCATGGTTTCTACCTGTCATGGAGTTCGCACCAGGCCGGCTGCAAACCCTGAAAATTAGCAAAGCGGAAAACGTACGGCGCTAACAATAAAGGAAATGATAATAGTTATCAATCCTATATGTAACAGAGTATGTCAAAGAAAAAGGCGCGGAAACCGCGCCTTCACCCTTATTTAAATTTGGGGAACTGCATTTCGCTGTATTTCACAAAGCGCGTGCGCTTCGTCAGCTTGTAGCCGAACCAGATAATCAGGAACAGCGGGATGCCGATATAGGTTGCCGCCGCGCCGTACCAGTCGATGCGATCCGCCAGGAACGCCTGGTAGTTTTGCCCCAGGGTGATGATCAGGCAGAGCACGAAAGCGAAGATCGGCCCCAGTGGGAAGAACTTAGAGCGGTACGGCAGATCGTTGATATCGTAGCCCTGCGAGACAAAGCCGCGACGGAAACGGTAATGGCTGATGGCTATCCCCAGCCAGGCGATAAAACCGGTCATGCCGGAAGTATTCAGCAGCCAGAGATAGACCGTCTGGTTGCCGAACATTGAGGTCAGGAAACAGAGCGCGGCAACCACGGTGGTGGCATACAGCGCATTGCGCGGCACGCCGCCTTTTGACAGCTTGCCAAACATACGCGGCGCTTTGCCTTCGCGCGCCAGCGTAAACAGCATACGGGTCGACGCATACATGCCGGAGTTGCCCGCTGACAGAATAGCGGTGAGGATCACGGCATTCATGATCGCCGCCGCTGAAAGCAGCCCGGCATGTTTAAACACCAGCGTGAACGGGCTGACGCTGATGTCTTTCACATCGTTACGCAGCAGGCTTGGGTCGGTGTAAGGGATAATCAGGCTGATCACCAGGATCGCCAGGATATAAAACAGCAGGATGCGCCAGAAGACCTGACGAACCGAGCGCGGAATATTTTTGGCCGGATCTTCCGATTCGCCTGCGGCGATACCAATCAGTTCCGTTCCCTGGAAGGAGAAGCCGGCAATCATCGCCACGCCGATCATGGCGGAAAAGCCGCCGGAGAAAGGCGCATCGCCGATCTGCCAGTTACCCCAGCCCGCGACCGGCTGGTCGCCGCGCAGAATGCCGAGGATCATCATCACGCCCACTACGATAAAAATCACTACCGTGACCACTTTGATCAGGGAGAACCAGTATTCTGCCTCACCAAAGCCCTTTACCGAGATGTAGTTGAGCAGGAAAATAACGCTCAGAAAGAGTACGCTCCAGATCCAGCCGGGCGTATCGGGGAACCAGTAGGTCATCACCAGCTGCGCGGCAACCAGTTCAATCGCCACGGTCACGGCCCAGTTGTACCAGTAGTTCCAGCCCAGCGCAAAGCCGAAGCCTTCTTCAACGAAGTTGGAGCCGTAGGTAGAAAAGGAGCCGGATACCGGCATAAAGGCGGCCAGTTCGCCGAGGCTGGTCATCAGGAAATAGACCATCAGGCCGATCAGGGCATAGGAAAGCAGCGCGCCGCCGGGGCCAGCCTGGGAGATAGTCGCGCCGGAAGCGACAAACAGGCCGGTGCCTATGGAACCGCCGATGGCGATCATCGTCAAATGACGCGCCTTTAGTTTGCGCTGTAATTCAGGCTGTTGTGTTGTTTTTGTGTCATGATCCATTGGTAAATGCTGTGCTCTGGCTAAAATGAGGCGCGATTGTAACAAACTCCTTCGTCAGAAGAAGTCATTCCGCGACGTTATAAGATAGCTTCATGATCTGCGGCGAATTATTAGCGCCTGATTAAGCCCCGTTTTTCTGACTGCTCCGCTTTATTCCGCGCAGTAGCTTAGAAAACGCAGCAGCGCCTTCGAGAGATGCTTCTGCCGATGATGAATACGGTACAGCGTGCGTTTGAGTTTGGGCAGCGGGATCGGCACTTCTTTTAACGTGCCTGCCGCCAGCTGTTCCGCAATAACCCGCCGCGACAGACAGCTGATGCCCATCCCGTGGCGCACGGCATGCTTGATTGCCTCTGAGTTGCCCAGCTCCAGCGCCAGGCTAAACTGCGGCAGATGCGAAAGCAGCAGATAATCGACGATTTCGCGCGTGCCGGAGCCGTGTTCGCGCAGGATCCACGACGCGGCCGCCAGGCTTTCCAGCGTCACCGGCTGACGCAGAATAGCCGCGTCGGCGGCGGCAAAAACCACCAGCTCATCTTCCAGCCAGGGTTCGCCAACCAGCTCGCTGACGTGGCACGGCCCTTCGATAAAGCCCACATCGACGCGAAAATCAGCCACGGCGTTAATCACATCCTGGCTGTTGCCCACGCTCAGCTCCAGCGGCAGCTCGGGAAAGTCGCGCCGCCAGCCGGCAATCATGCCCGGCAACAGATAGTTACCAATGGTGCTGCTGGCGTAGACCCGCAACGCGCCGTTATCTTCGCGAAACAGCTGTTCGATTTCAGTGGTTTGCTCCAGCAGCGCCACCGCCCGTGGATAAAGCAGGCGGCCGTGCTCGTTAACCACCAGCCGTTTTCCGACCCTGTCGAACAGCTGAACGCCCAGCTGATTTTCCAGATCCGCCAGCGCCGCGCTGACCGCCGACTGCGACAGCGACAGCACCTGCGAGGCCTGAATTGTCGAGCCGCTTTTCAGCACCTCAGCAAAGACCTCAAGCTGCCTTAATGTGATATGCATTGTTCTTCCTTACTGACTCCATGTCTTCACCAGCCAGATAATCATCGCCAGCCATACCAGCAGCACTATCGCCAGCCAGCCGCCAAGCTTCTTTTTCCTGTGGGCCTGCCGGGCGGTTCGCTGTTGGCTGGCGGCCCTGACCTCCGCCGGCAGCAGGCGCAGCAGCAGCATCATGCCCGACGGCACGATAATAGCGTCGTCCAGTAGCCCAACAAAGGGAATAACGTCGGGAATAAAATCAACGGGGCTTAGCGCATAAACCGCCAGCAGCACGGCCATGCCCTTTTGCCACAGTGGCGTACGCGGATCGCGGCAGGCATACCACAGCGTGACGCCATCTTTTCTGATTACGCTTACCCATCTTGTTAATCGCCTGAACATCCCCGCCCTCTCATATCACTTATTCTGGTTAATTATAAATATATAATCAATTTCTCTTTTAAGCCAGCCTGCGCCATGCTGCGTCTGTCTACTAAGGAGGCTGATATGGCTGAACTGGCATTTCCTTCTTCTCGTCCGCTGCGCTATGGCGCAGGCCTCGGGCTGGCAATGCTGCTGGCCGCTGCTGCCCTTCAGGCTGGCAACCTGCCCGTGCTGAAAACGGCCGGGCTGGGCACCTTAACGCTGGCGATGCTGTTGGGGATCGTAGCAGGCAATACGGTTTATGGCCGCCTGGCTGCGCGCTGCGGCACAGGCGTACACTTTGCCAAACAGCAGCTGCTGCGGCTTGGCATCATGCTGTACGGTTTTCGGCTGACCTTTCAGCAACTTGCCGATATCGGCTTAAGCGGCGTGCTGACCGATCTGCTGCTGCTGACCTCCACTTTTCTGCTGGCCTGCTGGCTGGGCCGTCGCGTGTTGCATCTGGATCGCGATACCGCCTGGCTGATTGGCGCGGGCAGCAGCATTTGCGGCGCGGCGGCGATTATGGCGACGGAGCCGGTAATTAAAGCGGAGCCGCAAAAAGTGGCGGTAGCGGTGGCTACCGTGGTGCTGTTCGGCACGCTCGGCATCTTTCTTTATCCACTGCTATGGCATGAGCTGGCCGCTCTGCTGCCGGGCCTGACGCCGACGCAATGGGGGATCTTTACCGGCTCTACGCTGCATGAAGTGGCACAGGTAGTGGCGGCCGGGCACGCCGTGAGCGCGGAAACGGAGAACGCGGCGGTCATTACTAAAATGCTGCGCGTGATGATGCTGGCGCCCTTCCTGCTGCTGCTCAGCCGTTTCGTGCGTGCCGACGACAGCGGCGGCGGCGAAGTAAGCTTTCCCTGGTTCGCGCTGGGTTTTATCGGCGTGGCGCTGTTTAACTCGCTGCATCTGCTGCCGCCGTCGCTGGTTAGCGGCCTGAACGAGCTGGACAATTTTTTACTGGCCGTGGCGATGGCGGCGCTGGGATTAACCACGCAGTTCAGCCTGTTGAAAAAGGCGGGACTAAGGCCTTTACTGCTGGGCCTGCTGTTATTCGTCTGGCTGCTGCTGGGCGGCGGCGCGATAAACCTGGCTATCCAGCATTTGCTGGCATAAATCCGCGCCGTTTCCGGTTATCATGGCCCGCTTTACAGTAAAACCAACAGGAGAGCAGGCATGAAATATATCGGCGCCCACGTCAGCGCATCCGGCGGCGTGGATCAGGCGGTGCTTCGCGCCCATGAAATCGAGGCGACGGCCTTTGCGCTTTTCACTAAAAATCAGCGTCAGTGGCGCGCGGCCCCGCTGAGCAAAGAGGTGATTGCCGCTTTCCGCAACGCCTGCGAAAAATATCACTACAGCGCCGCCCAGATCCTGCCGCACGACAGCTTTTTAATTAACCTGGGCCATCCACAGGAAGAGGCGCTGGAGAAGTCCCGCCTCGCCTTTATCGACGAACTACAGCGCTGCGAGCAGCTGGGCCTGACGCTGTTGAACTTCCATCCCGGCAGCCATTTGCAGCAGATTGACGAGGACGCCTGCCTGAAGCGCATCGCCGAATCGGTTAACGTCGCGCTGGATAAAACCCAGGGCGTCACCGCCGTGATTGAAAATACCGCCGGTCAGGGCAGCAATCTGGGCTTCCGCTTTGAGCACCTGGCAGCCATTATCGACGGCGTAGAGGATAAGTCGCGCATCGGCGTCTGTATTGACACCTGCCACGCCTTTGCGGGCGGTTACGATCTGCGTACTGAAGAAGATTGCGTGAAAACCTTTGAGGAGTTTGGTCGCGTGGTGGGCTTTGAGTATCTGCGCGGGATGCATCTTAACGATGCCAAAAGCGCGTTTGCCAGCCGCGTTGACCGTCATCACAGCCTGGGCGAAGGTAATATCGGCAATACGGTGTTCAGCTGGCTGATGAAGGATGCTCGCTTCGACGGTATTCCGCTGATCCTGGAAACCGTCAATCCTGATATCTGGAAAGATGAAATCGCCTGGCTCAAGTCGCAGCAGGTCTGATCTATAGACGAAAAAAAAGCGCGGTCGCCCGCGCTTTTTTATTATGCCCGCCTGGATCAGGCTTTAGCCATTTCCGCTTCCGGGCGCTTCAGCACCGCGTAAGAGAGTCCGGCAACCAGCGTGCCGACGATAATCGCTATCAGATAGCCCAGCACCGGCGTAATAGCGCCAGGGATCAGCAGCACAAACAGCCCGCCGTGCGGCGCCATCAGCTTCGCGCCTACCCACATAGAGATAGCGCCGGTCAGCGCGCCGCCAACGATACAGCATGGCAGAACGCGCATCGGGTCACGCGCCGCAAACGGAATAGCGCCTTCGGAAATAAAGCACAGGCCCAGCACCAGCGCCGCTTTGCCGCCTTCCTGCTGGCCTTTGTTGAATTTCCGGCGCGCCACCAGCGTAGCGACGCCCATCGCCAACGGAGGCACCATGCCGCCCGCCATAATGGCCGCCATCGGCGCATAGGTTTGCGAACTGAGCAGGCCGACGCCAAACGCATAGGCCACTTTGTTCACCGGGCCGCCCATATCGGTACACATCATGCCGCCCAGTACCGCACCCAGCAGAACCGCGTTACCCGTGCCCATATTGCTCAGCCAGTGGGTCAGCCCCGCCATAATCTGGGCAACCGGGCCGCCAACCACATAAATCATCAGCAGGCCGGTGATCAGACTGGCGACCAGCGGAATAATCAGGATCGGTTTTAACGCCTCCATACTCTGCGGAAGCTTAAGCTTAGCGCTGATAAACTTCGCGGCGTAACCGGCAATAAAACCGGCAATAATGCCGCCAAGGAAACCGGCGTTGATGGTGCTGGCCAGCCAGCCGCCAATCAGGCCAGGCGTCAGACCAGGACGATCGGCAATTGAGAAGGCGATAAAGCCCGCCAGCACCGGCACCATCAGTTTGAAGGCGCTGCCGCCGCCGATTTCCATCAGCGCCGCCGCCAGCGTGCCCTGCTCTTTAAACGCGGTAATGCCGAAGGCGAAAGAGAGCGCGATGCTCAGGCCGCCTGCCACCACCATCGGCAGCATATAGGAAACGCCGGTCAGCAGATGACGATAGGCGCCTGCGCCCTCTTTTTTCTCGCCCTGCGCCGCTGGCTGGCCGCCGCCCTGCGGCTGATAAGGTTTGGCCTGCGCCAGCGCCTTATCAAACTCCTGTGCGGTTTTCTTCAGCGCCAGGCCGGTCGAGGTGCGATACATCGGCTTACCGGCAAACTTAGCCAGATCGACTTCAATATCCGCCGCCACGATAACCAGGTCAGCCTGGGCCACTTCTTCCGGCGTAATGGCATTGCCCGCGCCTACGGAGCCGCGCGTTTCGACTTTCACCCACCAGCCGCGTTTTTTCGCTTCGGCGTCAATGGCTTCGGCCGCCATAAAGGTGTGCGCCACGCCGGTTGGACAGGCGGTAATGGCGACGATGCGTTTTGGCCCGCTGGCAACCGCGTCGGCCGTGTTCACCGCGGCAGGTTTAGCTACGGCGGCAGGCGCCTGCCAGGCTTTCGCCTCGGTTTGCGCGCGGGCCAGCTCTGCTTCCGGCTGGCGCAGCAGCTGCTCCGCCGTGGTCTGATAAACGGTTTTACCCGTCAGGTCGATGTTGGCGGGCAGCGTGTCGCCCACCAGGATCACCTGGTCCGCTTCGGCCAGATTTTCCGTTAGCGTCAGCCCTTTTGCGGCCGCGCTCGCTCTGGTGATATTTTTTGCCAGATGACCGGTAGCCAGTCCCAGCGAAGGATCAAGTATCAGCAGCGTTTTCATTATGCCTCTCCTGCTGTCAGTTAAAAGGTTTCAGGTCGACGCGCGCCATCATCGCGGCCAACTGGGTACGATCGCTTACGCCCACGTTGCTCTGGCTTACGGCCAGGGCTGCTACGGCGGTAGCCAGGCGTAGGGTATGCTCGCTGGATTCGCGCATCAGCAGGCCGTAAATCAGCCCGCCCACCATTGAATCCCCGGCCCCCACGGTACTCACCACCTCACAGGCCGGCGGTTTGGCGATCCATTCGCCTGAAGCGTTAACCCACAGCGCGCCTTCTGCGCCCAGCGAAATCACTACGTGGGCGATCCCCTGTTCACGCAGCGCATGCGCCGCCTCAATCACATCCTGCAGGGTCGGCAGCTTGCGCCCGGCCCAGATTTCCAGCTCGCGACGGTTTGGCTTAACCAGCCAGGGCGCGGCTTTCAGGCCCGCCACCAGCGCTTCGCGGCTGCTGTCGAAAATAATGCACGGGCAGTGCGTGCGCAGCGCGATCATCCACTCCGTAAAGGCATCGGGATTGACGCCTGCGGGCAGGCTGCCGCTGACGCAGACCATATCGAACTGGCCCAGCCACGTCAGAGAATCCGTGGTGAAGCGCTCCCAGTCCTGCGGGGTGACGTCAAAGCCGGAAAAGTTAAGATCGGTGACCTCGCCATCTTTTTCAGTCAGCTTAACGTTGATGCGGGTACGGCCTTCGACCACCTGAAAACGGTTAGCAATGCCCAGATCGCTAAACAGATGCTGAAAGCCATCCTGATTCTCTTTGCCCAGGAAGCCGCCAACGGTGACATCGATGCCCAAATCTTTCAGCACTTTGGCAACGTTGATGCCTTTCCCGGCGGCGTGCAGGCCGGTGGTTTTCACCAGGTTGACTTCGCCGCGCTCGATTTCCGGCGTATAGCCCACCAGATCGTAAGCGGGGTTCAGCGTGATGGTTGCTACGCGTCTGCTCATGCCGCCCCCTCGCCTAAACCAGCGCTGATAGCCTCGCCGATCGCATCCAGCGCCGCGCGGGCATCTTCGCCGCTGGCGGTGAAGCGCAGGCGGTGGCCTTTTTTCACGCCCAGCGCCACTACTTTCATCAGGCTGCGGCCGTTAGCCGGCTTGCCGCTGCCGTCAAGGTTGGTCACCGTGACGTCGCAGTTGAATTTTTTAATGACGCTGACCAGCGCCGTGCCCGGACGGGCATGCAGGCCGTGCTCGTTGCGGATAGTAAACTCTTCCGTCAGCGTATCGGCCTGCTCGGAGACTTCGCTGGTCAGCAGCGCCAGGATCCCTGCGGCATCGGCGCTCAGCAGGCGATCCGCTTTTTGCTTAATCAGCAGATCGCTTAGATAGTTCAGCACGTTCAGCGGCTGCTCGTCGGCTACGGCAACGGTCACCAGCAGCGCGGCTTTTTCGCCGTCTACTTCAAAGGGTGTCGCGCTGCGGCTTACGGCGACGGCGCTGCCCAGGTTGCCTTCGGTGCTGTCGCTCAGCCAGACGCCCTGCCCTAAATTCAGCGGGCGCGAAGCGATAACGCGGCTGACAAAGCTCGCATCAACCGCGCCGGCCTGCTGTAGGCGACCGGCGTTCAGCGCCTGGAGCGTCATCAGATCGGTGGCCGCCACGTCAACTGTGATCAGCGAGGTGTCGAATTTAAATTCCGTTCCCTGCTTTTCCCCCATCAGCAAACCGCGCAGTGTTTCTGCGGAATCCGTGGTTTTCAGCTGTTCCGCCACGCTGTCATCGCTCAGCACGTGCGTCAGCTGACGCAGCAGCGCCAGATGCTCGTCCGATTTAGCGGCGATGCCGATCACCACATAGGCGGTCTGGTCTTCGCCCCAGGCGATGCCCTGCGGAAACTGATAAACCTGCACGCCGGTTTTCAACACCAGATCGCGCGTGTCGGTCGTGCCATGGGGAATAGCGATGCCGTTACCCAGATAGGTCGAGGTTTGCTGCTCGCGGGCCAGCATACCGTTAACATATCCTTCACCCACGTTGCCGGCTGAGGTTAAAGCGGCTGCCACCTGTCGGATGGCCTCTTCTTTATCTCCGGCCCTGGCACCGGGATGGATTGCATTCAGTTCAAGCTGGAACATAGTTCTCCTCACTGCTTCATTGAATCGTTTCAGCTGGCGGACGGAAAAATAAGCTTTCAGGCCGCTAACTGCCTGTGCAGACGACGCTGAAACGTTTCAATGATTTTGGCCCCGTTCCTGCGTTTATGGCAAGTTTTACTGCCAACGGCATAGCAGATTTTTGAAGCGACGCACACTTCGACTTTTCTTTTTGGGAAAAAGGTTTCATCGGCTGATGGATGGCTGATGCCTTACTTTTAGCCAACAGGCAATTAACACCAGGCGGTCTGTTTTTCCAGATCCAGTAGCCAGACCATCGCCTCTTCCCGACTGTTACGGCACATTTCAGCATCGGGTTTCAGGCTGCCGCAGACCGACGGCCGCAGCGGCGAGGTAAAGATTTTGCAGCGCTGCTGTTCATCCAGCTGAACGCAGGGCGTGTTGGCCGGTTTGCCGTCGGGCATTCCGGGGATCGGTGTGGAAATAGACGGCGCGGTACAGCAGGCACCGCAGGAAGCTCGACATTGCATTGGTTATCCCCTTTAAGAGACGCGACAATAGCAGGCGCGCTGTGGGAATACTATGGCAGCCATCCCCGCTTTTCTTCCTCGTTCAGCACTTGCCTGAAGCCGTCAGCAAGAGTAATTTGTCGCGAACATTTTCATTGCCCCTTTCATCGAGATAACACAATGCCAAGAGCAAACGAAATCAAAAAAGGCATGGCCGTCAGCCATAACGGTAAGCTGCTGTTAGTCAAAGATATTGATGTCCAAAGCCCCAGCGCGCGCGGGGCTTCTACCCTTTATAAAATGCGTTTTACCGATATTCGCACCGGCATGAAAGTCGAGGAGCGCTTCAAGGGTGACGACATCCTGGAAGCGATCTCACTGAGCCGTCGTCAGGTTACCTTCTCTTACGTAGACGGTGACGAATACGTCTTTATGGATGACGAGGACTACACGCCTTACGTCTTCAAAAAAGATCAGATCGAAGAAGAGCTGCTGTTTATCCCGGAAGGCGGCATTCCGGGCATTCAGGTGCTGACGATGGACGGGCAAATTCTGGCGCTTGAGCTGCCGCAAACGCTGGATATGGAAATTATCGAAACCACGCCGGGCATTAAAGGCGCTTCCGCCAGCGCGCGTACCAAGCCTGCCACCATGAGCACCGGCCTGGTGATCCAGGTGCCGGAATACCTCAGCAGCGGCGAGCGCATCCGCATCCATATTGCCGAACGCCGCTATATGGGCCGCGCAGACTAATAAAAAGGTATTCGCGCCTGCCCTTATGGGCCACGCAGAATAACAATAACGGCAAGCGCGCCAGTTCTCATAGGCCGCGCAGACTAATAAAACGGCGAGCGCGCCACGCCTCGCCGTTATTGTTATATTATTACACTACTACCGATAGTTAACGATCAGTATGCCCTGTCGTCGCGCCTGGTCCAGCCATTCAACGTCGATACGGGCGATGCCGGATGGCAGCGTACCGTTGGCCTGTAGCGAGATCGGCGATACTTTTAGCTGGCCGTCGCGATAACAGGTAGCGCTGATTTGATTCTGTTCCTGTTGCACAGCGCAACCCGGCTCCGTGATCGCTCCGGAAAAAGTGATAACGCCGGTGCCTGCGGCTACCGTCGCCAGCGCGCTACCTGCCGGAACCATCAAAAAAAGGGCCAGCGAAAAGTTAAGTTTGCTCATACTTACCTCATTTATTAGCGTCTCTTAATTAACATAGTCGGCAATACGCTTTCCGAAAGCCGATAAGCACAACCGGCCACAACTCAAGGAGAAAATAATGACTCGCGTAAACCTGATTACCGGTTTTCTGGGCAGCGGCAAAACCACTACGCTGCTGCATCTGCTGGCGCAGAAACCACAGGGAGAAAAGTGGGCGGTGCTGGTTAATGAGTTCGGCGAGGTAGGTATAGACGGCGCGCTGCTGGCGGAAAGCGGCGCGGTGCTAAAAGAGATCCCTGGCGGCTGCATGTGCTGCGTTAACGGCCTGCCGATGCAGGTGGGCCTGAATATGCTGCTGAAGCAAACCAGGCCCGACCGTCTGCTGATTGAGCCGACCGGCCTTGGTCACCCTAAACAGATCCTCGACCTGCTGTCTGCGGAGGTTTATCAGCCCTGGCTGACGCTGGATGCCACGCTCTGCCTGCTCGATCCACGTCAGCTAGGCGATGCCCGCATTACGGCTAATGAAAACTTCCGCGATCAGCTCGCCGCCGCCGATATTATCGTGGCCAATAAAGAGGATCGCTGGGATGAGGCCACGCTGGCAGCGCTGCAAGACTGGCGCGCGCAGGACGCTTTACAGCGCCCCATTATTCCCGCGCGTTTCGGCCAGATCGCAGGCGAACTGCTGACGCGTCCACGTTTGAATCAGCAGCCGCTGCCGCAGGCGGCACACCATCATGCCAGGCCCGCTTCGCGACTGGCGGCGCTGGCACCCGTGCAGAATACGCGCTGGCGGCGTTCGCTGAATCAGGGCCAGGGCTACTATTCCTGCGGCTGGGTGTTTGATGCAGAAACCGTGTTCGATACGGTTGGCGTGTTGGAGTGGGCGCGGCTCGCTCCGGTTAGCCGGGTAAAAGGCGTGGTGCGCATTCAGGAAGGCCTGCTGAGCGTGAATCGTCAGGGCGAGGATCTTAATATCGAAACGCGTCAGGCTGCGCCGCCAGACAGCCGGATCGAAATTATTCATGAAGAAGAAGCCGACTGGAACAGCCTCCAGGCATCTTTGTTGAAACTTCGTTTAACTGCTGTTGTATAATGTACGCCGTCACTTCTTCTTAACTTAATCTTAATAAAATGCGTGCTAATCAACTGATCACTATCCTGGTGCTTAACGCGCTGGGACTGGCGCTCTTTTTTTCCTGGTATTTGCCGGAAAACCACGGCGCCTGGTTTACGCTCGATAAAAGCCTTTTTTATTGGTTTAACGAGCGGCTGGTAACCAATAAAGCGCTGTTATGGCTGGTGGCTATTACCAACTTTCGCCCTTTTGACGCGGTGTCGCTGCTGGCGATGGGCGCGCTTTATTACAGTTTCTGGCGGCGTGAAACGCCCCAGGGGCGCAGGCGGCTGCTGGCTATCGGTATTGCTATGCTGCTGACGGCGGTGGTGCTGAACCAGCTTGGTCATCTGATCCCGGTTTCGCATCCCAGCCCGACCAAATATTTCCCGGACGTTCATCACGTGACGACATTAACCGGCATTCCAACTAAAGATGCCTCTTCCGATAGTTTTCCTGGCGATCACGGCATGATGCTGATGATTTTTGCCAGCTTTATGCTGCGCTACTTTGGCGTTCGTGCTTTTTTAATTGCCGTGGGGATCGTGCTGATATTCGCTACGCCGCGCATTATGATTGGCGCGCACTGGTTTACCGATGTTGCGGTAGGCTCGCTTTCCGTGGTGCTGGTAGGGACGAGCTGGTGGTTAATTACGCCGGGCAGCGACTGGCTGGTGAATATTTTATATCGTGCTTTACCAGGTAAATATAAGCCGGCTAATTAATTAAGCCGCTTTTTTTACCGTTTTCAGGAAGCAACGAAAAGCGATTTACGCCACTTTCGTTGCTTTTTTATGCGATGTAGCTCTCAAAATCCCACTTTATGCTACAGCTGCCGTGATGTTTGATCCCCAGCGGAATCTTCTGCCTTTAAGAAACGTACAGCAGTATTAAACTGAATTGTGGCTAACACGCATTTTTTAACGCTCTTTTAGCCTTTCACGCCTCAGGTTTTCAGCGTTTGTGCCGATAAAGTGGCCAGACTACGACCTCTCTGTTTCTTATGATAAAAATCAATAAAAAAGTCGTTAAAACCCCTCGCCAGCACGCAGTTAATCGGGTAATCTCATTTCCGATTAGGACAAAGCTGTAAGATATTTCCATTATTTACATTTTAAACTGTGCGCTTTCGCACAATTTGAATTTTGTGGAATTGTTTTGCCCGTGTGCGCTAATTAATCTCGTTCCGTTTCGCATAGCTAGCGACTTCTGTCGTTAAGGACTTCAAGGGATCACAAACATAATGGTCAAGTCTCAACCGATTCTGAGATATATATGGCGGGTATTGCCCGCAGTGGCTTTAGCCACGCTGCTTTCAGCCTGTAGCTCGACGAATACCAACAGCAATGCACAAACTGATACGCATGCAGTTAATGGCCATAACGGCTTTTTACTTCAGGCGTCTCAGGATGAATTCGAACAGATGGTTCAGAATGTGGATATTAAATCCCGCCTGATGGATCAATATTCGGACTGGAAGGGCGTTCGTTACCGTCTTGGCGGTACCAGTAAACGCGGCATTGACTGTTCTGCCTTTGTGCAGACCACCTTTCGTGAACAGTTTGGCCTGGATCTGCCCCGCTCAACCTATGAACAGGAAGACACCGGCAAAAGCATCCAGCGCGGCAAACTGCGCCCGGGCGATTTAGTGCTGTTCCGCGCCGGCTCTACCGGCCGCCATGTCGGCATCTACCTGGGCAACGATAATTTCGTGCATGCCTCTACCAGCAGCGGCGTGATGATTTCCAATCTCAACGACGCTTACTGGAAAAATCGCTATCGCGAAGGCCGCCGGGTACTAAGCCGAACGCAAAGCTGATCCCCCTGAAGTCTGTGCAAAACGGTTCCGAGCCCCGCTATAAGCGGGGTTTTTTATGGGTAAAGGCTGGCTGCTTCCTGGCTCTTCCCCTTTTTCACTAAAGCCCCGTTGGAAAACGGCAAAGAGAGGCCAGCACAAAGAAACCTGTTTCCCGCTGAGCCTGACACTCTTGCTTTAATATTAACTGGCACTAATTTGTTATTAATAACAGACGCACAAATATTTATATTCAAAAGCTTTTTGGCTACATCGGCCGTTCTGATGGTTTGTTTTATTGCGCCCTGCCTGCGCGCACGAGCGAAATAACTGACATAATGCGTTAAAAAACCGAAGCTAATCATAATAATAAGAAGACAAACGGCACTTTCCCGGTATATCCTGCCGGATTGAAACGGCGTCTGTTGTGCAGGACAGCGCAATGACTTAACCGGCACTTTCGGGAGATAAACCCCATGCCACTCTCATCAAGCCTTACGCGGCCACTTCTCAATCCTCGCAAGATTGCCTGCTTCAGCGCGACCCTCGGCTTACTTCTTTTTCTGGCATTTATCATCATCGCGCTGGCCGTTATGCTTCATCGCCGGGCCGACAATCACGATGAAATGGCCAGAAACACCCAGGCCTATGTGCTGACGATGCTCGATGAACTAAAGCGGAAACTGTTGCCGCTACAAACGTCGCCTCGCCCTGCCTGCTCCGCCATAAAAAATGACCTGATTGAGCGCGCCGCCCTGGATGATAATATTCAGGCTATCCTGATGGTTAATCACAATCGGGCATGGTGCTCTTCGCTGGCCGGAGAAACCCAAATCGCTATGCGCCAGTTTTCCCCTACGACGGACACCCGCAAGCCGCTTGATATTCAGCTTGCCGCCGCGCCGCTGACGCCTGATAAACCGGTTCTTCACCTCTGGTTGCAGAATGGCGAGGCAGGCAACGGCCTGCTGGTCACGCTAAAGATTAATCTGACGCCCTGGCTACTGTATACCGAACGGCAGCATGAGATTTCAGGTATAGCTATTGTGACCGGCAAGCGGGCGTTAACCAGCTGGGAACAGCGCGTAACGGCAACCAGCTCGCTGCCCGACGATCCGTCAAAAACCATGACGCTACCCGGCTATCCTTTACAGCTAAAGCTTTATGGCGGCAGGCTGAATAGTGACGATATTACGCTGGTGCTGCTGGCCGGTTTGTTGCTGAGCCTGACCGGCGGCTTTGCCTGCTATGCCCTGCTCACGCTCTTTATCCGACCGGGCAAGGAAATCCTGCAGGGCATTCGGCGCGGGGAATTCCACGTAGAGTACCAGCCGGTTATTGCCGCGGCGACCGGCCAGGCCTGCGGTCTGGAAGCGCTGCTGCGCTGGACGCATCCCGAAGCTGGCGCCATCCCGCCCGACGTTTTTATCCGCTACGCCGAAAACAAAAATTTGATTGTGCCCTTAACCCGGCACCTGTTTGAACTGGTGGCGCGCGATTGCCATACGCTGCAACATGCCGTGCCGGCCGGCATCAATCTCAACCTGAACCTTTCGCCTGCTCACCTGGGCGATAAAACCTTTTTCCAGGACGTTTTAGCATGGCTGGAAGCGATGCCTAAGGATCACTTCAGCTACGTTTTTGAAATTACCGAACGGACTATGGTAGAAACCCGCAACGCCCAGTCGGTGTTCGACTGGCTGCGCGGCCAAAATATTCGTATCGCGCTGGATGATTTCGGCACCGGACACAGTGCCTTAATTTATCTGGAAAAATTCCGTTTTGACTATCTGAAAATAGATCGGGGATTTGTAAAAAACATCGCCCGCGAGTCGTTTTCTTCGCCGGTGCTGGATGCGGTGCTGGCGCTGGCGAAAAAACTCAATCTGCTGACGGTAGCTGAAGGCGTAGAAACCGGTGAGCAGGCGCGCTGGCTGCGCCACCGTGGCGTCTGTCATTTTCAGGGCTATTTATTCAGCCGCCCGCGTACGGTGACGCAGCTGATTGATTATTTTCAGCATGAGCCCCGCAGCGAACCGGCTGCCGGATGAGTTATTGCGCTACGCTTTTTAAATGTGCTTCGCTGGCGCATTGCGCAATGCTCTGGCAGGCTGGGGATCGCGCTGCGTTTTTTATCAGGATCGGATAATAAGATGATTTTTCGCTGGTTAGCTTTGCTGCTGTTCTGCTGCGCCGCGACGACGGCACGGGCTGAAGAAATTCATGAGAGCTACGCCTTTGCCCAGCTGGGCGAGCCTAAATATGCCGTGAACTTCACGCATTTTGACTACGCCAATCCGGCTGCGCCCAAGGGCGGTAGCGCGACGCTTGCCGCTATCGGCACTTACGATAACTTTAACCGTTTTGCCTCGCGCGGCAATCCGGCGCAGGGCACGGATACGCTTTACGATACGCTGTTCGTGAACTCAGAAGACGAAGTGGGCAGCTACTATCCGCTGATTGCCGAATTCGCTCGCTACCCGGATAGCTATCGCTGGGTGGAAGTCACGCTGAATCCCCAGGCGCGTTACCAGGACGGTTCATCCATCACCGCAGAAGATGTTGCTTTTACCTTTAATAAATTTATGCAGCAGGGCGTACCGCAGTTTCGGGTGTTTTACAAAGGCGTCACGGTCAAAGCCATTGCGCAGCTGACGGTGCGCTTTGAGCTGCCGGTCGGCAACAAAGATATGATGCTTTCGCTGCTTACGCTGCCCGTTTTCCCGCAGAGCTTCTGGAAGGATCATAATCTCAGCGAGCCGTTACCTGCGCCGCCGCCCGGCAGCGGGCCGTATCGCGTGTCGGCCTATAAAGTCGGTCAGTCCGTAACCTGGTCACGGGTCAAAGATTATTGGGCCGCTAATTTGCCCGTCAATAAAGGCCGTTTTAATTTCGATACGCTGCGCTACGATTACTATCTGGATGACAATGTGGCTTTCGAGGCGTTTAAAGCGGGCGCGTTTGACTTTCGTGCCGAAGGCTCCGCCAAAAAGTGGGCCACCCAGTATCGCGGCCGGAATTTCGACAGCCATTACATCGTGAAAGACGCAAAGCCGAATACCGTGGCTACCTCCTCAAACTGGCTGGCGTTTAACGTACAGAAACCCCTGTTTGCCGATCGCCGCGTGCGCGAAGCAGTTTCGCTGGCGTTCGATTTTGAGTGGATGAATAAGGCGTTATTTTACGGCGCTTATAAGCGCACCCGCAGCTATTTTCAGAACACGGACTATGCCGCTACCGACTATCCCGACGCTAAAGAACTGGAAATTCTGGCGCCCTTTAAGGGCAAAATTCCTGATGAGGTTTTCTCGCAGATTTATCAGCCGCCTCACACCGACGGCAGCGGGTACGATCGCGCCAATCTGCTGAAGGCCACGGCGCTGCTGGAGCAGGCCGGCTGGACGTTGAAAAATCAGCGCCTGGTCAACGCCAGCGGCCAGCCTTTCACCTTTGAACTGCTGCTGCGCAGCGGCGGCAACGATCAGTGGGTGCTGCCTTTTCAGCACAATCTGGCGCGCCTGGGCATCAACCTGGTCATCCGGCAGGTAGACAGCTCGCAATATCTGGCCCGCATGCGCAAAAGCGACTTTGATATGCTGGTTTCGCCCTACCCGGCTATCCCCTACCCCGACAGCAACCTGCAAATTTACTGGTCAAGCGCCTATGTAAATTCCACCTACAACCGGCCGCATGTCGCCAGCCCGGTAATCGACCAGCTGATTGAAAAGATAAATCAGCATCAGAGCGATGAAGCCGCGCTGCTGCCGCTGGGTCGCGCGCTGGATCGGGTGCTGCTGTGGAACTATTACATGATACCGATGTGGTATGGTGCCAGCGATCGCTATGCCTGGTGGGATAAATTTTCGATGCCCGCCACGCGGCCGACTTATTCTTTAGGCTTCGACAGCTGGTGGTATGACGTTAATAAAGCCGCGCAGCTGCCGGCCCAGCGTCGTTAAGGAGAGCAGTTTGGGCGCCTATTTGCTACGCAGACTTCTATTAATCATTCCCACGCTGTGGGCGATTATTACGATTAACTTTTTTATCGTGCAGATTGCGCCGGGCGGCCCGGTCGATCAGGCGCTGGCCAATATCGAATTCGGCCAGACTACCGGAATGCCGGGCGCCGGCAATACGCCGCAGGCGCAGGGACGCAGCGCGCTGCATGCTCAGCCCGGTGACAGCCAATATCGCGGGTCGCGCGGGCTGGATCCGGAAGTGGTGGCGGAAATCACCAAACGTTACGGTTTCGACAAGCCGATGTATCAGCGCTACCTGGATATGCTGTGGAACTATGTGCGCTTCGATTTTGGCGACAGCCTGTTCCGCAGCAGCTCGGTTGTGCAGCTGATTAAAGAGAGCCTGCCGGTTTCCGTCTCGCTGGGGCTGTGGAGCACGCTGATTATCTATCTGGTCTCTATCCCGCTTGGCATCCGCAAAGCCGTGCATAACGGCAGCGCCTTCGATATCTGGAGCAGCTCGCTGATTATCATCGGCTACGCCATTCCCTCGTTCCTGTTCGCCACGCTGCTGATCGTGCTGTTTGCAGGCGGCAGCTATCTGGACTGGTTTCCGCTGCGCGGGCTGGTGTCGGCGCAGTTCGACTCGCTGCCCTGGTACGGCAAAATCACGGACTATCTCTGGCATATTACCCTGCCGGTGCTGGCGACGGTGATCGGCGGCTTCGCCACGCTGACTATGCTGACCAAAAACTCGTTTCTTGATGAAATCCGCAAGCAGTACGTGGTCACGGCGCGGGCCAAAGGGCTGGACGAGAGCAAAATTCTCTACCGTCACGTTTTCCGCAACGCCATGCTGCTGGTGATCGCCGGTTTCCCGGCCACCTTTATCAGCATGTTCTTTACCGGATCGCTGCTGATTGAGGTGATGTTCTCTCTGAACGGGCTGGGCCTGCTGGGCTACGACGCCACCATTCAGCGTGACTATCCGGTTATGTTCGGCACGCTTTACATTTTCACCCTGATCGGCCTGCTGCTGAATATCCTCAGCGATATCACCTATACGCTGGTCGATCCGCGCATTGATTTTGAAGGTCGCTGATGAGCCGATTAAGCCCCGTTAATCACGCGCGCTGGCAGCGTTTTCGACATAACCGTCGTGGCTACTGGTCGCTGTGGATTTTTGCCGTTCTGTTTGTGCTCTGCCTTGGCTCCGAGCTGCTGGCTAACGATAAGCCGCTGCTGGTGCGCTACGATCATCGCTTCTATTTTCCGCTGCTGGTGGACTACAGCGAAACCGATTTTGGCGGCCAGCTGGCGACCAAAGCCGACTATCAGGATCCGTGGCTGAAATCTCGCCTGGATAAGGAAGGCTGGGCCATCTGGGCGCCGATCAAATTTGGCGACGGCACCATCAATTTCGCCTCCAGCGTCCCCTTCCCTTCGCCACCCTCGCTGCAAAACTGGCTGGGCACCGATGCTAACGGCGGCGACGTGCTGGCAAGGATCCTCTACGGCGCGCGTATTTCGCTGCTGTTTGGCCTGATGCTGACGCTGATGTCCAGCGTAGTCGGCATCATCGTCGGCGCCTGTCAGGGCTATTATGGCGGGCGGGTAGATTTGTGGGGCCAGCGCTTTATCGAAGTCTGGTCGGGTATGCCTACGCTGTTTCTGATTATTTTGTTGTCGAGCGTGGTGCAGCCCGGCTTCTGGTGGCTGCTGGCCATTAACGTGCTGTTTGGCTGGATGCAGCTGGTCGGCGTGGTGCGCGCTGAATTCTTACGCGCGCGCAACTTTGACTATATTCGCGCCGCGCAGGCGCTGGGCGTCGGCGACCGGACTATTATGCTGCGCCATATGCTGCCGAATGCGATGGTGGCGACGCTGACCTATCTGCCCTTTATTCTGTGCGGCTCTATTACCACGCTGACCTCGCTGGATTTCCTCGGCTTCGGGCTGCCGATGGGGTCGCCTTCGCTGGGCGAGCTGCTGCTACAGGGCAAAAATAACCTTCAGGCGCCCTGGCTCGGCATGGCGGCCTTTTTCTCGCTGGCGATCCTGCTGTCGCTGTTGATCTTTATCGGTGAGGCGGTTCGTGACGCCTTCGATCCCAGTAAGGTGCACTGATGTCGTTGCTGACCGTCAAAAACTTAAGCATTGCCTTTCGCCAGGCCGGCGTTGAGCGTCAGGTTGTCGATAATTTGTCGCTGAGCGTCGCAGCGGGCGAGACGCTGGCGCTGGTGGGCGAATCCGGCTCGGGCAAAAGCGTGACCGCCCTGTCGATGATGCGCCTGCTGCCCACGCCGCCGGTGGTCTATCCGCAGGGCGAAATCCTGTTCGCCGGTCAGGACGTGCTGAAGGCCGACGAGCGCACGCTGCGCGGCCTGCGCGGCAACCGTATGGCGATGATTTTTCAGGAGCCGATGGTGTCGCTGAATCCGCTGCACAGCATTGAAAAACAGCTGTATGAGGTGTTATCGCTGCACCGTGGCATGCGCGCGGCGGCGGCGAAGGCCGAGATCCTTAGCTGTCTGGATCGCGTGGGCATTCGGCAGCCCGCCAGGCGAATGGGCGATTTTCCGCATCAGCTTTCCGGCGGCGAACGGCAGCGGGTAATGATTGCGATGGCGCTGCTGACGCGGCCTCAGCTGCTGATTGCCGATGAGCCGACCACCGCGCTGGACGTTACCGTGCAGGCGCAGATCCTGGTTCTGCTGAAGGAGCTGAAGCAGGAGATGAATATGGGCCTGCTGTTTATCACCCACAACCTGAATATTGTGCGGCAGCTGGCCGACAACGTGCTGGTGATGCGTAACGGCCAGGGCGTGGAGCGCAATACCAGTCGCCAGCTGTTCAGCGCGCCCGAACATCCCTATACCCGCACGCTGCTGGATGCGGAGCCGGAAGGCAGCCCCGATCCTGTTGACAGCGCGGCGCCACCGCTGCTGAAGGTCAGCAACCTCAGCGTCGCTTTTTCCCTGAAAAAGGGTCTGATGCGCCGCGTAGTGGGTGCGCATCAGGCGCTGAAGTCGCTGAGTTTTGAGCTACGTCCGGGCGAAAGCCTGGGGCTGGTCGGGGAATCCGGCTCGGGCAAAAGCACCACCGGCCTGGCGCTGCTGCGGCTAATCAAGGCCAAAGGCGAAATCTGGCTGGGCGACAGACCGCTGCACCAGTGGGATCGCAGGCAAATGCTGCCGGTACGTCGGGAAATGCAGGTGGTTTTTCAGGATCCGAATTCTGCGCTCAATCCCCGGCTGAACGTGCAGCAGATCATTGCGGAAGGCTTGCAGGTGCACCAGCCTGAACTGATCGCGGAACAGCGCGAGGCGCTGGTGATCCAGGCAATGCAGGAAGTGGGACTGGATGCGGAAACCCGTCATCGTTACCCATCGGAGTTTTCCGGCGGACAGCGGCAGCGCATCGCCATCGCGCGCGCGCTGATCCTTCAGCCGCAGCTGATCGTGCTGGATGAACCAACCTCTTCACTGGATCGTTCCGTACAAAAACAGATCCTGGCGCTGCTGAAAAAGCTCCAACGGGATCGTCAGCTGGCCTATATTTTTATCAGCCACGATCTGCGCGTAGTCAGATCGCTGTGCCACCAGGTGGTGGTGCTGCGACAGGGAGAAGTCGTGGAGCAAGGCGATTGCGAAACTATTTTTACCGCGCCGAAAGCGCGCTATACGCAGGAGCTAATTGCGCTTGCCTGAGGCCTGGCTCAGGCAGGTATATTTTTAAAGGCTTCAGCAATGCCGACGCCAAAGTTTTTCAGGCGGCAGGTAGTGGCGCATTCATCATTACGCGCCACGAACAGGCACGGCTCGCCTTCCCACTCGACCACGGCGCAGTCGAGCTGAATTTCCGCCAGCGCCTCTTTCAGCATCTGCATGATATCCCAGGCCTGTACGCCCTGATGACTGAGCAGGCTCAGGCCTACCAGGTCATCCTCCGCCTCTGTACCACTGAGCGCACGCGGCTCCAGCCGCTTTCCGGCTCCCCAGCGATAGCTTTGCGGCAGGCGATGCACCACCGAATGTTGTAATCTGTTCACCCCTACTCCCCAGCCCGTAGCCATCATCATTTCTGCCTGTTTCTGGTCGTGGACATACCCCATCTGCGAGGGCTTAGTACCGCCAGTTCGTGATTTTGTTCTCATTTTTACCGCGTCGGCGCCGTAATAACAATCAATTTTGTTGCACAAAAGTAATTTAAGCTTAGTTATTTTTACAATAAGGCAACATTATAGCGTGTATCAGCAGAAAAGCCGGGAAGCAAGGCTTCCCGTTTTGGCGAGGATTAAGCGGGTCAGGCTATTACGCGGATGCGGGCGTCGATGTTATGGCAAGCTGCGCTGACGGCTTTTACGCGGGCGCGTGGCGTAGATAAACAGCAGCACGGAAAACGTGGCGCAGATAAAAATGGAGCCAACCATCGGCCAGGCGCTGGTAAAGGTCATGGTGGAGAGCAGCGCGCCGACCAGCGCGCCCACGCCAAAGCGCAGCGTGCCCGCCAGCGAGGAAGCGGTGCCCGCCATATGCGGAAACTCTTCCAGGATCACCGCCATGGCGTTAGAAGAAACCATCGCCACGCAGCCGATAAACATTGCCACGCCAAACACCAGCGGCAGGAAACCGAGGTTCAGTGCGCTGACCACCACCAGCCAGATGCCCATCGTAAACTGGATCAGCAGCCCCAGACGGAACATCGCCAGCGGGCCGAAGCGGCGCACGCAGCGGCTGTTCAGCAGCGTCATCAGGAACAGGAAAACCACGTTCAGCGCAAAGTAGTAACCAAAATCCTGCGGCGAAATATGGTTCAGCTCGATATAGACAAAGGGGCCGGCGTTAAGGAAAGAGAACATCCCGGCAAAGGAAAAGCCGCTGGCCATCATATAGCTGAACACGCGCTTGTGGCGAAACAGCGACAGAAAGTTGCGCAGCGTGGTGCGCATATTGAATTTTTGCCGCTTATCGTGCGGCAGCGTCTCTTTGATCTGCGTGACCACCAGCAGCGTGGTGACCACGGCGGCCAGCGAGATAGCCCAGAAGATGGCGTGCCAGTTCCACAGCAGCAGCATCCAGCCGCCCAGGATAGGCGCCAGCAGCGGCGCGATGGTGGTGACCAGCATGACAAAGGACATCATGCGCGAGAACTCCTCTTTCGAGTAGCTGTCGCGCATCAGGGCGCTGATCACCACGCTGCCCGCCGCCGCCGACAGGCCGTGCAGCAAACGCATAAAGATCAGCTGATCGATGGTTTGCGCCAGCGCGCAGGCCGCCGCCGCGACGGCGAAAATCAGCGTGCCCACGGCTATCACTGGCTTGCGGCCAAAGCTGTCGGCCAGCGGGCCGTAGATTAACTGCCCCAGCGCAAAGCCCAGGATATAGAGGTTCAGCGTCATCTGCACGCTGCCGGCCGACACGCCAAATTCGCGGGCGATTTGCGGAAGCGCAGGCAAATACATGTCGATCGACAACGGCATTAGCATAGCCAGCAGGCCAAGAATAACGACCAGTCCCGCCGACGAGTTCTTTTCCTTACGCATCCCTGTTTCCTTATTTTAATTCTGCGGGCAGTCTCACGCTGGCGATCTCTTCCGCCGTCAGGGCGCGATACTCGCCCGGCTCCAGTTCCTCATCCAGCACGATATCGCCAATACGCTCGCGATGCAGCGCCACCACGTGGTTACCCACCGCAGCGAACATCCGTTTTACCTGGTGATAGCGCCCTTCGCTGATGGTCAGCCGCACCTGATTTTCACTGATGACTTCCAGGCTGGCTGGCTTAGTGAGGTCTTTTTCGTTATGCAGCTGCACGCCTGCGGCGAACTGCTCCGCCGTATCCTCGGCCAGCGCGTTTTCCAGCGTCACCAGGTAGGTTTTTTCACAGTGATGGCGCGGCGAGGTGATGCGGTGCGACCACTGGCCATCATCGGTCATCAGCACCAGGCCGGTGGTGTCGATATCAAGCCGCCCTGCCGCGTGCAGTTTATACGCGGTGGGCTCTTCCAGAAAATAGAGCACCGTTGGGTGATCCGGATCGTCGGTGGAGCAGACGTAGCCCTGCGGCTTGTTCAGCATAAAATAGCGCGGGCCGATCTGCAGCCGTAACGGATTGCCGTCATATTCCACTTCGCTTTCCGGGCTGAGCTTAAAAGACCCTTCGCGCACCACTTCCCCATCAACCGTCACCTTACGCGCGCGCAGCTCGCGAGCGGCAATCGCCCGGCTGACTTCCAGTTGCTGAGATAAAAATTTATCAAGTCGCATTAAATCTGCACTGCCTGTTTCAATGAATGAATTCACCGTTCCTGTAGGGAACGTCAGAAGAGAGTAACAGCAGAAGTATATCGGGAGTTGCGGCTCAGGCACAGAGGCGCGCGCGCACGGAGCGGACTTTCGTGGCATAATGCGGCTTTGCTCGCGGATTTAATCATGTCCTTTACCCTGCGCCCCTACCAACAGGAAGCCGTTGACGCCACGCTCAGCTACTTCCGTCGCTCTCACCAGCCCGCCGTGATTGTCCTGCCGACCGGCGCGGGCAAAAGCCTGGTGATCGCCGAACTGGCGCGGCTGGCGCGCGGACGCGTGCTGGTGCTGGCGCACGTCAAAGAGCTGGTGGCGCAGAACCACAGCAAATATCAGGCTTACGGCCTGCAGGCCGATATCTTTGCCGCCGGTCTGCAAAAGAAAGAGAGCCGCAGCAAGGTGGTGTTCGGCAGCGTACAGTCGGTGGCCCGCAATCTGGCGCAGTTCGACAGCGAGTTTTCGCTGCTGATTGTGGATGAGTGTCACCGCATTGGCGACGCCGAAGACAGCCAGTACCAGCAGATCCTCAACCATCTGCGCCAGCGCAATCCGCAGCTGCGCCTGCTGGGCCTGACCGCAACGCCCTATCGCCTGGGCAAGGGCTGGATCTATCAGTTCCACTATCACGGCATGGTGCGCGGCGACGAGCGGGCGCTGTTTCGCGACTGCATCTACGAGCTGCCGCTGCGCTATATGATCAAACACGGCTTTCTGGTGCCGCCGGAAAGGCTGGATATGCCGGTGGTGCAGTACGATTTCAGCCGCCTGACCGCCAGGGAAAACGGCCTGTTCAGCGAGGCGGATCTCAACCTGGAGCTGAAGCAGCAGCAGCGCATTACGCCGCATATTATTCAGCAGATCGTTGAGTTTGCGCAGGATCGCCAGGGCGTGATGATTTTTGCCGCCACGGTCGAGCATGCCAAAGAGGTGCTGGGCCTGCTGCCCGACAGCAAGGCGCTGATCAGCGCCACCACGCCTGCCGCCGAGCGCGATGCCCTTATTACCGCCTTTAAAGCGCGCGAGCTGCGCTACATGGTTAACGTGGCGGTCTTGACCACCGGCTTTGACGCGCCGCACGTCGATCTTATCGCCATCCTTCGCCCTACGGAATCGGTCAGCCTGTATCAGCAGATTGTCGGACGCGGGCTGCGGCTGTGCCCTGGCAAAACCGACTGCCTGATCCTGGACTACGCGGGTAATCCGCACGATATCTTTACGCCGGAAGTGGGCGCGCCCAAGGGCAAAAGCGACAATAAACCGGTGCAGGTTTTCTGCCCGGCCTGCGGCTTTGCCAATACGTTCTGGGGCAAAACCACCGCCGACGGCACCATTATTGAGCACTTTGGCCGCCGTTGTCAGGGCGTGATGGAAGACGACGACGGCGAGCGCGAGCAGTGCGACTTCCGCTTCCGCTTTAAAAGCTGCCCGCACTGCAACGCCGAGAACGATATCGCCGCCCGCCGCTGCCATCAGTGTGACGCGGTGCTGGTCGATCCCGACGATATGTTGAAAGCGGCGCTAAAGCTGAAGGATGCGCTGGTGCTGCGCTGCGCTGCGATGGTGCTGGAAAACGGTCGCGATGAGAAAGGCGAGTGGCTGAAGGCGCGCTATTTCGATGAGGAAGCAACCGAAGTGAGCGAGCGCTTCCGCCTGAGTACGCCCGCGCAGCGCAAAGCCTTCGAGCAGCTGTTTATGCGACCGCATCAGCGAGCGCCCGGCGTGCCGCTCGGCTGGGAAAACGCGGCGGATATCGTAGCGATGCAGCCGCTGCTACGCCATCCCGATTTTGTGGTGGCCCGCAAACAGCGCAATTTCTGGCAGATCCGTGAAAAAGTGTTCGATTATCAGGGCCGTTTTCGACGCGCTAATGAGATCCGTTAGGGCACACGGTGTTTAATGCGTTGCCCGCACCGGCCTTGCCTGCTACAATGCGCCCCGCTTTTGCCGCTGGCGAAAGCTGAACAATCCAACCTGTTGCTGGGTCGCCTGTAGCAGGATAATTACTTAGAAAGAGACTGAACAATGTTCACTATCAATGCAGAAGAACGTAAAGAGCAGGGTAAGGGTGCGAGCCGCCGCCTGCGTACAGCTAACAAATTCCCGGCCATCATCTATGGCGGTAACGAAGCAGCTGTAGCTATCGAACTGGATCACGACTACGTGATGAACATGCAGGTTAAGCCTGAGTTCTACACCGACGTGCTGACTCTGGTTGTTGACGGTAAAGAAACTAAAGTAAAAGTGCAGGCTGTACAGCGTCACCCGTTCAAGCCAAAACTGCACCACATCGACTTCGTTCGCGCTTAATCGCCGACCGATCTCTGTGTGAAGAAAACGCCGCTTAATGCGGCGTTTTTTTATGGGCGTTTGTCAGCAGCGGGCATCCCTGCCGCTGCGCTTATTTGCCGCCGCTGCGACGCTGTAGCTGGTCGCGCAGATTAGGCGGCGTGCCTTTGATGGTCAGCGTATCGGTAGCCGGATCCCAGAAAATGCGCTCGCCCAGCAGCATGGCGTCAAAGTTAATGGTCAGCCCGCCGCCGCTGCCGGCGAACTTCGTCAGCTGGCGCAGCGTGCTGCGATCCGCCGGGAAGCTCTCTTCCAGCTCGTAGCCCTGCTCCTGGGTGAAATCCTGAAAGGTTTTTTCGCCCAGCGGCGCCAGCTCTTTCGACAGGCCTTCCAGCTCAATCTCTTCGCCCGACTGCAGCTGTTCGTTACAGTAGCTGTAAACCTGCTGGCGATAGTTCTGACGCTCGTTTTTATCCAGCGCCGCCTCGGCACAGTAGTCGTCCACCGCCTGGAGCAGACCACGGTTTTGCGCTTTGGTATCCAGGCCCACGCTGGCACCAAGGAAATCCATAAAGAAGTCGGCGACCTTGCGCCCTACTCTGCCACGCAGGAAGGTCAGGTAGCGAGTTGATTCCGGATTGGTTTCCCATTCGGTCAGATCGATACGCGCCACGATATCCGCATGGTTGATATCCAGATAGTGCGTGGTGCTGATATCCAGCTCTTCGTTAACGCGCATGCTGTTCTGGCTGTTCAGCACCGCAACCAGCAAATACTCCACCGCCAGATAGCGATAGTGGGCAAACAGCACGACGCCGCCGTCCGCAAAGGGATACTTAGCGAGTTCGTCGCGTAAACGTCCGGTCGCCGCGCGGCTGAAGGCCAGAAAATCATCCTGGCCCTTCCGGCAGTTGCGCAGCGCGTCGGCCAGCTCGCTCTCTTCATTAAACAGGCCGTAAGCCTTGCTTTTGGCGCTGTAGACGCGATGCAGCTCCTCCATCATCGCCGTAACCGGGCCAGTGGCCGGCAGCAGCGACTCCCGCAGCACCAGCTCCAGCGTCTGCTCGTCACGCTTAATCATCTGATGAAGGGCAATCTGCTCGATATCCAGACTCATGTAAACTCTCCTTTAAACTTAAGCGCGTATTCAATCACCGAGCGTGGTCGGGATCAACAGGCAACAACATTAACCTTTTCCACATGATAAAATTGCAGAAAGAATCGCGCTTTTACGGTAAGATGCCGCCTTTTAATACTCGATAAATTTGACGCTATGCCACAATCATCCCGTTACAGCGACGACCGCGTGGAAAAACTCCTCGCCGAAATGGTCAACGTGCTTGAAAAAGACAAGGCGCCCACCGATCTCTCTTTGATGGTGCTGGGCAATATGGTGACTAACCTGCTGAACACCAGCGTTGCTCCGGAGCAACGCCGCGCGCTTGCGCGTTCATTTGCCGAGGCGCTTCAGGCTTCGGTACGTGAAGATAAAGCACACTGATGTGATCCCGCTATGGTAACAAGTCAGCCGCGCTACCGTGATAAAGTCTCCCAGATGATTGGCTGGGGGCACTGGTTCGCCCTGTTTAACATTATCTTTGCCCTTATCCTGGGTAGTCGCTATCTGATTGTTGCCGACTGGCCTGCCTCGCTGGTCGGGCGTATCTATGCGTTTACCAGCTGGACAGGCCATTTTAGCTTTATTGTTTTCGCCGCCTATCTGCTGATTGTTTTTCCCCTGACGTTTGTGGTGATGTCGCAAAGACTGCTGCGCTTTCTTTCCGCCATCATCGCTACCACCGGGCTGACGCTGCTGCTTATTGACAGCGCGGTGTTCGCCCGCTTCCACCTGCACCTCAACCCGGTCGTCTGGGAGCTGGTGGTCAATCCCGATCAAAGCGAAATGGCGCGTGACTGGCAGCTGATGTTTATCAGCGTACCGGCTATTTTCCTGGTCGAGATGCTGTTCGCTACCTGGAGCTGGCAAAAGCTGCGCAGCCTGAATCGCCGCAGCTTTGGCAAGCCGCTGGCCGTGCTGTTTATCGTCACGTTCTTTGCCAGCCATTTGATGTATATCTGGGCCGATGCGAATTTCTATCGGCCTGTCACCATGCAGCGTTCCAACCTGCCGCTCTCTTATCCGATGACGGCCCGCCGCTTTCTGGAACGCCATGGCCTGCTGGATGCGCAGGAGTATCAGCGCAGGCTGGTGCAGCAGGGTAATCCGGAGGCGCTTTCGGTCGCCTATCCGCTGAACGATATTACTTTCCGCGATGGCGGCACCCGCAGCAATCTGCTGATCGTCACCGTGGATGGCCTGAACGAGGCCACGATGCCGAAACAGCTGCCGCATCTGGCCCGGTTCGCTCAGGACAACGTGCGTTTTACGCAGCATTTCAGCGCGGGCAGCCAGGCCGACAGCGGTCTGTTCGGCCTCTTTTACGGTATTTCGGCAGGCTATATGGACGGCGTGCTCTCTTCGCGCGTGCCTTCGGCGCTGACGGAGGCGCTGGCGAAACAGGGTTACCAGTTTGGCCTGTTTGCCAGCGACGGCTTTGCCTCGCCGCTCTATCGTCAGGCGCTGCTGGCGGACTATTCGCTGCCCACTTCAGAAAGCCAGTCTGATGCACAAACCGTTGCGCAGTGGCAACGCTGGCTGGAGACGCAGAAAGCGAAAAGCGCCCCCTGGTTCTCCTATCTTTCTTTGTCCGGCGGCAAAAACGCTGGCGTGGCGAAAGAAGCGGCACGGCGCTACGCGCGCAGTGCGGCAGAGGTGGATGGGCAAATCCAGAACGTGCTCGCCACGTTACAGGAGAAAGGCCTGCTGGATAATACGGTGGTGGTGATCACGGCGCAGCACGGCGTGGCGTTGAACGACGATGACGATATGGGCAACCGTGCAAACCTACAGGTGCCGCTGGTGATCCACTGGCCGAATACGCCATCGCAGCAGATTGATAAGCTGACCAGCCATCAGGATATTATGACTACGCTGATGCAGCGGCTGCTGCACGTGCGTACGCCAGCTTCTGATTATTCGCAGGGCGAAGATCTGTTTGCCGTGCGCCGCAGCCATAACTGGATAACCAGTATGCATGACGGCCAGCTGGTGGTGACTACGCCGAACCTGACGCTGGAGCTGAACAGCAACGGCAGCTATACCGCCTGGGATGCTCAGGGCCAGCGGTTGAAAGATCACAAGCCGCAGCTGACGCTGCTGTTGCAGGTGCTGACGGAAGAGAAACGCTTTATCGCTAACTGAGGCGTGGGTTTTAAAGATTATTTCCCGCGCCCTGCTCTGCGTAAACCAGACGGCAACGTTGGCTATTTTCATAGCAGTCAACGTGTTAGCCGCTTGCAATCGTAGCGAATTTGCGTACTATTAGCTCACGCGTCGGCACGTAGCGCAGCCTGGTAGCGCACCGTCATGGGGTGTCGGGGGTCGGAGGTTCAAATCCTCTCGTGCCGACCAAATACATATTCTTTCAGTACCGGTTACTGATGGAAACCCCGCAAGAACCCGCATTCTCTTTGAGTTTGCGGGTTTTTTGTTGCCTGTAGGTAGCGGGATTTAACGTATACAAATGGATTTTTTAAGATCGGCCTGGAGAGGCTCACAACTCTGTCCGACCGGGCAACGAACTGTTCCTGACAGGTGTAAGTCGCTTCGTTAATAGTCACTATATGTACACTCATCGCCACGCTGTAAGGCTTTATTTGCATCGTGATGCACTAAAAGTAAGGCTTATTTGCGGTCAATCCACAGTAGTTATGGCCTGGCAAAGGCATCACTACTGAGTCTGTCAGTCAGGGACTCATTTTGGGATCAGGATAGTACAGAGCGCTTGATAAGCCTGTCCTCGTATGATGTACATTTCCCCAAATGCCCCATAAAAAAGAGGCTCATCAGTCCCTTCCTGGTCAGTTTCTCTTCAAATAGCCTACAAACTGCCCTTGCTTCATCAAAGCGACTTTACCGCTCTTATAGATGATCACACTAAACAGCCCTTGCTGATAGGCTGTAGCCTTCTCTGTGATTTCATCCACAGCCGCTGGTTTTCCGTCAACAGTGACAATCCCTAAGCTGTCCCTCTTAACAATGACATCATATCCTTTCCATTGCGCAACCTTACCAGCAGGAACGGTGTGATTGGGTGTAGGAGACACACAGGCAAAGTTAACTATATTCATGGAAATAGCGACTATAAGTAAAAGTTTCTTCATTTTTTATCCATCCACTCTCTGACAAGATGAGAAGCAGCAAAGCCAGCAATACCACACACGGCAAAAGCTATCCAACAGAAGCTAAGATCCGCGCTGCCCTCTCAACAATAGACAGATCCTGTCCTCACGCTGAAACCTGTCCGCAGGCCTACGGACTAATGCCCCGGGATGGCTGTGATACCGGGCCTGATTTCAGAGCACTTCAATGTAATCGAAGATATCGGCGCGGGCCAGATCGCGAGTTTTGTAGATCCTTTTCTTATACGCTCTTTTTTCAGTAAATCGAAGAACGACTCGGCCACCACATTATCCCAAATATTGTCATGCCGGCTCATACCCGGTGCAAGGCTGTTAGCCCGGCGGCGCTCTTTGTTATGAGAAAATCCTGACATATTAATTTCATTAACTGAATGATATCTTTGAGAATCCCTGAGCCAACGTGACTGATAGCAATGGCCAGCTATACGGGCGGTTACAACAGTGGCCGGGCACAGGGAAAACTAAAGCGGTTTTAACTCTCATTCTTTCAGGAAAACTGACTATGACGGTGAATATAAGCGGCAAGAATACCCAACGGCACGTGGCCATTTTTAACTGCGCTGAACAAGGACACGTCAACCCGACCCTGGGGCTGGTCAAGGCACTGGTCGCGCGGGGCTACAGGGTCAGCTATACCACCTCGCCAGAGTTTTCCTCTCTTGTCGCTTCCTGCGGCGCCACGCCGGTTCTGTTTGAACCCACTTTTACCAAAGAGAAGCCACGACCAGAGGAGATGGGCTACGTTGTCCGCGAGCTGGCACGGGAAGCACAGGCGACCTGTCGCCCTTTGCTGGCGGCCTTTGAGAACGACCGGCCCGACATTATCGCCTACGGCCCGCTTAGCTGGCTGGGCAAGATATTCGCCCATCTTTGGCAAGTTCCGGCCATCAGCCTTAATCCTACCCACGTCAGCTATCAGGGGCAGTCCGAGGAGTGGCTGGGCCTGTCGGGCGAAGAGTGGCCCTGCATACCGATTCTGGAAAAAATGCTGCACGACAATAATTTGAACGTGGATCTTCGTGCCATCCTGGCTGCCCGCGATACTGCCATTGCCTTTATTCCGCGCTCTTTTCAGGAAAAACCAGACACTATTCCCCCTGGCGTAACCTTTGTCGGGCCCGAAATCAGGCCACTGGCCGCGCAGCCTGGCTGGCGACTAAAAACAGCAGGACGGCCGGTTGTCGTCATCTCGCTGGGTTCGGTTTATACGCATCAGACCGCCTTTTTCCGCACCTGCATTCAGGCTTTCACCAATAGCGAGTGGCATGTCGTAATGGCTATTGGCCGCTATGTCGATTCTGCCCAGCTGGGAGAGCTGCCCGCCAATATTGAAATTCACCGTCAGATACCCCAGCTTGATGTGCTACAGGCGGCAAGCCTGTTTATCACCCATGCCGGAATGAACAGCCTGATGGAGGCCGTTTATTTCGGGGTGCCGATGATAGCCGTACCGCAGCAGGCCGAACAACGCCTCAATGCCCGGCGGATTCAGGCGCTGGGCATAGGAAAATATTTGCCTCGGGAAACCCTTTCTGCAGCCAGTCTGCTTATGGCATCGCAGGAGATAAGCGCCGATCCGGCCTGTCAGAGAAACCTGGCCGTCTTACAGCAAGAAATCTCTCAGGCAGGCGGTGCCAGCGCTGCCGTAGACGTGTTCGATCGGATCATGGCAGCAGGTCAACACGCCGCCTGACTGGCTTTTAAACCGCTGGTGATGGCCCGCAACGGTGTGAGGGCCTGAACTGATGGGCAGACGTCAGGCTTTTAAAGATAGATCAAAGCCCCTCACAGGGCTATTTTATCGCAAATGCATTCAGGGGCTGAAAATGACCAGAAGGGAAAAGCCAAAAGCGTGCGGCTGATATCAACGAGGTGGTAAACGCAGCGTAACCAAGACTGTCCTCGGCCCCCCCGTTAGCGCCTCTCTTTATGCTTATCTGTTTCCTCCTTTGCTGAACATCTACGCCTGACCGCATGCTGCTGCCTGCCCGCAAATAACTCCCCAGGTCTGTTGGCCAGCGACGTCGTAGCAGGATATAGCCTTTTCTAAACCTTCAAACTATGTAAAAAGTGTGATGACGATCACTTTCGGATTGAATTTTATGCGGCCGGCTCTAGAATGACGCGTTTTGAGTTTTGCGGAGCAGAAGCCTATGACTGATATGAACACCGTTACCGTTTCACGCAAAGTTGCCTGGTCACGCGTTCTGGCTTTGGCTGTTGCTGCGTTTATCTTTAATACCACGGAATATATGCCTGTCGGCCTGCTGTCCGATATCGGCCATAGCTTCGGCATGGAATCGGCGCAGGCGGGCATTATGCTGACCATCTATGCGTGGATTGTGGCGCTAATGTCGCTGCCACTGATGCTGATGACCAGCAATACCGATCGGCGCGTGCTGCTGATTGCGATCTTTGGCCTGTTTACCTTTAGCCATGTGCTGGCCTTTTTCGCCTGGAGCTTCGACGTGCTGCTGCTGAGCCGCGCGGGCGTAGCGCTGGCCCATGCGCTGTTCTGGTCTATTACCGCATCGCTGGCGGTCAGGCTGGCCCCGCCGGGTAAAAGAGCGCAGGCGCTGAGCCTGATTGCGACCGCTACCGCGCTGGCTTCCGTGCTGGGCCTGCCGTTGGGCAGAATTATCGGTCAGGCATTCGGCTGGCGCAGCACCTTCCTGGCCATTGGCGTCGGAGCTTTAGTGCTGCTGGGTCTGATTTTAAAAATTATGCCGCGCGTGCCGTCGGAGCATACCGGCTCGCTGAAAAGCCTGCCGGATCTGCTGCGCCGCCCTGCGCTGGTAGGCCTTTACGTGCTGGCCGTCGCCGTGGTGACCGCGCACTTTACCGCGTTTACCTACATTGAACCTTTTGTCGAGAAAGTAGCCGGATTTGACCAAAGCTTCGCCACGCTTCTGCTGCTGATTTTCGGCATTGCGGGCATTACCGGCAGCATTATTTTTGGCAAGAGCGGCGAAAAACGCCTGTCGCCGCTGCTTACCGGCTCTATCGCACTGCTGTCGATCTGCCTGCTGCTGCTGGCGTCGGTAGCGGCCAGCAAGGCCGGTCTGATTGTGCTGGGGCTGTTCTGGGGCATGGCCTTTATGATGATCGGCATGGGGATGCAGATGAAAGTGCTGACGCTGGCACCGGACGCCACCGATGTTGCTATGGCGATGTTCTCCGGTATTTTCAATATTGGCATCGGCGCGGGCGCGCTGCTGGGCAATAAGGTTAGCCTGGATCTTTCCATGTCCTCGGTGGGCTATATCGGCGCTATACCTGCCGTCGCGGCGCTGGTGCTGGCGGTGGCGCTCTTCCGCAAGACAAAAGAGCAGCCGTCCACCCATGAAGGCAGCGTGATTACCGAAGTGAAATAAACTCAGGGCGCAGTCATCTGCGCCCTTTTTTACGGCTTTACGGCCGCTGTGCCCTCTCTGCCAGCAACCGCCCTGCCCGTTCGCGCTTAGCCGTTGGGCAGTGCCTTCTTTTTCCCTCGGAACAGAATAAGGTTCCTCAGCGTATCTCTGACGGCCGGTTCAATGTATTTAGTGATCAGCCAGGCAACCAGGTAAAGCGCGGCGACTACCGCTATCGGCATAAAGACCATCACGTAATCGCTGCTGATATGGCGCTCCAGCTTCCTTAACGTAGCGATCAGCATGTTTTCATGCAGCAGATAGATGGTGTAGCTGATAAAGCCGGTGAGCGTCAGGAACTTTCCTGACAGCAGTCGTTCCACAAGCCGGCTGTAAAAGCTGACGATAAACAGCGCCAGCATCAGCAGCAGCGGTAAAATAACGATATAGCCATTGTTTTTGATGTAATAACTGAAGTTAATCAACACCGCCACCAGCACCAGTGCGTAATGGAATTTGGCGTCGCGCTGATGCAGCCGCTCATACACCAGGCAACCGATCATAAACCATGAGTAGTGGATAAAGCCGAACTTGGAGATAAAATCCGCAATGGCCGGATGACCAATCATTTTGAAGGCGGAGGCGCCCGCCACCAGAAACATCGGCACCAGCAGCGAAGGCAGGCAGTATTTTCTGCCCAGCGTAAAGTAGACGGCACCGATAAAGATATAAAACGCGGCTTCAACGTAAAGCGACCAGAACGATCCTTCCAGCGGTTTAAAGGTCACACCGGTCAAATACTGGAGTATCTCCGGACTGATAAAAGTCAGGCCCGGAATGGCATTGGCCGGATGCGGGACGCCGAGCGGTCTTTCGCTAAATAAGCTGGCCGTAGCGAAGATCAGCAGCGTTACTATCAGCATGGCCGGGAAGAGCCGCAGCCAGCGCTTAAACATAAAATTTATAAAGCTTTTTGATTTATCCAGGGTCATAAAAATAACGAACCCGGAAATCATAAAGAACAGCGGCACGCCCAGATAGCCCCAGGCGAATAAAGGAAAATCCTTAGTAAACGAAACGTACCCCAGGTATTCAGGCCATCTGGCCCAGGCATGAAAGCCGATCACCAGCAGTATTGCCAGTCCCCGCATTCCATCCAGGTGTTTTATTCGCGTTTCCATGGTGACCTCTGATAGCCTAAAACAACAAAAGCGGCAACATAGCACTCATAAACAACACTTCACACATGGGAGGAATCTTAGAAAAGGATGCGGCATAAAAGCTGGCCGCCAGAGAAGCAGGGTTGTAAAAAAATCACCTTAATTTTAAATAACTTACAAATTATAACGAAAACGAGCATAAGGTGACGTCTCTTACCGGAAAGTTCTGAAAAAGCTTTGCCTGTCTGTAAACGTTTACAATTCAGCCTTTTTGCCCGCCGCCCAGCTTATTCAGATAGTGAAAGTAACCATTTTCCACACTTGAATATCGCGCTAATTAATTATTATCAGAAATTATCAGCCAGTGGTTACTGAGATATCAGCCAGATCAAGGCGGTATGGTGGTTTAGCGCTGACTGGCCAACAGCCTGATACAGCCGCGTATAATTCCTTACAGCCTTCGGGGCTCAGGCGTCAGGCGTCAGGCGTCAGGCGTCAGGCGTCAGGCGTCAGGCGTCAGGCGTCAGGCGTCAGGCGTCAGGCGTCAGGCGTCAGGCCAGCATTTTCAGCGCGCTGCGATCCTGAGGCCAATTATAAATCATTAAAAAGTCGCTAATTTATCTTCAATGCGTTGACCAGAAAGCCTCTACGAAAGTGCTTCCGTCATAAAGCACACTTCTTGCCGGCCCGGTTGGCATTAGCCTTAATCTTAAAGCCAGACGCTGCAACAAAACTGTCATCTTCTTGACATAGGCTGACCCTACACTTTTTGAGGCAGTAACAGGTAACCCAATGGCAATCATTAAGGCAAGAAATTACAGGGACGCTGAAGAGATGCTGCAGTCCGGTATCAGCAAGGTTGAACTGGCCTATGACATTGACAGCGATGATTTTTTTCGATTCGCCAGCCACTGGTGCGATCGCGGCGCGAAGATTTCCCGCGGCAATAAGCACTTTGTCGTTTCACTGAAAGGGCTGCACATTCCTCCCAACAAGTAACCTGCGCCGCGCTTTACTCTCGGTACGCTAACCTGCTTAAATCCTCTTTTTGATTAACAGGCAGAAGAAATGCGTTCTGATTGGCTCAACAGACCGGCACAGAGCGAACCGGCGATTTTGTCGGGCGCCACCTTACCCAAAGATCGGTTTTTAGCCGCGCCCGTCAGTTCCCGACTGGCAGAACATCCTGATGTTCTGCTGGTACAGGCCCGCTACGATCTGGCTTATTACAGCGACCAACTGTTCACCGACTATCGCCTGCCCTTCCCTGCTCACCTGAATAAAGCCGTGGCGAAACGCCGGGCGGAATACCTTGCCAGCCGCTTGTGCGTGCGTGCAGCGCTGCGTCAGTTTGGCTTTGACGACTTCCTGTTGACTAACGATGCCGACCGCGCGCCGGTCTGGCCAGAAGGAATAGCGGGTTCCCTTTCGCATACCCGCGCCTGCATCAGCCTCCTGCTGGCCGATAAGGTGACGGGAAAGCAGCCCGGCGTGGATTGCGAAGAGATTATGCGGCCCGAAGCGGCGGAAGAGATGCGTGAGATGATTATTAACGAGCGCGAACACGGCATTTTACAGAGCAGTGGCGTGCCGTTCGCGACCGCGCTCACCGCCGCTTTTTCCCTCAAGGAGAGTCTGTATAAGGCGCTGTTCCCGCTTTTCCGCCAGTTTATGCATTTCAACGAGGCGGAAATCATCGCTTGCCGGGCCGGACTGACCAACGTCACGCTGCGGTTGAACCGGGCCTTATCGCCAGGCTTTCCCGTCGGCACGCTGTTTACCGGCCGCGTGGCGCTGGCTGAAGGGCAGCTGACCAGCTGGGTCATCGTCACGCAGGCGGCCGATACGCCCACTGGCCCTTATTAAGCCATAGCCTCAGGCTGGCTTATCCATTTTTTAGCCAGCCTGAGTGACGGCAAGCCGGCGTCGGCAGGCTAGTCGGTGCCGGTGCGTTTTACCGCATCCAGCGTAGCCTGATCGCGCGCTTCGCCGATCAGCTCGCTTAGTTTGCCTTCACGCATTTCCAGCAGCCTGTCGGCGTGCAGAAAATAGTGGTCGTCATGGCTGATGGCAACAACGGTTTTGCCCATCTCTTTCAGCCACGGCAGCAGCTCGCGGTAGAAGATGCGGCGGAAATGCGGATCCTGATCGGCGGCCCATTCGTCCAGCAGCAGAATGTCGCGCTGCTCCGCCGTAGCAAGCAGCATCGCCAGACGCTTGCTCTGCCCTTTCGACAGTTTAAGGTTCAGCACCCGGTTGCCTTCCAGCTTGAGTTTATCCTGCATATGCAGGCGCTCCAGCCACAGCTGTACCTGAGCCGGATCGGCCGGCTCGCCGCTGGCGTCGATCAGGCGGTCAAACAGGTGAACATCGGTAAAGACGGCGGAGAAAAGGCGTCGATAGTCCGCCATCTCCGTTGCCGCCACCGGCACGCCGTCCAGCAGGATCTGCCCGGATACCGGCTGATAAAGGCCGGTCAGCAGCATCGCCAGCGTGGATTTACCGCTGCCGTTGCCGCCGATCAGAAAGACCAGCTCGCCGCGTTTCAGCGTCATGTCGATCGGGCCGACGGCAAAGCCGCCGTCGCCATAATGAAACACCACGTCACGCAGCTCCAGCGTTTGCCACGCACGCGCGGCGGCGGGCTGCGCAAAGCTTTCCTGGTAAGCCGCCAGCCTGAAGGTGTGGAGCTTGTTAAAGGCAACCTGGGCGCTCAGCAGCGTAGGCAGCGCGCCGACGGCGGAAAGCAGCGGCGTGCGCAGGAACAGCAGCGTCAGCGAATAGGTCGCCGCTACCGCCGTATTCGCCCAGCCCAGACCGTTAGCCATAAAGAAGACCAGCCCGATGGCGCCCAGCATCATGATATTCGACCAGTTCACCGCGCTGAGATGGAAAGTATCGGCGCGCACAATATGGTGACGATATGCTCGAGCGTCTTCCTGATAAACCGTCTCGTAAATTTGCTGCGCGCGCTGGCGGTTAAGCGCCAGCTCTTTGCGCCCTTCGATAATGGTTTGATAGTCGGCGTAAAGCGCGTCTTCAAGCTCGCGCAGCTTCGCCAGATGGCGATAGACTCTGGAGACCAGCAGCCAGCCGCCGACGATGGTGATGGTCAGCCAGAGAGTGGTGATCAGCAGCATTTTCGGCGACAGCCACGCCAGGTAAGCGGCCGAACCTAAAGTCAGGATCACGCCCTGGATCAGCTCGGGCAGGCGCACAAAGGCAAGGGTAATGCTGCGGACGTCGCTGGTCAGCGCGGCCAGCAGCTGGGCGCTGCCGATCTGTTCGATACGTTCGATCTGCGTATCCAGAATGCGTCGAATAAACTCACCGCGCAGCCGATAAACAAAATGGTGGCCAAGCAGCGTCAGCGCCAGCTGCGAGGCCAGGGTCACCGCCATCAGTAGCAGCAGCAGCCCAAGGAAAGACGGCAGCAGCCAGGTACCGGCGTTCAGCGAAACAATCAGCTCGCGGTTGATAAAAGCGATCAGCCCGATACCGAGCGCGGCGCTCAGCAAACTGAGGCCAATAACCAGCACAAAAGGCCAGCGATACTGGCGGTAAACGACGCGAAGCAACTCCATGACACTATCCCATTATTCTGAGCAGCCTGCAGTTTAATGAGAAGCGGGACGATAGCAATAATAATTCTCGTTTACCGAAAAGCGCGCCGGAAGGTCAGATTATAGCGAAATGCGCCGGTGGCCGGATGGCTGCCCGCTTTTAACGGCAGGATGCCGTGATAGCGCAGGCGCGACGGCCCGCCCCATACCACCACGTCGCCATGCTCCAGCAGCACGCGCTGCACCGCGTCGCCTCGCTCGAAGCCGCCAAACTGAAACACGGCGGGCAGGCCCAGCGAAACAGAGACGATAGGCTGGCGCATATCCTGTTCGTCCTTGTCCTGATGCAGGCTGAGCTTCGCCTCCGGCGCATAGCGGTTAATCAGGCAGGCATCGGGCTGAAAATGGGGAAAACCGGCCTCTTCCGCGCAGGCCACCGCCAGCTGACGGAAGCGATCCGGCATCGCCGGCCAGCGCTGGCCGCTAACGCTGTCGTATTCGCTGTACTGATAGCCGCGCGCGTCCGTCGACCAGCCGAAATCGCCGCAGTTGGTCATCGCCACCGACATGCGGTGTCCGCCCGGCGTAATGCGGTGATGAAAAGGATTCTGCGCGGCGATATCGTCAACCAGCGCCAGCAGCGCTGCCGCCTCGTCCCGCGCGCGTCGACGCAGGATAGCCGCGCCTTCCGCCAGCGGCTCCAGCCAGGGCGCTTCTTCACTAAATAAGTCCAGCATAATGGCTCCTTAGCGGGCCGTTGCCCGTGAGTAAATGCCGCTATTGCGCTTCCGGCAGCAGGAAGGCGCTGAACTGCGGCGACATCCAGCTGCTAAAGCCGTTGCCCTGCTTCACGATCAGATAAACCGCCAGCTGTTCGCGCAGCGCCAGCGCCTTCGCCTGCTCTTCGCCAAGCACCATCAGGCCGGTATCCCAACCGTCTGCTTCCAGCGCGGTGGTCGCGATCACCGTTGCGGAAACCAGCTTGTGCTGGATCGGCTCGCCGGTGGTCGGATCGATCACATGCGAAATGCGTTTGCCGTTCAGCTCATAATAGTTGCGATAGCTGCCGGAGGTACTGATACCGTGCCCCTGCAGATCCACTACCGCCTGCACCGCGTTTTCTTTATCGGTAGGCTTCTGGATCGCTACTTTCCACGCCTTGCCCTCGGCGTTTTGGCCGCGCGTCAGCACCGCGCCGCCAACGGAAACCAGGTAATTATTGATCCCTTCTTTTTCCAGCAGGCGCGCCAGATGATCGGTGGCGAACCCTTCTCCCATGGTGGACAGATCGACATAAAGATTCGGCAGATCCTTTTGCAGATAAGCCCCTTCGCTGCGCTGGATAACGCGCAGATGTTGCAGGCCGGTCAGCGCGCGCGCCGCCGCAATCTGCGCCTGCGTCGGCACGGTGGCAGGCTGCTTAACCGGCCCAAATCCCCACAAATTGACCAGCGGCCCGACGGTGATGTCCATTTTGCCGTGCGTTTTCTGGCCGATGCGCAGCGCCAGAGTGACGATGTCCGCCATGTTGTCGCTGACCGGCTGCGGGTCGCTGCCGCGATACTGATTAAAGCGCGAAAGCACCGAATCGGCTTTCCAGGTCGACAGCTCCCGATCGTCATTGTCCAGCTGCTGCTGTACCGCTTTTTGCAGATTTTCTTTCAGGCCGGGGTCAACGTTGGCGAGGCTAACCCTCCAGAATGTTCCCATAGTGCGTCCTTCCAGCACCATGGCTGACGCACCAACGGTTTCACGATGACGGTCACAGCCGGAAAGCAGGATAAATGCTGCCATAACAGGATAGTACAGCCATTTCTTCTTCATATTACGCAAATTTCCCTGCAATAGTTTTGGTCCTGAAAGCGTGAAAATGCAGCATGGCGCCGGACCAGGCGGGGTTGATCTTCTGACGGATGCTACTCAGTATACCCATTGAACCCACTTTACCGCGGCGCTTTGCCGCAATAATGGAGGTCTTTATGATCTACTTTCTGCTGCCTTTCGTCTGTCTCGCGCTGATTATCTTTTCAGGCTACAAGCATTACAAGCAGACGCATACCAGACAGCTCAATCGTCCACGTTTTCGCTGAGAAAGTGGTCAGGGAGGTACGCTAAGCGCAGGGAAACGGCGAAGAGTTAAGAAGCGGGAGCGCATGGCGCGCTCCCGCGTAAATCAGAACTGGTATACTAAGCCCAGCGCTACTACGTCATCGGTGTTGATGCCGGCAGCGTCGGTAAAGTTGTTGTCATCAAGCAGGTTGATCTGGTAGTCAACGTAGGTAGACATGTTTTTGTTAAAGTAGTAAGTCGCGCCTACATCCACATATTTTTTCAGGTTCTGCGTGCCGTATCCTTCGATATCGGAGCCGCGAGAGCTGACGAACGCCAGAGACGGACGCAGGCCGAAGTCAAACTGATACTGCGCCACCACTTCCCAGTTATCCGCCGTGTTGGCGTAACCGTAGATGCTGTCGTCGCTTCTGCTGTCGCCAAAGCGGGTTGCGTTGTAAGAACGGGTATACATCGCCGCCAGGTAGATGTTGTTAGCATCATATTTCAGACCGCCGGTATAGGCTGTTGCCTTGTCGCCGTTACCCAGAATGCCGTTGGTGTTATTGTTCTGTTCGTTGGTGCGGTCAGAGCTGAACATCGCCGCGCCGATACCGAAGCCGGAACCCAGATCGTAAGTGGTGGACAAACCCCAGCCGTCGCCGTTGCGCGCCAGCACGTCACGTCCGTCCAGCTCGGTGCCGCTGTTGTTTTTGCCCTGATACTGGATAGCGAAGTTCAGGCCTTCAACCGCACCGAAGAAGTTGTTGTTGCGGTAGGTCGCCAGGCCGCTGGAGCGCTGGAACATAAAGTTGTCCGCGCCGTAGGTGTCGCCGCCGAACTCCGGCAGCACGTCGGTCCATGCGCCGATATCGTAAGCCACGCCGTAATTACGACCATAGTCCAGAGAGCCCGCATCGCCGAATTTCAGACCGGCAAAGCCAACACGCGTGTAGCTGTCTGCGGTGCCTTCATTTTCCGTGGTGTTCAGCGCCGCCTGGTATTCCCACTGGCCGTAACCGGTCAGCTCGTTGCTGATTTGGGTTTCGCCCTTGAAGCCGAAGCGCAGATAAGACTGGTCGCCATCGGAGCCATCGTTATCAGAGAAATAGTGCAGGCCGTCTACTTTGCCAAACAGGTCGAGCTTGTTCCCGTCTTTATTGTAGATTTCTGCCGCGCCGGCAGAACCTGCGATCAGCATGGCCGGAACGACCAGGGAGAGAACGCGAAGTTTCATTTTGTATTACCCTCTTGTTATATGCCTTATTTACCACTGCGTGCTGAACGTCGAAAATTCAGTCGGCACCCTCATGGTAGAGCGCGGACAGTAATAATCTATAAAGAAAATGCTACTAAATTTCCGAATGTGTTTCATTTTGTAATTCAAATATTACAAAATGATAATAACCGGGAACTTTATGGCCGCACGCAGTGATAAAAAATAACGCACGTAATGTCAAGCAATAGCTAATCTTTGAAGATTCATATGGTTATGTAATGTTACTTGTGTGAGCACTGAATGATAAAAAGGCGTAGCATTTTGGTTTATAATAACCGGGCTATCATCATTTTATTTCATTATTACCTTCATTCACCCCGAATGTTTTGTTTTACCCTATTTTTCGGCCGAACCTTGTGTTCGGCTTTTTTTATGGCCGCTATCTGCAGAACGCCTCGCTGTTTCTACGGTTATAATTAAGGCCAAAAAAAACCGCTGAACGGCGAATGATAAAAGTTTATTTCATTCACTATTCAGCGGCGTAAGTAATTATCTTTCGCGCAGCGACTCTTTAACCTTATTCAGCGGCTTAACCAGGTAATCCATGACCGATTTCTGGCCGGTTTTAATTTCAACGTTCGCCACCATGCCGGGCACGATAGGGAATTTTCTGCCGGCCTTATTGACCAGCTCCGCCTTCTGCGTACGTACGTAAACGCGATAGTAATACTGGTCGCGTTTAACCTCGTCCTGCAGCGTATCCGGCGAAACCGTCTCCACTTCGCCATCCAGATTGCCGTAGATAGAAGAGTCGTAGGCGGTGATTTTGACCACCGCAGGCAAGCCCGGACGGATATAGGCGATATCGCGCGGGTTGATGCGGGTTTCAATCAGCAGCTGATCCTCCAGCGGAACAATCTCCATCAGCTTACCGCCCGGTTGCAGCACACCGCCGACGGTGGTGACCTGGATATCTTTGACGATGCCGCGCACCGGCGAATAGAGCGTGGCGCGCGTCAGCTGATCCTCTTTACCGGTCAGTACCTGGAGCTGAGCATCCAGATCGGCATTGTTTTTAACCTGTTCCTCGCGCGCGCGTACCGCGTAGTCATTTTTTGCCTCGTCGATCTTACCGCGCAGATCGCTAATCTGCCGACGCAGCCGGATCACCTCCACCTGCCCCGCCGCGCCTTTCGCCACCAGCGGCTCGGTCATGCGCAGCTCGTCCTGCACCAGCTTCATCGACTGGGTAAGGTTGCTGACCGTTTCCGTGAGGTTGCGCCGACGCGACTGGAAAAGCTGCGTCTCGCGCGCCACCAGCTCCGGCTCCTTGAGCGTTTCAGCGCTGAACGCCAGCGGCGCGCCGGTCAGTTCAGCACGCAGTCGTTCCGCCGAGGCGCGCAGCGTGCGGGCTTTAGCTGCCGCCTCGCCAAAATTGGACTGAAAGCGCGTGGGGTCGAGACGGCCCAGCACCTGGCCCTTTTCGACGATATCGCCTTCATGCACGTTCAGCTGATTGACGATGCCGCCGTCCAGGCTGTCGATAATCTGCGCGCGGCTGGACGGCGTGACTTTACCGGTGCCGACCGTGACCTCGTCCAGAATGGCGAAATGCGCCCAGACAAAAAAGATCACCAGCGCGGCGGTACAGAGCCAGATAATAGCCGAGGTGCGCTTTTCGTTACGTTTCAGGCTGCGGTCGATCAGTATCAGGCTCATGCTGCGTCCCCCTGTCCGCCGGTTTGCTTCGCCGTCTGCGCGGCGGCGGCGCGTAAAATGTCATCGCGCGGGCCGTCCGCCACGATGCGCCCGTTATCCATAACGATAATTCTGTCCACCAGCTTCAGCAGCGCCGGACGGTGCGTGACCAGCACCAGCGTGCGGCCCGACAGCCAGCCCTGCATCTGCCGGATCACATACTCTTCCAGCGCTTCATCCATCGAGGCGGTCGGCTCGTCCATCAGCACCACCTGCGGCTGCCGCAGGATCATGCGGCTGAGCATCACCATCTGCCGCTGCCCGCCGGACAGGCCACGCCCGCCCTCGTTGATAATACGGTCAAGGCTGGACGCATCCTGCTGCACCAGGCTCAGCGCGCCGCTGACCTTCAGGGCCTGGAGCATTTCCTGCTCGCTGGCGTGCGGATTGCCCAGCATCAGGTTTTGCCGCAGCGTGCCGAAAAACAGGCGCGAGTCCTGCGACAGCCAGCCCAGCTGACGACGCAGATCTACCGGATCGATGCGCTGAACGTCCACGCCGTCGACGATCACTTTGCCCTGCGTTGCCCGCGCCTGGCCGGCCAGCAGCTTCAGCAGCGTGGATTTCCCCGCGCCGACCTTACCGAGGATCGCCACGCGCTCGCCCGGCTTGATTTGCAGCTGGTTGATGGTCACCACGTTTTTGACGTTTTCCTCATCGTAGCTGTATTGCACGCCGCGCAGATCGTAATGGCCGGTCAGCGTCGGACAGTGCGCCATTTCGCCCTCTTCCGGCTGATCCAGCGGTTTTTTCAGCAGCTCATCCAGACCCGCCATCGCGGTTTTGGCATGTTGCCAGCGCGAAAACACCATGGTCAGCTGCATCAGCGGCGCGATAGTGCGCGACGAGAGCAGACTGCTGGCGACCAGCGTCCCGGTGGTGATATCGCCGTTCAGCACCAGGTAAACGCCGAACACCAACATGCTGGCATAGGTCAGCTGCTGCACCGTCGAGGCCCAGCCGGTCAGCCTCGCGCCCCACAGCCTTTGCTGCATGCCGATGGTGGCGCTGACCTCATGCGTCTGCTCCCACTGCCGCTGGAAATAGGGTTCCGCCTGTAAAGATTTGATATCTTCGATGCCTTCGATGGTTTCCACCAGCACCGCGTTGCGCAGCGCACCCTCACGTAGCCCCTCTTTCGCCAGCTTCGCCATCGGGAACTGTACCAGCAGCCCCGGAATAACGATCAGCGGGATCGCCAGCAGCGGAATAATCACCAGCGGGCCGCCGATAAAGCCCATCAGGCATAAAAACAGGATCACAAAAGGCATATCCGCCGCCGCGCCAACGGTGGTCGAGGTCAGCAGCTCGCGAACCTGATCGATTTCACGCAGCTGCGAGATAAAAGACCCGGTGGATTTTGGCCGCGCTTCGTTGCGAATATTCATCGCGCGCGCGAACAGCATGGAGGAGACTTTCAGATCGATGCGCTTTCCCATCAGATCCGAAACCTGGGTGCGCATCAAACGAATCACATATTCGATGGCGGCGGCAATCAGCACGCCGGCGAACAGTACCCACAGCGTCGGCTCCGACTGCGCCGGGATCACGCGGTCATAAACCTGCATGGAGAAAAGGATGCCGGCCAGCGCCAGCACGTTGCCGACCACCGAAGCCAGCGAAATCTCCATGATGCGGCGGCCCATGCCGCGAAAGTTTTCCCAGAACCAGTGCTTTTTGTACGGCTGCACAAATTCGTCGATGCGCGCGTCGCGTCCGCGCGCCGCCACGCCGACAATGCCGACCTGCTCCTGGCTTTGCGCCAGCAGCAGCGCCAGCTCGCTTTCCCGCACCACGTCGCCGCCGTCGCTCAGCCAGTAGCGCGCTTTGCCCTCCGTATCGATGGTTTCCACCACCACCACGCTGCCGTTTTCCATAATCAGCACCACCGGCGTCACCTCCTGCCGCCAGCGAATTTTATCGCGCGGCATCATGGTCAGATGCAGGCCCAGCAGGCCCGCCAGCCGTTCCAGCTGCTGCGCGGGCGTCAGATGCTCGAACCAGCGCATCTGCTGACGCAGCGTGGAGCCATCCGCCGGTTTGCCAAAGCGCGCCGCCACGCGCAGCATCGCGTCAATCCAGTTTTCAGTACTAGCGGTTTTGGTCATAAGTACGGCCTTATCTTGTTTGGCATCAGAGCGATGGCAGGGTTTGTCCGCTGGTGGCTTCACGATCGATGCCCATAATATCCAGCAGGTTGTCGACGGCGGAAGCGTAGCGCACGGTGGCGTCCCAGCCGTCGTAAAGCGCGGTCAGACGGCTGCTGTCAGCCTGAAAGACATCCTGCTCAACGCTCAGTAAATCGTTGAGGCTGCGCTTATTTAATTTGTATTCGTCGGCGTAAACCGAGCGGGTGTGAGCGGCGCTGCTCAGCTGCTGCTCGCCTGCCGTCTGGCGCTGCTGCGCGCCAATCATGTCGGCATAGGCGGTGGAGGCGCTCTGATTGATATCCAACTTGGACTGTTCGACGGCGGCCTGGGCCGCTTCGCGGTCGCCTTCCGCCGCGCGGGTTCTGGCGTTGACCAGACCGCCCTGATAAAGCGGCGCTTCTACCTGAAGCTGTAGCTCGTCGTCCCAATAGGATCGGGTGGCGTTTTCATAACGCGTGCGGCCCGCCTGCACTTTGATGGTCGGCCAGTGGTTAGAGGACGCCTGGCGAACGCGTTCGATCGCCGCTTCCTGTTTGGCCTGCGCGCTGCGCACCGCCGCGCTTTTTTCGTAGGCGATCCTGTCCAGCGTGATCTGCTGATTCAACAGCGACTGCGGCAGCTCCGGCAGCGCGCTGGGCACCACGCCGGTCAGCACCGTCAGCTGCGCCAGCGCAGAGCGTTCTGAAGCGCGGTACTGCTCCATCGTCGCGTGCATCCCGGCGATGCGGGTTTCCGCCTGTAGCACGTCCGACTGCGAGCTTAACCCCGCGTCGGCGCGCATATGGGCGATGTCCTTGACATGTTCCAGCGAGGCGACGTTGTTTTTGGCCGCCTCCACCAGTGCCCGGTAGCGTTTGACCTGCAAATAGGCCTGTAGCGTATCCTGCGCCACCGTGGTCATGGTGTCGTAAAGGGCGAAGCGATAGGCTTCAGAGAGGTGATGCTGTTCGTCAATAGCGCCGCCGGTGCGGCCAAAGTCATACAGCAGCTGGCTGAGGGTAATGCCGCCAGAGCCGTTGTTGTTGAGGCTGCCGGAGGAGTCGGTGGTGTGCGATCGTCCACCGGTCGCCGCCAGGGAAATTTGCGGATACCAGGCGCTTTCGGCGGCATCCAGATCGGCCTCGCCCACGCGGATTTGCGCGGCGGCCTCGGAGATTTTTGGGTTGCGGGCAAAGGCCCGGAGGATAGCTTCACGTAGCGTCAGCGTTGAGATTTGCTCCTCGGTGGGAGCGGCACGCCAGTTAAATTCCACTTTCTGCTGCTTTGCTGCCAGCGCATTCTGTCCCACGGTGCCGCACAGCGCGGCCAGGCACAAAGATACCCACACTTTCTTCATCCTGGTCCTCTCTTCCTTCTTCCTTTTTGGTGAAAAAACGGCCGGTGCGGCAACCCCGCGCCGGCCTGTTACGTCAGGCAGTCTGTACCTGTAGATTATGTTGAATTAAGACATCCGCCAGCGTGCCTTCATGGCTTGCGGAGGAATTGTGATAGAGATCAAACTGCTGACCGGCGATCGTCTGCATACCGGCCTCGTTCCAGACGCCGCCTTCGGCGGTGCTCAGCGTCACCGCGCTGCCGTCCGCGCCTTTGATGGTCAGCGCCTCGCTGGCGTTGTCGGTCAGCGCCAGCAGATCCTGTTGCCCCAGCGTAAGGCTGTTGCTGCCGGAGGTGCCGAGGTCGATCGTTTCAACGCTGCCAATCTTCAGGCCCAGCGAGGCGAAATCCAGCGCTTCGTGCGCGCCGTTCAGCACCAGCGTGTCGTGACCGGCGCCGCCGTTCAGATTGCTGAGCAGATTCAACGTGGAGAGCGTAAAGGTGTCATTGCCCTCGGTGCCAGCGGTGGGAGCAACGCTTTCGACGTGGCTGGCTACGGCCGGTTCGCCGCCGGTAGCGCCGCTTTCCGTTACGGCTGCCGCGCTGCTCTCGTGCGCATCCGTGGCGCTGGCGTGACTAACGTCATCCAGGGGATTAGCCTCCGCAAGCAGGCTAAACGTACTTTGATCGGCCGTTTCTACTGTGGCTGGCGCATCCGGCAGAGTGACGCTATCCCGCGTCTCATACCAATGGCCCGCCGCGTCCTGATAGGAGACGTAGAAGCCAGGCGTAGAAGAAATGGAGGTATATTCGCTTACCGGCACCTCGGAGGTGAAAGTGCCGTCCGCCGCCACGTTGATATCATAGTAATTAAGCAGCTCGCCGCCATAAAACGACAGCTTGTCTACGGGGAGCGGTTCGGTCACCGTACCGCTGATAAGGTAGTAAGCATTATCGTCGTGATAAACAACATCTTCTGGCGTCAGCGCGTTAAACGTCAGCACGGGATCGCTACTGTGAAAATGCGACAGCAGCAGGACGTCGCGGCTGGCGCTGGCATTGCCGCCCGCGCTTTCAACGCTGACCTTAAGGTTATAGTAGCCGTCCGCCGTCGCCTCTATATCCGCTGAAGGGATCGTGGCCATCCAGTGATTGGCGTAGACATAGCCAGTATAGGTTTTGTCGGCCAGGGTAATGGTAACTTCGGTGTCCGTATGCAGACCCCAGCTGTCGCCGTGCAGCTGGACATCATTCTGATAGTTGGCGTAATCAACGATATCGTTGATTTCCACCGTATCCATGGTCAGCGTTGGCTGCACGTCCGCCGCATAAAGCTCCACGCTTAGCGACGCGCTGTGTTCATGCCCGGCCGAATCCTGCACGCTGGCGAGTATCGTGGTATTACCGGCGGTCAGCTGCTTAGCGTCGTTCTCGTACAGCCAGGTTGTCCATTCGCCGTTCTGCCCTACGATAACCGAGCCGAGTGCAAGCGAGCCGATGGACACGGTAACCCTGGCCCCCACCTCGCCGGTTCCCCTGATGGCGTAATCATCGGTAAGGATGTTGAGATTGACGCGGTTGTCGTCGGAGAGGCTGTTAATGGTGACGGTCGGCGACGTGCTGCCGCTGTAAAAGTCCAGCGCCAGCGAACTGGAGCCAACGTTTTTCGCCATGTCCGAAATCGTGGCCTGTAGCGTGTAGTCGCCCGCGGTCAGCTGCTGCGCCTGCTGCGGCGTCAGCGCCGCCTGCCAGGTTCCGTCAAAGCCGACCGTGGTGTGCCAGGTCAGCGCGCCCAGCGTCAGGGTCAGCGCATCGCCCGCATCGCCCGTGCCGGTAAAGAGATAATTTTCGGCGATCTGGTTGAGATTGATGTGCGTCCCGTCAGCAGGGGTGTCGATAGCCGTTTGCGGCGTGCTGACGTCGGTAAAGAAGTAAGCCTGGGTGCTACCCGTTTCGCCTTCCGCGTTGCTGGCGGTCACGGTGATCCAGCGCTTGCCGGTATTAAATTCGCTGTGCAGCAGCGTTTCGGTATTCAGATCCAGACGCCAGTTCCCATCGTTGGTCACCGCGGCCTGGTAGTCCACGCCGTTGATATTCACCGTAACCGTCTGGCCGCTGCCGATCGCGCCGGTCGTGCCGACCAGGGCCTGACCGTCAAGCTTTTCACTGCGATTCAGCCAGCCATCGCCAAAAGGCGTATTGATAGTGGGATGCGGCACGGCGGTGGCGGCCAGCAGCACGCCGCTACTGTCTGCTTCAGGCTGGGCAGCTTGGATCGCCTGCCCGGCGGTCGCGGCTGCGGCTGCGGCTGCGGCGGCATCGTCGGCGGAAACACTGTCAACAGCCGCAGCGGGCGTCACCGCGCCGTTGTAAAACGTAATATCCTGCGTCTCCGTGCCAACGTTTTTCGCCGGATCGGTCACGCTGGCTTTCAGCGTATAGTTGCCCAATTGCAGCTGCTGCGCCTGCTGCGGCGTGATGTCTACCCGCCAGGTGCCGTCGAAGCCGACCAGCGTCTGCCAGGTCTGGGTGCCCAGCGTCAGCGTCAGTCCGTCGCCCGCATCGCCCGTGCCGGTAAAGGCCAGGCCGTTTTGCCGGGCGCTATTCAGGTTGATATCCGTGTTCGACAGCGTATCGACGCTGACATGCGGCGTACTGATATCGGTAAAGAAGTAGGCGCCGGTCTTCCCGCTTTCGCCTTCGGCATTAGTGGCGTAGACGTTAATCCAGTGCTTGCCGGTAGAGAAATCAGTGCCCATCAGCTGGGCGGAGGTCAGCGCCAGGCTCCATTTACCGTCGTCCGCCACCGTCGCCTGATAGCGGCTGCCGCTGATATTGATCGCTACCTGTTGACCGCTGCCCGTCACGCCCGTGGTGCCGCTCAGCGTTTCGCTATGGGTTTTCTCATCGTGATTCAGCCAGCCGTCGCCGAAAGGTACGGCAATAGTTGGCTTCGGCGTAGCGGTCGCGCCGCCGCCCGTTTCCGGCGGCGTGGTGCCTGGGTTATCCGGCGGCGTACCGTCCGTTGGGTTCTCTACCGGCGGAACAGGAACCGGCACTTCCGCGCCACCGCCGCCCGTGCCGACCGGCGTCTCCAAATCGGTGGTAACATAAATCTGCTGCTCGAACCAGTTGCCCGCGCCGTCCTGCACGCCCAGCACCAGCGCATTTTGCCCATGCTGGGTATGGATATCCTGGGAAGTGAGCTGCACGCTCCAGCTGCCGTCCGCATTCAGCGTGCCGGTACGGTAGCTTTCGATCTCGCCCTTAACGGCAAACATGGTCAGCGGAAAAGGCGTTTGCATCGTGCCGGTCACGGTGTAGATCGGCTCGCCGTTTTGATAAGTCACGTCGGCCAGCGTCAGCTCATCGGTGGTGACCAGCGGGATGCTGCTGTTGTAGTGGCTGATAAGCAGCAGATCGCGCGTGGCGCTGACGCTGTTGCCGCTGGCGTCGGTGGCGCTGACGGAAAAGGTGTAGCTGCCGTCTTTGATCGCCGCCAGATCGCTGTCACCAACCTGCACCGACCAGACGTTGTTATTGACGTAGCCGGACCAGGTTTTACCATCCAGCGTCAGCTCTACCCGCGTGCCGGAGGCCAGCTGCGTGCTGGTGCCGGTAATTTCGACGCCGTAAACGCCCTCTTTATAGTTAACCGCGTCATCGCCAGAAACCGGATTGATGGTCAGCGTCGGCAGTGTGGTCGAGGCTTCTGCGGTAACAGCGCCGGTGCCAGGCGTTGGCGTTGGCGTTGGCGTTGTGGGAGTGGTGGTGACGGCCGCTGCTACGCTATCAACAGGCACGGCCATATTGTTAACAATCAGCGTGGAATCCACTGTTTCGACGGCTGCCGGCACCGCAGCCAGCGTCGGCGTCAGTGTGACGGTTGTTTCAGCCTCATCTGCTTCGTTTGCGAACAGCGCCTGCTGCTGCGTAGCGCCATCCTGAAAAATCAGCTGGCTTTGCGATTGTGGATCGGTACTAAAAAACTGCTGAAAACGCGAGACGCCGCCATCCTGATGCAGGATCAAATCGCTGCCCTGCCTCTGCCAGGCAGAAACCTGAGAAGGCGCGCCCTGTAAGGTGACGATACTGGGTTCGCTGAGGGTGTAAGCCTGTGAATCGTTTTCGACGAGCAGTGTTTCACCGCTTGCCAGCGACACGATATTGACGCGGCCTGAGCCTGAATACGCCATAAAAATCCCCTTGTGCACCAGTTAAATGAGTAAAGTGACGCCGCGTAAAAGTAAAGATTTACTTTACTTAAAGCGGACATGCAGCGGCCAGCGCCTCAAAAAAGGTGCCAGGCCAGACCCGGTGCTTTCTGGATTTACAAAATAATCCACAACAAGGCTAATGGTAAAAAAAATTTCCAAAAAAAATGCTAACGACAAGGCGAGGATTTTATTTCGCCGGCAAAAAAAAACAGTACCACTCTTTGCCATAACCGAGATTCGGCCCGACTTACCACTTTTTACCTCAATAACTTATCGTCAAAAAAAGGCGAGCAGTCGACGCTGGATAGTGGATAACCTAGTCCGCTAATACACACTTTACTACTGGCGTAAATCTGGAAAGTGGTTCCAAACGGCAATTTTTTCTTATTAATGTCTTTAACGTCACTTTACGCAAAAATGACAAAACCTCGCCATTCTTTATTTTCGTTTATGCTTTTTTTGTTGTTACAAATGATAAACCCTCCTTAACGTTAACCTCCCTGCGCGAGCCATACCGCCCTCGCGCAGGGAAGGTCTTGTTATACCAGATGAACCTGAAGATTATGCTGGATCAGCACATCGCCCAGGGTGTTTGCCGCATCCAGCGCCGAGTTGTGGTAAACGTCGAATACCTGCCCGTCTACCGTACGCTGCGCAGTGGCAGCCCAGGTGCCGCCGTCGCCGTTGGCCAGCGTAACCTGATCGCCGGTTACCCCCTTGATCATCAGATCGTCGGTCTGTTTATCGGTAATATTCAGCGCCTCGTTGAGATCCAGCTTGACGCTGTTGGTGCCGCTTTGCCCTAAGTTGATGATTTCGATATGCTCCACCTTCAGCCCGAGCGTGGTGAGATCCAGCGTCATATGCTCGCCGTTGAGCACCAGCGTATCGGTACCCGCACCGCCATCAATATGCGTAAAGTTCAGCGTATTAAGCGTTACGGTATCTTCGCCGCTGCTGCCCGCGACCGACGCACCCTCTACCGTCTGACCATCCGCCAGCGCCGCGATTAACCCACCGATGCTGTAGCTGCCGTCATCGGCTACGGCGGTCGTAGCGGATGCATCCGCTGTAGCCGTAGTCTCTGTCGTGGTGGTCGCCGCCGCCGTGGTGGTGGCATCTGTCGTGGTGGTGGCATCCGCCGTACTGCTGGCCGTCGCGCTGTCTGACTCGCTGTGTGCCGCGTTCGCCGTCGCCACCTGTGCGGAAGCCGTAGCCACAGAGGCGTTGCCGGCGTCGCTGGTATCCGCAGAGGCGATAGCCGTGGCATCATCCGCCGCCATTGCCAACAGCGCCGTTGCCGCCGCCGCAGAAGAGGTGCCCGCAGCCGGCAACAGCGATCCCAGCAGCAGGGTATTGCTGGTGGTGGCGCGGTTGCCTGCCACATCTGCTGCGGTTACGGTAACGATAGAGTTCAGGCTTATAGAGGTTAACAGGCCGCCGGTGAACTTCACGCTATAGCGGCCAAGCGCATCCGTGGTGGTGGTCTGCGTTGAACCGTTCAGCGTGACGCTCAGCGTAGTGCCCTGCGGCAGGTTCAGCGTGCCGCCGGTCACGGTCAGCCCTGTTACCAGCACGCTGACCAGGCTCAGCACCGGATCGACGCCAATAGCCGGCAGGTTATGGGTAATGGCCGTAAAGGTATTACTGCCTGTGGCGGTGTTGCCTACCACATCGGACACGGTAGCCGTGACGGTATAGCTGCCGTCGGCGATGCCTTTCAGCGTGGCGGAAGGCACCGTGACGCTCCATGCGCCTGTAGAACCCACGGTTGTGGTGTAAAGGTTGCCCGCAATATTAACCGTCACCGTACTGCCGACCGCATTAACCGAGCTGCCGCTGATGGTGGCCGGCGTGTTGGCCTCGCTCAGATTGAGGTAGTGGTCGCCGCCAAACATGGTGCTGTTATTAATAGTCACGCTTGGCAGCGTATGGGTTTTCACCACCGCCGTATCAGTACCGGAACCGGTATTCCCTACCGCATTGATCACGCTGGCGGTGACCGTCGCGTTGCCGTCCGGCAGCGCGGCCAGCGTCGCGGCCGGTACCAGCACGCTCCAGGTGCCGTTCGCGCCGATGGTGGTGGTCAACGTCGAGGTGCCTACGCGCACGTTCAGGATCGAGCCTTCGGCATTAGTAGACGAACCGGTAATCGTCTGGGCGGTTTGCGCATCGACCGCGCTGAGCAGGCCATCGCCAAAGATGCTGGAGATGGTGACCGACGGCGGCGTCTGCGCAATCACAACCAGCTGTCCGGTATTGGTCGCCACGTTGCCGTAGCTGTCCGTTACCGAGGCGTTGACCGTCAGTACGCCGTTCGCCAGCGCACTGAGATCGGCTTTCGGCACATTCAGCGTCCAGCCGCCGCTGCTGTTAACCGGCGCCGTGTAGGTTTTACCGTTCAGCGTAACGGTCACAATGGAGCCGGCCGTAACGTTACGGGCTATACCGCTGATAGTCTGGACGGTGTTGATATCGTTGGCGCTGAGCACGCTGTCCCCAAATACCGTATTGACCGTCAGGGTTGGCGTAGTCTGGATGCCAACCCGCACGCCCGTGCTGGCGCTGGCGGTGTTGCCTACCGCATCGGTAACGGCGACGCCCACGGTAAGATTACCGTCCAGCAACGTGCTGAGCAGAGCAGGCGACACCTGGGCGCTATAGGCGCCGTTCGCACCGACCGTGGTGGTAACAATGGTGTTGCCGAGGTTGATGGTAACGGTCGATCCCGGCGCTACATTGCTGGCCGTCCCGCTGATGGTCTGCGTGACCAGCGATTCCACCAGGTTCAGCACGCCATCGCCGCCAAAGACCGGGTTTAGCGTCACGGTTGGCAGCGTATTGACGCCGACCGTCGCGCCGGCGTTAGCGGTAGTAGTGTTGCCTGCGCTGTCCGTTACGCTGACGCCCACGGTCAGGTTGCCGTCCAGCAGCCCTTTCAATAACGTCGGCGTTAGCGCCACGTTAAAGGTGCCGTCCGCTGCCGTGGCGGTCACAAATTGCGTCCCGGCTACGTTAACCACCACCCGCGATCCCGGCTCGGCATTGGTAATGGTACCGCCGATGGTCTGGCCCAGCGCCGCATCCGCCGCGTTAAGCAGGCCGTCGCCAAACAGCTGCGCGATATTGACTACCGGCGCGGTCAGCTTGGCCACCAGGTTGCCGGTGGTGGTGGCGATGTTGCCTGCCGCATCGGTCACGCTGGCGCCCACCGCCAGGGTGCCGCTGGTCAGCGTACCGAGAATGTCCGGCGTGACCGTGGCGGTAAAGGCGCCGTTCGGCCCTACCGCCGCCTGCACTGTAGAATTGCCCAGCGTCAGGTTAATGGTCGAACCGGCCGCTACGTTATTGACCGTGCCGCTGATGGTCTGGTTAACCAGCGCATCGGCGATATTCAGAATGCCGTCGCCAAAGATTGGGTTAAGCGTAATGGATGGCTGGGCGGTAAAGATGCCGATAGTGGCCGACGTTGACGAGGTGTTGCCCGCCGGATCGGTCACCGAGACACCCAGCGTCTGGTTGCCGGTGGTCAGCGCCGCCAGATCCAGCGGCGGAATAGTCACGTTCCATGCGCCGCCCGCCTGAAGCGTGGTCTGGTAGGTTTTGCTGCCCAGCGTCACGGTCACCGTGGAGCCGACCGCGCCGTCAATGGTGCCGCCAACCGTCTGCGCCAGCGCCGCTTCGGCGATGTTCAGCAGGTTGTCGCCGCCAAACAGGCCGGTGATGGCACTGATGGTCGGCGCTTCCAGAATGGCGGTGACGGTTTCACCCACGGTGCGGGTGTTGCCTGCGCCATCGGTCAGCACAATGTTCAGCGCGGTGTCGCCATCGCTTAACAAACCAAGCAGGCTTGGCGGTACGACCAACGCGAAGCGTCCATCCTGACCGACATCCGCCGTCAGCGTGGTGCCGCCCAGCGTCAGCGATACGGTCGCGCCAATCCCGGCGGAGCTGGCCAGACCGGTAATGGTTTGCGCTACCGTGGTGTCGACCGCGTTCAGGAAGCCGTCGCCGAAGACGGAATCCACCACCAGATTCAGCGCCGCGTTGACCACTTTATTTACCGTCAGCGTGGCGTCGGTGGCGTTGCCCGCGGCGTCGTTAACCCGCAGGCCGAACACCAGCGTGCCGTCGGTGAGGCTGCCCAACACCTCCGGCGTCAGATCAAGGCTGAAGGTGCCGTCGGCATTGACCAGCGCCGTGGCGATCGGCGCGCCGTCACCCAGATAGAGGCCGATAGTCTGGCCTTCGGCACCGCTAGCTGTTCCCGTCACTACCTGAGTGGTCAGGATATCCGCAGCGTTCAATACGTTATCGCCCACCAGCGCGTCCACCGCAATCAGCGGTGCGCCGGTGTCTACGGTAAAGTCGCGCGTAATGGTGCCGGTGTTGCCCGCCGCATCGGTCAGCGTGGCGGTCAGAGTTTGGCCCGCCTGGCCCAGCGCCTGCAAATCACCTGACGGCAGCGTGGCAGACCAGCTGCCGTCCGCCTGAACGATGGCCGTATAGGTCTTGTCATTCAGCGTGAGGGTTACCGCTCTGCCCGCCTCACTGGCGGACGCCGTCCCGCTAATTATCTGGGTAACCGCCGCTTCCGCGCCGTTCAGCACGTCGTCGCCGGCAAAGGCGTTGATGGTGACGACAGGCACGGAGCGATCCACCAGCACCTGGCTGCTTGCCTCCAGCGTAGTGTTCTGATCGGTGGTCAGCGTCGCGGTTACGGTGGCGATGCCGTCGGCGATATTCGCCGCCGTGTTCGGCACGGTGAGCGTCCAGGTACCGTCGACGCTATTGACCACGGCCGTTCCGGCCTGCGCCACGCCGTTGATGCTGACCGCTACGGTTCCCGTCACCGCGCCGCCGCCGTCGACAGGCAGATTAGCGAATGTTCCGCTCAGCGTCAGCGTCGCGCCGTCCGTGCTGTTGATGATGTTGTCGTCGGAAACCGGCGCCAGCGTCAGCAGCGGCGTTGGAGGCGGCGTCAGGTCGACCGTGACCGCAGCGGTCGCGGTGCCCGTATTGCCTGCGACATCCACGACCGAAGCGTTGATGGTGCCGGTATCGCCTGTCGTGCCCAGCTGCGCCAGCGCTTCCGGCGTCAGGTTAACCGACCAGCTACCGTCTGCGGCTACCACGCCGCTCACGGTCGCCGTGCCGATGGTGACCGTCACCACCTGGCCTTCGCCCGCGCCGGTCGTGGTGCCGCTCAGCGTCTGGGTGGTCAGGCTTTCCAGATAGTCCAGCGCCCCATCGCCGGTGAATGGCGTGATGGCGATGGTTGGCACGGACGTGTCGACGGTAAAGCTGCCCGTCGCCGTCGCCGTGTTACCACCGATATCTGCCGCCACCACGGTATAGTTTTGCAGCCCCTGATCCAGCGCGCCCAGCTGCGCCGTGGAGAGCGGCAGCGTCCAGTTGCCGTCTGCATCTACCGTCGCGTCGTAGTTAACGCCGCCCAGCGTGACCGTAACGGCCTGGCCCGCGCCTGCCAGCCCGGTAGTGCCGGTAAGCGCCACGCCCGCAGCCACGTCGGCCGCGTTAAGCCAGGTATCATCAAAAGGCACATCCAGCGTCGGCGTTGGTGCGGTCAGCGCGGCGGTGAAGCCGAGCGAACTGGTATTGATATTGCCCGCCGCGTCAATCACGGTAACATCTACGGTGTGCGCGCCGTCAGCCAACGCGCTCAGCGCCCCGGCTGGTAGCGCCACCGCCCAGTTGCCGTTGGCGTCCACGCTGCCGGTATAAGTAATACCAGCTACATCGATTTGCAGCTGCACGCCCTGATTCGCTCCGGTGACGCCCGTGGTGCCCGCCAGAGTGATAGCCGTTCCCGCCTCGGCAATATTCAGGATATCGTCGGTAAACAGCGGTGAACCGATGGTCGGCTGCGGCAGCGCCAGCAGCGCGTCAAAATCAAGCGTGGCCGTGCTGGCATTGCCTGCGGTATCGGTCGCGGTGACCGCAAAAGTATGGGTGCCGCTGCCCAGCGCGGTCAGCTGTGCCGAAGTCAGATCGAGCGTCCAGTTGCCGTTGGCGTTGACCGTCGCCGTCAGCGGCGCACCGTCGTCGATAGCAACAGTGACCGTCTGCCCCGCCGCGACCAGCCCGGTGTTACCGCTCAGCGTCTGCGTGGTGGCAGCTTCAGCCACGTTGAGCAGGCCATCGGTAAATGGCAGATCGATGGTGACCGCCGGCAGCGCGTTAACGGCGACCAGTGCCGAATCGCCGGCCGTCCCGACGTTGCCCACGGCATCCGTGACCGTCACCGTAATCGGCAGCGTGCCGTCCGGCAGCGCAGAGAGCACGCCAGCCTCCAGAGGCAGCGTCCAGTCACCCGTAGCCGGATCGACGTTCGCCTGGTAAGCGGTGCCGTTGATATCCACGCTAACGGTTTGCGCACCGGTAATGCCGGTGGTGCCCGCCAGCGTCTGGCCCGCTGCCGCCTCAGCGGCGTTTAATATGCCATCGACGAAAGGCTGGGTCAGCGTCGGCGCCGGCAGTCCGGTAACGATAGCGGTATAGGCCAGCGAATCGGTGCTGCTGTTGCCCGCCACATCGGCAACCGTCACGTTAATGGTGTGCTCGCCGTTGCCCAGCGTGGCCGCCAGCGCAGGCGTCAGCGTGGCCGTCCAGTTGCCGTTGTCGTCGACCGTAGTGGCAATGGCGTTGCCGTCGATATTCAGCGTAACCGTCTGGCCTGCGCCGGTAATGCCGGTGGTGCCGTTAATTACCTGATCGACGCCCGCTTCGCCAGCGTTCAGCAGGCCGTCAATAAACGGCGTATTGATCGCGGCCGTCGGCAGCGTCGTGACCAGCACCTCTATGCTGGCTTCGGCCGTCGCCGGGTTGCCCGCTGCATCCGCGCTGGCGACCGTCAGCTGATAGAGCCCGTCGGTCAGGGCGGCAAGCGTGCCTGCCGGCACGGCGGCGCTCCATGTGCCGTCCGCATTGACCGCGCCGGTAAAGGTTTGATCGCCAAGCGTAACCGTTACCGCCGTGCCGACGGCAAGGTTGGTCGCCATGCCGGTCAGCGTCTGTTCTGCCGCCGCTTCGGTCGCGTTGACCAGACCATCGACGAACGGCGTATTCAGCGTCAGCGCCGGCAGCGCATTGACCGCCACGGTCAGGTTGGTGACGCTGGTAGCGACGTTGCCGCTGGCGTCGGTTACCGCCACGCTGAGCGGAGTGGTGCCGTCGCCCAGCGCCGTCAGATCGCCACTGGCGATAGTCAGGCTCCAGTTGCCGTCCGCATCTGCCGTGGTTGCGTACACCTTGTCGTTAAGGGTGACGCTCACCGGCAGGCCCGCATCGGTGGTGCCGCTGACGACCAGACCGGCCGCCGCTTCCGCCGCGTTCAGCACGTTATCCACGCCCGCACTTAACGCCACGTTCAGCACCGGCGCGGTGGTATCAACGGTAAAGTTATCCGCTGTCGTCGCCACGTTGCCCGCCACGTCGCTGCCGCTGGCGGTCAGCGTATTGGCGCCCGGCGTCAGCGCCTGTACCGCAGCAGCCGGCACAGTAGCGCTCCAGTTGCCGTCGGCGTCAACGGTGCCGGTATAGGTCGCGCCGTTCAGCGTTACCGTCACGGTGCCGCCTTCCGGGATGCGCTGGCTGGAGCCGGTGATCAGCACATCGCTCTGCGCTTCCTGATTATTGACCACATCGTCGCTGGTGACCGGATCGATTGAGATAGTCGGCAGGCTGGCGGCCTGGGCGACCACGGTAAACTCCGCGAAATTGCTGCCCGTGTTGCCCGCCACGTCGGCGACCGTGGCGGTCAGCGTTTGCGCGCCGTCGGTCAGCGCGGCAAGATCCGCCGCCGGAACCGTCGCGGACCAGCTGCCGTCCGCCTGCACCAGCGCCGTATAGGCGACGCCGTTAAGCGTGACGGTCACGGTCTGCCCTGCCGTCACGTTGGTGGTGGTGCCGGTAACGGCCAGATCCGCGCCCGCTTCGCTCTGATTAAGGTAGTTATCGCCGCTGATGGCATCCAGCGCCACGGTCGGCTGGCTTGCCAGGCTGGCATCGACCACGACCGTCAGCGCCTGAGTAGACACGTTGCCCGCCGCATCGGTCAGGCTGACGCTCACTGGATAAGTCCCGTCCGCAATGCCCTGAGTGACGCTGGCGGGCAGATTGACCGTCCAGTTGCCGTCGTCCTGCACCGACTGTTGATAGTCGACGCCGTTAAAGGTGACGGTCACCAGCTGGCCCGCTTCGCTGGCTGAAGCAGTGCCCGTAATGGTTACCGGCCCTACGCTTTCCGCCGCGTTGATAATGTTATCGCCCGCGACCGGATTGACCGTCAGCGTTGGCGCAGTCAGATCAACGCTAACAGAAGTCGTCGCGGTGCCCGTATTGCCGATGGCATCTGTGGCGGTCACGGTGATGCCCTGAACGCCTTCGCCCAGCGCCTGTAGCGTGGCGGCGCTGACCGGCAGCGTCCAGTTGCCGGCGTTATCCACCGTGGCGGTGTAGTCCGTTCCGGCAATATTGACCGTTACGGTCTGGCCTGCGCCGGTCGCGCCGGTCGTGCCGCTCAGCGTCTGATCGCTCTGCGACTCGGTAACGTTGATGTAGCTGTCGATAAATGGCGTATCCAGCGTTGGCTGTAGCGCCACGGTCGACAGCGTGATATCGGCAGCGGTTGAAGCCGTGTTGCCCGCCGCGTCGCTAAGGGAAACGGTAACAGGATAAGTGCCGTTCGGCGACGCCTGAAGCAGACCGGCCGGCAGCGCAAGGCTCCAGCTGCCGTCCGCCGCGATGGCGGTGGTGTAAGTCTGGCCGTTCAGCGAAACCGTGACCAGCTGACCTTCTTCCGCGCCGGTGCTGCCGCCGCTGACGGTGATATCCGCCGCTGCTTCGCTACCGTTGACCACGCCGTCGCCCGCCACCGGATTAAGCGTCAGGGTCGGCGCGACGGTATCCACGGTGACCGGCACCGCCACCGTGCTGGCGTTGCCGGCCGCATCGGCTACGGTAACCTGTAGCGCGTTTGCGCCCTGCGGCAACGCCTGAAGTTCAGCGGTCGGGATAGTGACGCTCCAGTTGCCGTTCGCGTCTACAGTGCCGGTATAGGTGGTATCGCCCACCGCCACGGCAACGGTTTGCCCGTCGCCCGTTACGCCAGTAGAACCGGTCAGCGTCTGATCCGTCGCCGCCTGTGCGCCGTTCAGCACGCCGCCGTTAAATGGCGTATCCGCCGCGACCGCAGGCAAATCGTTGACCTGCACGTTCAGCGTAGCGGTGCCGGTTGCCGTAGCACCGCTGGCATCGGTCGCGGTGACGGTCAGCGTGTTAGCACCGTCCGCCAGGCCAGCCAGCGAGGCGGCCGGGATCACGGCGTTCCAGGTGCCGCCGGTGCCGACCACGCCGGTAAAAGTTTGTCCGTTAAAGGTGACGGTCACCGGCGCGCCCTGCGCCAGGCCGGTGGTAGTGCCGGTAACAATCAGCGCATCCTGGGCTTCCGCAGCGTTCAGGTAGCCGTCGGTGCTGAGTGGATCGAGGCTGATGCCCGCCGCCGTGCTGTCCACGGTTACATCATGACTGACGGTGATCGGATTGCCCGCCGCGTCGCTGACCGCCACGCTGAAGGTCGCCGTGCCGTCAGCCAGCGTCGCCAGCGCGGAAGAAGGGATCGCCACGCGCCATGCACCGCTGGCCAGCACGCGCGTGGTGTAAGCCACGCCGTTAAGCGTGGCGGTCAGCTGCTGCCCAGCCTCGACGTTAGTGGTCGTACCGCTGAGATATTGCGTAGTCTGCTGTTCGGCGCCGTTAAGCGTATCGTTGCCGGTGAAAGGATCGACAGAAAGGGTTGGCAGCGCGGCCGCGCTGGCTTTAACCGTCAGCGGGCTGTCGGCGGTTGCGCTGTTGCCTGCCGGATCGGTCACGGTAGTGGTGATCACATAGCTGCCGTCCGCCAGCGCGGCCAGATCGGCTGCCGGCACCGTTACCGTCCACTGGCCATCCGTGCCCACCGTAGTGGTGTAGTCGATGCCGTTCAGCGTCACCACGATAGCGGCATTAGCTTCACCTGTGCCGCTAACAGGCAGATCGCTGCCCTGTTCCGCCGCGTTAAGAATGTTGTCGCCAGCGATAGCGTTAACCGCAACCGCAGGCGGCAGCGTGTCCACGCTCAAGGTCAGCGGAGCAGTCGTCGAGTTGCCCGCCGCATCGCTGACGGCAACGGTCGCCAGGGTATCGCCCTGCGGCAGCGCCTGTAGCACTTCCGGCGACAGAACGATGCGCCAGTTGCCGTCGCCGTCAACGGTGCCAGCATAGGTGCTGCCGTTAATAGCGATGCTGACGTTCTGACCGTCGCCCGTGAGGCCGGTCGTACCGGTCAGCGTTTGCGCCGTTCCCGCCTCGCCTGCATTCAGCGCGCCGTCAGTAAACGGCGTCTCGATAGCCAGCGTCGGCAGCGTGGTCGCTACGTTCAGCGTCGCCTCGTTGGTCACGGCGTTGCCGTCCACGTCAGGCACGCTGGCGCTGACGGTCACCGGGCCTTCAGCCAGCGCCGCCAGATCCGCCGCCGGTACCGTCAGGCTCCACGTACCGCCCGTCGTTACCGTAGTGGTGTAGTCAATGCCGTTCAGGGTTACCGTCACGGTATTGCCTTCCGGCACGTTAGAAACCGCACCGCTCACGGTCAGATCGCCCTGCGCCTCCGTGGCGTTCAGGTAGCCGTCATCGCTAAGCGGGTTAATGGCTACCGAGCTGATATCAGTATTAACATCGAAGCTGCCGCCTGCCGTAACCCCATTGCCCGCCGCATCGCCCACGGAAACGCTATAGGTCTGCGTGCCCGCTGGCAGCGCTGCCAGTACCGCAGCAGGAATAGTGACGCTCCACGCGCCGCTGTCCTGCACCAGACCGCTGTAAACCGAGCCGTTCAGCGTCACCGTCACCACCTGGCCCGCCTGGACGTTAGTGGTGGTGCCGCTGATTGTCTGGCTGACCTGCTGCTCTGCGCCGTCCAGAATGTTGTTGCCCGCAAAATTGTCCAGCGTCAGCGTTGGCAGCGTAGCGGCATCGGCCACTACCGTCAGCGTGCTCTCCTGAGTCGTCACGTTGCCTGCCGCGTCGGCGGTCGCTACGGTCAGGGTGTAGTCGCCGTTGGCCAGCCCGGCCAGATCCGCAGCCGGAATAGCCAGCGACCACTGGCCGTTAGCGCCTGCCGTGGCGGTGTAGTCCGTGCCCTCCAGCGTGACGGTAACGGTTGAACCGTTCTCTGCCGTGCCGCTAACGGTCAGCGGCTGCGCCTGCTCTTCGGCGTTCAGGATACCGTCGCCGCTCAGCGGATTAACCGTCAGCACAGGCGTGCTGACATCCACAACCAGCGCGCTGGTTTGCGTGACGGCGTTGCCCGCCGGATCCGTCGCGGTGACGGTGACCGGATAGCTGCCGCCGGTTAAAGCAATAGTCGCCGTCGCGGGAACCGTAACCGTCCAGTTGCCGTCGCCGTCTACGGTGGCGGTATAGACGCTGCCGTTCAGTGCCACGCGCACGCTGTCGCCCGCTTCGCCGGTGCCGGTAATAGCCAGCGGCTGACCCTGTTCGGCGGCGTTCAGGAAGTTGTCTTCAGCGATAGCCGCGACGGTCAGAACTGGCGCAGCGGTATCTATGGTAATGGCGTGAGGCAGCGACAGGCTGCCGCCGCTGGCAGGCGAGGCGGTGACGGTCAGGGTGTAATCACCGTCCGCTACGCCCGCCAGCGCCGCGGCCGGGATCGCCGCGCTCCACAGGCCGTTTGCGCCCACGGTCGCCGGATAATCCGTGCCGTTAAAGCTTACGACTACCGTGCTGGTGTCATCAGGCACGCTGCCGGTCACGGTAAAGCCCTGGGCGGCTTCGGCGGCGTTGATTAAATCATCGCCGGAAACGGCATTGATAATCAGGGTCACGTCTACCGCCGTATCCAGCGTCAGCGTGGTGTCCTGGCTCGCGACGTTGCCCGCAGGCGAGGTCGCCGTTACGGTCAGCGTATTAGCGCCTTCCGTGAGGTTAGCCAGCGTGCTGGCCGGTACGCTAATCGTCCACTGTCCGCCAGTGCCGACGGTAGTGGTATAGGTAGCGCCGCCCAACGTAACGGAGATAGCGTCGCCTTCGCTGCCGCTGCCGGTAATGTTCTGCGCCTGGCCCTGCTCGACCTGGTCAATGGTGTTGTCGCCGGTGACCGGATCCACCGTAAAGGCTGGCGTCGCGGTATCCACGGAAAGACCCAGGTTTTGCGTAGCGGTATTGCCAAAGGCATCGCTGGTGCTGACCTGAAGCGCATAAGGGCCGTCGGCCAGCGCCGCCAGATCGGTCGCCGGAACGGTTACGCTCCAGCTGCCGTCCGTATTGACCGTGGTGGTATAGGTTACGCCGTTCAGCGTAACGGTAACGTCATTGTCAGCCGTGCCCGTGCCGCTGATAGCCAGCGCTGCGCCCTGCTCGTCGGCGTTGATAATGTTATCGCCGCCTGCGACCGGATCCAGCGTCAGCGTTGGCAGCGCAGTGGCCACGGTGATAACTGGCGCTGGCGTAATGGCGGAAACGTTGCCCGCCACGTCGGTGACCGTCACCGTCACGGCAGACTGTCCCTGCGGCAGCGCCTGAAGCACCGCTGGCGCCAGATCCAGCGTCCAGACGCCGGAGCTGTTAACGGTGGCGGCATAATCGGTGCCGCCGATGTTGACCGTTACGGTCTGACCAACGCCTTCCTGCCCCGTGGTGCCGGTCAGCGTCTGCGTGACGCCCGCTTCCTGGCCGGTCAGGGTGCCGTCAATAAACGGCGTTTGCAGCGTGGGATCCGGCACGCGATCAACGTATACGTTCAGCGTGTTTTCACTGGTCACGGTATTGCCGTTTTGTGCGATAACGCTGGCCGTCGCGGTTTGCGGCCCTTCTGCCAGCGCCTGCAAATCTGCTGCCGGGATAGTCGCCGTCCAGCTGCCGTTTGCCGCTACGGTGCCGGTGTAGGTTTGGCCGCCGAGCGTAAAGGTGACCGTGCTGCCAGCCGCCACGTTCGCCGTAGAGCCGGTAACGGTCAGATCCGTCTGCGCCTCAAGCGCGTTCAGATAGCCGTCGCCGCTGAGCGGATCGAACGCCACGCTGCTGAGCGTACTGTCGACGGTAAAGGTTTTGGCAACGGTGCTGCTGTTGCCTGCCAGATCGGCCACGGTGACGCTGAGCGTCTGCGTGCCGTTGGCCAGCGCGCTCAGATCGGCGGCCGGGATCGCCACCTGCCAGCCGCCGCCGGTTTGTACCGTGGTTACGTAATCGGTGCCGTTAAGCGTTACGGTGACCGTTTGCCCCACTTCCGCATTGGTTACCGTCCCGCTGAGCAGCTGGTCGGTCTGCTGTTCCGCGCCGTCGATAATATTGTTAGCGGTCAGATCGTTAACGGCAATAACCGGCGCGCTGGTATCCACCACCAGCGGCGTGCTGGCGGTGGTCACGTTACCGGCCGCATCGCTGGCGGTAACGGCAAGCGTATAGTTACCTTCCGCCAGCGTATTTACCGCCGTGTTGGGCACGGTCAGCGTCCACTGACCGTTAGCGCCAACAATAGTGTTGTAAACGGTGCCGTTCAGCTCGACGGCGATAGTGTTGCCGGTTTCGCCCGTACCGCTGACCACCAGCGGCTGGCTGGTGTCGGCAGCGTTAAGATAGCCATCGCCAGAGACGGGGTTCACCGTCAACGCTGGCGGCGTCAGATCCACATCCAGCGTGCGGGTCAGCGCAGAGACGTTGCCTGCCGCATCAACCACGCTGACCGAAACAGGATAGCTGCCGTCGGTTAACGCCAGCAGCGCCGCCGCCGGCAGCTCAATGCTCCAGCTGCCGGTGCCGGTCACCGTCGCGGTATAGGTGGTGTTGTTCAGCACCAGCGTGACCACGTTGCCCGGCTCGCCGTCGCCCGTTACCGTCAGCGCCTGGCCCTGCTCCGCCAGGCTCAGGCGGTTATCTTCCGCCAGCGCATTCAGCGTCAGCGTCGGCGTTGAGGTATCTACGGTAAAGGTATTGGTCAGTGAAGAAGTATTGCCAGCCGGATCGGTGGCGGTCACGGTCAGCGTGTTATCGCCCTGCGGCAGGCCTTGCAGCACCGCATTGGGCAGCGTGACCGACCAGTTGCCGTCCGCATCCACGTTTGCCGTATAGGTGATGCCGTTCAGCAGCACGCTAACGGCCTGGCCGCTGCCGGTAATGCCGGTCGAGCCGGAAAGGGACTGGTCGCTGAGCGCCTCCGTGCCGTTCAGCGCACCATCGATAAACGGCTCGTTCAGCGTCACGGTAAAGTCTGGATTAATAGCGGAATCCAGGCTCTGCGTGGTAGCGATCTGGTTGCCGTTAACGTCGGTCGCCGTCGCGGTGATCGTCTGGTTGCCGTTAGGCAGGCCGCTCAGCGCGCTGGCCGGAACGGTCACGCTCCAGCTGCCGTCATTATTGGCGGTGGTTTCATAATCCGCATTGTTAAAGCGCACCAGGATGCGCGCACCAAAGGCGACAAAGCGGGTGCTGCCGTGGATCACCAGCGGGTTTTGCGCTTCAACGGTGTTGATAGCGTTATCATCGCTGATGACGCCAATAGCAATTGAGCTAAAGGTATTATCGATGGTATAGCCGCTGGTCGCCGTGGCCGGATTGCCCGCGACGTCGGCTACATCAACGGTAAAGGTTTGCGTGCCGTTGGCCAGTCCGTAATAGGCCGTAGCCGGCACCAGCACGCTGTAGCTGCCGTCCGCCTGTACGGTACCCGTATACTGCGCGCCGTTCATGGTCAGCGTAACGATCTGGCCTGCCTGAACGTTGGTCGTGGTGCCGGTAACCAGCTGATTGAGATCCTGCTCCGCGCCGTCCAGCACGCCGTCGCCCGTGAAGGCGTCTACGGCGATTGTTGGCTGCGCGCCCGCGCCCGCCACTACCGTCAGCGGTTGCAGGCTTGACGTAGCGTTGCCCGCGCTGTCCGTGGCCTGCACGCTCACCGCATAGGTGCCGTCCGTCAGCGCATTGACGTCGCCAGCAGGCACGCTGACGCTCCAGTTGCCGTTGGCGTCGGACACGGCGTTATAGGTAACGTTATTAAGCGTAACGACAATCGCCGATCCCGCATCGGCCGTGCCCGCTACGCTGAGCGCGGCGTCGTGTTCCGCCGCGTTCAGATAGCCGTCGCCGGAAACCGGTGCAATGGTCAACGCAGGCGTCGCGGTATCCAGGGTTACCGGCGTCAATGAGGTGGTCTGGTTACCGCCCGCGTCCGTAGCGGTCACGGTAATATCATATTTACCGTCCGGCAGCGACTGTAGTGCGGAAGGCGAAATCGCCAGGCTCCAGTTGCCGTCCGCATCTGCGCCGGTTAAATAAGTGACGCCCGCCAGCACTATGCTGAGCGTGCTGCCCGCTTCCGCCGTGCCGCTCACGGTCAGCGGCTGGTTCTGCGCCTGCGCGTTAATCACGCCGTTATCGCCCGGAATGGCGACGTCCAACGCTGGCGCGGCGGTATCGACCACGATTGGCGTGGTTGAGCTGGCCGTATTGCCCAGCGAATCCGTAACGGTAACGACAATATCTGCGGTGCCGTCCTGTAGCGAGGCCAACGCCGGCGGCAGCAGCGCCACGCTCCAGCTGCCGGTAAGGGTATCGACGGTAGCGGGATAACTTACGCCGTCAACGGTTACCGTTACCGCCTGATCCGGGAAGTTGACGCCGGTATTGCCCGTCAGCGTTTGCGCCGCCGTGCTTTCAGCCGCGTTCAGCACGCCGTCGCCAAACGGCGAGTTAAGGATAATTTCTGTCGGGAACGAAGTACGCACGTTCACGTCGCTGGTGCCGGCGATCGGATTGCTGTTGGCGTCCGTGCCCGTCACGGTAACGGCATAGCTGCCGTTGGCAATGCCGGTCAAGGCGGCGGCAGGCACGGTTACCGTCCAGCTGCCGTCCGGATTAACCGTAGAGGCGTAATCCACGCCGTTAAAGGTAACCGTCAGCGGCGTGGCGGCGGCAAGGCCAGCGCTGCCGCCGCTGATAACCAGATCCGCCTGCGCTTCTGTCGCGTTAATAGCGTTATCGCCGCTGACCGGCGCAATAGCCAGCGCGGCCACGGTGTTATCGACGGCCACCGCAAAACTGCCGGTCGCGTTGCCGGTATTGCCCGCCGCATCGCTGACGCTAACGGTATAGTTTTGCGTGCCGTTCGCCAGCGCCGTTAGCGTGGTCGCGGGCAGCGTGATATTCCAGTTGCCGCCCGGCTCAATGCTGCCGGTAAAGATTGTGCCGTCTGCCAGTTGCAGGGTCACGGGGCTGCCTGGGGCAACGTTAGTGGCCGTCCCGGTCAGCACCTGATCGACCGTGACTTCTGCGCTGTTCAGCGAGCCGTCGGCGGTGAGTTCATTAACCGTCACGATCGGCGTGGTGGTTGCATAGGTTACAGTGGTATAGGTCTCGCTGGCGTTACCGGCCGCATCGGTGGTAACGACGGTGACGACGTAAGTGCCGTCAGCAATGGCGGCCTGGCTGTCCGGGCTTAACGTCGCCGTCCAGGCGCCGGTAACCGGGTCGACAGTGGCGGGCACGTCAACGCTGTCAAAACGCACCAGCACCGTGCTGCCCGGCTGGGTGGTGCCGGTAATAACCAGCGGCTGACCGACTTCGCCCGCATTCACATAGCCGTCACCGCCCAGCGGATTAACCGTTGCCGTCGGCGGCGTGGCGTCCACGGCCAGCGGAATATTTTGCGTGGTGCTGTTGCCGTAACCGTCGGTAGCGACCACGCCCAGCGTGTAATCACCATCGGCAAGCTGTTGCAGATCGGAAGCCGGAATATTCACGTTCCAGCTGCCGTCCGGGTTAACGGTGGTGTTATAGGTCACGCCGTTCAGCGTGACGGTGACGCTCTGACTGTCAGCGCTGACGCCGCTCAGGATCAGCGGCTGGGTTACATCGTCCTGGTTCAGCGTCGCATCCGGTGGCGTAACGGTAAGAGCTGGCGCGGCGGTCGCTACGTTTACCGGCGTGGTCGAGGTGCTGCTGTTGCCTGCCGGATCGGTAATCACTACGGTGATATCGTTGCTGCCCTGCGGCAGGTTTTGCAGCGAGCCGGCCGGCAGCGTCACGCTCCAGCTACCGTCGTTGTTGACCGTGCCGGTATAGTCCGTGCCGCCTATTGTCGCTGTGACCGACTGGCCTGCGCCCGCCACGCCGGTATTGCCGGTCAGCGTCTGATCGGCGCCCGCTTCACTGCCGCTGATAACGCTGTCGCCGAAGGGCACATTAAGCCCGGCGTTCGGTTCGGTGGTAATAACGTTAAGCGAAGCGGCAGAGCCATTTTGTACGACGGTGCCGTCCGCCAGGGTGGCTGACGCGATAATGAGATTCTGACCCTGCGACAGCTGTTGCAGATCGGCGGCGGGGATGGTGGCGCTCCAGCTGCCGTCTGCCGCCACGGTGGCAGTATATTCGCGCCCGCCCAGCGATACCCGGATAACCGTGCCGGCAGGAAGATCGGCTGAAGAGCCGGAAACGGTGAGATCGGACTGCGCTTCGGTAATACTGAGATAGCCGTCGCCGCCCGGCGCATTAACGCTAATGCTGCCGATGCCAAAGGCTGGTACGGTGAAATCGTGCGTGGTGGTTGCCGCCGCGCCCGCCGCATCGGTAACGGTGGCGGTAATGGTCGCGGTGCCCGCCGCCAGCGCCTGCACGGCCGCAGCCGGAACGGCCACGCTCCACGCGCCGCTGCCGTCAACGGTGGTGGTGTAGGTTTGCCCGTTCAGGGTAACGGTAACGGTCTGGCCCGGCTGCACGTTGGTGGTGGTGCCGCTGATGCTCTGCGCCTGCTGCTGCTCGCCGTTATCCAGCACGTCGTCGCCCGCAAAGGCAGCGATGGTGATGGCCGGTACGGTCGCCGGGGCGTTAACGGTGAAATCGTGCGTGGTGGTTGCCGCCGCGCCCGCCGCATCGGTAACGGTGGCGGTAATGGTCGTGGTGCCCGCCGCCAGCGCCTGCACGGCCGCAGCCGGAACGGCCACGCTCCACGCGCCGCTGCCGTCAACGGTGGTGGTGTAGGTTTGGCCGTTCAGGGTAACGGTAACGGTCTGGCCCTGCTGCACGTTGGTGGTGGTGCCGCTGATGATCTGCGCCTGCTGCTGCTCGCCGTTATCCAGCACGTCGTCACCTGCAAAAGCGGCGATAGCGATGGAAGGCGTGGTCGGCGTGACCGCACCGGCCTCTACCGTAAAGATTTCAGCGGTGGTCGCCGTGGCGCCTGCATTGTTGGTCACGCTGATGGTCAGCGTATTGCTGCCTTCCGGCAACGTAGCCAGCGCGGCGGCCGGTAAGGTGATGCTCCAGCTGCCGTCTGCCCCGACCGTGGTGGTATAGGTCACGCCGTTGAGCACGACGGTAACGGTGTTGCCCGCTTCCGTGCCGCTGGTGGTGCCGTTCAGCGTCTGGTCAGAATTTTTTTCCGCCGTCGACAGGGTATTATCGCCGGTTAACGGATTGACGGTAAGGGATGGCGCTACTGTCACTGCATCATCACCGCCGCCACCGCCACCGCCGCCGCCCGCCAGTGCGGCGACGCCTGCTGCGCCAAGACCAAGCGCGCCAATACCTGCGGCGGTGATAACGCCGGTGGTAGCACCGGTATCAGCCAGCAGCAGCGGTTCCAGCGAGCCAAGCGACTCATACTGTGGCGTAATCGCTACCACCGCCTGCGCATCGGCGAATTCGTTGGTGACCGGGAAGAGTGCGTGCTCAGGCGGATTGACGCCGTCATCAAAAACCAGCTCGCTGTGATCGCCGTCAACGTCATCCAGGAAGAATTGCTGATAGCGTTTAACGCTGCCGTCACGCATGTGGACGATGAGATCGTTACCCTGGCGTTCGAACTCGGTCACCATGGCGCGGGTTCCATGAATGCGGACTACGCTGGGTTGATTCAGGAGGATGGTATTGTTGGAATTCCCTGCTGCGACCTGAGAAAGAATGCTGCCATCGTCGCGCGAAAGTATTTCCACGCTGCCATCAGTAAGCTGAGCCATAGTAACCTCGTGTACACCAGACATTGGATGTTTCGCACGTAAACATGAAGAAAACCTTCAGCTTTACGCGCAAAGTAATAGATCGCCTTACCCGAGGGCAGGCGGCTTTACCTGGTGCAACGACATTTCCGGACGGCGTAGAAATGTTAAAAACAATCTAAAAAGAGGCGCTGATACGCTATTTTTTTTAACTTTTATCTTTCTGATAGTATGAAAAACCCCGCCACTCGCCTTGATTAATATTTATCGACAGGATAAACATAATTTATAATTTGACTTAGTTTACAATTCTGGAAACTGTCAACTATCAAGTAAAATTGATGAAATAACGCATTAATAAATTGATTTAACTTAAGGAATTTTTTTAAGGAAGTGTAAAAAATGTAACAGCTTCCAGAAAACTTTCTGCCGCTGCTGCGGCTCGTTTTTTTTGACCGCGCGCAAATTTTCATATCAGCGTGCAGAAATCGGCAAAGGCAAACGGCAGGGGCAGTACAAAAAAACAGCAAGAGCGTAAAGCGGAGCTAAAGCGCGTCAAAACATTTTTTTTACCTCCAGCCAATGATTTGAGTTAAGCGAAGATCGCGCGCTATCCACCAGGAGTTATCTGTAAAATCACCTTTAGCCTCAATATTTGATTAACAGGGGCTTTTTTTCAGGTTATTTAACACAAACGCCCGCGTCGCTATGGTTTTGTCGCGATATAATATGCGCCTTGCCCGTGGCGCGTTCTTCTTTAATTTAGCGAAATGTGATAAAAAGTAGTGTTTACCGCGACAAGCTTTTAACGGAACCTATGACGATTCAGGATGCCAGACCCGCAAGCGCCTGCGCGCTGGCAGCACCCCACGCGATTTCTTTGTTTACGCGCGCGTGGCCGCACAACAGATCCGTGTGTTCCCATGAATCGCCAGGCAGCCACTGCCCGCCTTCCGTTGTCTCATCCGGCCTTTTGTTCGCGGCTTGCCTTTACCTGTGCCTGACTGATGGCTCGTTAACTGGGGTTCCACGGCTATGATGCCCTACAAATTTCCACTGACTTCCGGTAACGTCACCCGGTTTTTCGTGATGTTTATCCTGGTACTGCTGTTGGCATCCGGATTTATGATCCACAACGCCGTTAACGCCTGGCTGACCGATAAACGCTATGCGATGGCGGATATCGCTCACGTTATGCAGAAGCGTATCGACACCTACCGGTTCGCTACCTGGCAGATTTATGAAAATCTTGCGGCCAATGCCGCAGGCTCGCCGCCGAACAGCCTGCAGGAAACCCGCCTGCGTCCCGATGTCTATTATCTTGAGAAAACCCGCCGTAAAACCGAAGCGCTGATTTTTGGCTCGCACGACAGCAGCACGCTGGATATGACGCTGCGTATGTCTAACTATCTGGATACGCTATGGGGCGCCGAAAACAGCACCTGGTCAATGTATTTTCTCAACGGGCAGGATAACAGCCTGATTTTAATTTCGACGCTGCCGTTAAAAGATATGGCGACGCGTTATAAAGAGAGCGCCATCAGCACTATTGTCGATGCGCGCCGCGCGGAGATGCTCCAGCAGGCCAACGCGCTGGACGAGCGGGAAAGCTTCTCGCCGCTGCGCCGCTTTACCTGGCAGAATGACCACTATTTTACCGTGCGCACCACCTTTAACCAGCCGGGCCACCTGGCCACCGTGGTCGCCTTCGATTTGCCGATTAACGATCTGATCCCACTGAATATGCCGCTGGAAAATTTCCAGCTGAAGCAGGATATGGCCGGTACCGGCAGCAGCGCCAGCGTGGATGAAGACAGTACGCACAGCACTAAAGTCACGCTGCTGAATCCCAATGTAGAAATCGCCGCCTCGCTGTCCAGCACGCCGTTGCAGCTGGTTTATCGCGTGCCGATCCTCGGCCTGATCGCCGACACGCTGCGTAACCTGATGTGGCCGCTGCTGGCGAATTTTGTGCTGCTGCTGCTTTCGCTGGCCGGTCTGCTGCTGCTGCGCCAGCAGTCGCTGCGCCCCAGCGAAAACCAGAGCGCCGAACTGGAGTCGCTGCGCATCCTCAATGAAGAGATTGTGGCCAGCCTGCCGGTTGGCCTGCTGGTGTATGACTTTGCCAGCAACCGCACGATTATCAGCAACAAAATCGCCGAGCACCTGCTGCCGCATCTCAATCTGCAAAAGATTATCAATATGTCCGATCAGCATCAGGGCGTGTTGCAGGCTACCGTCAACAACGAAGTTTATGAGATCCGCCATGCGCGCAGTATGCTGGCGGCCAGCACCCAGCTGTTTATGATGCGCGATCAGGATCGCGAGCTGTTGGTGAATAAAAAGCTGCAAAAAGCGCAGCAGGTGCTGGATAAAAGCCACCAGACGCGTCAGCAGCTGTTGCAGAATCTGGGACACGCGCTGAACCGGCCGCTGGGCGATGTGATCGGCCATTTGCAGGCTATCGAATCCGCGCAGCCTGGCGAGCAGCTGGAAGACGCGCTGCAGGAAGCGCAGGCGCTGCGTCGGCTGGTGGATGATATCGTGCTGTTAAATCGTCTGGAAACGCACGACTGGGCGCCGGACGCCGAAGCCTTTAACCTGCAAAGCGTGCTTGATGAGCTGGTGACCGAGGCCCTGCCCTCGCTGCGGCGTAAGGGGCTGAAGCTGGTGGTCAGCAACCGTCTGAACAGCGACGAGAACCGTTTTGGCGATCGGCGCGCTATTTACAAAATCCTGACCACTCTGCTGCACTATTCCATTACCAGCACCAGCTGGGGCCGCATCTCTATTGAGGTCAGCCATCCTGCCGATCGGCCGGACAGGCTGGCGATTGAAATGGTGGATACCGGCGCCGGACTGACGGTGGACGAGATGGGCAACACCGATTTTCCTTTCCTCGGCGAAACCAGCTTTGACCGTTTTGGTCAGGCTTCGGGGCTGGCGTTTTTCCTTTGTAAGCAGCTGTGCAAACAGCTTGGCGGGCATCTTGAAATTGTCGCGCGTCCCGATATCGGCACCCGTTACAGCATCCAGGTTCATGCGCCGCAGGAACACCAGCAGGCTCAGGAAGAGAAGCTGCTGGAAGGTCTGACCGCGTTAATTGATATCAACGTGGATGAGGTCAGAAAAATTGTGGTGCACCAGTTAGAAAACTGGGGCGCCAGCTGTATTACGCCGGACGAGCGCTTTTCCGGACAGGATCACGATGTGCTGGTCACGGACGACCCGGCCAGCCTGACGGCCTGGTCGCTGCTGCTGACGGATGATGAGGCGGGCTACACCGCGCTTTCCCGCGATCGCTTCAGGGTGAATTTCAATATCAGCAGCGCTATGCAGGATGCGTTACTGCAGCTTATTGAGCTTCAGCTGGCCCTGGATGAGACCGAAGAAGAGGAGACGCCTGCGCAGCTGTTCGCGCCAGGCTATTTCCAGCTGTTTGTTGAGACAGTACCAGATGATGTAAAGAGATTGTATAATGAGGCAGCAGAAAGGGACTTGAGTTCGCTTGCTCAGACTGCGCATCGCCTGAAGGGTGTGTTTGCCATGCTTAATTTGACACCGGGCAAGCAGCTTTGTGAAACGTTAGAACAGCACATAACCGAGTGTGACAATTCAAACATTAAAAATACCACCAGTGAAATTGACCGCTACGTCAACGAACTGCTGCAGCAAGGTAACCAATAATATGAACAACCTGAACGTAATTATTGCCGATGACCATCCTATTGTTCTGTTCGGCATTCGCAAGTCACTTGAACAGATTGAATGGGTCAATGTTGTCGGTGAGTTCGAAGATTCCACAGCATTAATCAACAGCCTTTCCAAGCTTGACGCCAACGTCCTGATCACCGATCTGTCGATGCCTGGTGAAAAATATGGCGACGGTATTACGCTGATTAAGTATATCAAGCGTCACTATCCGGACCTGTCGATCATCGTTCTGACCATGAACAACAACCCGGCCATCCTCAGCGCCGTGCTGGACCTGGACATTGAAGGGATCGTGCTGAAACAGGGCGCGCCAACCGACCTGCCTAAAGCGCTGGCCGCACTGCAAAAAGGCAAGAAGTATACGCCGGAAAGCGTGGCTAAACTGCTGGAGAAAATCAGCGCGGGCGGCTATGGCGACAAGCGCCTGTCCCCGAAAGAGAGCGAAGTGCTGCGCCTGTTTGCGGAAGGTTTCCTGGTAACCGAAATCGCCAAGAAGCTGAACCGCAGCATCAAAACCATCAGTAGCCAGAAGAAGTCGGCGATGATGAAGCTGGGCGTGGATAACGATATCGCGCTGCTGAACTATCTTTCATCCGTCAGCACCATGCCGGTGGATAAAGACTAAACCCCCAGGGCTTATCCTGAGCCTGGCTCCCGCCAGGCTTTTTTTATCGTCCGCGTTACCCTTCCCGGCTTTTCCTGACCCGATCCGCGTAAAACGCCAGCGTCTGCTGTAGCGTGTCCAGCGTAACCGGCTTCGACAGACAGTTATCCATACCCGCTTCCATACAGCGCTGTTTTTCTTCCGCCAGCGCGTTGGCGGTGACGCCGACCACCGGGAAGGTCAGGCCCAGCTGCCGCAGGCGCTGCGTCAGGCGATAACCGTCCATATTCGGCATGTTGACGTCGGTCAGGACAATATCAATCTCGTTGCGGCTCAGCACGTTGAGCGCATCCACGCCATCCTGCGCCGTTTTCACCCGATAGCCCAGCGAGCCAAGCTGATCGGACAGCAGCATGCGGTTGATAGGGTGATCGTCCACCACCAGGATAAGAATATCTTCGTTGGTGACACTTTTCTCGTCCGTTTCCGGCAGCTCTGACGAAGCGTCCGGCATCTCTACTTCAACACGATAGATGCGTCCCAACAGCGCGGGCAGCTCGTGCGGCGTGGTGGTGCCGTAAACCCAACGCCCCGGCGACAGCTCCTGCGGGCCATCGTTATGGCTGCCGTCAAAGCGGATAGTCGCCCGGTGCACCTGCTGACTCTGGAAGTCGTAATCGGTCACGATCACGTCATCCGGCTCGCAGCGGCTTAGCTCATGCAGGCGCTGCACCTTCAGGCCGTGCCCGTCGAGCAATTTTTCCAGGAAGGCGGCCAGCGCCTCGTTACGCAATTCCAGCCAACAGGTTTTGCCTTCCAGGCCTTCGTGCCGCTGCGGGGTTTTCACCTTGCTGTTATAAAGCGGAATGCGCACGATAAACTGGCTGCCCATTCCCGGTTCGGAATCGACCTCAATATCACCGTCCATCATATTGATCAGCTTTTCACAGATAGCCAACCCCAGGCCGGTGCCCTGGAAATTACGCTGCACGCCGGTGCCGACCTGGAAGAACGGATCGAACAGGCGGGTGATCTCTTTGGCCGGTATGCCCACGCCGGTATCACGCACGCGGAAAGCCAGATAGCCGTCTTTAACGTAGGCCTGCAAAATAATGCCGCCGGTGTGGGTAAACTTAATTGCGTTGTTCAACAGGTTAGAGATGACCTGCTGAAGGCGGATCGGATCGCCGTCCAGCGTGACCGGCACGTCGCTGTCGATAAAGCACCAGAGCGTCAGGCGTTTTTTCACCACCATCGCCAGATAGTTAGAGGCGATATGGGTGATCACCTCGCGCGGCGCGAATTCCCGTGGTTCAATACGCAGCTGCTCGGACTCAATTTTAGAGAAGTCGAGAATATCGCTGATGATTTTCAGCAGCAGGCTGGAGGAGTTATTCATCGCCGTGACCAGCGACTCTACGCCTTTAGGCAGCGCGCGGGTTTGCAGCAGATCCAGGTTGCCGATAATGCCGTACAGCGGCGTGCGCAGCTCGTGGCTGACCGTGGCCAGGAACATGGATTTCGACTGGCTGGCCTGCTCGGCAGCCTGTGCCATTTCCTGTAGCGACTCTTCCATTTTCACGCGTGCGCTGACGTCCACCAGCACGCAAATCGCCACGTTTTCGTTGCGATAGCGCGAATGCACAAAGCTGATTTGCAAATTGGTATTGCTGCCGGTCAGCACGTCAACAAAGTTAACCTGCTGGCCGCAAATAATTTCGGTCAGGCGCTGCCTGTCTTCCTGCGTCAGCATACTGAGGTAGTTATGTGCCAGCTCGTTGCTGAGGATATTGGTGCCGTCGCTGGTGCGCAGGATGCAAATGCCGACCGGAGCAGAGGCGACGATTTTACGGTTAAACTGCTCGTGCTCTTCCAGGCGATGGGCATTATCTTCGGCGGGCAAAAACATGCGCCGCTCAAACAGCCAGGCCAGCGTAAACAGAATAATGGCGCTGATGACGTTCAGCAGGATGGCATTGATGATCAGCATTTTCAGCTTTTCGACCATCTCGTTGGTCTGCACCGAATAGACCATGGTCAGCGAAGACGGCGTCAGCGTTTTTTTCAGCACCAGCTGTTTGTAGCCGTTGATATAGCCGAACCAGGTACTGTCGTCGGGCAGATCGTCCAGCGATACCCGGCTGCCGGGCCGGGAAGAGGTCAGCACGCGCTGATTGTCTGCGTCCAGCAGCATAGCATTGACCGGGAAGCTGCCCGGCACCACAAAATCATCCAGGCGGATGGTTTGCTCAATGCCCAGCAGCGCCGCCATTTTGCTGGCGACATACACCGGCGTCACCATATAGTAGTAGCCCGTACCGGGCTGGCTGGCCGGCGCGATCCAGAAGAAGCTGTTTTTGCGCTCTTCATCATTGCCGCTGCGGTATTTCAGGATGCGTTCGTGCAGCGCTTTCAGCGCGCGCTCGCGGTCGGCGGAGGCGTTGCCGACGCCAAAGTCTGCCAGGCACAGGCTTTCACCGCCAATAAAGAACACCCTGTTCAGCTCATAGGCGGAAGCGAAATTGGCTTTCCAGTAGTGCAGGAAATAGCTCAGCGACTCCAGCGAATTGCGCCAGACGTCGCTCATGGCGCTACAGTCAGAGTCGGAATAGAGCGGATAAAACTGTGGCAGCGCCGTTTTGCCGGGAAAAACGCCGTTGAGCACGTCAAGGCCATTGGCGGACGCGTTCAGCCGGTTCTCGGCGATATATTTCAGTTCTCGCGTAACGTCTGTGGAATGGCGAATATACCACTGCGCCTGCTCAAAGCTGGCGTTGAACTCCTGCCGTACCTGCGCCTCTTTCTCGTGCAGCACGTTAATAATATAAAAGGTGGTGAGCAGCGCACCGAGCGTCCAGAGCATCAGCGCCAGCGCCCGGAACAGATAGCGAGAGATCCTTAACGTTGTTCTGAACGAGACTAAATATTTCAAACGGAACCTACAGTGGCGGCTGGTCGGGATGACAAATACGATCCCGCTACAGTACCGCCAGAGCCGTTAAAAAGCCAGTTACCCGTACGCTCAACGCGCTGTTTTCTGCGTAAAACGCCGCGCTTACTTAAGACTTTTCCGGATAACCGTCAGCGGAACGGCGACAGGCCGCAAAAACGTCGCTTTTTTGCGCCAGCGCGGCCAGTTTCTCGGCAGATTCATTCATACAACCCAGCGATAGCGCAATAATCTCCTCTCTGGAAGGTCGGCGCGCGCTCTGGCTTTGCGCTTTTTGATTTTTTCTCGATAACATAAATAGCCTCCTGCACATATGTCTGATGATAAAGATAACCGGCCGCCTCTGCGTGCCGGATAAGAAGACGATGATACAACCTGCCCAGCTTTTTCCGGATCGCCACCGCTACCAGCATCATCGGCCGATGCCGTTGCGAAAAATCCTCTATGGCGGCCCCAATTCCCTGCACCATAAACTTCTCCAGCTCGCTACGCGTAAAGTTCATGCCGCCGTCAGGCTTAAAACGTCCCTCTTTGCCTGGCAACAATAGCGCATCGTGCGGATAAAAGCTTACTATCCAGGCGAAATTTTCAACATAATCATGCGTCCAGTTTCCAGTAAAAAGAAAGTACATTGCCCTGTGTAATGGATTGATCTCAACAATGTATTCCCGGTTTCTTCCGTCCCGCTTAATTACGCTGACCAGATAACATTCTCCCCTGCCCGTCAGCGGAGAAAAATAACGTTCGGCTTTGATTTGCATGGCAACCCTCCGTAGTTCGCCCTGCGTGTATAGCAATCCTCTTCGCCGCTGTCCGTTTCGGACGCCAATCCTGCGTATCGTCTTCCGCATTTTCTTCGGCGCATAAAAAAAGGCCGGTTCACTGAACCGGCCTCTGGCACCTTAAGCGGAAGAAATTACTCTTCTTCGTCGCCTTCCGGCGCGTCGTCTTCCATCACTTCCGGCGCGATGTCCTCGTCGCCTTCGGCCACGCTGCCGTCGATAGCATCCAGCTCTTCTTCGGCAACCGGCTCGGCCACGCGCTGTAGGCCCACCACGTTTTCATCTTCCGCAGTACGGATCAGAATAACGCCCTGGGTGTTACGGCCAACCACGCTGACCTCAGACACGCGGGTACGCACCAGCGTACCGGCATCGGTGATCATCATGATCTGATCGCTGTCGACCACCTGCACCGCGCCGATAACCGGCCCGTTGCGCTCGGTAACCTTGATCGAGATAACGCCCTGGGTCGCACGAGACTTGGTCGGGTACTCGCTGTTGGCGGTACGCTTACCGTAGCCGTTCTGCGTCACCGTCAGGATAGCGCCGTCATCACGCGGCACGATCAGCGAGACCACACGATCGCCTTCCGCCAGCTTAATGCCGCGCACGCCCGATGCGGTACGGCCCATCGCGCGCACCGCGTTCTCGGCGAAGCGCACCACTTTACCCGCCGCAGAGAAGAGCATCGCTTCATCGTTGCCGTTGGTCAGCGCCACGCCAATCAGCTCATCGTCTTCGCGCAGGTTGACGGCGATAATGCCGGCGCTGCGTGGACGGCTGAACTCGGTCAGCGCGGTTTTCTTCACGGTGCCGCTGGCGGTCGCCATAAAGATGTTCCAGCCTTCCGCGTATTCACGCACCGGCAGAATTGCGGTGATGCGCTCGTTCGCTTCCAGCGGCAGCAGGTTGACGATAGGACGTCCACGCGCGCCACGGCTCGCTTCCGGCAGCTGATAGACCTTCATCCAGTAGAGACGACCACGGCTGGAGAAGCAGAGGATCGTATCGTGGGTGTTGGCCACCAGCAGGCGGTCGATAAAGTCTTCTTCCTTGATGCGTGCTGCCGACTTGCCTTTGCCGCCGCGACGCTGCGCTTCGTAATCCGTCAGCGGCTGATATTTCACGTAGCCCTGATGCGACAGGGTCACGACCACATCTTCCTGGTTGATCAGATCTTCAATATTAATATCGGCGCTGTTGGCGGTGATTTCCGTGCGGCGTTTGTCGCCAAACTGGTCACGCACCAGCTCCAGCTCTTCGCGGATCACTTCCATCAGGCGCTCTGCGCTTTCCAGAATGCGGATCAGCTCGGCAATTTGCTCCAGCAGCTCTTTGTACTCGTCCAGCAGCTTTTCGTGCTCCAGGCCGGTCAGCTTCTGCAGACGCAGATCCAGGATCGCCTGGGCCTGCTGTTCGGTCAGGTAATACTGGCCGTCGCGAATGCCGTACTCTTCTTCCAGCCACTCCGGACGCGCCGCGTTGTCGCCCGCGCGTTCCAGCATGGCGGAAACGTTGCCCAGCTCCCACGGACGCGCCACCAGACCCGCTTTCGCTTCCGCTGGCGTTGGCGCGTGGCGGATTAGCTCGATAATAGGATCGATGTTGGCCAGCGCGATCGCCAGCGCTTCAAGGATATGCGCGCGATCGCGAGCCTTGCGCAGTTCAAAGATAGTCCGGCGCGTCACCACTTCACGGCGGTGGCGAACAAAGGCTTCCAGAATATCCTTCAGCGGCATGATCTTCGGCTGGCCCTGATGCAGCGCCACCATGTTGATGCCGAAAGAGGTTTGCAGCTGGGTCAGCGAGTAGAGGTTGTTCAGCACCACTTCGCCTACCGCATCGCGCTTCACTTCCACCACGATGCGCATCCCGTCTTTATCGGACTCATCGCGCAGCGCGCTGATCCCTTCCAGACGTTTCTCTTTCACCAGCTCCGCCATTTTCTCGATCAGGCGCGCTTTGTTCACCTGATAGGGAATTTCGTGGATGATGATGGTTTCGCGGCCGGTTTTAGCGTCCACTTCCACTTCGCCACGCGCGCGGATATAGATTTTGCCGCGCCCGGTACGATAGGCTTCTTCAATGCCACGACGGCCGTTGATGATGGCGGCGGTCGGGAAGTCCGGCCCCGGAATGTGTTCCATCAGCCCTTCAATGCTGATGTTCTCATCTTCGATATAGGCCAGACAGCCGTTGATCACTTCCGTCAGGTTGTGCGGCGGAATGTTGGTCGCCATGCCCACGGCGATGCCCGAAGAACCGTTAACCAGCAGGTTCGGGATCTTGGTCGGCATGACTTCCGGGATCTGCTCGGTGCCGTCATAGTTCGGCACGTAGTCGACGGTTTCTTTTTCCAGATCCGCCAGCAGCTCGTGAGCGATTTTAGACATGCGCACTTCGGTATAACGCATTGCCGCAGCGGAGTCGCCGTCAACGGAACCGAAGTTGCCCTGGCCGTCTACCAGCATGTAGCGCAGCGAGAAAGGCTGCGCCATACGCACGATAGTGTCATACACGGCGGTATCGCCATGCGGGTGATATTTACCAATAACGTCGCCGACAACACGGGCTGACTTTTTATAAGGTTTGTTCCAGTCATTGCCCAGCACGTTCATGGCATAGAGCACGCGACGGTGTACTGGCTTCAGGCCATCGCGGACGTCTGGCAATGCACGGCCAACGATGACCGACATGGCATAATCAAGGTAAGAGTTCTTTAGCTCTTCTTCGATATTGACCGGTGTGATTTCTCTGGCCAGGTCACTCATGGAGGCGCTTTCCTTCTAAATTATACCCGGATTTAAAGGTGCGAAAGTATATCACCTTTAGGCACTATGGTGAACGGAAAGCGTCGTTCCGCCCGCTTTAATCGCGCGCTTTTATCCTGTCGGCCGTTCGCCTGCGGAAAGATGTATACTGAAGCCAAACTTCCAGGGAGTAAGAAACAATGAAGGCAGAGCAAAACAGCGCCACGGCTAACGTGGATCATCAGGAAATTGCCAAGTTCGAGGCGGTCGCGTCGCGCTGGTGGGATCTGGAAGGCGAGTTTAAACCGCTGCACCGCATTAACCCGCTGCGCCTGGGTTATATCGCTCAGCACAGCGACGGCCTGTTTGGCAAAAAGGTGCTGGACGTCGGCTGCGGCGGCGGCATCCTGGCGGAAAGCATGGCGCGTGAAGGCGCCGAAGTGACCGGCCTGGATATGGGCGCGGAACCGCTGGAGATCGCCCGTCTCCATGCGCTGGAAAGCGGCGTGAAGGTCGACTACGTACAGCAAACCGTTGAAGAGCATGCGGAGCAGTTCGCCGGTCAGTACGACGTGGTGACCTGTATGGAGATGCTGGAGCACGTGCCGGATCCGCGCTCGGTGGTGCACGCCTGCGCGAAGCTGGTTAAGCCCGGCGGCGAAGTGTTCTTTTCCACCCTTAACCGCAACAGCAAATCCTGGCTGATGGCGGTGATCGGTGCGGAGTATGTGCTGCGCATGGTGCCGCGCGGTACGCACGATATTAAAAAGTTTATCCGCCCCGGCGAGCTGCTGAACTGGGTTGATGAAACCTCGCTGCGCGAGCGTCATATGATTGGCCTGCATTACAATCCGCTGACCAACAAGTTCAAGCTGGCGCCGGGCGTCGACGTTAACTATATGGTGCATACGCACCGCCCTGCGGAATAACGCCTCTTCCCTTAAGGACGCTGTTTCTTAAGGGAAATTTTTTCCTGCCTCCGCTTTGGCTGCACCTCCCTTCTCGCACCGCACTTTTTGTCCTTCTGCCTTTGCAGGAATTTCTTATTAGCTTCGGCGTAAATTTTATTTCGTGCCTGCGTCGCTTTTTTCGCCATTCGTCAGGATATTTTCAGCATCTGAAGTATACTTTTTGGCCAAAAAAAAAGGCGGCGGATCAAGGGCGCGCAAAGATCCCGCATTCAGGAAAAATAAGAAAAAATTTCTCGCCCTGTTGACATGGACCCAGGGCCTTGAGAAACGCGGACTTAGGAAAACGGCCAGCCCGCGATCAGTAAAATTGCCGCTGCGTCAAGGCTTGTTAAGATCGCAGAAATTACTAAAATAACCACCATATTGTTATCAATACTTCATCCACCCCCTATATATAGTGTTTATCCACAGAGTTACTCACACGTGAGCAGTCTGTGTATAAACGGGGGATATTTTCGATCTCACGGACAGGATAAAAACGCCACATGAATCAGAGCCTGCTTGTCACTAAACGCGATGGCCGCACCGAACGCATCAATCTGGATAAAATCCACCGCGTGCTTGACTGGGCTGCAGAAGGTCTGCAAAACGTTTCCGTCTCTCAGGTTGAACTGCGTTCCCATATCCAGTTTTACGAAGGCATCAAGACCTCCGACATCCACGAGACGATCATCAAGTCTGCTGCCGACCTGATCTCCCGCGATGCGCCGGACTATCAGTACATGGCCGCGCGCCTGGCTATCTTCCACCTGCGTAAAAAAGCCTACGGCCAGTTTGAGCCGCCGAAGCTTTACGATCAGGTGAAGCGCATGGTCGATCTGGGTAAATACGATCGCCATCTGCTGGAAGACTACAGCGTGGAAGAGTTCGAGCAGATGGACGGCTTTATCGACCACTGGCGCGATATGAACTTCTCCTATGCCGCCGTTAAGCAGCTGGAAGGCAAATATCTGGTGCAGAACCGCGTGAGCGGCGATATCTACGAAAGCGCGCAGTTCCTCTATATTCTGGTGGCGGCCTGCCTGTTCTCCGGCTATCCACGTGAGACACGTCTGGATTACGTAAAACGTTTCTACGACGCGATTTCTACCTTTAAGATTTCCCTGCCGACGCCGATTATGTCCGGCGTGCGCACCCCAACCCGCCAGTTCAGCTCCTGCGTGCTGATCGAGTGCGGCGACAGCCTGGATTCGATTAACGCCACCTCCAGCGCCATCGTGAAATATGTTTCCCAGCGCGCCGGTATCGGCATCAACGCTGGCCGCATCCGCGCGCTGGGCAGCCCGATCCGTGGCGGCGAAGCCTTCCACACCGGCTGTATTCCTTTCTACAAGCATTTCCAGACGGCGGTGAAATCCTGCTCGCAGGGCGGCGTGCGCGGCGGTGCAGCGACGCTGTTCTACCCAATGTGGCATCTGGAAGTAGAAAGCCTGCTGGTGCTGAAAAACAACCGTGGCGTGGAAGGCAACCGCGTGCGTCACATGGACTACGGCGTACAGATCAACAAACTGATGTACACCCGTCTGCTGAAGGGCGAAGAAATCACCCTGTTCAGCCCGTCCGACGTGCCTGGCCTGTATGACGCTTTCTTTGCCGATCAGGAAGAGTTTGAGCGCCTGTATACCAAATACGAGAAGGACGACAGCATCCGCAAGCAGCGCGTAAAAGCGGTAGACCTGTTCTCACTGATGATGCAGGAACGCGCCTCAACCGGCCGTATCTATATTCAGAACGTTGACCACTGCAACACCCACAGCCCGTTCGATCCGGCTATCGCGCCCGTGCGCCAGTCCAACCTCTGCCTGGAGATTGCGCTGCCGACCAAACCGCTGATGGACGTCAACGACGAGAACGGCGAAATCGCGCTCTGTACGCTGTCGGCGTTCAACCTTGGCGCCATTGAAAGCCTGGACGATCTGCAGGAGCTGGCCACGCTGGCAGTGCGCGCGCTGGATGCGCTGCTGGACTATCAGGATTACCCAATCCCGGCCGCCAAACGCGGCGCGATGGGCCGTCGTACGCTGGGTATCGGCGTGATCAACTTCGCGTACTATCTGGCGAAGCACGGCGTGCGCTATTCCGACGGCAGTGCCAACAACCTGACGCACAAAACCTTTGAAGCCATTCAGTACTACCTGCTGAAGGCCTCCAACGAGCTGGCACAGGAGCAAGGCGCCTGCCCGTGGTTTAACGAAACCACCTATGCGCAGGGCATTCTGCCGATCGACACCTACAAGAAAGATCTGGATGCGATCAGCAACGAGCCGCTGCACCTGGACTGGGAAGCGCTGCGCGAGGCGATTAAAACGCACGGCCTGCGCAACTCCACGCTTTCCGCGCTGATGCCGTCAGAGACCTCTTCGCAGATCTCCAACGCCACCAACGGCATTGAGCCGCCGCGCGGCCATATCAGCATCAAGGCTTCCAAAGACGGCATTCTGCGTCAGGTAGTGCCGGAGTATGAGCGTCTGAAAGATCAGTATGAGCTGCTGTGGGATATGCCGAATAACGACGGCTATCTGCAGCTGGTCGGCCTGATGCAGAAGTTTATCGACCAGGCGATTTCATCGAACACCAACTACGATCCGACGCGCTTTGCCAACGGTCGCGTGCCCATGAAACAGCTGCTGAAAGATCTGCTGACCGCCTATAAGTTCGGCGTGAAAACGCTTTATTACCAGAACACCCGCGACGGCGCGGAAGATGCTCAGGACGACCTGGCGCCATCCATTCAGGATGACGGCTGTGAAAGCGGCGCCTGCAAGATTTAACCAAAGCGGGGCGAGCTTCGCCCCCTGATTTTACGTCGGGCCGGGTTTTCCCTGCCCTTCCTCACTGGATAATGTCATGGCTTACACCACGTTCTCGCAAAATAAAAACGACCAGCTGAACGAACCGATGTTTTTCGGCCAGCCGGTCAACGTCGCCCGCTACGACCAGCAGAAATACGGCATTTTTGAAAAGCTGATCGAAAAGCAGCTCTCCTTTTTCTGGCGCCCGGAAGAGGTGGACGTGTCGCGCGACCGCATCGACTACCAGGGCCTGCCGGACCACGAAAAGCATATCTTTATCAGCAACCTGAAATACCAGACGCTGCTGGATTCCATTCAGGGACGTAGCCCGAACGTGGCGCTGCTGCCGCTGATTTCGATCCCCGAGCTGGAAACCTGGGTCGAGACCTGGGCGTTTTCTGAAACCATCCACTCGCGCTCTTATACGCATATCATCCGCAACATCGTTAACGATCCGGCGGTGGTATTTGACGATATCGTTACCAACGAGCAGATCCTGTCGCGCGCCAAAGATATCTCCGGCTACTACGACGATCTGATCGAGATGACCAACTACTGGCATCTGCTGGGCGAAGGCACGCATCAGGTCAACGGCAAAACCGTGACCGTTAACCTGAGAGCGCTGAAAAAACAGCTTTATGTCTGCCTGATGAGCGTGAACGCGCTGGAAGCGATCCGCTTCTACGTCAGCTTTGCCTGCTCGTTTGCTTTTGCCGAGCGTGAACTGATGGAAGGCAACGCGAAAATCATCAAGCTGATTGCCCGTGATGAAGCGCTGCACCTGACCGGCACTCAGCATATGCTGAACCTGCTGAGAAGCGGCGAAGACGATCCGGAGATGGCGGAAATCGCTAAAGAGTGCCAGCAGGAGTGCTACGACCTGTTTGTGCTGGCCGCGCAGCAAGAGAAAGAGTGGGCGGAATACCTGTTCCGCGACGGCTCGATGATTGGCCTGAACAAAGATATTCTTTGCCAGTACATCGAATACATCACCAATATCCGCATGAACGCTGTGGGTCTGGAGCTGCCGTTTAAAACCCGCTCTAACCCGATCCCGTGGATCAACTCCTGGCTGGTTTCGGACAACGTGCAGGTTGCGCCGCAGGAAGTAGAGGTCAGCTCTTATCTGGTTGGGCAGATCGATTCCGAAGTAGGCGAAAACGACTTCGACGACTTCCAGCTGTAACATGCGGATGTACGTTACCCTCAGCGCCTGCGGCACGCGTCTGGAATGCGCTGAGGATCACCCTAACCTGCTGACGACGCTGGAAGCCCACAACTATCAGGTGGAGTTTCAGTGCCGTGAAGGCTACTGCGGCTCCTGTCGTATGCGCCTGGTAAAAGGGGAAGTCAGCTATGCGGAGAAACCGCTGGCCTTTATTCAGCCGGGAGAGATCCTGCCGTGCTGCTGCAAGGCTAAAGGTGATATTGAGATCGAGATCCTGCACCTTTAGTTGTACGCTGAATAACCGCGCCCTCCGGCGCGGTTTTTTTAGCCTCGCTGCGTCTCCACCACGTCAATCCAGCCGTGGCCGCCCGTAACCTCCAGACCATCCAGCCAGCGCCGCAGCATATTCAGCGCCATCATGGCAGAGACGTCCTGACGCGCCTTCAGCCCGTGCCGGTTGTTGCTGAACTTTACCCGCTGACTCCAGCAGCCCTGCGGCGTAAAGAGGGCAAAGCCGAGGTGATTTTCTTTTTCTGCGCCAACCACCAGCGCCAGATCGGCTTTATCCGCTTCGGCTAACCGTTGCGCGCGCTGCATCAGTTCAGCCAGGCTTTCATCCTGTGACGGCAGCACGTTGCCCGCCGCCAGCGGCGCCTGTACCGAGGCGAGCTGATACTGCACCAGTCCGGCGGTAAATTGTTCGCTGACCGCCAGGCGATGGGTCTGTTCCTGCAGGCGACGCGACAGCTGCGCGGGCAGCCCTTCCGTACCTTCAAAAATCGTGCTTTCGCCAGCGATCTCGCGCACCTGCTGCCAGAACTGCTCCATCTCAGGCAGCTTAGAGGCCGGGCCATTCAGCTTCAGCTCGATAATCGGCATTGAGGCGCGGTATCCCATTACCACGCCTTCCGGCAGCGGCAGCGGTTCGATTTCTGACGCCAGATCGCTTTCTCCGCGACCAAAGGTAGTCAACCGCAGGCATACCGGCGGGTCTGACACCGGGAAGCGAGCTTTAAGACGAGGCAGAATTTGCTCCTCGACCATTCTTTTATATTCTGACGGCACGCCGGGGGTGAAGAAGATCCAGCAGCGGTTGAGCTGAAGCGCAAAACCGCAGGCGGTGCCGATCGGATTGTCAATCATCTCGGCGCCCGCCGGGATTTCCGCCTGCTTGCGGTTGCTGTCGGCCATTTTGCGGCCGCGTCCGGCAAAAAACGCCTCCATCTTCGCCAGCCACTCTTCCTGCATCACCAGCCCGACGCCTGCCGCTTTCGCCGCCGCAACCGCGCTTAAATCATCGCTGGTCGGCCCCAGGCCGCCGTTGACGATCAGCACATCCGCCACCTTGCTGCGCTCGGTAAGCACGCTGACCAGCTCTTCCATACTGTCGCCAACGGTCTGGCGGCTCGTCATGGGTAATCCCTCTTGAAACAACAGTTCGGCCAGCCAGGCCGCATTGGTATCCACGATTTGCCCGTGCAGCACTTCATCGCCGGTAGACAGCATTTCCACTCTGATCATGTTCTTCTCCGCATTGTTCAGACCTGTTTAACAGTATGAAGCCTCACGGGAAATTACAACGTCATTTCACCATCAATACGGCAAATGGCAGCAATAGCTAACGCCAGATTGCCGTCGATTAACCGAAGCGGGCAATATAGCCCACACAATAGCCAGTGCCGATTGAAAAAGAAATTTTGAAAGGTATCACTTCAGTTAACGAGGATATGCGCTCATGACCAAAAAAGGACTCACCACCGCCTCAGGCGCGCCAGTCGCCCATAATAATAATGTAATGACTGCCGGACGCCGCGGCCCGATGCTGCTACAGGACGTTTGGTTTCTGGAAAAGCTGGCCCACTTCGACCGCGAAGTGATCCCGGAGCGCCGTATGCACGCCAAAGGCTCCGGCGCTTACGGCACCTTTACCGTAACTAAAGATATTACCCGTTTCAGCCGGGCGAAGATTTTTTCCGAAGTGGGCAAAAAAACCGACCTGTTTATGCGCTTTTCTACCGTGGCCGGCGAGCGCGGCGGTGCCGATGCCGAGCGTGATATTCGCGGTTTCTCGATGAAATTTTATACCGAAGAAGGCAACTGGGATCTGGTCGGCAACAACACCCCCGTTTTCTATCTGCGCGATCCGCTGAAGTTCCCCGATCTGAACCACGTGGTGAAACGCGATCCGCGTACCAACCTGCGTAACCCAACCTACAAATGGGATTTCTTCTCGCAGCTGCCGGAGTCGCTGCACCAGCTGACTATCGACTTCAGCGATCGCGGCCTGCCCACTTCCTATCGCCATATCCACGGTTTCGGCAGCCACACCTATAGTTTTATCAACGACCAGCAGGAGCGCTTCTGGGTTAAATTCCATATGCGCTGCGAACAGGGCATTCAGAACCTGATGGACGATGAGGCCGCGCTGCTGATTGGTCGCGACCGTGAAAGCTCGCAGCGCGATCTGTTCGACGCCATTGAGCAAGGCAACTTCCCGCGCTGGAAATTCTTTGTGCAGGTTATGCCGGAAGCCGAAGCCTCCTCCACGCCTTACAACCCGTTCGATCTGACCAAAGTCTGGCCGCACGCCGACTATCCGCTGATTGAAGTGGGCGAGTTTGAGCTGAACCGCAATCCGGACAACTACTTTGCCGAAGTGGAACAGGTCGCCATGAGCCCGGCTAACGTAGTGCCCGGCATCGGTTTCTCGCCGGATCGGATGCTACAGGGTCGCCTGTTCTCCTATGGTGACGCGCACCGCTATCGTTTGGGCGTCAACCATCATCAGATCCCGGTGAACGCGCCGAAGTGTCCCTTCCACAACTATCATCGCGACGGCGCGATGCGCGTGGACGGCAACAGCGGCAACGGCGCCACCTACGAACCCAACAGCTTTAACGTGTTCCAGGAGCAGCCCGATTTCAGCGAGCCGCCGCTGTCGCTGGAAGGTGCAGCCGACCACTGGAACCATCGCGAAGATGATGACTACTTCACCCAACCGCGCGCGCTGTTTAACCTGCTGAGCGAAGAGGAACACCAGCGGATGTTCCAGCGTATCGCCGGAGAGCTGCGTCAGATACCGGAGTTTATCCAGCAGCGCCAGCTCGCGCTCTTTTATCAGGTGCATCCGGCCTACGGCGCAGGCGTGGAACAGGCGCTGAAAGAAGCAAAACAGGGCTAAATGTCGGGCCGTCTTTGGCCTCGATAGCGCCAGTCAGCATAGCCATGCCGGGATATTTTCCCGGCATTATTGTTTGATGACCAACTTAAAAGCCTGCGGGTGTATTGCCGTTTTTTACAGCAGCACCACAGCGGTAGAGGCTGAGCGGACGGGCAACAAGCCTGGATAGTCGTATTCACGGCGTCTCCGTGTTCCGCTCTGTCTCTGCGGCTATTCACCCAACGAAGTAGCGAACTGACGGCTGAGCATAGTTTTGTCAACAGTCAGTAATGCCGGAATTTGTTCCGGCATTACTGTTTTTCCTGCCGTAACACCCACTCCGCCAGCTGCCTGCGGGAAGGCTTGATGCCGCCGCCGCTCAGCTTCGGCAGTGTGTACCAGCGCACCGGGCGTTGAAACCCGGCCAGATTTTTTGCCGCCCAGTCCTGCAGCGGCGCGAACGAAGACGTGCCCTTGAGCGCCACCAGCGCGACCGGCCGGTGACCATATTCCTCATCAGGCTGCGGCACGATAAAAACCTGCTCCACCGTTTCGTGCCGGGCCAGCACCGCTTCCAGCTGTTCGGGTTGAATACCTTCCCCCGCCGAGAAAAACAGATTGTCCAGACGCCCGCTAATCAGCAGATTGTTACCGCGCTGCACACCACCATCGCGCGTGTGAAACCATCCTTCCTTATCGGTAAGCGGCAGCAGCTTCCCGTCCTGCCAGTAGCCGCAGGCCAACGCCTCTGAACGTATAGTAATTTCTCCCTCGTTTAGCCTGATGCTATGACCGGGCAGCGGATCGCCGACGCCTGGCTCGCCGTCCGCCCTTTTCGCCGCCACGGTCGAGGCCGTTTCCGTCATGCCGTAGCCGCACCAGCAGGCGATGCCGCGCGCTTCCGCCTGAGCGGTCAAAGCTGGCGGAATAGCCGCCCCGCCAAGCAAAACGGTGCCCAGCCGCAGCGTCGGCTCCTGCAGTAAACGCCAGAGCTGCGTAGGCACCAGCGAGGCAAAAGTCGCTTCCGGGCTGATTTTGTTATCGCTGAGCACCAGCCTTGCGCCGCGGTAAAGCCAGCGCCAGAAAATGCCCTGGCCGGAAACATGAAACAGCGGCAGCGAGAGCAGCCAGCTGTCATCCGCCCCAAAGTTCAGCCTTGTCGTTACGCCGTGCGCGCTGGCGAAATGCGCGTTAAAGCTGTGTGCAGCGGCTTTCGGCAGGCCGGTGGAGCCGGAGGTTAACGTCAGCGTGGCGATGGCGTCGCGCTGCCAGCGGGCCGGGATCGGGCCAGCTTGATTGATTATCTTTAACGCAGGGATATTTGCTGGCCCCTCGCCGTTCAGCGTCAGCGCATAGTCCATATTTAACGAAGGCAGCAGCGCGGCAGTCTGCCAGGCCGGCAGCCGGGGATTGATAGGCAGCAGGCGCGCGCCGCAGCGCAGCAGCGCCAGCCAGGCCAGCACGGCCCGTTCGCAGTTGGCGGCCTGTAACACCACGCCGCTCCCGGCGCTTACTCCCTGCGCGTGGAAGCCTGCCGCCAGCGCCTCGATTTGGTCTGCCAGCTGCGCCCAGCAGTAGGCGCGATCGTCAACCGTCAGCGCGAGGCGAGTCGGCGCCAGCTTCGCCCAGTACAGCCAGGGCCAGCAGTCAGCGCTCAGCATACTTCCTCCAGGTCTTCAGCAGCCGTCAGCGGCAGCGGCGACCCCGGCCAGGCGCGTACCAGCTGCTGCTGCATTAGCGAAAGCGTATCCAGACCGGGCGCGACGCCAGGCGTCAGCCAGCTGGCTATCCGCGCCAGCTGCGTCAGGCCCAGGCTCGACTCCACCGACGAGCTAATCACCGCCGTCAGGCCGGCCTCGCTGGCTCGGGCGATAGTTTCGCGGATTGTTGCCAGGCTGCCGACAAGCGTTGGCTTGATCACGATAGCGCGCAAATGGGGTTCCGCGGTCGGAACGTATCCCGGCAGGCGGCTGCTCTCATCCCAGGCCAGCGCGATGCCCGTTTCCTGCGCAAAGAGACGTGAATCCTCCTGCGTTCGGCACGGCTCCTCGATAAAAGCGATACGCGAGCGCAGAGGCTCCGGCACAAAACGGGCGAACTGCCTGGCTTTCTCCAGGCACCACTGCTGGTTCGCATCCAGCCGCAGCCTCAGCGTCGGTACCGCTTCCAGCAGCAGCGATGCGGTTATGCCATCGCGCACCGCTTCGTAAAGGCCCACTTTCAGCTTGGCTACCGGCTGCGGCCGCTGGTTAAGCTGAACAATCAGCTCGTCGGGATCGCCTGTGCACAGCATTGCGCCAGAATAGTTGCCCGCTGACGGCAGCAGGCCAGCCAGTTCCGCCAGCGCGCAGCTGAGGCCAAACGCCACGGAAGGCGACAGGCCGTGCTCTTTTGGTAATAGCGCTGAGGACGAAAGCGATGGCGACACGGGCGTCAGCAAGCCATGTCCCGTTTCCGCGCCCGATCGCCAGCCTTGCAGCCAACGCAGCGTTTCAGCCTGCGCCTGCGCCGCCGTTTCCGTACTGAAGCCGGGCAGCGGCGCTATCTCGCCCCAGCCTTCCCGGCCCGCCTCTTCCAGCCTGACCAGCAGCCCGTGGCGCGATGCTACCCGCCGATCGCGCAGTACCACGCCCGCCGTCACTAGTATGTTGTAATTAAAGAGCGTCGCCCGGCGCATCAGGGATTTCGCTTAAAGCGGCTGAAATCCGGCTGCCGCTTCTGATTAAAAGCGTTGCGCCCTTCCTGGCCCTCTTCCGTCATGTAGAACAGCATGGTGGCGTTGCCCGCCAGCTCCTGCAACCCCGCCTGGCCGTCGCAGTCGGCATTCAGCGCCGCCTTCAGGCAGCGCAGCGCCATCGGGCTGTTTTGCAGCATCTCACGACACCAGCGCACCGTCTCTTTTTCCAGTTCAGCCAGCGGCACGACCGTATTAACCAGGCCCATTTCCAGCGCCTGCTGCGCGTTGTACATCCGGCACAGGAACCAAATTTCACGCGCCTTTTTCTGACCAACAATGCGCGCCATATAAGACGCACCCCAGCCGCCGTCGAAAGAGCCGACTTTGGGGCCGGTCTGGCCAAACTGCGCATTGTCCGCCGCTATCGTTAAATCGCACAGCATATGCAACACGTGCCCGCCGCCGACCGCATAGCCTGCCACCATCGCCACTACCGGCTTGGGACAGGTGCGGATCTGACGCTGAAAATCCAGCACGTTAAGATGATGTACGCCTGCCTCGTCGCGGTAGCCGCCGTAGTCACCGCGAATTTTTTGATCGCCGCCGGCGCAGAAAGCCTTATCGCCCGATCCGGTAAGGATAATGACGCCGATTTGCTCGTCGTGCCGCGCGTCGCTCAGAGCATGCAGCATCTCCTTAACGGTTTGCGGCCGAAAAGCGTTGCGCACCTCGGGCCGGTTGATGGCGATCCTGGCGATGCCGTCCGACGTTTTGTGATAGAGGATATCGCTGTAGTCGCCACATGGCCGCCACTCTGTCGGCGCATACAGCATCGCTTCATCGGGATAAATCATGATTTCTCCTTAAACGGGGTTGAGCTTTTGCGCCAGGGCGGCGGCAAAGGCCTGTGGGCAGGCGCGATGGGCGTTGTGACCCGCCGCCGGGATAGTGGTAACCGGCAGCCCGGCCCCGGCGGCCAGACGCTGAAATTTGAGGTCGTGCTCGCCGCAGAGATAGTGGAAAACAGGAAGGCGCTGGATTTCCGGCAGCAGATACGGCTGGCGGGCGAGCGAGGTATTGAGCAGCATAGCGGCCAGCGCCTGCGGATCGTTATCGGCTCGCAGGGCGATCAGCTGTTGCCGCTGCGGTTCGCGCAGATCGGCAAATACCGGCTGGCGATACCACTTATGCAGCGTGTCGCCCAGCGGCTGCTGGCGGAACAGGCTGGCCCAGTGGCGATCGTCAGCCAGCCGCTGCGCCCGCTCATGGGGCGACGCCAGCCCGAAGTGAGCGCCTTCCACCACCGCGCCAGCCAGCGACGAATCTGCATAGCGGCAGGCGTGATACAGCGCCGCGCGGCCGCCGAGCGAATAGCCGATCAGCCAGTAGCGTTGAATGCGATGCTGTCGCAAAGTGGCGTTCAGCCGCGCCGAAAGCTGTTCAAAACCGCTGACCCGCTGCGCCCGTGAGCCGCCGTGTCCGGGTAGGTCAATGCTCAGCTGCGGCCAGTCGCAGAAAAAATCCTGCACCGGCTGCCACTCCCGACCGCTGCCCAAAAAGCCGTGCAACCAGACCAGCGTCGGCCTGTCGCTGCGGTGTTCGCCCTGCCAGCGCGCGTGCAGTATCATTTTCGCCATGCTCCGGCGAGCCACGGTGCGCCCGCCTCAACCTTCAGCTCAATCAGCGTGGCGGTGGTGCTGCGCCAGCCCGCTTCAACAGTGGCCTGCAGCGATGGCCAGTCTTCCGGCTGACGGTAATCCAGGCCGAACATAGCGGCGGCGCTGGCGAAACACGCCTGCTGCGGCAGGGTGAAAAAGCGCGCCCGCTCGTTTTCAGGCGTCGGCAGCAGGGAAAAAATCTGTCCGCCGCCGTTATTGACCACAATCAGCACCAGCGGCCCGGCGGTCAGCGCCAGGCTGTTGAGGTCATACAGCGCCGAGAGATCGCCCACTATCGCCAGCAACGGTTTGCCGCTGCCGCGCTGTACGCCGGTCGCGGTGGCAAGTAGCCCATCAATGCCGCTGGCACCGCGGCTGGCATAGACGGGATAGCCAGCAGGCAGGCGGGCAAAGGCGTCGGCCAGCCTGATGGTCAGGCTGTTGCCCAGAAACAGCGCGCCCTGCTCCGGCAGCAGCTCTGCCAGCCGCTGCGCCAGCTGCGCTTCACCAAACTCCTGTAGCCTTTCGGCGAGCGCTGCATGGGTTTCCAGCGCCAGCGCCTGTAGAGAAGGCAGCCATGCAGGTTGCGAAACGGCTTGATGCGCGACAAGCCATTTGTCGATGTCGGCCACTATGCGCTGACTGCGATGATGGGCGGGATCCAGATGGCCGGGCAGCGGATCGATGAGCCAGTATGCCGCCGGATCCGCTGCCGCCAGCCAGCTGGTCAGCCTTTTCCCGGTAAGCCGGGCGCCAAACTGAATAAGGATTTCCGCCCGATCGAGCGCCTGCCGCGCATGTTCCTCCTGGAGCCAGAGTTCGCTACAGGGAAACGGCGCGCCGGTATGGGACTGTATATCCGCCAGCAGCGGCCAGCCCAGCGTCTCTGCCCATTTGGCCAGCGCCACGCCCTCCTGCGCCGTGATTTTGCCCGCGATAATCAGCCCGCGCTTTTGCCGCCAGCGCGGCCAGCTGTCGAGCACAGGCGTGGCCCGCTCCGCATGGATGTTCAGCCAGGGCGTGTCTTCGAGCCACCATTTGCCCAGCGCATCGTGCCAGGCCTGGAACGCCGAGGACGCTTCGCCGTATAAAGGTTCGGCAAAAGGCACGTTGATATGTACGGTGCCTGTAGGATGCTGTTGCAGCAGCGCATCAATGGCCGAAACCAGCCAGCGAGACGGAATATCTGCAGAGGGTCGGGGAAGATCCAGCGCGCCGCCGACGTGGCTGGCGAAAATACCGGGCTGGATGATGGCCTGATTGGCGCCGCAACCGATGAGTTCCGGCGGGCGATCGGCGCTGAGCACGATAAGGCGTTCGCCGGTCAGGCTGGCTTCGATCACGGCGGGCGCAAGATTGGCGACGGCGGTGCCTGAAGTGACGATTATCGCTACCGGACGCTGCGTCGCTTTCGCCAGGCCCAGCGCCAGATAGCCGAGGCCGCGCTCGTCAAAGTGGGTATGACAGATCAGGTTGCCCGCGGCGGCTTCCAGCGTCAGCGGCGCGGATCGGGAACCGGGTGCAATACAGATGTGCTGCACGCCATGACGGCTAAGGGCTGCCAGTATAACGGCGGCCCAGCGGCGGTTGAAGATACTGTGCGACATCACCCACTCCAGATCAAACAAGCAGCGGGCAGTATAAGAGCGCCCAGGCGGGCCGATTTTGATTTAGGGCAGGATTAACGTGTTATTTTCACTTTGGCAACCTGGGCGGCAAAAACAAAACGGGCACCCTGAAGGTGCCCGTTATTACTGGCGTAGCGCCCGGCGTTATCGCTTAGCGACGCGCCAGCAGCAGTCCTACCACCAGGCCCAGCGTAGCGCCTACGCCGATGCCCTGCCACGGCTTCTCATGAACATACTCATCAGCACGGCTGGCAACTTGTTTAGCGCGATGGTAGTAGTTATCTGAGGCGTTGCTGACGCGTGCTTTAACGTCGTTCAGCGATTTTTCCGCTTTGGCTTTCAGCTCAACATATTTCTGATCGGCCGGATCGCCAGATGATTTCAGCACTTCCTCCAGCGTTTCGGTCAGCAGAGCCAGATCGTCATCCAGGCGGGTGTCGAGTTCTTGTGGGTCAGTTGTCTTAGCCATAACATCTCCTTGTGCGAATAATACCTTTAACTATAGACACTTTTTGCCGCTTTGCTTGTTTATCCGCCCAGGAATCGGCTGATATTGATTCCCGTTAAATGCCTGCTTTTGTCAGATTTATCTGCTAAATTTTGCCTGACTGAATTTCTGACGCCACACGCTGTCGTAACTCCCTGTGACCCGCTCACAATTCAGCTAAAACAGGCTCTTATAGCCACAGATCTAGCGCAGTTTTTACAGTTCCGTTCAGCAAAGGATATGACTCTGGCATGAATCGAAGAATGTTTATGAAGGCGTCAATGGCTTTCGCTACGGTAAGCGGGATGTCCGGTTTATCGACGTTGTTTGCACAGGCCGCCTGGGCCGACACCGATATCGCCGACGGCTCGGCAAAGCGTTTCGATTTTGACGTGTTGCAAAAAATGGCCGCAACCCTTGCGCAGAAACCTTACGGCGGCGCGCCCGCTCCCCTGCCCGAAACGCTGGCCACCCTGACGCCGCAGGCCTACAACGAAATTCAGTACGATGCGAATCATTCGCTGTGGAACGGCAACGCCGATCGCGAGCTTGACGTGCAGTTTTTCCACGTCGGCATGGGGTTTAAACGCCGTTTACGCATGTTCTCCGTGGATGCCGATCGGCAGGCGCGTGAAATTCACTTCCGCCCCGAGCTGTTTAACTACAACGACGCCAAAGTCGATACTAAACAGCTGGAAGGCAAAACCGATTTAGGCTTCGCCGGTTTCCGCGCGTTTAAAAAGCCGGAGCTGGCCAGCCGTGATATCGTCTCCTTTCTGGGCGCCAGCTACTTCCGCGCGGTTGACGATACTTATCAGTATGGTCTTTCCGCACGCGGCGTGGCTATCAACACCTTCGGCAGCAAAGAAGAGTTTCCGGACTTCACCGCCTTCTGGTTTGAAACGCCAAAAGCCGATGACACCACCTTCACCGTCTATACCTTACTGGACGGCGAGAGCTGCACCGGCGCGTTTAAATTTATTATTCACTGCGAAGAGAAACGCGTAGTCATGGAGGTGGAAAACCACCTTTATGCCCGTAAAGATATCGACCAGCTGGGCATTGCACCAATGACCACCATGTTCAGCTGCGGCACCAACGAGCGCCGCATGTGTGACACTATCCATCCGCAGATCCACGACTCCGATCGCCTGGCGATGTGGACCGGCAGCGGCGAGTGGATCTGCCGCCCGCTGAATAATCCACAGCGGCTGACGTTTAACGCCTATCAGGACGAGAACCCGCGCGGCTTCGGCATGTTGCAGCTGGATCACGACTTTGAGAATTATCAGGATGTGATCGGCTGGTACAACAAGCGTCCGAGCCTGTGGGTGGAGCCGGTCGGCAAGTGGGGCAAAGGCGCAATTAACCTGATGGAGATCCCGACCACGGGCGAAACGCTGGATAATATCGTGTGCTTCTGGCGTCCTACAGAAAGCATCAAGGCCGGCAGCGCGCACAGCTTCAGCTACAAGCTTTACTGGAGCGGCCTGCCGCCGGTTCACAGCGATCTGTCGCGCGTGAAGGCAACCCGCACCGGTATGGGCGGCTTCCCTGAAGGCTGGGCGCCGGGCGAGCATTATCCGGACGTCTGGGCACGCCGTTTTGCGGTGGATTTTGTCGGCGGCGATCTGAAAGCGGCCGCGCCAAAAGGCATCGAACCGGTGATTACTGTCACCTCGGGCACCGTTAAACAGGTCGAGATCCTGTATGTCGAGCCGATTGACGGCTATCGCATTCTGTTTGACTGGTATCCGAACAGCGATTCCGTCGAGCCGGTTAACCTGCGTTTGTTCCTGCGCACCAAAGACCAGACGCTGACCGAAACCTGGCTCTATCAGTATTTCCCACCGGCGCCGGATAAGCGTAAATACGTTGATGACCGGCAGATGACGGCGGGCTAAACGTTAACAGGCGAGGAACTCCTCGCCTTTTTTATCCCTGTTCAATTCAGGCAAATGGCACAGGGATACTCGCAAAAGCCGTCCGGCTAATTTCTGTTACCTACAAAGAAAGTCCTGTGCCGACATCAGGCTACGATGCCTGGCGCGAGAAGAACGGCGCTGCCTGCTGTAGAAAAAACCGGACAGCACTATCCCATCGGGTAGCGCAAGCCAACCTGACGCCCCTGCCTCACGCCCGGTTGAGCTAAGTAATTCTAAGCCAGCCACTCCGTATCGAGCTTGCTGGCCTCTGTCATCAATCCGATCGCCAATATCCGCAATGGAAAATTGTATATACAAAAAATCCTTTAACTTTGGTATTAAAATAAGAAAACCACTTGAAATGGCTATAAAGTGGACTTATCTTGTATATACAAAAATCAGGGAAGAAGGATGAAACATCATGGAGCTGATGATTTCTCAGAAAATCAGGCTGAAACTGTCTGAAAAAAAGCCTCCCGTAACGGAAGATGAAATAATCCAGTGCTTTTCCAACAGGGACGGGCATTTTCTTGAAGATAACAGAGAGGATCATCAGTCAGATCCTCCGACGCGTTGGTTTATTGCTGAAACGGATTATGGAATAAAACTCAAAGTGGTTTTTATCTTTTATCCGGGTAGAGGGGTAGCTATCAGGACGGCCTACGCCCCTAACGATGACGAAATACGCATCTACAACAAATATGGATACGAAAAACTATGAGTAACAACGTTAACAAGCCAGACCAAAACGCCTCTCTCATCGCCTCAACGGATGCCGCATGGGAAGAAGGCGTGCTTGGGCGTAGCGAAGCGCATGTTAAAATTTCCAGCGAGGCAAGCGCTACGGCGTTTGAAAAAGAGATTAATGAGGCGCTTGAGCTACAGCCTATCTCAATACGTCTTAACAAGTCGCTGATTGAAGATCTCAAAATGATTGCAGAGCTTGCGGGGCTGGGCTATCAGCCGCTGATCAGGCAGGTGCTGACAAGATTTACCGACTGCGAGAAAAAAAGAATTTTACGCCAGGTTCACTCTGAAGAGATGAAAAAACAGTCCGGCAAGAAAGCAAAAAAAGTGGCGTGACCCGCCCGGATAGCCCTGCTAACGCAGGGCTTGCCACCGCTGGCAAATGTCAGCAGCCGACGTGCTGTTAAGAAGCCATTGTTAAGGCGTCTTTCCGCTCTCTTACTTATTTGTGTATCCGCGCCCTTTCCATATCCACATGCGGGATGCCGTCTTCCGGATAGACCTCGCCCGTCGGCTTAAAGCCAAACTGTCCGTAAAAATCCTGCAGATGCGCCTGAGCGGATAAAAAGATGTCGTGCTGCGGCCAGTGGCGCTCGCAGTCAACAATCGCCTGCTCCATCAGCCGGTTGCCCAGCTTCAGGCCTCGCGCCTCGCCAGAGACGATCACTCGCCCAATCTTCACCGGCTCCTCGTCGTTTTTTGGCGCAAGCAGGCGCGCATAGGCCAGCAGCTGGTTATTCGCTATGCCCAGTAAATGACGGTTCTCACCGGCCAGATCCGCGCCGTCCACGTCCTGATAAGGACAGTTCTGCTCGACGATAAACACCGCATTGCGTAACGCCAGGATCTGGTACAGCTGAGTTGCATTCAGCTCGCTATGATGTAGATTCTGCCAGCGGATCTCCATTTTCTTTCTCCCGATGTGCGTCAATTTTGTTACTGTCAGGTGAGGGATACTGCCATTCCCTTCCGCACAGGCTAAGGTTTTATATGACAAAAATAACCGATCATAAAGAGTATTTCGATACCTGCTTCGACAGGCAGGCGCTGCCGTCCGCCTGTTTTGAAGGCGTCATTTTTGAAGGATGCGACTTCAGCCACTGCAACTTTACCGCCGCCAGGTTTATCCGCTGCAAATTTATTAACTGCCGCTTCGACCAGTGTAATCTCAGCGTGATGGAAATGCCCGATTCGCGTTTTAACGAGGTCATCTTTACCGAATGCAAACTCAGCGGCACAGACTGGACGCGCGCTTACTGGCCCGCTTTTAATCTGGATCACGAGCTGCGTTTTACGCAATGCCTGTTGTCCAACGCCTCCTTTTTCGGCCTGACGCTGCAAGAAGTGAAAATGATGGAGTGCCAATTGCATGACGTGGATTTCAGAGAGTGCGATCTGAGCAAAGCCGAAATACTGAACTGCGATCTGGCCGGAAGCTTGTTTAACAGAACCAATCTTCAGGCGGCGGATTTGACCGACTCGCGCGATTTCTCCATCAATGTACTGAACAATTCGGTGGCAGGCGCAACGTTTTCCCGTCTGGAAGCGTTAAGCCTGCTGGAAAGCCTGGGCGTCAACCTGGTGGACTGAAGCCTGCCCGGTTGCGCACAAAAAAAATCCCGGCCTGTCAGTCAGGAGCCGGGATTTTTTAACAGCCTGCTGAGTTACATCAGCGGCTGCGCCATCTGCACCAGCGAGATCAGCGGCTGCGGATAAATACCCAGCACCAGCACCAGAATCGCCGAGATCAGTACAACCACGCCGCCGGCGGTAAAGGCCCAGTTAGCTGGCGTATCGCGCTGCAACAGCTCCGGTGGGTTCAGATACAGGCTAACGGTCACGCGCAGATAGTAGTAAAGGCCGATTGCGCTGCCTACCACTACCGCACCAGTCAGCCACCACAGCTGCGCGCCCACGCCTACGGCAATCACGTAAAATTTACCGATAAAGCCCAGCGTCATTGGGATACCCGCCAGCGACAGCATCATTACCGTCATCACCGCCGACAGGATCGGACGGTGCCAGAACAGGCCGCGATAGGAATACAGCGAGTCCGCGTCCGGGCCGCGATACGGGCTGGACATCAGGCTGACCACGCCGAAAGCGCCCAGGCTGCTGAACAGATAACCGGCCAGGTAAACGCCCACCGTTTCCAGCGACAGCTGATGCGTCTGGATAGCAATCAGCGCCACCAGCAGATAGCCCAGATGCGCAATGGAAGAGTAGCCCAGCAGACGTTTGATATTGCTCTGCGAAATCGCCATCAGGTTGCCGAACAGAATCGAGGCAAACGCGATAATCGCCAGCACCAGACGTACCGCTTCGCTGTCGGCGGCCGGCGCGTACAGGAACAGGCGCATCACCACGCCGAAAATGGCGATTTTGCTGGCGGTCGCCAGGAAGGTCGACACCGGCGCAGGCGCGCCCTGGTAGACATCCGGCGTCCACAGGTGGAAAGGCACCAGCGACAGCTTAAAGCCCAGGCCCACAATCATCATGCCCAGCCCCGCCAGCAGCAGCGGCTGTTGCAGCATTCCGTCGTTCAGGCTGCGGCCCAGCGCAATAAAGCCCAGGTTGCCGGAGTTGGCATAAAGCAGCGCCATACCGAACAGCAGAAAAGAGGAAGCCACAGCGGACATAATGGTGTATTTGATGCTGGCTTCCAGCGAGCGCTTCAGCTGGAAGGCGTAGCCCACCAGGCCGAACAGCGGCAGGGAAATCAGCTCAATACCGATAAACAGCGAAGCCAGGTGATTAGCGCTTGCCAGCACCACGCCGCCCAATGCTGCAATCAGCACCAGCAGGTAGAACTCTTCCTGGTTATCCGGGTAGTTGGTCAGCCACGGATAGGCGAAGGTGCAGGTTGCCAGGCTGGCTAAAATCACCAGGCCAGTATAAAGCATCGAATAGCCATCGACGCGCAGCAGCGGCGTCACGTCCATCGCGCCCGCGTGTCCCACGAACCAGAGTGAGAACAGCGCCAGGTTCAGCCCTACTACCGCCAGCGTGGCATTGACGAAGTGGTTGCGCCGCCACGCAATGGAGAGCATCACGACTACCACCGTCAATCCGACGATCAGCATGGGCAGCAGCGCGATCAAATGTTGAGGAGTTATTGTCATGGCGAATTACGGCCTTGTAGTTGAAATTGAAGCGGTAAACCACTGCTGAATATTGCTCATTGCAGCATGTGAGGTGTCCAGAATCGGCTGTGGGTAAACGCCCAGCAGCAGCAGCAGAACCACCAGCACCATAATCATCAGGAACTCGCGCGGCGACATGCCCCGCAGCGGCGTTTCTGACTTCGGTGCGCCGTAATAGGCCCGCTGCATCATAATCAGCGAGTATACGGAAGCGAACACCAGACCAAAGGTAGCAATGACGATGATCACCGGCACCGACTGGAAGCTGCCGGTCAGGATCATAAATTCGCCAACGAAATTACCCGTGCCCGGCATCCCCAGATTCGCTACGGCAAAGAACAGCGACAGACCTGGCAGCCACTTGATGCGCGCCCACAGCCCGCCCATCTGACGCATATCGCGAGTGTGCAGACGCTCATAAAGCTGGCCGCACAGGATAAACAGCGCTGCAGCGGAAAGGCCGTGCGCAATCATCTGCACTACCGCGCCCTGGAAAGCGAGCTGGCTGCCGGTATAGATAGCAATCAGCACAAAGCCCATGTGCGAAATAGAGGTGTAGGCGATCAGGCGTTTGATGTCGTACTGCGAGAAGGCCATCCAGGCGCCGTAGAAAATCCCGATAATCCCCAGCCACATCGCAATCGGCGCGAACTCGGCGGACGCGTTCGGGAACAGCGGCAGCGCAAAGCGCAGCAGACCGTAAGCCGCCGTTTTCAGCAGAATGCCCGCCAGGTCAACGGAACCGGCCGTCGGGGCCTGACTGTGCGCATCCGGCAGCCAGCCGTGCAGCGGCACCACCGGCATTTTCACCGCGAAGGCGATAAAGAAGCCCAGCATCAGCAGATACTCAACGGTGTTGCTCATTGGCGTTTTCAGCAGATCTTCGTAGTTAAACGTCCAGACGCCCGTGGCGTTGTAGTTAACGAAGACCAGCGCCAGAATCGAAATCAGCATCACCAGGCCGCTGGCCTGAGTGTAGATAAAGAACTTGGTGGCTGCGGTGATACGCGTTTTCCCGTCCGACGCCTTGTGTCCCCACAGCGCGATCAGGAAGTACATCGGCACCAGCATCATTTCCCAGAAGAAGAAGAACAGGAACAGATCGATAGCCAGGAACACGCCGATAACGCCGCCCAGGATCCACAGCAGGTTCAGGTGGAAAAAGCCCTGCCATTTCTCAATTTCGTTCCAGGAGCAGAGGATAGCCATCACGCCCAGCAGGCCGGTAAGCACCACCATCAGCAGCGACAGGCCGTCCAGCGCCAGATGCACGTTGATACCGAAACGCGGTATCCAGGAAACCAGAAACTCGGATTGCCACTGCGGCAGCCCGGCGGCCTGGGTCAGCGAATAGCCGCCCTGCAGCCAGAGCTGTAGCGAGAGCGCCAGCGTCAGCCCCATCGAGATCAGCGCTATCCAACGCGGCACCTTGCTCCCGAAGCGTTCAAACTGCCAGCAAAGCAGGCCGCCGATGAACGGGATGAGTATAAGCCAGGGTAATAACATGGCGATTTGATTCCCTTTTCTGAACCTGCATGGGCTATCTTACTGGCCATTTTTGCCCCCGGCAGTGCTCGCAGTCCTCACATACTAAAGTATGCTGCGGGTGCGGCGCGCTGGCGGTGACAAAACTGACTGCGCCGATGACGCCCAACATTCAGGTAATTTTTAACATCTTTTAATTCTGGGTGAGTGTTTACCCCACCCCGCTCACAAACTTTTAGACCACCATCAACAGCGCGAGCACCACGACCGCACCGACGCTCATCGAAGCGACGTACCAGCGCAGATAGCCGTTTTCGCTGACCACCAGCCCTTTGTTAGCCAGGCGGGAGAACAGGGCCGGGATATTCATCAGCGCATTCAGCGGATCGCGTGACAGGGCCCAGGCGACGAACAGATAAGGCTTGACGAAAATTTTGTCGTAAAGCCAGTCGAAGCCCCAGGCGGCGAACCACCAGGTGGTGAAGAATCGGCCAACCGCGCTGCCAGCGATGCTGTTAACCAGCGAGCGTTTGCCCAGCCACAGAAAGGCCGCCAGCAGGATGCCGATAATCGCCACTACGCCAGAAGTGATTTCCAGCGTCAGCACGCTGCCGTGCGCCAGCTCGGTGGTTTCCGGCAGCACGCCGCGCAGCGGAGGAACAATCAGCGCACCAATAAAGGTGGAGAGGATCAGCAGCACAATCAGCGGCAGATGGTGCGTAATGCCTTTGCCTGCGTGCGCGTGAATTTTCTCTTCGCCGTGGAAGGTAATAAAAATCATGCGGAAGGTGTAGAGCGAGGTCATAAAGGCCCCGACCAGACCGGCCACCATCAGATTAATATGACCGTTCGCCAGCGCACCCGCCAGGATCTCGTCCTTACTGAAGAAGCCAGCGGTGATCAGCGGCAGCGCCGACAGCGCCGCGCCGCCTACCAGGAAGCAGGCATAAACCAGCGGGATGCTTTTGCGCAGGCCGCCCATTTTGAAAATGTTCTGCTCGTGGTGGCAGGCCAGGATCACCGAACCGGACGAGAGGAACAGCAGCGCTTTAAAGAACGCATGGGTCATCAGATGGAAAATCGCCGCATCCCACGCCTGCACGCCAAGCGCCAGGAACATGTAGCCAATCTGGCTCATGGTGGAGTAGGCAAGCACGCGTTTGATATCGGTTTGCACCAGCGCGGCAAATCCCGCCAGCACCAGCGTAATCGCGCCAATAATCCCCACCAGGTGCAGCACTTCCGGCGTCATCAGGAACAGACCGTGGCTGCGGGCAATCAGATAAACGCCCGCCGTTACCATGGTCGCGGCGTGGATCAGCGCAGAGACCGGCGTCGGGCCTGCCATCGCATCCGCCAGCCAGGTTTGCAGCGGCAGCTGTGCCGATTTACCTACCGCGCCGCCAAGCAGCATCAGCGTCGCCCATTGCAGCATATGGTTATCCGCCGCAAAGTGCGCAGGCGCCAGCTCGACCATCTCACGGAAGTTCAGCGTGCCCAGCTCGTTGTAGAGAATAAACAGCGCAAACGCCAGGAAGACGTCGCCGACGCGCGTGATGATAAAAGCTTTCATCGCCGCCGCGCCGTTGTTCGGGTTGGTATAGTAGAAACCGATCAGCAGGTAAGAGCAAAGCCCCACGCCTTCCCAGCCCAGATACATCAGCATCAGGTTATCGGCCAGCACCAATACCACCATGCTGGCGATAAACAGGTTGGTATAGGCGAAAAAGCGCGAGTAGCCCTCTTCGCCGCGCATATACCAGGAGGCGAACATATGGATAAAGAAGCCAACGCCCGTGACCACCGACAGCATGGTCAGAGACAGGCCGTCCAGCGTCAGGTTGACTTTGATATCAAAGTTGCCAACGTGCATCCAGGTCCACAGCGCCTGATTAAACACCGCCTGGCCCTGCGCAAAGAAATCCAGCCCGGCATAGAGCGTGACCAGCGCGGCCAGCCCTACGGAACCCATCCCTACCGTAGCGGCCAGATTTTCTGACCAGCGGCCGCGCGAAAACGCCAGCAGCACGAAACCGATCAGCGGGAACAAAATAGTTAAATAGAGAAGATTCATCCGCGCATCTCGCTCACTTTATCAATATTGAGGTTCTGGCTGCGACGATGCAGCTGCAGCAGCAGCGCCAGGCCAATACTTGCCTCGGCAGCGGCCAGGCTGATCGCCAGGATATACATCACCTGACCGTCCGCCTGTCCCCAATAGCTGCCCGCGACTACAAACGCCAGCGCCGCCGCGTTGATCATGATCTCAAGGCTGATCAGCATAAACAGCAGGTTGCGGCGGATCACCACGCCGGTCAGGCCAAGCACAAACAGGATGGCCGCCAGGATAAGCCCGTGTTGCAAAGGGATCATGCGTTTTCCTCCTTCTTCACCGCATCAGGGCGATTGCTTAACACCTCGCCCGGACGCTGTTCGCGACCGATATGGTAAGCCACCACCAGACCGGCCAGCAGCAGCATGGAAGCCAGCTCCACCGCCAGAACGTAAGGGCCGAACAGGCTGATGCCGACCGCTTTGGCATCGATCATCGTGCCGTCAATGCCCTGGTCATTAATAGTCAGGATGGCGTAAACCATCACCACCAGCAGCAGCAGCGACAGCAGACCGGGGCCGAACCAGACGCCCGGCTTCAGCCACTCGCGCTCCTGCGCCTGCACGCTGTCGCCCAGGTTTAGCATCATCACCACAAACACGAACAGCACCATGATAGCGCCCGCATAAACGATAATTTCCAGCGCCCCGGCGAAATAAGCGCCCAGCGAGAAAAACACGCCCGCCACCGAAAGCAGTGAAATAATCAGATATAACAGCGCGTGGACCGGGTTGGTGTGGGTGATAACGCGCAACGTCGTCAGCACGGCCACCAGTCCGCAAAGATAAAACGCAAATTCCATGCCTGGCTCCTTAAGGTAACAAACCCTTGACGTCGATGGGTTTGGCTTCGCTTTCCGCTTCACCTTTGTCTTTGCCTTCGATCGCCATGCCCGCCATCCGGTAGAAGTTATATTCCGGATATTTGCCCGGCCCGGAGATCAGCAGGTTCTCTTTTTCATAAACCAGATCCTGCCGCTTAAACTCGCCCAGCTCGAAATCAGGGGTAAGCTGGATAGCGGTGGTCGGACAGGCTTCTTCACACAGGCCGCAGAAAATGCAGCGCGAGAAGTTGATGCGGAAAAACTCCGGATACCAACGGCCGTCCAGCGTTTCTGCCTTTTGCAGCGAAATACAGCCTACCGGACAGGCTACCGCGCACAGGTTACAGGCCACGCAGCGCTCCTGGCCGTCGGGATCGCGGGTCAGCACGATGCGGCCACGGTAGCGAGGCGGCAAATAGACCGGCTCCTCCGGGTACATCTGCGTTTCACGCTTGGCAAAAGCATTCGATCCGATCAGGACGATACTGCGTACCGTGGTGCCGAACCCTACCAGAATATCTTTTATTTTCATGGTAATAACCTCTTACTGCGCGTTGTACAGAATCACTGCGGCAGTCGCCAGCAGGTTCAACAGCGTCAACGGCAGACATACTTTCCAGCCGAACGACATCACCTGGTCGTAGCGCGGACGCGGCAGCGCAGCACGGATCAGAATAAACATCATCATGAAGAAAGCTGTTTTAATCGCGAACCAGAAAACGGGCGGCAGCCACGGACCGTTCCAGCCGCCGAAGAACAGCGTCACAATCAGGGAAGAGACAGTTACGATACCGACGTATTCACCGACAAAGAACAGGCCGAACTTCATACCGGCGTATTCGATGTGGTAACCGTCGGCCAGCTCCTGCTCTGCTTCCGGCTGGTCAAAAGGATGACGGTGACAGACCGCGACGCCCGCAATGGCAAAGGTCAGGAAGCCAAAGAACTGCGGAATGATGTTCCACAGGTGCTGCTGGCTGTTGACGATATCCACCATATTGAAGGAACCGGCCTGCGCCACCACGCCCATCAGCGACAGGCCGAGGAACACTTCGTAGCTCAGCGTCTGCGCCGAGGCGCGCATCGCGCCCAGCAGCGAGTATTTGTTATTACTCGACCAGCCCGCAAACAGCACCGCGTACACGGCCAGACCGGCCATCATCAGGAAAAACAGCAGACCGATATTCAGATCCGCGCCCATCCAGGTCGAGGTGACCGGCACAATGGCCATTGCCAGCAGCAGCGAGGTGAACGCGATCATCGGCGCCAGCGTAAAAATCACGCGGTCGGTAAACGGCGGCGTCCAGTCCTCTTTAAAGAACATTTTGATCATGTCCGCCACCAGCTGGAGCGAACCGCCCCAGCCGACGCGGTTTGGCCCGTAGCGGTTCTGGAACAGGCCCAGCAGGCGACGTTCGCCAAAGCTCATAAAGGCGCCGCAGCCTACCACCACAAACAGGATCACCAGCGCTTTGCCGACGGCAATCAGTACATCTGTAACTTCCGGTGTCAGCCAGCTCATTGTGTTGCCTCCTGCAGATCCTCAATACTTGCCCCCAGCAGGAACGGCGGTACGCCCGGCAAGCCCAACGGTAAACCCACCTGCCCTGCCTGCAAGGCGGTCGAGAAGCGAACCGGCAGACGCAGCGTTTCGCCCGCGCAGCGGAAGGCGACCGTAGCGCCTGCGTTGACGCCCAGTTTCGCCGCGTCTTGCGGGTTAACCATCACGTAAGGCAGCGGCATACGCTGCTGGAATACCGGTGAACGCTGGGTCATCTCTTCGCTGCCGAACAGATGGAAGTAAGGCGCGACGCGCCAGCCGTTCTCTTTGCCCGCGAAGGCTTCCGGCACGGCGGTGAACCATTCCAGCTGGCCTTCGCCCGCTTCGAACAGGCGCACGCCCGGATCGCCAAAGCGCAGTTTGCCGCCCACTTCGTCCTGGAACTTATTCCACGCCTGCGGAGAGTTCCAGCCTGGCGCCCAGGCAAACGGGATCTGCGAACGAGGCGCATTCGGCTGGTTGTTCCCTTCCATAGAGAAGGCGAACATGGTGTCTTTATCCTGCGGCTGACGCGGTTCGTGCACGCTGATATTGGCGCGAGCCGCGGTACGGCCGCTGGCGCGGATCGGCGAGCGGGCCAGTTTCTGACCGCGAATACGGAAGCTGGCGTCCGGCGCGGCGGCCTTGATCCCGGCCAGCTGCGGTAGCGCCGCCACGCAGGCATCGATTACGTGATCGAGCTGCGTCCAGTCCACTTCGCGGCTGCTGATGGTGCTGGCCAGCGAGTGCAGCCAGCGCCAGCTTTCCAGCATCTGGATTTTGTCATCGTAGTAGGACGGATCGTAAACCTGGAAGAAGCGCTGCGCGCGGCCTTCCTGATTGACCACGGTGCCGTCGCTTTCCGCAAAGCTGGCGGTGGAAAGGATCAGACCCGCTTTCTCGGTGGTCGCCGTGCGTTGATGATCGATAACGATCACGTTCGGCGTGTTGGTCAACGCCGCATCGACACGGGCTTTTGGCGCATGGCGATAGAGATCGTTTTCCATAATGATAACAGCATCGGCAGAGCCACTTGAAAGCTCGTCGAGCGCTGCATCCAGCGGCTTGCCGCCGATCATGCCCAGGCCCACGCTATTGGCTGCGCCGGATAGCAAAGTGATACCCACGTCCGCGCCGCGTCCTTTCAGCGCTCTGGCAACGTTAGCCGCCGCCTGGATCATCGCCTCGCTGCCCGCGTGCACGCCGGAAATAATCAGCGGTTTCTTCGCGCCGGCCAGCGCCTGTACCACTACGTCGATCTTACCGCTCAGTTCACGATCGAGACCGTCTACCGCCGGCGCCGTTTCATCCAGCGCGTTAGCAATAGCGAAGCCCAGACGCGCCTGATCTTCCACCGGTGCGCGATAGCTCCAGGCGGCGATGTCGTCCAGACGGGTTTCGTCTACGTTGGTGACAAACAGCGGATGTTTGGCGTGTTGGCCGATGTTCATAATCGCCGCAATCTGCCAGTCGGCCACTTTCTGCGCCGCCGCCATTTCGCGCGCTTTGCCCTTAACGGCCTGGCGCACGGAGAGCGCGATGCGTGCGCCGACCTGGGTCAGATCTTCGCCCAGCACCAGCACGGCATCGTAGCTTTCGATTTCGCGCAGCGCTGGCGTATGGATACCGCCTTCGCGCAGTACTTTCAGCATCAGTTCCAGACGCGCCTGCTCGCCAGCCGGAATACCGGTGGAGAAGTTCTCGGCACCGACCAGCTCACGCAGCGCGAAGTTGCTTTCAACGCTGGCGCGTGGCGAACCAATACCAATCACTTTTTTCGCCTGGCGCAGCACGTCCGCCGCGCCCTGCATCGCCTGCTCGGCGTTGAGCGCGATCCAGTCGTCGCCGCGACGCTGCATCGGCTGGCGCGGACGATCCTTCAGGTTAACGTAGCCATAGCCGAAGCGGCCACGGTCGCACAGGAAGTACTGGTTTACGGTGCCGTTATAGCGGTTCTCAATACGACGCAGTTCGCCGTAACGCTCGCCGGGGCTGGTGTTGCAGCCGACGCTGCACTGCTGGCAGATGCTTGGCGCGTACTGCATATCCCATTTACGGTTATAACGCTCGGAGTGCGTTTTATCGGTAAATACGCCGGTAGGGCAGATTTCCACCAGGTTGCCGGAGAACTCGCTCTCCAGCACACCGTCTTCCGGGCGACCGAAGTAGACGTTGTCATGCGCGCCATACACGCCCAGGTCTTTGCCGTCCGCGTAATCTTTGTAGTAGCGCACGCAGCGATAACAGGCGATACAACGGTTCATTTCGTGCGAGATGAACGGGCCGAGATCCTGATTGCGGTGGGTGCGTTTGGTAAAGCGGTAGCGGCGGAAGCTGTGGCCGGTCATCACCGTCATATCCTGGAGATGGCAGTTACCGCCCTCTTCACAGACCGGACAGTCGTGCGGGTGGTTGGTCATCAGCCACTCCACCACGCTTTCCCGAAACTCTTTCGCTTCGCCGTCATCAATAGAAATAAAGGTGCCGTCGGAGGCTGGCGTCATACAGGACATCACCAGGCGACCACGGGTATCTTCGGCATTCTGGAATTGCTTTACCGCGCACTGGCGGCAGGCGCCGACGCTACCGAGCGCCGGATGCCAGCAAAAATAAGGAATATCAAGGCCGAGCGAGAGGCAAGCCTGTAGCAGGTTGTCCGCGCCGTCGACGTCGTATTCTTTACCGTCTACATGAATTGTAGCCATAGTGAAATTGCTCAAGTAAGGCTCGAAACCGAGCGTTAAACACAATTCTTTAAATAACCGTCTTACGTGACGTTGTAGCGGTGTTAGCGGCGTTCTCTTACCCCGGTCACTTACTGAAGTAAGCTGCCGGGGATGCGTTCTCTTGCTGCCTGGCTACAACGCCAATTAATTTGGTTATTTCGCGCATTTCTTTGTTTGCACGGTATTTTTACCAGCGCGCCTTCAACAGGTTCGCCTGGATACCGGCGATCGCGTGCGCGTTGCTGTAAACCTGCGGCGCCATGCCGGCTTCAAATTCTTCACGGAAATACTTGATGGCGCTCTGCAGCGGCTCTACCGCGCCCGGCGCGTGCGCACAGAAAGTTTTGCCCGGCCCAAGCTGGCGGCAAAGCTGCAGCAGGGTTTCGATATCGCCCGGCTGGCCTTCTTTCCGCTCCAGCGCGCGCAGGATTTTTACGCTCCACGGCAGGCCGTCGCGGCACGGCGTACACCAGCCGCACGACTCGCGAGCAAAAAACTCTTCCAGGTTGCGCACCAGCGATACCATATTGATTTCGTGGTCGACCGCCATCGCCAGCGCGGTGCCCAGACGGCTGCCCGCTTTGCCAATGCTGGCGAACTCCATCGGCAGATCCAGATGCGATTCGGTCAGGAAGTCGGTGCCCGCGCCGCCCGGCTGCCAGGCTTTAAACTTCAGGCCATCGCGCATGCCGCCCGCGTACTCTTCCAGAATTTCGCGCGCCGTGGTGCCGAAAGGCAGCTCCCAGACGCCAGGGTTTTTCACCCGGCCGGAAAAGCCCATCATCTTGGTGCCGGTATCGTCGCTCTTAGAGATGTTCTTGTACCAGTCGACGCCGTTGGCGAGGATTGCCGGCACGTTGGACAGCGTTTCCACGTTATTGACGCAGGTCGGCTTGCCCCAGACGCCTGCCGAAGCAGGGAAAGGCGGCTTGGAGCGCGGGTTAGCGCGGCGGCCTTCCAGCGAGTTAATCAGCGCGGTTTCTTCGCCGCAGATATAGCGGCCCGCGCCGGTATGCACGATCAGCTCGAAATCAAAGCCGGTGCCCAGAATGTTTTTGCCGAGATAGCCCGCTTCGGTCGCTTCCGCGATGGCGCGACGCAGGTTGACGGCCGCTTCAATATATTCGCCGCGCAGGAAGATATAGCCGCGATACGCTTTCAGCGCGAAGGCGCTAATCAGCATCCCTTCCACCAGCTGGTGCGGCATTTGCTCCATCAGCAGACGGTCTTTATAGGTGCCCGGCTCCATCTCATCGGCGTTACACAGCAGGTAACGAATGTTCATGGATTCGTCTTTCGGCATCAGGCTCCACTTCAGTCCCGTGGAGAAACCTGCGCCGCCGCGCCCTTTCAGGCCGGAATCTTTTACCAGCGCCACGATTTCGTCAGGCGCCATGCCCTTCAGCGCCTTTTCCGCTCCGGCATAGCCGTTTTTGCTGCGATATTCATCGAGGAACACCGCCTGCTTGTCTTCGCGCATACGCCAGGTCAGCGGGTGCGTCTCTGCAGTACGAACAATCTCTTTAATGGTCATTGATACTGCTCCAGTAACGTGACGACGTTTTCCGGCGTGAGATGCACATGCGTGTCCTCATCCACCATCATCGTCGGGCCTTTGTCGCAGTTGCCCAGGCAGCAGGTCGGCAGCAGCGTAAAGCGGCCGTCCGGCGTGGTCTGGCCCGGCTTGATGTTCAGGCTGGCTTCCAGCGCTGCCTGAATACCCTGATAGCCGGTGATATGGCACACCACGCTGTCGCAGTAGCGGATCACATGGCGGCCAACCGGCTGGCGGAAGATCTGGCTGTAAAACGTGGCTACGCCCTCTACGTCGCTGGCCGGAATGCCCAGCACGTCGGCAATGGCTTTGATAGCGCCATCCGGCACCCAGCCACGCTGTTTCTGCACGATTTTCAGCGCTTCAATCGACGCCGCCCGCGCATCTTCGTAATGGTGCTTTTCCTGTTCTATCGCATCATGCTCTGTCGCACTCAGGACGAAAGCATCTGAAGGCTCGATCGTTTCGATCGCAATTCTTTGATCGTGCATAATTAGCGGTCCACGTCTGACATAACAAAATCAATACTGCCGAGGTAAACGATCAGATCGGATACCAGGCTGCCGTTGATGACGGAAGGGATCTGCTGCAGATGCGGGAAGCTAGGCGTGCGCACGCGGGTGCGGTAGCTCATGGTGCTGCCGTCGCTGGTCAGATAGTAGCTGTTGATCCCTTTGGTAGCTTCAATCATCTGGAAAGACTCGTTGGCCGGCATCACCGGACCCCACGAAACCTGCAGGAAGTGGGTGATCAGCGTTTCAATATGCTGCAGCGTGCGCTCTTTCGGCGGCGGCGTGGTCAGCGGATGATCGGCTTTAAACGGCCCTTCCGGCATGTTTTTCAGGCACTGTTCCAGGATGCGCATACTCTGCCGCATCTCTTCCATTTTCAGCATAACGCGGGTGTAGGCGCAGCTGATGCCGTCACCAATCGGCACTTCAAAATCAAAGTTTTCGTAGCCGGAGTAAGGACGCCATTTGCGCACGTCGAAGTCCAGACCGGTTGCGCGCAGGCCCGCGCCCGTGGTGCCCCATGCCAGCGCCTCTTCCATGTTGTAGGCGGATACGCCTTTGGCGCGGCCAATCAGCACGGAGTTTTTCAGCGCCGTCTGTTCGTAGGCCTTCAGGCGCTTCGGCATCCAGTCAAGGAATTCGCGCAGCAGACGATCCCAGCCCTTCGGCAGATCGTGCGCCACGCCGCCGATGCGGAACCACGCCGGATGCATACGGAAGCCGGTAATAGCTTCCACCACGTCATAAATTTTCTGGCGGTCGGTAAAGGCAAAGAACACCGGTGACATCGCCCCGACGTCCTGAATAAAAGTAGAAATATAGAGAAGGTGGCTGTTGATACGGAACAGTTCGGAAAGCATCACGCGGATCACGTCAACGCGCTCAGGCACTTTAATGCCCGCCAGCTTTTCTACCGCCAGCACGTAAGGCATCTCGTTTACGCAGCCGCCAAGATATTCAATGCGGTCGGTATAGGGGATATAGCTGTGCCAGGACTGGCGCTCGCCCATCTTCTCCGCGCCACGATGGTGGTAGCCGATATCCGGCACGCAGTCGACAATCTCTTCGCCGTCCAGCTGCAAAATAATGCGGAAAGCACCGTGCGCCGAAGGATGGTTAGGGCCCAGGTTGAGGAACATAAAGTCCTCGTTGGCGGTGCCGCGCTTCATGCCCCACTCTTCCGGCTTGAAGGTCATCGCCTCCATTTCCAGATCTTCTTTCTGCTTGGTCAGCTCGAAGGGATCGAATTCGGTAGCGCGCGCCGGGTAATCTTTACGCAGCGGATGACCTTCCCAGGTTTGCGGCATCATGATGCGCGTCAGGTGCGGATGGCCGTCAAACGTAATACCGAACATCTCCCAGGTTTCGCGCTCGTACCAGTTGGCGTTGGCGAAAATTTTGGTGATGGTAGGTACATGCAAATCGTTTTCGGACAGCGCCACCTTGAGCATAATGTCGCGATTGCGCTCAATGGACAGCAGGTGATAGAAAACGGAAAAATCCGCCGCTGGCAGTCCGTCGCGATGCGTGCGCAGGCGTTCGTCCATACCGTGCAGATCGTACAGCATGACATAAGGCTTCGGCAGCTTGCGCAGAAACTCTACAATTTCCAATAATTGTTCGCGTCTTACCCAGACCACCGGAATGCCGGTGCGGGTTGGCTGAACGGTAAAGGCATCTGGCCCAAAACGGTTACGCAATTCGCCGATCACCGGATCATCCAGGTGATCCCGGGTTTGCCATTCTGGCTGAGCGAGATCTTGCGTGGTTAAATCTGTCATAGGTCGTTCACCATGTGGGCCTGTCGACAGGCACTCAGTATTGGCGTCAGAACAGGCCGCCCGCGTATTATTTTTTTCTGCGTGCTGTTTGGGCCTTGTTCATTAACTCTTAAATTTCGTCCGGGGTGCGCAAGTTGGTGACCGCAATGCGTTCGCCCTGCTTCCTTTCACGTTCGGACTGCATGTTGGCTCGATAAACGCCCTGATCGCCGACCACCCAGGAAAGCGGACGACGCTCTTTGCCGATCGATTCCTGGAGCAGCAGCAGAGCCTGCATATAGGCTTCGGGGCGCGGCGGACAGCCGGGAATATAAACGTCAACCGGCAGGAATTTATCCACGCCCTGCACCACGGAATAGATATCGTACATGCCGCCCGAGTTAGCGCAGGCACCCATCGAAATCACCCACTTGGGCTCCAGCATCTGGTCGTAAAGACGCTGAATAACCGGTGCCATTTTGGTGAAAGGCGTACCGGCTACTACCATGAAGTCGGCCTGACGAGGCGAGGCGCGGATAACTTCGGAACCAAATCGCGCCACGTCGTGCACGGAGGTAAAGGAAGTTGTCATCTCTACGTAACAACAGGAAAGGCCGAAGTTAAACGGCCATAGAGAGTTTTTACGTCCCCAGTTCACCATATCGTGCAGAGCGTGTTCGAGCTTGCCCATATAAACGCTCTGATGAACGTGCTTTTCCAGCGGGTCGGTGACGATCTCCTGCTTCTGCAGCGGGTAGCGATCGTTATCGCCGTTCGGGTCTGCGCGGGTTAGCGTATAATCCATTGTTATGCCTCGCTTTTACTGCGTGTGACGATGGGAATGCGAAACGGTAGTGGTTTTGGCTACCACACGGCGAGGTGGGGGTGCCCAGTCCAGCGCGCGGATCCGCACCAGATAAACCAGTCCGGCAAGCAGTACCAAAATAAAGATGGTGGCTTCGATAAAGCCGATCCAGCCGCTTTCGCGGATGGCGGTCGACCATGCATACAGATAGAGCGCTTCCACGTCGAAAATGACGAAGAACATGGCGACCAGGTAGAACTTGGCGGACATGCGCATCTTGGCGGTGCCGACCGGCGCGGCGCCGGACTCAAAAGGGGTATTTGTGTATCTTCCGCGTGCTTTTCCGCCCAGAAACCACGCTCCGGCTAACATTGCACAGCACAGACCGATGGAGACGATCAGAAATACGGCAAACGCCCAATGATGAGCGACGACTTCAGTGGTTGTTGACATACACTCTGCTTAACTCAATAAAGGGCGTCAGGGGGCTGCTCTCATGCACGGCAGTTGGCTGAAGCCTCGATTCACGGGAAAAAATAAAAAACCAGATAAACTATGCTGTCTTTGTTGAGTAAGCAGCAATTTTATGGGGTTTTTTACTCCTTTATATAACCTTCTGTCAACTTTCATAAAAGTATCCGTAGGTTATTTTACACAAGTAGCATTTATTTAACATTTGATGCGCAAAGATTGTGCTAAATCGTGTCAGTGACCGACCCTGCACTAAAGTGTAGCGGGTATTTCCCTGCACGGATCGCGGTTTTAACACAGGCTATTCTGGCAGGAATTGCCTGCATTTCCTTCCCCTTACAAGGGTTATTTTTTTGATCCAGCACACGGTTTTAGTCTTTATGAGAAAAAAATAGCCAGGCAGAAGTGAGCAAAATCAATTCAATTTGATTTTTAATTTTTTCACGATGCCGGATAAGGTCAACAAACGGCGTTGGCGCTTTTTAAAACACCAGCATAAAAAAGACCAGGAGAAAAACGCGGGAGAAAGGAAATTAAGGCATAAAAAAAGCCCTCCGAAACACTAACCGTTTCGAAAGGCTTTTTTAGACAGCTCTGCTAACTTTTGTGAATATTAATCAGGATGTTAGAGAAAACGAATTATCACTCGTCTTCATCTGCAAAAGCGGAGCGATCCTGACCCGTAGCGGTCAGATTGTAGGGATCGTTGCTCGACTCCATGGCGTTGAAAATAGCCAGCGCCAGTTCGTTGTCGCTTTCCGGATTGCGGCACAGCAGGTATTCCGTATCCGGCAGCATCGGCAACCCTTCTGCTGCACCCATCACGCGGAGTTCCGGGCTCATCATCTCTACCGGACGAGCGGTCACGCCCAGACCCGCTTTAACGGCGGCGCGGACGGCAGCCAGCGTAGAGGCCACATAAGAGATACGCCACGGGATACCCGCTTCGTTAAGGTGATCAATAGCCATATCACGATAAGGGCTTGGCTCGTCCAGCAGCACCAGAGGAATTGCTTCTCCGCGCTGGAACACGTAATCGGCCGCACAGTACCAGAGCGTGGGCGAAGTACGCAGTACCTGCCAGGTAAAGTTCATCGGGCTGGAAGTGGTTACCACCAGGTCTACTTCTCCCTGGTTCAGCATTTCCATCATAAATGGATTACGCTTGACGCGAACGTCGATAGCCAGCTTCGGATAAACCGAGGTCACGCGGTTGAGCAGGAAAGGCAGAATGGTGTCTGACGTATCGTCAGAAGCGCCGATAGTCAGCACGCCCTGGATATTGCTGTACATCAGCGAGGTGCAGGCTTCATCGTTAAAGCGCAGGATTTTTCTGGCGTAGCCCAGCAGCTGAATACCGTGCTCGGTCAGCAGCTTATTACGGCCATGTCGGGCGAACAGCTCTTTCCCTACCAGCTGCTCCAGACGCTGCATCTGCTGGCTGACGGCAGACTGCGTACGGCATACTGCCGCCGCGGCAGCGGCAAAAGTATTCAGATCGGCGACAGCCACAAACGTTCTGAGCAGATCGAGATCGAGATTAAGAATTGGACGATTTGCACTGGTCATGTTTTCTTCACTTTTATAAGATTTTTAAGATACTACTATCCTGGTGTTATTATCTGCTTTATCAATAAGATAGAGAGACAACCGTAGGCAATGCGACCCGTTGGCTCGTCATTGCCTTAATCACAAACGCGTTATCCCAGCGGCCCAATATGCCCGACTGATGCCGTTGCAAGGCCGCTGACAGATTTATACGTTTGGTACTTCAGCGTGCGTCAGGTTACCTGCCGCCACACCCTGTTACCGTCCAGCCGCCCGCTGGATTAGCCCGGCGCTGTTAGTGTAAGACAACCATAAAAAATCAAACAGCCAGAACACTGTAGTCACAGTGGAATAATAATAAACAAAGCTTAACATTATTGGCGATAAAACGCGCTAAATATTGTTCCGGAAACAGGCTCGTCATACGTCCTTTTTCCTGAAGGATATCCTGACATACTGTCGATTACTTTTTAAGCCCAAATCCGATTATTCTTATCAGTAAAATAATTTTTTATTGTGGATCGCACCTTCTGCTCGCTTTGCACCATAAAAATTTATCAATTAGTAACAATATATCAGCAACGACTGCTCTCCCGTTAAGGTTCTGTCGCTTTTTGTCACCGTCGCCTGTTGCTGCGGTGATGGGTAACCACTGACCAGCCAGTTAAGCAAAGCTGAATAGTTTCATGCGGTGTCAATGCATCTTATTTTACCTAATCGTTACAAAAATGGCCTTCTTGCTTGCAAAAAAACGGGCTTTTTTACACGCTCCCGCACCCGAAGCAGGCGTAAGTTTTATTAAACCTTCTCCAGGAAAAAGCGTCGAACCTGAACGGGCTTTGCTGCTGTGCCGTTCAGACAACGCGCAGGCGCGCCGGGCAAACCCGCTATCGGGCTTCAAAAGCGCTGGCGAGAGGAGTACATTGTGCGGGTTTACTTTTCCACGGCAGGAATGCGGCTCAGCCAAAGGCGAATGAAATGACCCCAATTGATAAATCCAGCAAGCTCGATAACGTTTGTTATGACATCCGAGGCCCGGTATTAAAAGAAGCCAGACGCCTTGAAGAAGAAGGCAATAAAGTCCTCAAGCTCAATATTGGCAATCCTGCGCCTTTTGGTTTTGAAGCCCCTGACGAAATCCTGGTCGATGTTATTCGCAACCTGCCGAGCGCGCAGGGTTACTGCGACTCTAAAGGTCTCTATTCGGCGCGTAAAGCTATCGTGCAGCACTATCAGGCTCGCGGCCTGCGCGAAATCACCGTCGAGGACGTTTATATCGGCAACGGCGTTTCCGAACTGATCGTGCAATCGATGCAGGCATTGCTGAACAGCGGCGATGAGATGCTGGTGCCGGCGCCCGATTATCCGCTATGGACGGCCGCCGTTTCGCTTTCCAGCGGTAAAGCGGTGCACTACCTTTGTGACGAGTCGGCTGGCTGGTTCCCGGACCTGGACGACATTCGCAGTAAAATCACTCCGCGCACGCGCGGTATCGTGATTATTAACCCAAATAACCCAACCGGCGCAGTTTACAGCAAGGAGCTGCTGCTGGAAGTCGTGGAGCTGGCCAGACAGCATAATTTGATCATTTTTGCCGATGAAATCTACGACAAAATCCTTTATGACGCCGCTCAGCACCACTCTATCGCCGCGCTGGCGCCGGATCTGTTAACCATTACCTTTAACGGCCTGTCAAAAACCTACCGCGTGGCGGGGTTCCGCCAGGGCTGGATGGTGCTGAACGGGCCGAAAAAACATGCCAAAGGCTACATTGAAGGGCTGGAAATGCTGGCCTCAATGCGCCTGTGCGCTAACGTGCCTGCGCAGCACGCCATTCAGACCGCGCTGGGCGGCTACCAGAGCATCAGCGAGTTTATCGTGCCGGGCGGCAGGCTGTATGAACAGCGCCAGCGCGCCTGGGAACTGATCAACGATATTCCGGGCGTCAGCTGCGTCAAGCCGGACGGCGCGCTTTATATGTTCCCGAAAATCGATGCCAAAAAATTCAACCTCCATGACGATCAGAAAATGGTGCTGGATTTTCTGCTGCAGGAAAAAGTGCTGCTGGTGCAGGGCAGCGCCTTTAACTGGCCATGGCCGGATCATGTGCGCATCGTCACCCTTCCCCACGTAAACGATCTTGAAATGGCTATCAGCAAGTTCGGCCGTTTCCTGGAAGGCTATCGCCAGTAGTCTGATACCGAACCGGATCGGCCAATATCGCTGCATTCTGTAAACTACCGTGATGCCAGAGCGGAATACTTACCGCTCTGGTCTTCAGGCACAGGAAACCGTCCGATGAATCAAAGTCATTTTTTCGCCCATCTCTCCCGTCTTAAACTCATCAACCGCTGGCCGCTGATGCGCAACGTGCGCACGGAAAACGTTTCCGAACATAGCCTGCAGGTGGCGATGGTGGCCCATGCGCTGGCGGTGATTAAAAATAAAAAATTCAACGGCAACCTTAACGCGGAACGGATCGCGCTGATGGCGATGTACCACGACGCCAGCGAAGTCCTGACGGGCGATTTGCCAACGCCGGTAAAGTATTACAACGCGCAGATCGCCAACGAATATAAGAAGATTGAAAAGATAGCGCAGCAGAAGCTGGTCGAGATGCTGCCCGACGAGCTGCAGGATGCCTGGCGACCGCTGCTGGACGAGCAGCAGCGCAGCGAAGACGAGACGGCTATCGTCAAGCAGGCTGATGCGCTCTGCGCCTACCTGAAATGTCTGGAAGAGCTGGCCGCCGGTAACCATGAGTTTCAGCTGGCGAAAGCCCGGCTGGAAAAGACCCTGACTCAACGGCGCAGCCCGGAAATGGACTATTTTGTAGAGGTCTTCGTGCCGAGCTTCAGCCTGTCGCTGGATGAAATCAGCCAGCAATCGCTATAGCCGCGCTCAAAACGGGAAGAGCAGCGGCACCAGCAGCACGCTGACCACCATAATCAGCAGCGTAAAAGGCACGCCCGTTTTGACAAAATCGCTGAAGCGATAGCCGCCCGGCCCCAGCACCAGCGTGTTGACCGGACTGGAAACCGGCGTCATAAAGGCGCTGGAAGCCGCTACCGCGACAATCATGGCGAAAGGATAAGGCGAAACGCCCATTTGATGCGCTGCGGCGACGCCAACCGGCGCCATCAGCACCGCCGTGGCGGTATTAGAGATAAACAGACCGATAGTCGCGCACAGAACGAACAGGCAGGTCAGCATGACGTGCGGCGTATAGCCGCCGGCCAGATCCATCAATCCGTCGACAATCAGCGTTATTCCCCCGGTTTTTTGCAGCGCCAGCGCAAACGGCATCATGCCCACAATTAAAATAATGCTCGGCCAGTGGATCGCCCGGTAGGCGCTTTCCATATCGATGCAGCGAAATTTACCCATCAGCAAACAGGCAATGAGCGCCGCTATGGGATTGGGGATTTCATTGGTGAGCATCATGGCAACCATCAGCGCCAGGCAAAAAATGGCGTGCGGCGCCTGGCTGCTGGCGGGCGCGACGTCTTTCACCTCGGCAGGCAGGCTGAGCAGCAGCACGTCCCGCTTTTGTAGCTGCAGCTGGGTGATTTTTTTCCAGTCGCCGATCACCAGCAAACAGTCCCCCAGCTCCAGCGGCAGATCGCTCAGTAAGCCTTCCAGTACCTCGCCGCGACGGCGGATGCCGATCACGCTCACGCCGTAACGCGTACGGAACGAGCTTTCCCGCAGCGTTTTGCCCTGCAGTTCGGAATCGGGAAAAATCAGCACTTCCGCCATGCCGACATCCTGCGCCCGATCGGAAAAGTATTCGCCGCGCAGGATCATCGGTTCCAGCCGGTATTCGCTGCAAAATTCGCGGATATCGATATCGGCGGCGGACATATCGATCAGCAGCACGTCGCGGGCGCGAAACTGCGTCATGCCGGTCACCGGCACCATCACCCGCCGGAATTTGCGCCAGCGCTCCAGCCCAACCACGTTAATGCCGTAGCGCTCGCGCAACCGTAAATCGTCCAGCGGCTCGCCAATCAGCGGCGAACCGGGGTGCACGGCCAGGCGGCGCGCTCTGCCGCTCAGCCTGTAATCCCTGATCAGATCGCGGAAAGTACGTTCCTGTCCTTTTCTGGCGTGTTTGTTTTCCGCCGCGCCCAGCCAGAAACGCGCGACAAGCATATAGCCGATGCCCAGCAGCAGCGCGACCAGCCCGATCGGCGTGACGTCGAAGAAGCCGAAACCCGCCAGCCCTTCCCGCACCAGCTCGCTGTTGATCACCAGATTGGGCGCCGTCGCGACCAGCGTCAGCATGCCGCTGATCAGCCCCGCGAAGCTCAGTGGCATCATCAGCCTGCCCGGCGAACGGTTCATCTTCGCCGAGACGCTCATCACCACCGGGATAAAAATCGCCACCACGCCGGTAGAGCTCATAAACGCGCCCAGACCGGCTACGGTCAGCATCAGCAAAGCCAGCATTTTCGCTTCGCTGCTGCCCGCCATTTTCATCAGCCAGTCGCCCATTCTCAGCGCCACGCCGGTACGAACCAGCCCTTCACCGATCACAAACAGCGCCGCGATCAGCAGCACGTTAGCGTCGCTGAAGCCCATCGTGGCTTCCTGCAAGGTCAGCGTGCCGCTAAGCACAAAGGCGATAATCACCAGCAGCGCCACAACATCCATACGCACCTTGCCGCTGACAAACAGCGCGATCGCCATTGCCAGCAGGCTCAGCACCCAGATAAGCTCGTTATTCACATCCGCTTCCCGCTTATGAGCAAAACTGTCGGGAGGATGCCATAAAAAAGCCCCGCGGATGCGGGGCTAAATCATAAGTTAGTGCTTTCGATGCACGTCGATGGTGCCGTCACCGTTTTTATTGATGATCAGCTCCTTCAGCGAGCTGAGCTGCATGGCGACCTCTTCCAGACGAGGTGAACCGGCAGGGGCGTTGACGGCAATCACATGGCTGCCCGCCGCGAGGCCGGAAAGGATACCCGCAGCGGCGTCTTCCACTACCACGCACTCTTCCGGCTCCAGCTCCAGCAGCTGGGCGCCCAGTAAATAGGCATCCGGTGCCGGCTTACCGTTTTGCACGCGTTCAGCGGTGACGAATACCTCCGGTTCCGGCAGGCCAGCCGCCTTACGCCGGGCAGAAGCAACGGGAACAGAGCCGGACGTAACGATAGCCCACGGAATATGCAGCTCGTTAAGCGTGGCGAGCAGTTCCTGCGCGCCCGGTAAAGCTACGATGCCGTCGGTATCTTCCGCTTCGATTTTTTCCAGCGCCAGAAACTCCTGCTGGATGGCCTCTTCAGACGCGCCGGCCATAAAATGACGCAGTGAGGTGATAGCCTGCTTGCCGTGGATAAAATTCAGCACCTCATCCGCTGCGATGTTGTGCCGCGAGGCCCAGTTTACCCAGGCGCGTTCGACTACCGGGAGAGAGTCCACCAGCGTGCCGTCCAAATCAAACAGAAAACCTTTACACTTCACTACATGTTCCTTCTCAGGCGTTGATGATTTGCGCGATCTCGTTCGCGCTCAGATGATACTGCCTTGGGCAAGTGTGCCATACGGCCAGCATCCGTTGATACTTTTCCCACATCGGCGTCTGGGCGTTAAAGCCGTGGCTGCCCGCATCAAACTGAGTATAGCGGCCTTCAATCTGTACCATAAACCGCACGTAGCCAAGGAATCGCGCCTCGGTAGCGGCGTCGAAGCCTAAAAACTGCAGGCGACGCGCTTCGATTTCGCCGGGATCTTTCAGATTTGTCCAGGACACATGCAGCGCGTGGTGCATCTCCATAATATCAATCAGCGTACGGCAGACGGATTCCGGCAGCTCGCCGAATTCGCGATCCAGCTCGCGCATTTGCAGGCCATAGCCGCGTTCGACGATCGTTTGCAGACGACGATAGCGCTCAAGATTATCGGGATCCAACAGGCTCATCAGCTTGTACTGGTTAGAAAGGATTAAACGCTGCGCATGGCTCATTTCCATCATCAACTCCTGGTGTCACGGTGGACAAAATGAAAGGATGGCGCAAGGATCGCATAACGCGCTGTGGCGAGGCACAGCAAACCGCTACTTCTTTGATGCAGGGCAGTTTTTCGCCGCCGCAGCGGCGAAAACCGTAGAACTCAGAGATCGTCGAGGAAAGTTTTGTCCAGCTGACCGAAAGCGCGCTTCAGCACGTCGGCGAGAGCCTGGTAAGTAGGTTTGCCTTCAACAGGCGCCAGCGCCTGGCCAGCGGCCTGAAGTTTTTCGCGCACTTCGTGAAACCAGCTAAGCAGCGTGGGCGGCAGCGGCGTGGCGGAACGTTTGCCCAGCCACCACAGGCCCTGCATCGGCAGGCTACAGGCGAACAGCGCGGTGGCGACGGCAGGCCCAAGCTGGCCCCCCAACGCGATCTGCCAGGTCATGGCGAAGACGGCCAGCGGCGGCATAAAACGGATGCCGAATCGCGTCGCCGTGGTGACTCTGTTTTCCGGAAACAGAGGCGCAAGACGCTTGTCGGCTGGCCACGTCTTCATATAATGCTGCCCGTTCTGAAACAGCTTGACCCAACCGACAGTGCCGGATTCATTTGCCATGGTTGACCTCAACTTCACGGATAAAAATTAAACAAAAAATACCACGTAACAACTTTACCTTACAGCCTTCAAAAAATTTTGTCTTTACAAGGCACTCTGGTTATCCTGTGCGCGATTGTTGAATGGCTGTTACATGCTTGCTGCGATTCTGCTGAGCTCACACGGGTCGGCCCGCACAAATTCAAAAAATCTTTGGGTTTTTATGAAATTTTTTTGCTTTCGGACAAATTATGCCGACAGCATGATGTTCATCATAATGTACCAGCTTTCATGCGCTACGCTGATAGTCTGATTGAGTTTTTTTTCGCCACCCTCAACCAATAGGACCTACCATGTCGAGTAAGTTAGTTCTGGTTTTGAACTGCGGTAGCTCTTCGTTAAAATTCGCCATTCTTGATCCCGCAAACGGCGACGAATATCTTTCCGGTTTAGCCGAATGTTTCCACCTGCCCGAAGCGCGCATCAAGTGGAAACTGGAAGGCGAAAAACAGGAAGCGGCCCTGGGCGCTGGCGCAGCTCACAGTGAAGCTCTTAACTTTATCGTTAAAACTATTCTGGCACAAAAACCAGCGCTGTCTGCACAAATTACTGCAATAGGTCACCGTATCGTGCACGGCGGCGAAAAGCTGACCCAGTCCGTGGTGATTGACCAGGACGTTGTTCAGGGTATTAAAGACGCCTCTTCTTTTGCGCCGTTGCATAATCCGGCGCACCTGATCGGTATCGATGAAGCGATGAAAAACTTTCCGCATCTTTCCGATAAAAACGTGGCGGTGTTCGATACCGCGTTTCATCAGAGCATGCCGGAAGAGTCTTACCTGTATGCCCTGCCTTATCATTTATATAAGGAACACGGCGTGCGCCGCTACGGCGCTCACGGTACCAGCCACTACTACGTCACGCACGAAGCGGCCAAAGCGCTTAACAAGCCGCTGCATGAACTGAACATCATTACCTGTCATCTGGGCAACGGCGGTTCCGTCAGCGCAATTCGTAACGGCGAGTGCGTGGACACCTCTATGGGCCTGACGCCGCTGGAAGGCCTGGTCATGGGCACCCGCTCCGGCGATATCGATCCGGCGATTGTGTTTTTCCTGCACGATACGCTGGGGATGAGCGTTGACGCCATCAACAAAATGCTGACCAAAGAGTCCGGGCTGCTTGGCCTGACCGGCGTGACCAGCGACTGCCGCTACGTGGAAGAGAACTACACCACCAAAGAAGATGCTAAGCGCGCGATGGACGTTTATTGCCATCGCCTTGCCAAATACATCGGTTCCTATACGGCGCTGATGGAAGGCCGGCTGGACGCGGTTATCTTTACCGGCGGCATTGGCGAAAACGCCGCAATGGTGCGCGAGCTGACGCTGAAAAAACTGGCGCTGCTCGGTTTTGAACCCGATCATGAGCGTAATCTGGCCGCTCGCTTCGGCAAAGCGGGTTTTATCAATAAAGAAGGCACCCGACCTGCTATTGTCATCCCGACTAACGAAGAGCTGGTGATTGCGCAGGACGCCAGCCGCTTAACCGCTTAAGTGCACACCGTCAGCTCAGGCTGACGGTGCTGTTTCAGACATCAGGAAACCCACCGCCGCTGTTTTTCCGGCAGTTATCGCTAAAGCATCGGCATAACGGGTCTAATTATGAGAGGTTTACCTTGTCTCGTACCATAATGCTCATCCCTACCGGCACCAGCGTCGGTCTTACCAGCGTCAGCCTTGGCGTTATCCGCGCGATGGAGCGTAAAGGCGTCCGTCTCAGCGTGTTTAAACCTATCGCCCAGCCGCGTACCGGCGGCGATTCGCTTGACCAGACCACGCTGATTATCCGTAAAAACTCCGCGATTCCGGCAGCCGAACCGCTGCAGATGAGCCGCGTGGAATCGCTGCTCGGCGCTAATCAGCAGGACGTGCTGATGGAAGAGATCATCGCGCGCTACCACGAGAACACCAAAGATGCAGAAGTAGTGCTGGTGGAAGGCCTGGTGCCGACGCGCAAGCATCAGTTCGCTACGGCGCTGAACTATGAGATCGCCAAAACGCTGAACGCGGAGATCGTTTTTGTGATGTCGCCCGGCAACGATTCGCCGGAAGCGCTACAGGAGCGTATCAAGCTGACCCGCAGCAGTTTCGGCGGCAGCAAAAATAAAAACATCACGGGCGTGATCGTTAATAAGCTGAACGCGCCTGTTGATGAACAGGGCCGTACCCGTCCCGACCTTTCCGAAATTTTTGATGACTCCACCAAGGCCAGCATTGCCAATATCGATCCGCAGCAGCTGGCCGTCAACAGTCCGCTGCCGGTGCTGGGCTGCGTGCCGTGGAGCTTCGATCTGATAGCTACCCGCGCTATCGATATGTGCCACCATCTTAATGCGCAGATTATTAACGAAGGCGATATTGCCACGCGCCGCGTGAAGTCGGTGACGTTCTGCGCCCGCAGCCTGCCGCATATGCTGGAGCATTTTCGTCCCGGCTCGCTGCTGGTGACCTCCGCCGACCGTCCTGACGTGCTGGTGGCTGCCTGCCTGGCGGCAATGAACGGCGTGGAGATCGGCGCTATCCTGCTGACCGGCGGCTATCAGATCGATGCGCCTATCCAGCGCCTGTGCGAACGCGCCTTCGCGACCGGCCTGCCGGTGTTTATGGTGAAAACCAATACCTGGCAGACCTCGCTGAGCCTGCAAAGCTTTAACCTGGAAGTGCCCAGCGACGATACCCAGCGCGTTGAGCGGGTGCAGGAATACGTGGCCAGCCATATCAGCGCCGACTGGATTGACTCGCTGACCGCCGCCTCCGAGCGCAGCCGCCGCCTGTCGCCGCCGGCCTTCCGCTATCAGCTGACCGAGCTGGCCCGCCATGCCCGCAAGCGCATCGTGCTGCCGGAAGGCGACGAGCCGCGCACCGTTAAAGCGGCCGCTATCTGTGCCGAACGCGGCATCGCTACCTGCGTGCTGCTGGGCAATCCGGATGAGATCCAGCGCGTAGCCGCAGCCCAGGGCGTCGAGCTGGGGAAAGGCATCGAAATCGTCGATCCACAGCAGGTGCGGGAAAACTATGTGCCTCGCCTGGTGGAGCTGCGTAAAAACAAAGGTATGACCGAGGTTGTGGCGCAGGAGCAGCTGGAAGACAACGTGATGCTGGGCACCATGATGCTGGAAAGCAGCGAAGTGGACGGTCTGGTTTCCGGCGCGGTGCACACCACGGCCAACACCATTCGTCCGCCGTTACAGCTGATTAAAACCGCGCCGGGTAGTTCGCTGGTCTCTTCGGTGTTCTTTATGCTGCTGCCGGAGCAGGTGCTGGTGTATGGCGACTGCGCCATCAATCCGGATCCGAATCCGGAGCAGCTGGCTGAAATCGCCATCCAGTCCGCCGATTCCGCTACCGCTTTCGGCATTGAGCCGCGCGTGGCGATGATCTCCTACTCGACCGGCAACTCCGGCGCGGGCAGCGACGTGGAAAAAGTGCGCGAGGCTACGCGCATCGCCAAAGAGAAACGCCCGGATCTGGTGATCGACGGCCCGTTGCAGTACGACGCTGCGATTATGGCCGACGTCGCCAAATCCAAAGCGCCGGATTCACCGGTCGCCGGTCGCGCCACCGTGTTTATCTTCCCGGATCTGAATACCGGTAACACCACCTATAAAGCCGTACAGCGCTCTGCCGATCTTATTTCCATCGGGCCGATGCTGCAGGGTATGCGCAAGCCGGTTAACGATCTGTCGCGCGGCGCGTTAGTAGACGATATTGTTTATACTATCGCCCTGACCGCCATTCAGGCGAAACAGGCCGAAGGTTAATACGCACTTTAAATTGAAGCGGATCGAAAGGTCCGCTTTTTTTTTCGGAAATAAAAAAGTCATCCTGGCGAAATAACATTACCCCCGGTATTTGCGCCCGTCCTGAAACATTCATTTTTACGCAAAGAATAAACACACAACCCTCTGATATAAAAAATAAAAATTCTGAATAAAATTATTCCTGGTAGAATCCAGGTTCCGGTGCCAGGCTTATCATGGCAAGAGACAGAGTCTTTTTGATAATAATGTCTTCAGGAACAACACCTATATCAGGCAAGGGAGTTCTCTCATGAGCGATCACCAAGTTCATCCGGTTTACAATGAAGTAAATAGCGGCATTCCGCTAAAGCGTATTTCATGGAGCGCTATTTTCGCAGGCGTGATCCTTTCCGTGGTTATTTATTTGCTGCTAACCATTCTGGGTACGGCAATTGGCGCGACCACGATCGATCCGTTAAAAGAACAAAATCCGCTTGAAGGCCTGGGCACGGGCGCCACTATCTGGACAGGGCTGAGCATGCTGATCTCTGTCGGTGCGGGCGCCTATATCACCGGCCGCCTGGCACAGCGTGAAGGCGCGCTGCACGGATTACTGATGTGGGCCGTGAACACGCTGGTTTGCGTGTGGCTGTTCGCTATTGTGCTTAGCAGCGCCGTTAGCGGTACTGCCAGCGTGATCGGCTCCGGCTTCAACATGCTGGGCAACGGTATTTCCAGCGTAGCGCCTTCTGTAGGCCAGAACATTAAGCAGAAACTGCAGGAAAACAATATTGACCTGAACAATCTGCAAAACGAGCTGGAAACCACGCTGCGTCAGACCGGCAAGCCAGAATTGCAGCCGGAAAAACTGCAGCAGGACGCTAATAAAGAAGCCGATACCGCGCAAAATCAGGCTGAGGACACTGCCAAAGATCAGCAGAATGCCGATACCGATTTAGCCAGCTGGTTCTCAGGCGTCGTGCAGCGTAACCAGGCTACCCTTCAGGCTGCCGACGTTGACGCGCTGAAAAACATTGTTAAAGCCCGTACTGGTAAGAGCGATCAGGAAGTCGATCAGATCGTTGCTCAGACGCAACAGAGCTATGAGCAGGCTTACCAGAAATATCAGGAACTGAAAAAACAAGCGGAGCAGAAAGCCCGTGAAGCCGGTGAAAAAGCCGCCGCCGCTACGGCAAAAGCCAGCTGGATCGCCCTGATCACGCTGCTGGTGGAAGCCGCGATCGCAGGTTGGATGGGTATGCTAGGTCGTAAAACACAGCCCCGCCTGGCCGTACGCGAAACTCGCTAATTACCAGTGCTAAAAAGGCCGCTTATGCGGCCTTTTTTTTAGCGATTCTGCTCGCCGTTGCGGCTCAGCCACAGCGACAGCGCTTTCAGCGAATCATCCGTAAACTCGTCGCAGCGGCCAGTGATCTCTTCCGGCGTCATCCAGAATATCTCTTCGACCTCTTCTTCCTGCATCGCGAACGGGCCGTGAGACACGCAGCTAAACAGGCCTCCCCACACGCGACAGTGCTGGTCTTCATAATAGAACAGACCATGCTCCGCAAAAGGTACAGCGGCAATGCCCAGCTCTTCTTCTGCTTCCCGACGCGCCGACTCCAGCATCTCTTCGCCGCTTTGTACTACGCCGCCAGCGGTTGCATCCAGCATTCCCGGCATAAAGTCTTTGTTCTGCGTCCGGCGCTGCACCAGGATCTTGCCTGCGCCGTTATGCACCACGATATAGGTGGCGCGATGACGTAAACATTGCGCCCGCATCTGCGCCCGGCTGGACTTCGCGATTACCTCGTTATCTTCGTTAACGATATCCACCCACTCCGTGCCGCTGTCTTGCTCCACCATCCCCAACCCTTACTTTTCTGGCGCCTTCGCGCTCGTTGATGCCTGCCCGCGCAGTCTGCCACGGGTCGCCTTAAGATACTGATCCCGCTGTGTCATTCTGCGGTATCTTTAGAAGATTCAGACAGCCAAAGCTGCACCGACGCCCGCTGCCACTGAAAATGAGCGTAATCCGCCACGCGCGCCGGTACGCTGTCGCCATGCAGCGCCAGCCTGTTAATCATTATCGCTAAATCCGTATCCGCTATCGACCACTCGCCAAAAAGATTCTGCTGGCCCGACGGCAGCAGCTTTTCAACGGCGCTTATCAGTTTATTAGCGGAGCGCTGCGCCGCCGTCGACAGCGGCGCAAAGGTTTCGCCAGCAAACAGAACTTCCGTGGGGCGCTCCTGGCGAAGCGGCAGAAAATCACTGCGCAGCCAGGCCTGGATCTCTCTGGCCCTGGCGCGCTTTTCCCGGCCCTGCGGATAAAGCCGTTCAAACTCCGGCGCAGGAAAGCGCTCCTCCAGATATTCGGCGATGGCGGAGGATTCAGAAAGCATAAAATCATCAAGTTGCAAAGTGGGCACGCGGCGCGTCAGCGACAGCGCGCCATAGCCCGCCTCAAGGTGCTGGTCGCTGGCCAAATCGACACGCTTTACTGAAAAAGGCACTCCCTTTTCGCTGAGCGCCACAAAAACAGACATTACATAGGGACTAAAAAAACAGGCATCTGACCACAAAACAACGTTGGGATAATTCATCCTCGGTTCCTTATCAGGCGGCGTCTGCAACCTGTTTACCCATTTTTTTAACAGAAGGCAATCTCTCCTGACCGGCGTCGGTTACTTTGCCGACGCGCGTCGCGCTTTCCCGTCAACTTCGCCTAAGCTTATGGCATTGACGACACCCTTTGAGGAGAAAAAAATGCACATTTTACTCACGGGCGGCACCGGTCTGATCGGCAGCCATCTGATCCCTCGTCTTCTATCCCGGGGCGACAGCGTGAGCGTGGTCACGCGCGACGTCGTCAGCGCACGGCAGAAACTGGGGGAAAAGGTTAGCCTGTGGTCCGGGCTGGATCAGCAGCGTAACCTTGACGGCGTGGATGCCGTTATCAACCTGGCCGGCGAGCCTATCGCCGACAAGCGCTGGACCGAACAGCAAAAGCAGCATCTTTGTGAAAGCCGCTGGCAGATGACCGAAAAGCTGGCCACGCTGATCAATGCCAGTACGACCCCGCCGAAAGTTTTTATCTCCGGTTCGGCCACGGGGTTTTACGGCGATACCGGCGATGTGGTGATCACTGAAGACGATCCCGGCCATGCGGAATTTACCCATAAGCTGTGCGCGCACTGGGAAGCGCTGGCGATGGTGGCCGACAGCGACAGAACACGGGTTTGCCTGCTGCGTACCGGCGTCGTGCTGGCTAAAACCGGCGGCGCGCTGAGCAAAATGAAGCTGCCCTTCAAACTGGGCATCGGCGGCCCCCTTGGCAGCGGACAGCAATATATGCCGTGGATCCACCTGGACGATATGCTGAACGCGATCCTGTGGCTGCTGGATAACCCGGATCTACGCGGGCCGTTCAATATGGTTTCGCCCTACGCGGTACGCAACGAGCAGTTCGCCGCCATGCTGGGTCATGCGCTGCACCGACCAGCCTTTATGCGCACGCCCGCCAGCGCGATTAAGCTGATGATGGGCGAATCCGCGGTGCTGGTGCTGGGTGGTCAGCACGTGTTGCCGAAGCGGCTGGAAGCGTCAGGCTTCAGCTTTCGCTGGTATCAGCTGGACGAAGCGCTGGCGGACGTGGTGTAACGGCCCTATTTCAATGCGCCCGCTAAAAACTGCTGCAGCCGCGGACTTTGCGGATGGTTAAACAGCACCTCCGGCGGCCCCTGCTCTTCTATCCGGCCCTGATGTAAAAAAATCACGTGGCTGGAGACGTGGCGGGCAAATTCCATTTCGTGCGTCACTACCACCATGGTTTTGCCCTCTTCCGCCAGCTTTTGCATAATCCGCAGAACTTCGCCCACCAGCTCCGGATCGAGCGCCGAGGTTGGTTCATCAAACAGCAGCACTTCCGGCTCCATTGCCAACGCGCGGGCAATGGAAACGCGCTGCTGCTGGCCGCCGGAGAGATGCACCGGATATTTTGCCCGCGCGCGCTCGTCGATGCCGACCTTATCCAGATAGCGAATGGCCCGCGACTGCGCCTCGGCCTTGCTCAGGCCCAGCACCTGGATGGGCGCCTCCATCACGTTTTGCAGCACCGTCAGATGGCTCCACAGGTTAAAGTGCTGGAACACCATCGTCAGGCTGGTGCGCAGCGCCCGCAGCTGCTCTTTATTGGCGACTTTTAGCTGGCCGTCGGTGTCGCGCACCAGATTAATCAGCTGATTATTAACGGCAATAGAGCCTTCGCTCGGCTTCTCCAGAAAGTTAATGCAGCGCAGAAAGGTACTTTTCCCCGAGCCGGAAGAGCCAATAATGGTGATAACATCGCCCGCCTTCGCCTGGAGCGAGACGCCCTTCAGCACTTCATGATCGCCATAGCGTTTATGCAGCTCGGTGACGTTTAGTTTATTGGACATAGGTCTACTCAATGGGTCGATGAAGGTTTCATATGCGCCAGCCAGCGTTTTTCCGCCCTGCGGAACAGGCTAATCAATACATAAGAGATAATCAGATACAGCGCCGCCGCGATGCCGAAAGCAACGAAAGGCCGATAGGTGGCGGAGTTGATATCGCGCGCGACCTTCAGCAGGTCGGGCACGGTCGCGGTAAAGGCCAGCGCCGTAGAGTGCAGCATCAAAATTACCTCATTGCTGTAGGCGGGCAGCGCGATGCGCAGCGCCGAAGGCAGAATAATGCAGCGATAGAGCTTAAAGGTAGAGAAGCCATAGGCGCGCGCCGCCTCGATTTCGCCATGCGGCACGGCGCGGATGGCGCCAGCGAAAATTTCCGTGGTGTAGGCGCAGGTATTCAGCGTCAGCGCCAGCAGCGTACAGTTCAGGCCGCTGCGGAAAAAGGTATTCAGCAGATCGTTGCCTTTAACCACGTCCAGCGTATACATGCCTGAGTAGAACACCAGCAGCTGGACATACAGCGGCGTGCCGCGAAACAGATAGGTAAACAGCCAGACCGGAAAGCGTACGGCTTTAATGGACGACACGCGGGCGATCGCCAGCAGTATCGCCAGACAGCCGCCCAGCGCCACGGAGATAATCAGCAGCCAGAGCGTAATCGCCACGCCGGAAAAGCGGTAGCCGTCCGTCCACAGCAGGGCCTTCCAGTATTCCTGCAAAATGTCGATCATAAGTCCGCCCTTTTCACGCCCACGGAGTAGCGACGCGTAAGCCACCACAGCACGCCGTTAGAAAGCGTGGTGAAAATCAGGTAAACCACACCGGCGACGATGGCGAAATAAAACGGCTGCCAGGTGCTTTTTCCCGCCAGCTGCGTGGCTTTTACCACATCCTCCAACCCCAGCAGCGACACCAGCGCGGTCGCCTTGAGGATCACCTGCCAGTTGTTGCCGATGCCGGGCAGCGCATAGCGCATCATCGCCGGGAACAGGATGCGGCGGAACGTTTGCGACGCGGTAAAACCGAACGCGGTGGCCGCTTCAATTTGCCCTTTCGATACCGCCATAAAGGCGCCGCGAAACGTTTCCGTGAAATAGGCGCCGTAGATAAAACCCAGCGTAATAATGCCCGCCGTCATCGGATCGATATCAAACTGGCTGAGGCCCATCAGCTCGGTAACCTGGTTAAGCGCGATTTGCAGCCCATAGAAGATCAGCAGCATCAGCACCAGGTCGGGCACGCCGCGGATCAGCGTGGTGTAACCTTCAAACAGCATAGCCAGCGGACGACGGCCGGAAAGCTTTGCGCCCGCGCCGATCAGGCCCAGCACGACCGAAAGCAGCACGGAGCAGAGCGCCAGCTCCAGCGTCACCATCGCGCCTTTGAAAATGATTGCAGAGTAGCCATACAGCATAAGCAGTTTCCTGGCTGATTTAAGGCGTTTGCCCCAACGCCTGGGGCAAATCGGGGGCCGCCAGCGCCGCCCCCTGACAGGTTTTCTTAGCCGCCGTAGACGTCAAAGTTAAAATATTTTTTCGCCAGCTTGTCATAGGTGCCGTCCTGGCGCATCGCCGCCACGGCTTTATCGATAGCGGCTTTCAGCTCGGTGCTTTCTTTCGGCAGCCCCATACCTGTGCCAACGCCAAAGATTTTTTCGTCCTTCACTGCCGGGCCGGCAAAAGCGTAGTCTTTACCGACAGGCTGCTTGAGGAAGCCTTCGCTGGCGGCCACTTCATCCTGAAACGCGGCGTCGATACGTCCCGCCGTCAGATCCTGATAAACCAAATCCTGATTGGCATAAGGCGTTACGGTTACGCCCTGCGTGCGCCAGTACTGGTTGGCATAGGTTTCCTGCGTTGTGCCCTGCAGCAAACCAATAGTTTTGCCCTTCAGCGACGCCACGGTCGGTTCGATTTTGGCACCTTTAGGGGCGATCAGGCGGGCGTTGGCGGCATAAAGTTTTTCAGAGAAGGCGATCTCCTGCTGACGCTTTTCGGTAATAGAAAGCGAAGAGATAATCGCATCGATTTTTTTCGCCTTCAGCGACGGGATCAGCGCGTCGAAATCGCTTTCGACGAAGGTACATTTCGTTGCCATACGCTTACAGATCTCGTTGGCAAGGTCGATATCAAAGCCCACCAGTTCGCCCTGCGCGTTTTTGGATTCAAACGGCGCATAGGTTGGGTCGGTGCCGATACGCAGCGTTTTGGGCACGGCGGCCAGCGCGCTACCGGCAGAGAACGCCAGCAGCAGAGAAAGAGCCATCACCTGCTTCTTCATAGATTATCCTCAGAGTCACTTTTATTATGGAGGGGCCAGCGTAAAGACGTGCAGCTTTCATGCCACCTTTACCAGAGGGTCACGAAAGCGCACCGGCGCATAAAGAAGTTAAAAAAACGCGACCCGACAGCAGGATTATGGAAGAAGAATGCCTCGCTTTGGTGCATTTTCTGCACGCAAAGCGTGTTTATGGGAGCGGGCGCACCAAAAAAGCGCAGGAGACAGGCTTCTATGCACCCTGCCAGCGCGTGAAAAGATCGTTATCCAGCTCGATATCAAACTGATCCAGCACGCGGTTGACCGTCTGGTCAACGATGTCCATGACGTTCTCAGGACGATGATAGAAGGCCGGTACGGGCGGCATGATAATCGCGCCCAGCTCCGCCGCCGTGGTCATCATCCGCAGATGCCCAAGATGCAGCGGCGTTTCCCGCACGCAGAGCACCAGCCGACGACGCTCTTTCAGGATCACGTCCGCCGCACGCGTCAGCAGACCGTCGCTGTAGCTGTGGACGATGCCGGACAGCGTTTTCATTGAACAGGGCAGGATAGCCATTCCGTCGGTTTTGAACGAGCCGGAAGAGATGCTGGCGGCGATATCGCGCGCGTCATGCACCACATCCGCCATCGCCTGCACGTCGCGCACGGAATAGTCGCTTTCCAGCGCCAGCGTCTGCCGCGCGGCCTGGCTCATCACCAGATGCGTTTCCACTTCGTCGACCTGTTGCAGTATCTGGAGCGTGCGAATGCCGTAAATTACGCCGCTGGCGCCCGAAATGCCGATGATAAGTCGTTTCATAATAATCCTTAACCTTCCTGGGGCCGGCCCAAAAAAAATGGGCCGGAATAGCTTCCGACCCATGATACCAGGAAAGCGGCGAGCGCATCAGCCCTCGTTGTGCATTTCCAGGTTTTCGACCTCGTTCTGGCGCGCCAGCGCTTTTGCATCGTCGTTGCGCAGCGACTGGATATGCTCCAGATAGCGCTGATCGACATCTTTCGTCACGTAGACGCCGTTAAACACCGAACATTCAAACTGGGCAATATCCGGATTTTCTTCGCGCACCGCTTCAATCAGATCGTCCAGGTCCTGGAAAATCAGCGCGTCGGCTTTGATCAGCTTGCAGATCTCGTCCACTTCTCGCCCGTGCGCAATCAGCTCGGTCGCGCTTGGCATATCGATGCCGTAGACGTTCGGGAAGCGGATTTCCGGCGCGGCGGAAGCCAGATAGACTTTTTTCGCCCCGGCTTCGCGCGCCATTTCAATAATCTGTTCCGACGTGGTGCCGCGCACGATGGAATCGTCCACCAGCAGCACGTTCTTACCGCGAAATTCCGCGCGGTTGGCGTTCAGCTTGCGGCGCACCGCGCTGCGGCGCTGGTGCTGGCCCGGCATAATAAAGGTGCGGCCCACGTAGCGGTTTTTCACAAAACCCTGACGGTAAGGCTTGTCCAGAATGCGCGCCATTTCCAACGCGATATCGCAGGAGGTTTCCGGGATCGGGATCACCACGTCAATATCCAGGTCTTCCCATTCGCGGGCAATCTTTTCGCCCAGCTTGGTGCCCATGCGCACGCGGGCGCTGTATACGGAAATTTTGTCCAGGAAGGAATCCGGACGGGCAAAATAGACGTACTCGAACAGGCACGGGTTGCATTTGGGGTTTTCCGCGCACTGACGGGTGAACAGCTGCCCTTTCTCAGTGACGTAAACCGCTTCGCCCGGCGCCACGTCGCGCAGGAACTCAAAGCCCAGCGTATCCAGCGCCACGCTTTCGGAAGCCACCATATACTCGCTGCGGCCGTCTTTCATTGCGCGCTTGCCGATAACCAGCGGACGGATGCCGTTGGGATCGCGGAAGGCGACCAGGCCGTGGCCGATAATCATCGCTACGCAGGCATAAGCGCCGCGCACGTGCTGGTGCACCGCCGCCACCGCCGCGAAAATATTCTCCGCTTCCAGCGGATAGTGCTGAAAACGATCCAGCTCGGTGGCGAAAATATTCAGCAGGATTTCCGAATCGGAAGTGGTGTTCACGTGACGGCGGCCGCTTTCAAACAGCTGCTTGCGCAGCTCGTGGGCGTTGGTCAGGTTACCGTTGTGCGCAAGCGTAATGCCGTAAGGCGAGTTAACGTAGAAGGGCTGCGCTTCAGAAGCGCTGGAGCTTCCGGCGGTCGGGTAGCGGACGTGGCCGATCCCCATATTGCCCTGCAAACGCTGCATATGGCGGGCTTCAAAAACATCGCTCACCAGGCCGTTTGCTTTACGCAGGCGGAAGCAGTTCAGGGCATCAATGGTAACGATGCCTGCGGCATCCTGGCCACGGTGCTGCAGCACCGTTAACGCATCATAAATCGACTGGTTGACCGGCATAAAACCGGCGATCCCGACAATACCGCACATGTGGTCATTTCCTCATAAGCCGCAACCCCGGCTCAATTACCGGGGTAAAAAACTCGACGTGCTTTTCAGGTAGTCAAAAAACCACCTGATTATATAGCTAAACTGGGGAATCAGCTGGGACTGCTGCCAGTCCGGGCTTTTGGAAAAGCCGGTGAAGGTATCAAGGAAAAACAGCATGGCCGACACAATCAGTACGCCGCGTAATGCCCCGAAACAGACTCCCAGCACCCTGTCGGTTCCCGACAGGCCGGTTTTTTCAACCAGCGAGCCAATCACATAGTTGACTATCGCGCCGACAATCAGCGTGGCGATAAACAATGCCGCGATGGCGATTCCATTTCGAACCAGTTCGTCTTCAAAACCTGTGAACCAGACAGCAAGGAAGGAGTAATAATGACTGGCGACAAAAAATGCGCAACCCCAGGTGACGAGCGAAAGTGCTTCCCGAACGAACCCGCGGATCAGGCTGACAAGAGCCGAAAAACCAATAACCGCAATAATGACGTAATCTATCCAGACCATGAACTCTTCCAGCGACTGTGCCTCTGATCAGGCTGCATCCCTCTGCTGTCTGCCGCGTCGGCACGGGCAGCACAGGGACACAACCTGAGTTCGGGGCGAATTCTAACAGAAAAAGAAAACGTTTGCGTAGCTTTTCCTTAACCGTCCTGATGAAAACCGGGCGTGAAAAAAACCAGCGCAAAACCTGCAGAGATAACGGGAAAACAGGCTGGCCGACTCGCCCCGGCAACTGTTTGATTTACTTTGCTTTACGGGCTGCCGCCTCGCCTGAAACGGCACGACGACAGCCCGATTTCAGCGCCTGAAAGGCGCCGTCTCTTGCTGCGATAGCAACAGCCTAACGTGCGTTATAAGGCTTTACCACGCCGCTCAGTCCGGAGATGCCTTTCAGCTCGCCCACGGCGGCCTGCATCTTCGCTTTTGAAGCGTCCGGCCCGACATAAACGCGGGTAATCTGGCCCTGCACTGGCGTTGACGGCACCGTAAAGGCGCGATAGCCGGAAAGGCGCAGCGAGGCGACGATTTCGTTAACCTTAGCGGCGTTCTTCAGCGCGCCCAGCTGCACGACCCACGCCTGACCTGCCGGCGCGCTCTCCTGCTGTACGGGCTTCGGCTCCGGTTTCGGTTCCGGTTTGGTTTCCGGCTTCGCTACCGGCTTAGGTTCCGCCTTCGGCTTCTCTACGGGTTTTGGCTGCGCTTTGGGTTTTTCGACCGGTTTTTCCGTCACAACATGACTTACCGGCGGCGGCGACACCACGGTCGGCTGGTTGCCCGCCTGCGGCGCGGTAGAGCCGCTTTCAGCCTGCGAGGTATTTTCATTGGTCTGGCCCGCTATCGCTGTGCCTGCGCCTTCCGGCGGCTGGGCTGGCAGCGACTGCGTGACCGGCGGCACCATCTCCGTTTCCTGCTGATCGCCAGGCTTAGGCACCAGCGGGATCGCGGCGAACTCTTCTTTATAGTGCTTTTTCTTACCGTCCAGCAGGCCCGGCAGCACGATAACGCCCAGCGCCACGATGATCACCGTTCCGACCAAACGATTTTGAAACTTACTTGCCACTGCCACTCTCCGTTTCCATCGTTTCCATTACCTGCGCTACGGTGTGGAAAGAACCGCACACCAGCACGATATCCTGCGGCCCGGCCTGTCGCCGCGCCTGGTCAAACGCCGCCGCCACGCTGGCACAGGCCTGCGCGCCCGGCAAATGCGCCAGCAGCTGCTCCGCGCTTGCGCCTCGCGGCCCTGCCAGCGGCGCGCAGTACCAGTAGTCGACCTGCGGCGCCAGGCAGGCCAGCGTCCCGGCGATATCTTTGTCGTGCAGCATGCCGACCACCGCATGGACCTTTCCGGCTTTCGGCAGCTCGCCCAGGCGTTCGGCCAGGTAGCCAGCCGCATGAGGATTATGCGCGACATCCAGAATAATGCGCGGCGATTGTGCAACGGTCTGAAAACGACCGGGCAAAATCGCTTTGTCCAGCTCGTAAAGCGTGGCGTCATCAACTTTTAACGATGATGCGCGCAGCGCGGCCAGCGCGGTGGCGGCATTCGGCAGCGGCACCTGCGGCATCGGCAGGCCGTTCAGCGTGCCCCGCGCGTCGGTAAAGCTCCAGTCGTGCCCGCCAACGCGGTAAGACCAGTCGCGACCACGCTTCAATAACTGCGCGCCCAGCTCATCGGCCACTTCGCCAATGGTATGCGGCATATCAGGTTCGCCAACGATAGCAGGCTTGCCGCCACGAAAGACGCCCGCTTTTTCGCGGCCAATGCTTTCACGATCCGGGCCAAGCCAGTCGGTATGATCGAGCGCGATGCTGGTGATTACCGATACGTCGGCATCCACGATATTGGTCGCGTCCAGGCGGCCACCCAGCCCCACTTCCAGGATCGCCACATCAAGCTGCGCACGCTTAAACAGCCAGAGCGCGGAAAGCGTACCGTACTCGAAATAGGTCAGCGAAGTGTCGCCGCGCCCTTTTTCAATATCGGCAAATGAGGCGGTATGCTCCGCTTCGGCCAGCTCAAGCCCCTGAATGCGCACGCGTTCGGTATAGCGCACCAGGTGCGGCGAGCTGTAGACGCCGACGCGATAGCCGGCGGCCATCAGCAGCGTTTCCAGCGTCCGGCAGGTGGTGCCTTTGCCGTTGGTGCCGGCGACGGTAAAAACAAACGGAGCAGGTTTAAGAAGGTCAAGCCGTGCGGCGACGCGCTGAACGCGCGCCAGCCCGAGTTCGATAGCCTGAGAATGCAGATTCTCAAGATAATGAAGCCACGTGGCCAGAGGCGACGTGGCTTGAGGAAGAGTATCCATGTATCCCGTTCACAAGTTACGGTTCATTGGTGAAAGGGCGACGCGCGCCCTTTCGGACATCGGTCAGGCTTCAGGGCTGTGTGGCGCCTCTTCCACCTCTGGCACGCGCTCTTCCTGCGGCGCCGGCAGATTCATCATCTTCGCCAGCACGGAGGCGAGCTTAAAGCGCATCACCGGACGGCGCACGATCATGTCGATAGCGCCCTTCTCGATTAAAAATTCGCTGCGCTGGAAGCCCGGCGGCAGTTTTTCACGCACGGTCTGTTCGATCACGCGTGGGCCGGCAAAGCCAATCAGCGCTTTAGGCTCGGCGATGTTCAGATCGCCCAGCATGGCGAAGCTGGCGGAAACGCCGCCCATGGTCGGATCGGTCAGCACGGAGATATAAGGCAGACCGCGCGCCTGCATTTTCGCCAGCGCGGCGCTGGTTTTCGCCATCTGCATCAGCGACATCAGCGCTTCCTGCATACGGGCGCCGCCGGAGGCGGAGAAGCAGATCAGCGGGCAGTTGTCTTCCAGCGCCTGCTCAACGGCACGCACAAAGCGAGCGCCAACCACGGAGCCCATCGAGCCGCCCATAAAGGAGAACTCAAACGCGGCCGTCACAACCGGCATGCCGTGCAGCGTGCCTTTCATCACAATCAGCGCGTCTTTCTCGCCGGTGTCTTTCTGCGCCGCGGCCAGACGATCCTTGTATTTTTTGGAATCCCGGAACTTGAGCACATCTTTCGGCTCCAGCTCGCTGCCCAGTTCGGTCATCGAACCTTCGTCCAGCAGGCTGTGCAGACGGTCACGTCCGTGCATACGCATATGGTGATCGCATTTCGGGCAAACTTCCAGATTGCGTTCCAGCTCGGCACGGTAGAGAACCTGGCCGCAGCTGTCGCATTTGGTCCAGACGCCTTCCGGAATGCTGGCTTTGCGCGATGGGGTGATTGTGCTCTTGTTGAGAATTCTTTCAATCCAGCTCATTGATGACCTGTTATGTTGTTTATTGTGCTAAATCAGATACTTAACACAGATTATCGCCTGAGAATTAGGCGGTATTACATCATAAAACCGTTTTGCGCGCTACCAATTCGTCAACGGCCCGCGTTTCCCTTTTGCGCCACCGCGCACGGGCGGGCCGGGCTGTTTATTTATCATGTCGCGAAGCGGTCAGCAACGACCATAAAAACGTATTTTATGAGCAAAAGCATCAGGAAGGAACCCGCCCGCCGCCGCTGCCGGCGGACGGACGATAACAGAGAGGCTATTGCGGCTTCTGCTGACGCGCCGCGCGGCGATGACGTAACACTTCCACCACGCCTGGCAGAACCGAAACCAGAATAATAGCGACGATCAGATAGTGCAGGTTTTGCTGGATAGCAGGCAGGTTGCCAAAGAAGTAGCCGGCATAAGAGAACAGCACCACCCAAAGAATACCGCCCGCCACGTTGAACAGCGCAAAATGGCGATAGGACATTTTGCCCATACCGGCGACGAACGGCGCAAAGGTGCGGACTATCGGCACAAAGCGCGCCAGGATAATCGTTTTGCCGCCGTGACGCTCATAGAACTGATGCGTTTTATCCAGGTAGCTGCGGCGGAAAACTTTTGAGTTCGGATTGCTGAACAGCTTATTGCCGAACAGGCGTCCGATGGTGTAATTCACCGCATCGCCGACAATCGCCGCCACGCAAAGCAGCAGCGCCATCACGTGCACGTTCAGCGCGCTGTCCGGGATAGCCGCCAGCGCGCCCGCCACGAACAGCAGCGAATCGCCGGGCAGGAAAGGCGTCACCACCAGCCCCGTCTCGCAAAACAGAATCAAAAACAAAATGGCATAAATCCAGACGCCATACTGTGCAACCATCGCCTGCAGATGCACATCAATGTGCAAAATAAAGTCGATGACGGTGTGAATCACTTCCATACAGGTTCCTTAATGCGTTAATCCTCGAGGAATAGCGGCCCCATCGGCGGACGGGGTAAATCATAACGTTCCGGGTAATCGACCGCGACCAGATAAAGCCCTTCGGCCCGCGCCGTTGCCGCCGCCAGCGTGCGATCTTTCGCCGCCAGCAGCTCGGCCATCCAGCTTTCCTGCTGATTTCCACAGCCTATTTCCATCAGGCTACCGACAATGTTGCGCACCATATGGTGCACAAAAGCGTTGGCTTTGATATCCACCACCACGTAAGCCCCGTGACGGCTGACATTAAGGTGTATGACGTTGCGCCAGGGCGTGCGTGACTGGCACTGCACCGCGCGAAAAGAGGTAAAGTCGTTTTCGCCCAGCAGCGCCTGCCCTGCCCGCTGCATTTTTTCCACATCCAGCGGATGGTAAAAATGCGTTACGCCGCCGTGCAAAATCGCCGGACGCAGACGACGGTTATAGATGACGTAACGATAGCGCCGCGCCGTGGCGCTGAAGCGGGCGTGAAAATCGTCCGCAACCGGCTTCACCCAGCGCACGGCGATATCGTCCGGCAGGTTGGCGTTGACGCCCAGCGTCCAGGCGGCATCTTTACGCAGCGAGGTGGTTTCAAAATGCACCACCTGGCCAGTACCGTGCACGCCCGCATCGGTTCGGCCTGCGCAGAACACCACCACCGGATGATCGGCCACTTTAGAGAGCGCTTTTTCCAGCTTCTCCTGCACGCTTCTGACTTCCTGCTGCCGCTGCCAGCCGTAATAGCGGCTGCCGTCATACTCAATGCCCAGCGCCAGTTTGTACGTTTGCGGCGCCGACATTACCAGAAGTACTCCTGTACCAGTTTCTCAGCGGTTTTCACCGCCATCAGCGCGCCGCCAAAGCGTACGTTGTCCGCTACCGACCAGAATTGCAGCAGCTCCGGGATGCCGTAATCGTTGCGCACGCAGCCCAGGCTGAGCAGTGCGCTGCCCGATGCGTCGCCGACCTGCGTCGGATAGTCGTTTTCATCGGAAAGCGCGATATCTTCCGCCTGCATCAGCGCTTCGCGCGCCTCTTCCGCCGACATCGGGCGCAGGTTTTCCACGTGCACAATTTGCGCGTTGCCGTAAAAAACCGGCGCCTGAACGGTGGTGACCGAAATCGGCAGCCCTTCATCCTGCAGCACTTTACGCACCTGATCGATCAGGCGGCGCTCCTGCAGCACGCTGCCTTCGGCGTCCGGCAGCAGCGGCAGCATGTTGAAAGCCAGCTGGCGACCGAAGAAGTTCTCTTCCGCCGGCATCCCGTTCAGCAGCCGCGCGCTTTCGCCCGCCAGCGAGTCCACAGCGGCCTTGCCGTGTGCCGAAGCGGCAATCAGGCTGGTCACCTGCAAACGGCCCAGGCCCGCCTGATCCACCAGCGGTTTGATCGCGCAGAGCAGCTGGCTGGTGACGCTGTCGGCCACGCTGATGATATTGCGGTTGCGGTAGTCGGCCAGCACCTGCGGGTTCACGTCCGGCACCACCAGCGGCACGTCCGGCTCCAGCGCGAAAAGATCGCTGCTGTCGATCACCAGGCAGCCCGCGCTCGCGGCTTCTTCGGCATAGCGCGCCGAGGCTTCGCGACCGGCGGCGAAAAAGGCCAGCTGCACCTGCGACCAGTCGAACTCGCTGGCGTTGTTAACCAGCAGCGTTCTGCCTTCAAAACGCAGGTTTTCGCCCGCGCTGCGTTCGCTCGCCAGCAGATACAGCTCACCAACCGGGAACTGACGCTCGGCCAGTAATTCCAGTACTGCTCCCCCTACTGCGCCTGTCGCGCCCAGTAGCGCAATATTCCAGCCGTCAGACATGTTGGTTTACTCCAGATAATGTACATAAAAAACAGAGGGCGGTGACGACACCGCCCGACGATTCAGAATTGTTCGTAGCGGGCGTCGCGCCCTTACGTGGGGGCGCGCCGCCTGAAATTTTTAGCAATCGGCCTGCCAGTACGCGCTGAAACCCAGCGCCGATAGCAGCGTCGCGGTGCTTTCGCTATTGCACTGCACGCGCAGCGAAGACCATTCGCGACGTTCCAGATAATTTTTACGCAGGCGATCGAATTCACCCGGTACGTCCGCCACTTTTCGCAGCGGCGCGTCGTCGCGGCGCACATCATACACCAGATGCACCAGTCTTTTCAGCGTCGGCTGATCCAGCTCGCCGCGCAGCGTGATCAGGCCGAATTCCGGCGCGGGCAGCAGGGTTTCCAGCGCCACCTGCTGCGGGTTGCCTAAAAACTGCGTCCAGGCTTCAAATACCTGGGTGGTGCCGCGCGCTTTCCCTTCCAGGGTGTAGCCCGCGATATGGGCGGTGGCGATATCCACTTTTTCCAGCAGCGGCAGGGAAAGCTCCGGCTCCGGCTCCCACACGTCCAGCACCACGCTGAGATCGCGGCGCGTTTCCAGCACCTTCAGTAGCGCCTGATTGTCCACTACCGGCCCACGGCAGGCGTTGATCAGAATAGCGTTGGGTTTCAGCGCCCGCAGCAGCGCCTCGTCGGCCAGATGCAGCGTTTTGTAGGCGCCCTGCTTAAACAGCGGCGTGTGGAAGGTCAGGATATCGGCTTCCGCCACCAGCTGTGAAAGCGGCAGGAAGTCCCCTTCGTCGCCTTGATCGGCACGCGGAGGATCGCAAAGCAAGGTGCGGATCCCCAGCGCGGCAAGACGAGCCTGCAGGCGCCCGCCGACGTTGCCGACGCCGACAATGCCGACGGTGCGATCTTTCAGCGCGAAGCCGTCGCGTTCCGCCAGCAGCAGCAGCGCAGAGAAAACGTATTCCACCACGGCGATGGCGTTACAGCCCGGTGCCGCCGAAAAAGCGATCCCCTGTTGTTGCAGAAAAGCCTCATCAATATGATCGGTGCCTGCCGTGGCCGTGCCGACAAATTTTACCGGCTTGCCGTTTAACAGCTCCGCATTGACTTTGGTCACGGAGCGCACCATCAGGCCGTCAGCGTCATCCAGCTCGGCCTGCGGGACGGGACGGCCGGGAACGGCCACTACATCGCCCGTGCGGCTAAACAGTTCGCGCGCATAGGGCATGTTTTCATCAACGAGAATTTTCACAATCGGGGTTCCTGCTCGGTAACAGTGAGGGACGTTATTCTGCCATAAAGCCGGGAAAGGGATAAGCCCGTGGTGCGGCGAGCCAATAAGCCGCCCTATTTAAAGATCATTTTTGCATAAGGGTTTTTGCGACAGGCCGCCAGCCGCTGGTAAAATGCCAGGCTAACACGTAAGTCCGTAACGGCCAGCGTTAAATGATTGAGTCCTTGAAGCATTATCGGCTACTGATTGATGCGTGTAATCAGCACGCGGGTGTTGTGACAGGCTTTGTCCTGACACACTTCGCTAAACCACAGCTGGCCGCTGTCGCCCACCATTACGCCCTGATCCCTGGCGAACAGATCTTCATATTTCTGCGCGATAATGACGCGGCTTAAATCAGGCGTGAATACGCTGCCGTAGTGCTTCTTTAACATTGCCGCAGTGCGATAGGTTTTCGCTTTCCCTTTTAAACCGACCTCAAGCGGATAAGCAATCATCGTCGCCACTTTGGCTTTGTCTTTTGCCGCCACCGCCTGTTGCAGTTCGCCAAGAAAATCCTGGTATTTCTGATGGGAGCCAAACAGAAAATCCAGACGCTGATCCACTTCCTGCGTGGTGGCTGCATAAACGTTCCCCATACCGAGAAACAGGGATAGCAGCAGAATAGCCAGCCGGGTATACATAAAATTCTCCTTGAAAAGCGGCCTGTGCGCCGCGCTAACTTTAGGCTTAAGTCGGCAGCCACGTCAAAGACAGAGCGCGGTCAAGGGCGATCGAAAATGGCCGCCAGCGACGCCTCTTCCAGCTGTTGATACAGCGAAAACTCGTCGATAACCGCGCAGCCCAGCGCCTGCTCAAAGGCCAACTGATTGGGATGGCCCTTGCCCGCTGCTCCCCTTTCGCTGCCCAGGTTCGACTGGAAAATGCCCGCGGCGCTGACCGGCAGAAAATCTTCATAAACCACTGGCCTGGCCTCTATGGTGCCGTCGTCGATCAGGCTTTGCAGCTGCTCACGGCTGGCCTGCTCCGGCAGCGTCGCGCCCGCCGACAGCCGATAGCTAAAATAGCCCAGCTTCTGCCGACGCAGCTCGTGCATATCATCCGGGAAAGCGGCAAAGTTCGCGGCCAGCCCGGCGGCTTTATCCCCCGCCGTCGGCTGTTGCAAAAGCCGATCGTAAAGCGCACGGCCTGCGGGCGTCAGCGCCAGCCCGCGCTGCTCGATTTCACCAAAGCGCGCGGTGTGCCTGCCCTCGCTGTTGTCGGTAAAGGTGATTTTTTCGCTCAGCGCCTTAAAGCTGGTCTGACGCAGCAGAATGGGCACGCGACGCGGCGGCGGCCCTTCAATGCTCTCTTTCGGCACGATCTGATAAGCGGGCATCTGCCGCTGCACGGCGTCAATATCCAGCGTGCGCGGCGTAAGGTGGTTAATGTGCGGCCCTTTAAAAGAAACCACGTCCGCAATCAGGCGGTGCTGATCCAGCAGCGACTGATAAGTTGCCCCGTCCACCTGCGCTTCGCTGTGCCACTGAAAGGTTTTCAGCGCTTCGGCGACAAACTCATCCGCCTGTGCGGCGGTTAAGCCTTGCTGAGCATGGCCGATCTCAAGCAGTTCCAGCAGACGCGGCGTAAAGATATTCCGCTGGTCGAGGATCTGGCTCACCTTCTGCTTCAGTCCGTCATCATCGATCAGCTCCAGGCGCAGCAGCGAGGTAAACACGCGGAAAGGATTATATTGCAGCGAACGCGCGTCGACGGGGCGGAAAGCGGTAGCGTGCACCGGCACGCCTGCCGCAGAAAGATCGTAATAGCTGACCGGATACATGCCCATTACCGCAAACAGTCGGCGCATGGTCGCCAGCTCCTGCGCTTTGCCAAGGCGGATAGCGCCGTGCCGTTCAACGGCCAGCCGGTTCAGCTCCGGCGCGCTGTCGGCGTCCGCAAAGGTCTCGGGATGGGCCTGCAAATAGCGGGCGTTCACCTCTTTCACTAACTGCAACAGCGTGCGGTACTGCGGCACTTCCTGCTGGTACATCAGCGACATCGCTTTGGAAAAGGCGTCGCGGATCGCATCGGGTGAACTAAACCGGGTCATAGTCTGGCCTTATGATAGAGGGCGCCTAAACAGCGAAAGCCTTTCTTCAAGCATAGCGCCCGGCGGCCGGTTATTCGCCCTGTTTTTCGCCTGTTTGCGCAGCGGGCCGGCAGCTAGTCCGCAGCCAGCTTGCAGCCATTAAAAAAGCCATTCGCAGGAATGGCTCAGACTGCTGACAAAGCCAGAGGGTTCGTGCGGCCTGGATTTTTTGCCGCGAAACGGCAGCTTCACAGCAGCAGAGGCTGAACGGCCAGCCGTTCGCGCATGGATGCGCGAAACGAGCCCCCGTGGACGAGTTGTTCCGGCCTCCGCTGCTTTTCACCGGCCTGAACGCGACTTGATGACAGAGGATGATTTTGTCAGCAACCTCCGTTAACGCATCGTTTGCACCGCGCGAGGCTGCATTTTGCCGCTGCCGATTTTTTGCGTCTGCGCCGTGCGCCTGCGCGTGACAATAAAACTCAGCATCAGCACGATAGCGGCCACGGCGGCGGTCATCAGCGTTTCATAACGATAATCGGGCGAAATAAACATATAGCCCAATACCACCAGAATAATGCCGATGGTAAACAGCGTCAGCCACGGAAACAGCCACATCTTAAATTCCGGCGTCCGGCCGCTGCGTTCCAGCCTGCGGCGCATAATCAGCTGGGAAACGGCGATAACCAGATAGACCAGCAGCGCGATGGCGCCGGTGGTGGAAAGCAGAAAGTCGAAAACCCTGCCGGGAAAAGCGTAGTTAGCGAAACAGCCTGCAAAACCGGCCAGCGTTGAGCTGAGTACGGCAACGCGGGGCACGCCGCCGGCGGAAATTCGCGCGCCGGCCTGCGGCGCATCACCACGCTGCGCCAGCGAGTAAAACATGCGGGAGGCGGTATACAGCCCGGAGTTCATGCAGCTGCATACGGCGATAAACACTACCGAGCTGACCAGGATACCCGCGCCCGGCAGATGCAGCACGTTCAGCGCGTATTGAAAGGTTCCCTGTTCTTTCAGTTGTGGATCGTTCCAGGCGACCAGCGACACCACCAGGAAAATCGACAGCAGATAGAACAAGGCAATACGGTAAACCACCAGGTTAGTCGAGCGCCGAATCTGCTGCCCCGGATCCTTTGTCTCGGCGGCGGCAATGGTCACGATTTCCGCGCCAAAGAAGGAGAAGATGGTGATCAGCACGCCGGAAAGCACCGCGCCGCCGCCGTGTGGCATAAAGCCGCCGCTATCCCACAGGCGCGACACGCCGCTGACGTGTGCCAGAGGCCAGTAGCCCGCGACCGCCGCGATGCCCACCGCGATAAAAGCCAGGATAGCCACCACTTTAATCAGGGAAAACCAGAATTCGAATTCGCCGAAGTTTTTCACGTTGAAAAGATTGGTGCAGGTCAGCAGAGTCATAATAGAGAGTGTGTAAACCCAGGCGGGCACGGCGGGTAAAGCGGTATGAAGGATGTTCGCGCCGGCTATCGCCTCCACCGGGATCACCAGCACCCAGAACCACCAGTAGAGCCAGCCGATGGTAAAGCCTGCCCAGGGGCCAAGCGCCCGTGAAGCGTAGGTGGAAAAGGAGCCGGAATCAGGCTGCATAACCGCCATTTCTCCCAGCATTCTCATCACCAGCAGCACCAAAAAACCCGTTAATATATAAGAAATTAAGATAGCCGGCCCTGCGGTGGCAATGGCGCTGGCAGAGCCGATAAACAGACCGGCGCCGATAATCCCGGCGATGGAAATCATGGTGACCTGGCGACTGGATAACCCATCGCCCAGCGTGGATGGCGGTTTTGCTGAATAACTCATCGTAATTCCTGCCTTAGCGTAGTGGACGTTAGCGCTTAGCTCGTGCAAATTCCTTTTTTCAGTTTCGCCGTCATAAAACTGTCATTTCCTGAATTAATTCTGGACGTTGCCGAAAAAGGAGTAAAAGGCTTCAGGCCGTTTTGCCATAGCCTTTTCTTATTTCCGCCTGGAGGGTTTTACGCGGTGACGTTTTACTATGCAGAGAAGAGGCAGGAGAAAAATCAGGCAGCGGTAATAAAGGTTATTTATTTGTAGCCGCAGACGGGTACACTCTCGGCTCTTATTACTGATTCAGGCTCGACAATGAATTTTCTTTATCCTTTGATGGCGGTGTTGATCTGGTCGTTTAACGCCATCGTCAGCAAAGTCTCGGCGAACGTTATCGATCCTGCCGCTATTTCCTTTTATCGCTGGCTGATAGCGCTGGTGGCGCTGACGCCCTTCGTGCTGCCTGCGGTATGGCGCTACCGGACGCAGGTCAGGCAGCAGTGGTGGCGGCTGCTGACGCTGGGTCTGCTCGGCATGGTGCTTTATCAAAGCCTTGCCTACTATGCCGCGCACAGCGTCAGCGCGCTTTCGATGGGTATTCTGGTTTCGCTGATCCCTCTGCTGACCGTGCTGATCAGCATTGTGCTGCTGAAAGTGGCGCCCACGCTGGGCATTCTTATCGGCAGCGTGCTCTCTTTTGGCGGGCTGGTGTGGCTGATTAGCCAGGGCAGTCCCGAACGGCTGCTGACGCAGGGCATGGGCACGGGCGAGCTGATGCTGTTTGCCGCTTCCACCTCTTACGCGCTGTATGGCGTGCTGACCCGTCGCTGGGCGATCCCGCTGCCAAACTGGCAAAGCCTGTACGTGCAGATTGTGTTTGGCGTCATACTGCTGCTGCCGGGCTTTTTACTGGCAAAAGACGTGGCGCTGAACGCGCATAACCTGCCGCTGGTGCTGTTTGCCGCGCTTCCGGCTTCTATTCTTGCGCCGTTTTTATGGATCCAGGGCGTGATGCGCATGGGTGCCAGCACCGCCTCGATTTTTATGAATCTGACGCCTGTCTTTACAGCAGTTATCGCCGTGCTTTTTCTGCATGAAAAGCTGCACAGCTATCACTTTATCGGCGGCGGCGTCACGTTATGCGGCGTGATCCTGGCGCAGCGGCTGCGTACGCCGCTGCGGATCGGCAAAACAGCGCGCGCGACGGCGGATCCCTGAAAAATAATCCGCCGCGCGGCGCGCCGCTACTACCTATCGCGTAACGGGATTGTTATCATAGCCAATCCCCCTTTTTTCCGGCGCTTTCCGGACAGTGTTGAGTTAAGGATTTTGCCATGCAACCTCTTAATGGCCCAGGCGCGCCATTACCCGGCGAACGAGCGACGGTCGCTGATACCGGCCGAACCGGACCGGGCGATCAGCCGCTGACCCCTGCTCAGCGCACCACGCTGGAAAGGCTGATTGTCAAAATCATGTCGCTCAGTTCGCTAAAGGCCCCGGAGCTATGGGCCGGACTGCGTCATGAAGTGGGCGTGAAGAACGATGCCGGTCTGCTGGCGCGTCATTTTCCGGCGGCGGAGCAGTTTCTTAATACGCGGCTTGCGCAGGTGCAGAACACGCACGCGACCCGACAGCTGTTTCAGCAGCTGAGCGATTTGCTGCCTGCGGGCAATAATCGCCAGGCGGTGAGCGATTTTATCCGGCAGCAGTTTGGTCATACGGTGCTCAGCTCGCTGAATCCCGATCAGCTGCGACAGGTGCTGACCATGCTGCAAAATGGCCAGATGGCGATCCCGCAGCCGCAGCAGAACCGCGTCACCGATCGCTCGCTGCTGCCGGCGGAGCACCACGCGCTCAATCAGCAGGTCGCTCGCCTGGCTGCCGTTACCGGCGAACAGCCGGTGAAGCTGTGGACTTCCGTGCTGAAGGTGGTCAACCTGCACAGCGGCGATCCCATTCCTTCACGCCTGTTCCCGCTGCTGACCCAGTATCTTCAGGTTAGCCAGACGCTGAGCCAGCAGCCTGCCCCGACGCTGCATACGCTTCTCGCCTCGCTGAAGGTGCCTTCCGATCATGCAGAGCAGCGCATGCTGGAGGAGGCCAGCCAGCAGCGCTTCCAGCTGCCGCCGCAGGCGATCCTTACCGCAGCCCAGGCGCAGGATTTGATGAATCTGCTGTTTGCGCGGCGGGCCGAACGGCTGAAGGAGATGCCGCTGGCCGACAGCGAGATCCATCCGCAGCCGATTATTTCCGGCTACGTGCCGCCGGTGCTAAGGCCGCTGGCGACGCGTCCGGCCGTAACCGCTTTTGCCGCGCTGGTGCTGTTTATTTTTCTGCTGTGGCTGTTCCTTTAGGCTTAACAGCCGCACGCCTGTAAATCCTGTTGCGGCCAGCTGCCCGCTTCTTCTCCTTGCGCGACCGGATGACGGTCGCGCAGCCAGAAATCCAGCCCGCCAATCAGCTCTTTAACCCGCAGTCCCGCCGACGCCAGTTTCCATGCGCCTTTGGTCGAGCCGTTGCAGCCAATGCCGTCGCAGTAGGTCACGTAAACTTTGCTGCTGTCCAGCGCCGCCAGCGTTTCTGCGCTCATGGTGCGGTGAGGAAAGCTTATCGCGCCGGGAATATGCGCGGCCTGATACTGCTCTGCCGCACGGGTATCGATCACCACGATATCGGTAATGCCGTTGGCGAGATCCTGCGCCAGATCCCAGGCATCGCTGTAGTAAGCCAGCTTTTCGCGTAGCCATGCTTCGCTGCGTGCGGCGTCAGGCGGTGGAAATTGTAAAACGGCGGACAGGGTCATCATGTGTACTCCTTTGCTTAAGGTCTGCCTGATGATAGGGTAAAACGGCCTTAAAAAGGATACCCATTTTAATCAGGTGATAAGACCATTATGCCGCTGACCAACGTGCCCTTAATCCAGCTGTTCGCCTCGCAGCAGGCCCGCACCCGACGGGACAGGCTATGCGCCGCCTTGCGTCAACTCATCACCGACGGCACGCTGCGGCAAGGCGAGCGGCTACCCTCTTCCCGGCTGCTTGCCGTCGATCTGTCGCTGTCCCGAGTGACGGTGGAAGCGGCCTATGCGCAGCTGGAAAGCGAAGGCTGCCTGCTGCGGCACAGCGGCAAAGGCACTTTCGTCGCCGCCGATCTGCCGGTGCCGCGACGCCCCACGCCAGCGTCATCGACAGCGGCTCCCGCGCTCTCGTCACGCGGCAGCAACATTGTCGCCTCTGGCGGCTGCGACGATCCGCTTTTTCCCCTGGCTTTTGCCGCCGGTTCGCCGGATCTGCGGGCTTTTCCTCACGCTATCTGGCGGCGGCTGGTGGCGCAGCGGCTGCGCCATACGCCGGAAAAAATGATGGGCTATGGCGCGCCGCAGGGGCTGGCTGAACTGCGTGAAGCGGTGGCGCGTTATCTTGCCCAGGCGCGCGGCGTGCGCTGCGATGCCGGACAAATTATCATCCTGACCAGCTCGCAACAGGCGCTACAGATGCTGGCGATGCTGCTGTGCGATCCGGGCGATACCATCTGGCTGGAAGAGCCGGGCTATCGCGGCGCTTATCATGCTTTCAACAGCGCGGGCGCGACCATCGGCACGCTGGAGCTGGACGACGAGGGCGCAAAAATACCCGACCGGCCAGCGGCGAAGCTGATCTACCTGACCCCATCCCATCAGTATCCCACCGGCGCGACCATGAGCCTGACGCGTCGTCTGGCCTGGCTGGCGTACGCGCGCGCCCACGGTAGCTGGCTGATTGAGGATGACTACGACAGCGAATTTTATTACGGCGCACAGCCTGCGCCCGCGCTTCAGGGGCTGGATAAGGCCGGGCGCGTGCTCTACCTCGGCACCTTTTCCAAAACGCTGTTCCCTTCCCTGCGGCTGGCTTATCTGGCGGTGCCGCCCGCGCTGGTTGACGCCTGCTGCCGGATGCGCAGCGTGATGGACGGACACAGCGCGCAGCTGATGCAGGCGGTGACGGCGGATTTTCTCGATCGCGGCCATTTTCAGGCGCATCTGCGGCTGATGCGCAAACTTTACGGCAGCCGCCGCGAACTGCTGCTGACAGAGCTGGCGACAAAGCTGGGAGACAGGCTGCATCCGCTGAGCCACCAGCATGGGCTACAGCTGACGGCCACGCTGCCGGACGGCGGCGAAGAAAAATTAACGCGTCAGGCTTTGCAGGCAGGCCTGGTGCTGCCGCGCCTGTCGCCCCTGTATCAGGGAGATGCGCAGCAGGAAGGCTGGCTGCTGGGTTTTTCCGCCCTGGCGCCAGCAGAGATTGTCAGCGCGGTGGAGAAGCTGGCTCGTGTTTTTGCAGGCTAACGGCTTCCGCTTTCTCACGCGTTTTCTGACTGACGCGGCCTTCGCCATTCAGCCCGCGCGAAACGGTGGATGTCCCTGCGCCCTCAGCCGGGCGATATGCCTGATGGTCATCCGGCTATCAACGCTTCTGTGATTACAGCGGAGTGGGAAGGTTAACGTATTTGACGCTAACGCCTGGCCTTACGGCATGGCTGCTAACCTTTGTCCCTGGCGAGGCTTATCTTATACATCGGCATACTGCGGCCATAAAAAAAGGATGCCCTTGCGGAGCATCCTTTTTTGAAATTGCTTACTGATTACAGCTTGCGCATCACCAGCGTGGCGTTGGTGCCGCCGAAGCCGAAGCTGTTGGACATCACGGTAGTCAGCTGCTGCTCGGTTGGTTTGGTCACGATGTTCAGACCTTCTGCCGCCGGATCCAGCTCTTCAATGTTGATGCTTGGCGCGATAAAGCCGTGCTCCAGCATCAGCAGCGAGTAAATAGCTTCCTGCACGCCCGCCGCACCCAGAGAGTGGCCGGTCATGGCTTTGGTGGCCGACATCGCCGGCGTGTTGTCGCCGAAGACTTCGCGGATGGCGCCCAGCTCTTTCACATCGCCTACCGGCGTAGAGGTGCCGTGCGTGTTCAGGTAGTCAATTGGCGTATCCAGGCCGTGCATAGCCAGACGCATACAGCGTGCTGCGCCCTCGCCTGATGGCGCTACCATGTCTGCGCCGTCGGAGGTGGCGCCGTAGCCAACCACTTCTGCGTAGATGTGCGCGCCGCGAGCCAGCGCGTGCTCCAGCTCTTCCACAACAACCATGCCGCCGCCGCCTGCGATAACAAAGCCGTCGCGGCTGTTGTCATAGGTACGGGACGCTTTTTCCGGCGTTTCGTTATATTTGGTGGACAGCGCGCCCATCGCATCGAACTCGCAGGACATTTCCCAGCACAGCTCTTCGCCGCCGCCTGCAAATACCACATCCTGTTTGCCCAGCTGGATCTGCTCAACGGCGTTGCCGATGCAGTGTGCCGAGGTCGCGCAGGCGGAGCTGATGGAGTAGTTTACGCCGTGGATTTTGAACGGGGTCGCCAGGCAAGCGGAAACGCCGGACGCCATCGCTTTGGTCACCATATAAGGGCCGACGCCGCGCAGGCCTTTGGCGCGCATGCCGTCAACGCTGGCTACCTGGTTGATCGGCGAGCCGCCGCCGGAACCGGCCACCAGACCCACGCGCGGGTTGTTCTGGTATTGTTCAACGGTCAAACCGGAATCTTTTACCGCTTCCAGCATAGAAATATAGGCATAAATGGACGCATCACTCATAAAACGCAGGGTTTTGCGATCGATGAGGCTGGAGATTTCGTCTTTATCGAGTTTGACGTTGCCCCAGACGTGACTACGCATACCGGAATCTTTCAGCTCCTGAGAGAAGGTAATGCCGGAGCGGCCTTCACGCAGGGATGCAAGGACTTCCTGTTGGTTATTACCAATGCTGGAAACGATACCCAGGCCAGTAATCACTGCACGTTTCATTCAATACCTCGTTAACTACTTATATTAGGATTCGACACGCACTTTAGCGTACAGTTGTAAGCCGAACAAGTCCAACCAGCGCCTGATTTTTGTAAATTTGCGTAGGCGCACCCCCAGAGTTACAATCGCTGCACCGCGAGATAACTGAGCTTTTGCCGTGAACAGCGCCCCAATAGAGTATGCAGAACTAAGCTGGAATGAACAGGGTACACCTGTATCCCGAACCTTTGGCGACGTCTATTTTTCCGACGCAAACGGCCTGGAGGAAACGCGTCACGTGTTTCTTGGCGGCAACGGCTTGCCCGACCGTTTTGCGCACCATTCTCGCGACCTGTTTATCACGGCGGAAACCGGTTTTGGCACCGGCCTGAATTTTTTAACGCTCTGGCAGGCTTTCGAGCGCTTTTGCGCCGAGCAGCCGCAGGCTCGTTTGCAGCGCCTGCACTTTATCAGCTGTGAAAAGTATCCGCTCAGCGTCAACGATCTCGCCAGCGCGCATCAAAGCTGGCCTGAACTGGCAGCATACGCGCGCGCGCTGCGCGAACAGTGGCCAGCCGCCCTGCCCGGCTGTCACCGGCTGCTGCTGGCCGAGGGTCGCGTCACGCTCGATCTCTGGTTCGGCGATATTAACCAGCTGATCCCGACCTTCGATGACAGCCTCAATCATCAGGTCGACGCCTGGTTTCTGGATGGCTTTGCGCCGTCGAAAAATCCTGACATGTGGACGCCGGCACTGTTCGCCTGCATGGCGAAAATGGCGCGTCCCGGCGGCACGCTGGCCACCTTTACCTCGGCAGGCTTTGTGCGGCGCGGATTGCAGGAGGCGGGTTTTACCGTCGGCAAGCGTAAAGGCTTCGGCCCCAAACGGGAAATGCTGGCGGGCGTGCTGGAGAACGCTATCGACGCGCCAGCCGAAGCGCCGTGGTATCACCGTCCGGCGGCGGAAGGCGACGACATTGCGGTAATCGGCGGCGGCGTGGCCAGCGCGCTGCTGGCGCTGGCGCTGCTGCGTCGCGGTAAAAAAGTCACGCTCTACAGCGCCGACGGCGAACCGGCCCGGGGCGCTTCCGGCAACCGCCAGGGCGCGCTTTATCCGCTGCTGAACCATCACGATCCGGCGCTGGCGCGCTTTTTTCCGGCCGCATTTACCTTTGCCCGTCGTGTTTACGATAGCCTGCCGGTCGCGTTCGATCACGAGTGGTGTGGCGTTACCCAGCTGGGCTGGGATGAAAAAAGCGCGGACAAAATCACTAAAATGCTGACCATGCAGCTGCCGGAAACCATCGCTCGCGGTGTGGACAGGCAGGAAGCCGAAGCGCTGTGCGGGGTGGAAACCGGCTTTGGCGGCATTACCTATCCGGCTGGCGGCTGGCTCTCGCCCGCCCAGCTGACGCCTGCGCTGTTTGCGCTGGCGCAGCAGCAGGGGCTGATTACGCGCTGGCATCACAGGCTGACCGCACTGACCGCAACACCGACGGGCTGGCAGCTCGATTTTGCCGACCGGCCTGCGCAGAGACATCGCAACGTGGTACTGGCGACCGGCCACGCGCTGACCGCGCTGCCGCAGAGTGAAAAGCTGCCCGCCTATGCCGTCAGCGGCCAGGTCAGCCATATCCCGACTACGCCCGCGCTGGGCCAGCTTAAACAGGTTTTATGCTACGACGGCTATCTGACGCCGGTTAATCCGCATAATCAGCAGCACTGTATCGGCGCAAGCTATCATCGCGCCGACAGCGCTACCGCCTATCGCGAAGAAGATCAGCAGGAAAACCGCGAGCGGCTGCTCCGCTGTCTGCCGGAGGCGGAATGGCCTCGCGAAGTGGACGTTAGCGCAGGCAGCGCCCGCAACGGCGTGCGCTGCGCCACCCGCGATCATCTGCCGATGATTGGCCCGCTGCCGGACTATCAGCAAACGCTGGCGCAATACGCAGATCTGGCGCAAAACAAAGCCACGGCGCAGCCGGCGCCCCTCTGGCGCGGCCTGTTTGTGCTGGGCGCGTTAGGCTCCAGGGGATTATGCAGCGCGCCGCTGGCGGCAGAAGCGCTGGCGGCGGAGCTGTGCGGCGAACCGATCCCGCTGGACAGGCAGACGCTGGCGGCCACCCATCCTAATCGCTACTGGGTGCGCAAGCTGCTGAAAGGTAAAGCGGTGAAGGCGGCAAGCTAAAAGCCGCTGCCGCCCCGTAGGGCAGACAGGAAACCGGAGACGTCGCGTAGAGCAGACAGGAAATTGGGGATGCCGCTCAGGCCAGACTGGTAGCCGGAGACGCCGCCCAGGGCAGACTGGAAACCGGAGACGCCGGACGCATCAGGCCGCTAAAATCACGGCGGCCTTGCTTGTTGCCGACGGCGCCGTCAGGGATCAGGAGGGATGGCGCGCCTGCAGGAACAAATTATCCCACATGCCCAGCACCAGCGCCTGGTCGCGCGGCGAAAGCTCTCCGGCGTGGATCGCCGTCTCCAGGCTGTTCAGCACCTGGATTTGCAGCGCTTCCGGCGTGTGCTCGCCCGACTGCTCAATTTCGGCCACGGCCAGCGTCAGATGCCCGCGCAGATAGCCGCTGGCGAACAGCTCGTCATCGCTGGCGCTCTCCACCATGTTATCGATCAGGGCCAGGATACGCGCTTCAAATTCATCAATCATACAATTCCTTATTTACCATGCTGGTCAGAGATCTTCCGGCCAGGGAAACTGCGCTGCGGTCAGCGGCGGCGTTGAGTAGTAGCGACCCAGTTCGGTGATAAAACGGGCTGGCCGTGACGGAATTCCCTTTTCCAGATGAGCCATTACCTGCGCGTGTACCTTGCGCTGGAACGCAATGCGGTCCGGCTCGAAATCGCCATTGAGATTGTCACAACTTACGTTGAAGGGAAAGCCCGCCGCTACACAAAACAGCCATTCCAGCGCCTGCGGCCTGACCTCCACCGCTTCAAACTGGCCTTGCGTCATGGCGTCACGGCCGTCGGGACAATACCAGTAGCCGAAATCCACCAGCTTGCGCCGCTCGGCTCCGGCGATACACCAGTGGGAGATTTCATGCAGCGCGCTGGCGTAATAGCCGTGGGCGAACACCACGCGGTGATAGCTGACTTCCTCATCGGCGGGCAGGTAGATGGGTTCGTCATCGCCCTTCACCAGGCGGGTCTGAAAATCGTCAAAAAAACAGCGGTCGAAAATCTCGATCAGCTGCGAATAGTCGTGAGTACGCATTGTTCTCTTCTGCAAAAATTTCACGTCTTGCGACGCGTCAACATTAAGATTCAGCTAAACAGATGGTGAAACCAGGCGGCGATCTCTGCGCCGTGGCTGTCGTAGAGCAGCTTAGCGCTCATGACAATGGAAACGGTGACCACCATCGGGCGGATCAGCTGCTGCCCCCGGCTCAGCACCAGCCGTGCGCCGAGCCGTGCGCCGCAAATGGCGCCGAGCAGCATAATCAGGCCGGTGCCCCACACCACTTTGCCGCCGAAAATAAAAAACAGCAGGCCGCCCAGGTTAGAGGTCAAATTCAGCACCTTGGCATGCGCGGTAGATTTCGCCAGGTTAAAACCGCAAAGCGTGACGAAGGCCAGCGCATAGAAGGAGCCAGCGCCCGGCCCGAAAAAGCCGTCATAAAAGCCGACGCAGCCGCCTGCCACCAGCGCAAACGGCAGGCCGTGCAGGCGACGATGGCGATCTTCTTCGCCGATCTTAGGCATCAGCAGAAAATAGAGGCCGATCGAGATAATCAGCAGCGGCAGCACCTGACGCAGCAGCCCCGGCTGAATGTGTTGGATCAGCATCGCGCCGAGAATCGAGCCGATAAAGGCCATCAGGATATTCAGCCGCTGCGCTTTAAGATCCACCGCCTTGCGCCGGATAAAATAGAGGCTGGCGGAAAAAGAGCCGCCGACGGACTGAAGCTTGTTGGTCGCCAGCGCCTGCGCCGGAGAAAGCCCGGCCGCCAGCAGCGCCGGTACGGTCAGCAGCCCGCCGCCGCCGGCGATAGAATCGATAAAAGCGGCCAGCACGGCGATGCAAAACAGTAGCCCAAGCAGCAGCGGGCTGACGGCAAACCATTCCATTTTTTCTTCCTAAAGCTGATGGTTATCCAGAAGCGCCTGACAGGAAGGCGGCAACGGCGGCGGCTCGCGTTTTATCGGCGCGCCGGAAGGTTTTGGCGGCGCGAACCAGCTTGCCAGCTCTGCGCCACAGCCATCCCCTGGCGGCGGCGCGGGCTGATCCTGGCACTCCAGGCTGTCCGTAGGACAGCGCAGGCGCACGTGCATATGCGCCCGATGGCCGAACCATGGGCGTACCTTGCGCAGCCAGTCGCGATCGCTGCCCGCATCGGCGCAGAGCTGTTTTTTAATCGCCGGATTCACAAAGATACGCGTGACGTCGTCATCTTTTGCCGCCAGCTTGATCAGGCTGTCGATCTGCGGCTGCCAGTGGCGCGCCACCACGTTTTTCCCGTCTGCCGCCACCAGATCCAGCGGCTGCGGCTTCAGCAGCATTTGTGAATTCCAGCGCGCCTGCGGTAACTGCAGCCAGATATCAACATCCAGCCCGGTCTGGTGGCTGGCGTGGCCGCTGCTGAAGCGACCGCCCGCCGCCATGCCCATATCCCCAATCAGCACCTCGCCCAGCTGCAAATTATGCACCTGAGCGCCCAGCCGCTGAATAAACAGGATCAGATCGGGATGACCATAAAAGCGACGCTGGTCCTGACGCATCACCTGATAGGTCGGATCGTTAAGCGGCAGCGCCTGCGCGCCGACGATACAGCCGTTGGCGAAAGAGCCGATAGCGTGCGGCGCGCCATTTATTGGCTGCCGGATCGATTGCCAGGGCGTAGCCGCCAGCGTGGAAGCGCTGAGCAGCAGGCCGCAAAGCGCGAACAGCGTCTTTTTCATGGTGATTACCAGCGTGGAATGTTCGTCTGCACGTCCGCATTCTGTCCGCGATGACGCAGTAAATGATCCATCAGCACGATCGCCATCATGGCTTCCGCGATCGGCACGGCGCGGATCCCTACGCAGGGATCGTGACGGCCTTTGGTGATCATTTCCGTTTCTTCGCCCGTGCGGGTAATGGTTTTGCCCGGCACGGTAATGCTGGACGTTGGCTTCATCGCCAGCGTCGCCAGGATCGGCTGGCCGCTGCTGATGCCGCCCAGAATGCCGCCCGCGTGGTTGCTCTGAAAGCCGTCCGCGCGAATTTCATCACGATGTTCGCTGCCGCGCTGGTTGACCACGGCAAAGCCGTCGCCGATTTCCACGCCTTTCACCGCGTTAATGCTCATCAGCGCATGCGCCAGATCCGCGTCCAGACGATCGAAAACCGGCTCGCCCAGGCCAACCGGCACGTTCTCCGCCATTACGGAGACTTTAGCGCCGATAGAATCGCCCTCTTTCTTCAGCGCGCGCATCAGCTCGTCCAGCGCCTCGATTTTTGACGGATCCGGGCAGAAGAACGGGTTCTGTTCCACCTGATCCCAGTCCTTCAGCTCGCAGGCCACGTCGCCAATCTGCGCCAGATAGCCGCGCACCTTCACGCCGTGCTTCAGGGCGAGGTATTTTTTGGCGATAGCGCCCGCCGCCACACGCATAGCGGTTTCACGCGCGGAAGAGCGCCCGCCGCCGCGATAGTCGCGCAGGCCGTACTTTTGTTCATAGGTATAGTCGGCGTGGCCGGGACGGAAGACGTCTTTGATGGCGCCGTAATCCTGCGAGCGCTGGTCGGTATTTTCAATCAGCAGGCCGATGCTGGTGCCGGTGGTGACGCCTTCAAACACGCCGGAGAGGATTTTGACCTGGTCCGGCTCGCGGCGCTGGGTGGTGTAGCGTGAGGTGCCGGGACGGCGGCGATCCAGATCGTGCTGCAAATCGGCTTCCGTCAGGGGGATGCCGGGCGGCACGCCGTCGACAATACAGCCCAGCGCCAGCCCGTGCGATTCACCAAAGGTGGTGACGCGGAAAACCTGTCCAATCGTATTACCAGCCATGAAGTCCTCTGAACTTTTCAGGAGGCCATCCCGTTTGCCGCTTCCGTTCCGGCCAGCGCGAAATCCGTGCACAGGCTACGGTTTCCGCGCTGATCGGAGCAAAACCGCCTGCGCCGGGGATGCCTGTGATGTTTTTTAGTCTTTATAAATGCCGAAATGATGTTGCGCAGCAACAATTTGCTCGCGGGTCAGCATAAATACGCCGTCGCCGCCGTTGGCGAATTCCAGCCAGGTGAACGGCACGTCGGGATACTGTTCGATCATATGCACCATGCTGTTGCCCACTTCGCAGACCAGCACGCCTTCTTCGCTCAGGTAGTCCGGCGCACAGGCCAGAATGCGGCGCGCCAGCTTCAGGCCGTCGCGCCCGGCGGCCAGCCCCAGCTCCGGCTCGTGCTGATATTCCTCCGGCAGATCGCCCATATCCTCTTCATCCACGTAGGGCGGATTGGTGACGATCAGATCGTAAGGGGTCTTTGGCAGATCGCGGAACAGATCGGAGCGGATCGGCGTCACGTTATGATCCATACCGTGCGCGGTGATATTCTGCTCGGCCACGGCCAGCGCGTCCGCAGAAATATCTACGGCGTCCACTTCCGCTTCCGGGAAGGCATAGGCGCAGGCGATGGCAATGCAGCCGCTGCCGGTGCACATATCCAGAATATGGCTGGGTTCATGCGCGATAATGCCGGCGAAGCGGTCATTGATCAGTTCGCCGACCGGCGAGCGCGGCACCAGCACGCGTTCATCCACGTAAAACTCGTGGCCGCAGAACCAGGCTTTGTTGGTCAGATAGGCGACGGGAAGACGCTCGTTGATGCGGCGAATAACGCGCTCGACAATGCGGTGACGCTCGCTGGAAGTCAGGCGCGCGGTACGCATATCTTCCGGGATATCCAGCGGCAGATACAGCGTGGGCAGCACCAGCTGAACGGCTTCGTCCCAGGGGTTATCGGTGCCGTGGCCGTACCAGATCTCCGCGGCGGCAAACCGACTCACCGTCCAGCGCAGCATATCCTGAATGGTATGCAGCTCACTGACTGCCTCATCAACGAAAATTTTGTCCAAAGTGCCCTCCACAGGCCAAACTCAACTCGGCAGCTAGTTTGCCATGAAGCTGACGAGAATCCAGCGCGCAGGCGTGAAAAAACTGACATTTGTTTATTTGCAGGGATTAGACAGGGTAAACTGATGGGATTATTGTTAAAAATCCCGCAGCCGCGTGCCGCCTGAGGATCAGATGAGTAAAAAACAGCCCCTGAGCGCCGAAGATGAAGCGCTGTTCCGTGGATTAATGACCGGCACGCGTAAGCTGGCTCAGGACACGATAGTGCATAAGCCATTGCGGAAAACATTCTCGCAGGTGCCGCAAAAGCGCCTGCTGTCCGAGCAGATAGACAACAGCCACTATTTTTCCGATGAGTTTCAGCCTCTGCTGTCCGCTGAAGGGCCAGTGCGCTACGTCAGAAGCGACGTCAGCCATTACGAGCTGAAGAAGCTCAGGCGAGGCGACTATACGCCGGAGATTTTTCTGGATTTGCACGGGCTGACGCAGAAACAGGCAAAAGAGGAGTTGGGCGCGCTGATAGCCGCCTGCCGCCGCGAGCATATCTTTTGCGCCAGCGTGATGCACGGTCACGGCAAGCACGTGCTCAAGCAGCAGACGCCGCTGTGGCTGGCGCAGCATCCTATGGTGATGGCCTTTCATCAGGCGCCGAAAATGTTTGGCGGCGATGCCGCTTTGCTGGTGCTGATTGAAGTAGAAGAGTGGCAGCCGCCGGAGCTGCCTTAGTCAGGCCGCCTCCCGGCGAACAGCGTTGGGGCTGGCCGCTTTATCTTACGACGCGACGCCAGCCACAAAGCAGGCCGGATCAACCGGCCCGGCACGATCACATCGCTTTTGCCAGCCGTCCAGGGCTGACCTGCCATTCCAGCTTGCCGCAGCCGCTTTCGTCGTTCAGCGTGACGCTGGCGATGGCGGAAGTGGCGAACATCGGCGGCGTTTCCTGCGGGCAAAGCTCGGACACCAGATAGCCCACCAGAGGCAGATGGGAAATCACCAGCACCGCTTTGACGCCTTCCTTCGCCAATGCCTGAAGATAGCAGGCCACCAGCGCCGGATCGCCGCCCGGCGTCAGCTCCGGCAGCACTTCCTGCTCCACGGGCAGGATCAGCGCTTCACGTACCGTAGAGAGCGTCTGCTCAGCTCGCAAATAGGGACTGACCAACACCCGATCGATATCCACTTTCTGACCGTTGAGCCAGCCTGCCATCTGCCGCGACTCGTCGCAGCCGCAGTGGGTCAAAGGCCGTACCGCATCACTGGCTGCATCCAGTGCCGCATCGCCGTGACGCATAATGAAAACTTGCATATTGCACCGCTGTTATTAAACATAAACGCCGGAAAATCAGGTTTTCCGACTCTTCACTCTGTGAATGAACGCTGTGTTGTACCCTAATGCCAGAAGGCAAGTCAACCGATTGTTTACTAAATAACCGCCTGTTGACAAACGGTTATCAGCACCTTTCAGAAGCGTCCGATCTAACCCGTTGAAACAGGCTGGGTATTCGCCTTACCTGTAGTTTTGTAAAAGGTTTCTCCCGTTTGCGCCATTTTTTGCAGGCGTTCGCAGGGGGTAAAACGCGCGCCGCAGGTGCGGGAAAGCTGTTCCAGCTGCGCCACTATCTGCCCCGCGCCCAGCGCGTCCATATAGCGGAACGGGCCGCCGGTAAACGGCGGAAAACCTATCCCGAATACCGCACCAATATCGCCGTCGCGCGCGCAGCGAATCACGTTTTCATCAAAGGCCCTCGCCGCTTCATTCAGCAACATCATTACGCAGCGTCGCGCGATAAGCTCTTTGCTCAGGTGCGCTTTTGGATGAACGTTCAGTAATTTATAAATTGTCGCATCGGGCAGTTTTTTGCCGCCCCCTTTCTTGCCGTAGCGATAAAATCCCCGCCCGTTTTTGCGTCCTTTGCGGTTATCGTTCAGGACGGCGTCCAGCGCGGGCGGCGCCTGAAAGCGTTCGCCCCAGGCTGCGGCCAGCACCGGCAGGATATGGGCGCCCGTATCGATGCCGACCTCATCCAATAGCTGGATCGGCCCGACGGGAAAGCCGAAGTCCGCCAACGCCTCATCAATGTTTTCTATCGGCTCGCCTTCCAGCAGGCAGCGCAGCGCCTCGTTGATGCACGGCGTCAGAATACGGTTAACGTAAAACCCGGCGCTGTCCGCCACCACTATCGGCGTTTTGCCCTGCAATTTCGCCAGCTTTACCGTGGTAGCGAGGGTTTGCTCGCTGGTCTGCGCGTGGGGGATAACCTCCACCAGCGGCATTTTGTCGACCGGGCTGAAATAGTGCAGCCCGATAACATTCTCCGGGCGGCGGGCGTGCGCGGCGATATCGCTAATCGGCAGCGAGGAAGTATTGGAGGCGAAAATCGTGTCGGGCGACGCGTTGGCCTCCACTTCCGCCACCATTTTCTGCTTCAAAAAAAGGTCTTCAAATACCGCTTCGATCACCAGGTCGCGACGCCGAAATCCCTGATAGTCCAGGCCGCCGCTAATCAGGGCCATTTGCCGCTGGCGCTGACCCGGCGTCAGCTGGCGGCGCGCGATCTTTTTCTCCAGCAGATCCCAGCTATATTTCAGCGCATGCGTAATCCCTTCCGGCCGCACATCTTTGATGCGCACCGGCAGATTTCCCCGACAGGCGGTGACGTAAGCAATGCCGCCGCCCATCAGTCCACCGCCCAGCACCGCAACGGATTTCACCTCTTGCGGCGCCGCCTGTGCCCCGCTCTCTTTCTTTATTTCCGTGGTCGCAAAGAACAGGCCGCGCAGCGCGATGGATTCCGGCGACATCGCCAGCTCGCCGAACGCTTTAGCCTCGGCGGCGTAACCGGCGCTACGGCCCTGCTGCAGGCCGGTACGCACCACCGAAAGAATTTTGCGCGTGGCCGGATAGTTACCGCGCGTTTTCGCTTCCGCCCGTCTGGTCGCCATCTTAAAGAGCAACGCGCGTCCCATGGGCGCGTTAAGCATCCGCTCGCTCAATGGCAGCACGCGGCGCGGCTGTCGGCCTCTGAGCACCATGTCCACCGCCGTTTCCAGCAGAATTGTCTGCGGCACGGCCTCTTCCACCAGGCCCAGCTTTAATGCCTGCTTTGCACGCAGCGTTTTGCCGGTCAGCATCAGATCCAGCGCGTGAGAGGCGCCAATCAGCCTGGGCAGCCGCTGCGTGCCGCCGGAGCCGGGCAAAAGGCCCAGTTGCACTTCCGGCAGGCCCAGCCGCGTTTTCTCGTCCAGCGTGCAGACGCGCTGGTGGCAGGCCAGTGCCAGCTCCAGCCCGCCGCCCAGACAGGCGCCGTGAATGGCGGCCACCGCCGGAAAAGGCAAGGCGGCGATCTCTGCCATGACCTTTTGCCCCTGTCGCGCCAGCGCAGCCGCCTCTTCTGCCGAGCGGCAGGCAGCAATCATGGTGATATCCGCGCCCGCGATAAAACTGTCCGGCTTGCCGGAGATAAAAACCAGGCCAGCCAGCTCCGGCTGACGACGCGCCTGCGCAATCACTTCCCGGATCTGCCCGACGAATTCTGCCTTTAGCGTATTGAGCTTTTCACCCAGCACATCGAAAGTAATGACGCCCACGTTGTCGGCACGCAGGCTGAATGTAAATGCGGATGCCGTCATTATTCCGCCTCCAGAACCATAGCCGCACCAAGACCGCCAGCGGCGCAGGCCGTGACCAGCCCCAGGCCGCCGCCGCGACGCCGTAGCTCGTGCAGCGTCTGGGTGATCATGCGTGCGCCGGTCGCGGCAAAAGGATGTCCATAGGCGATAGAGCCGCCCAGCACGTTAAATTTTTCTTCGTCCACCTCGCCCAGCGCATGAGGCCGGTTCAGGACTTCACGAGCGAACCGCTCATCGGCGAACATGTTGAGGTTGGCCAGCGTCTGGGCCGCAAATGCCTCGTGCATATCAATAAGCGTTAAATCCTTCAGGGTAATGCCTGCTCTGTCGAGCGCCAGCGGCGATGCCCAGGCCGGGCCAAGCAGCATATCCTCCTGCACGCCGATGGCGGTGAAGGCGTAGCTGCGCAGATAGCCCAGCGGCGTAATGCCCAGCTCTCTGGCGCGCGCTTCCGTCATCAGTACTACCGCTGCCGCGCCGTCGGTGAGCGGCGTGCTGTTAGCCGCCGTTACCGTACCGTGTTTACGGTCGAAAGCGGGACGTAGCCGGGCATAATCTTTCAGGCTGGAATGCAGACGCACGTTGTTATCCTGCTGTAAAGGGCTGCGCCACGGCGGCACCCAGGCCGTCATTACCTCCTGCGCCAGCCTGTTCTCTTCCCAGGCCTTTGCCGCACGCAGGTGCGAACGATGCGCCAGCGCGTCCTGCTGCTCGCGCGTGATGCCGTAGCTTTTCGCCATCTGTTCTGCGGTATCGCCCATGCGCAGGCCGGTGGAATATTCCGCTACGGCAGGCGGCACGGGCAGCAAATCGCGCGGGCGAAGCTGGCTGAGCAGCCGTAATTTTTGTACCAGAGAGCGGGTTTTACTGAGGTCCACCAGCACGCGGCCCAGCTGTTTGCTGACGCCGATGGGCAAGACGGAAGCGGAGTCCGCGCCGCCTGCAATACCGGCCTGAATGGTGCCGGCCAGCAGGCTTTCGGCCACGTTAGCGACGGCCTGGAAACTGGTGGCGCAGGCGCGGCTTACGCTATAGGCGTCGGTATGTACACCTAAGGAAGTGCCGAGGACGATTTCGCGCGCGATATTCGGCGCTTCGGGCATCTGGATCACCTGGCCAAACACCAGCTGTTCAATAACGTCGGGCGGGATATCGCTGCGTACCAGCAGTTCGCTGACCACCATTCGCCCCAGCTCAATAGCCGGGATAGCCTGAAGCGCCGTGGCCTGGCGAGCAAAAGGGGTGCGTAAACCGTGCGTTATCGCTATGCGTTGACCCTGACGCGTCAGCAAGGGGAGCGCTTTCATTATTCACCTGTAAAAATCAGCGGCATCACTGCCAAAAGAGGTCAGACCTGTTTATTGTTAACCAGATTTTTACATTTTGCATAATGTGGAAAAGAAAAGTGCGAGGGAAACCACGGTTTTGGGAACCATGAGCGGGCGTAGCCCACTCATTTTTTTAAGAATGCCGGGCCAGGCCCGGCGGTTCCGCGTTGAACAATTAGCGCAGCGCCAGCTGAAAGATCATCGTTTCTGCCTGGCAACTAAAAGTAAAATCTGCATCCAGCTGCACGCCGTCCGGCTTCTCTTCGAAACGGCCGACGATATCGCAAGGTTCGGATTCCACCTGGCGCGCCTTGCCGATAAGCTCCTGCAGGGCGGCTTCAGCCTGCTGGCGATTTTCGTACAGGTGACGCCAGCTGGCTGTGCAGTCGGTGTTATCCATGATAGTACCGACATCCACACAGCAACAGGCGGCGGTTTCGTTGGCGCTACATTTATTGATGGCGTGGGTCATAAGATCCTCCGGTTAGCGGCCGCTCGGGGCGGACTTAAGGTCATAATGCTTTTATTCTACGCCTGCCCTTTTTTTCTGTCCGGTGATTCAGTGAATAAGCGTCATCCGGTAATGAAAATCAAAGATAAATTTGATCTGAAACAGGCTAGACTCAACGCCGCCTGTTGTGACTCGCAGGTTTTTGTTAAGCAGATCGCTTTTTATTGATCAATTTAGAAATATTTATAAAACAATATTGCAACAACTACAGGGGCCAGACCTATACTGGGGCCACTGGTCTGATTAGTTAGCCGTCTTTCAGCCCCTCTGTAGCGTCCTGCCGTTGCCTGCGTAACGGTATTAATAAAATCAGATAAAGAGGTTGTGGTCATGAACCATAAAAACCTGTTTGCGAAGTCTGCTCTTGCAGCCGCAGTGGCCATTGTTTCTTCCCATGCTTTTGCAGCCGGCTTTCAACTTCATGAATTTTCCTCTGCCGGATTAGGTCGTGCCTATTCTGGCGAAGGCGCAATGGGCGATACCGCCGCTTCCGCCAGCCGTAACCCGGCGACCATGGCGTTGATGGATCGTCCAATGTTTTCGGCAGGCGCGGTTTTTATCGATCCGGGCGTCAGTATTGACGGCACCAGCAGCCTGTCCGGCCAGAGTCTGAACGCGGACAATATCGCGCCCACGCAGTGGGTGCCCAATCTCCATTACGTGCAGCCGCTAAACGACCAGTGGTGGCTGGGCGCGTCCGCGACCGCTAATTATGGACTGGCGACGGAATTTAATAATGATTACGCCGCCGGACCGTATGCCGGTAAAACGGATCTGCAAACCGTTAACTTTAACTTAAGCACCGCTTATCGACTGAACCAGCATTTCAGCTTTGGCGTCGGCTTTGATGCCGTCTATGCGCGCGCGAAGATTGAACGTTACGCAGGCGAAGCGGGCCGCGCGCTGGGCTTTCCAACCGATACGCAAATTGCGCACCTGAAGGGCGATGAGTGGGGCTACGGCTGGAACGCGGGCATCCTGTACGAAGTGGATGAGGATAACCGCTTCGGCTTTACTTACCGTTCCGAGGTTAAAGTCGATTTCGACGGCGACTATAAAAGCAGCATTCCGGGCGCTATCAACCCGCTTAATCAGGCGCTTAACCTGGGCCTGCCCTATGGCACCAGCGGATCGACCATTCCCGGCGCGCTGACGCTAAACCTGCCGGAAATGTGGGAAGTCTCGGGCTACCATAAAGTTGCCCCGCAGTGGGCCGTACACTACAGCCTGACCTATACCAGCTGGAGCCAGTTCCAGGAGTTGAAGGCCACCGGCAGCGGCGGTCAGACGCTGTTCTATAAGGAAGAGAGCTATAAGGATGCTTACCGCCTCGCGCTGGGCACGTCCTACTTCTACGATGATAACTGGACGTTTCGCGCCGGTATCGCGTTTGATGACAGCCCGGTACCTGCCGATCAGCGCTCCATCTCTATCCCCGATCAGGATCGCCTGTGGCTAAGCACCGGCGCGTCCTACGCCTTTAATCAGGATGCGTCCGTGGACGTGGGGCTTTCTTATATGCACGGCCAGCACGTCACGGTAGAGGAAGGCCCCTATACTTTCCGTTCCACCGGCAAAGCCTGGCTTTACGGCGCTAACTTTAACTACAAGTTCTGAGGCTTAAGCCAATAAAAAAGGCCCGATTCGGGCCTTTTTTGCAAACAGCATGCGGCAAATCAGTTGGCGTCGATATCGTCCAAATCGCCCTGAATGGCGGCGGCGTTCGGGTTTTCCTGCGGGATCAGCTTGCCGTCGCTGGCAAGGAAATCGTGGCGCTGGAAATAGGCCGCGCGGACAAAGGAATAGGGATCTTTGCTGTTGTGCAGAATAGCGTCGGAATCCAGCAGCTGCGCGCGGGTTTCCACGCCTTCCAGCGCCCACTTACCGGCGGTCATCCACCAGGTCAGCCAGCTCAGCGGTGCATAAAGATCGTCGACCATGCCGCCCACGTCTTCACGCGGCGTAAAGCTGCCGTAGCCCGGCAATTCAACATAGGTGCCATAACCCACGCCATAGTTGCCCAGCGTGCTGCCGAAACGACGCGGCTCTTCCTTCGCCAGCGTCGGGTTGGCCATGCCGGCCACGTCGATAAAGCCGCCCAGACCCAGAATGGTATTCAGGAAGAAGCGGTTAAAGTGGATCATCGCTTTATAGGGCTTGCCCTCAATAAAGTAGTTCACCATGGTAGACGGCTCGCTCAGGTTGCCGAGAAAGTTGCTCAGGCCGCTGCGCGCGGGCACCGGCACGTAATCGCGCCAGGCGACGGCGACGGGACGAACAACATAGGGATCCAGCACGTTGTAATTAAAGTCGAACATCGTGCGGTTGAACCCTTCCAGGGGATCGGAGCGCCCCTGGGGTTCATCCGCCGTCTGCGAACTGGCGCAGCCAATCAGCAGTACGCTGGCCAACGCCACGCCCATCACGCGGTAGTTCATCTCTCTCTCCCTGTTAAATCAAGCCGACTACGGCTGCTGTTGGTTAATCTCAACGGCCAGCTGTTGATGACCATCGAAAGGCGTGACCGCGCTGGCACCGAACCAGTCGCCGGCCTGCGGATTGGCGCTGCCGTCTCGCGAGATGCGCACGCGCACCTGAACCTGATGCTGCGCCGAGAGCAGACGCTCCGGCATCATGGCGTTGCTGTCATCCAGCGTCAGCGAGAGCGGGAAATGGCTCAACGGCACTCTTTTCACCGCCACCGGCACTTTCGCCACGCCGTCGGAAACAGAAATATAGAGCACGCCGCCTTCGGGCAGCTGCTTTTCCGCGCCGGCGGCCAGCGTCACGGTCAGCGCCAGGCGGCTGGTTTGTCCGCCGGACTCGGTTTTAGCCTGCTCGATGCTGCGGCGGATCGCCGCCACCCGCTTATCGTCGGCCGGTAACAATTGTAACATCTTTTGCCAGACCGCTGTGGCCTGCGCGTAACGCTGCTGGCTAAAAGCATTAAATGCCAACAGGCTGAGCAGGCGAATATTGTCGCCGTCGCTTTTCACCATCTCGTTGAGCATAGCCGTTGCCTGGCGATTATCCTGCGGATCCTGCGAGCGCGTCAGGGCATCGGCGTAGCTTAGCTTTACTTCCGGATCCGTGGGAGCAAGCTGCATGGCGCGGCGAAAAGCCTGGGTTGCCGTAGCGGCGTTGTTCAGCACCATGCCGATACGGCCCAGCATCAGCCAGTCGCTTACGTTGCGCGGATCCTGTTGCAGCGAGGTGCGGATCCCCAGCCCAAGCCGGGCCAGCTGTTCCATCGTCAGCGGCTTTGCCTGCGGATCCATCAGCTGCGCCCGCAGCGCGGGCAGTTCGTTATTGACCTGCTGCCAGGCAAGCACCTGCGCAAAGCCGCCGGTTTTGAAATAGACGCCCAGGCTGACGACCACCAGAATCACCACGCCAGGCAACAAGACCCAGCGGCTGAGCGCACGCTCGTGGGTTGGCGCTTCCTGAGGAATGTCCAGCAGCAGCGTCTGCTGTAGCTCGCGGATCATCTCCGCGCGCTCTGCCACGACGCCCTGCGCTTCGTCCTGCTCCAGCTCCTGAAGGCGCTGATGGTAAAAAGTTTTGTTCAGCGTGTCACGGTCTGTCGCCAGCGCCGCGCGCTTGCGGCCTCCGGCGATCAGCAGCAGCGTACTGGCGGCCACCAGTAAAGCCAGAACGGTGAGCCAGAATTCACTCATGGTTGCTTCCTGTTATTTAACAGCGCGTCAAGCCGCGCCTGCTGCTCCGCATCCAGCCCGGAACCGGTGCGTTTTCTGCTGCGTAGTACCATCACCACCGCGCCCGCGACTACAAACAGCACGGGGCCAGCCCACAGGATCAGCGTGGAGGCCATCACCGGCGGCTCGTAAGTGACGAAATTACCGTAGCGCGCCACCATCCAGGCTTTGACCTGCTCCGGCGTCTGGCCGCTTTGCAGCAGCTGATAAACCTTCAGCCGCATATCGGCGGCAATCATCGCGTTTGAATCCGCAATGCTGTTGTTCTGGCATTTGGGGCAGCGCAGCGATTCCGTCAGATGCCGGTACTGCTGCTCCTGGGTTACCGATGAGAATCGGTAGGTGTCTATGTTGTCCGCCAGTACGCCGAAAGAGAAGATCAGTGCGGCGAGAAGTAAAACGCGTTTCATTGGCCTGCTTCCTTGCTGTATTTATCCCACAATGGCTTTACTTCGCTGTTCCATACCCGGTCGTTCATATCCCCGGCGTGGCGATAGCGAATAATCCCTTTGCCATCGATTAAAAAGGTTTCAGGCGCGCCGTAGACGCCCAAATCAAGCCCCAGCATACCGTCGCCATCGTAGAGACTCAACGCATAAGGATTACCCAGCGAGTTGAGCCAGTTAACGGCCTTGCTGCGATCGTCCTTGTAGTTCAGCCCCACGACGCGGATGCCCTGTACCGCCAGCGTATTGAGATACTGGTGTTCGGCGCGACAGGTAGGACACCAGGTCGCCCAGACGTTGAGCAGGATCGGTTTACCGTCATGCAGTACCGACTGGTCGTAGATTTTGCCGGGCCTGTCCAGCGATTCCAGCCGGAAAACCGGTACGGGCTTGCCTACCAGCGCCGATTCCAGCTTTGTCGGATCGTCGCCGTTGGCGTTGCGGGTGAGTTGCCACATCAGCGCGGCGGCCAGCAGCAGAAACAGCGCCAGCGGAATATAAAGGGTCTTTTTCATGCCGGCACCTTTTTACGCGAGCGATAGCGCGGATCGAGCAGGCATAATATGCCGCCGGCCGCCATAAACAGGCCACCGAACCAGATCCAGCGCACGAATGGTTTGTAATAGATACGCACCGCCCAGGAATTATCCTCCAGCTCTTCGCCCAGCGCCGCGTAGAGATCGCGCGTAAAGCCGCCGTCGATTGCCGCTTCGGTCATCATAGTGTGCGCCACGCTGTAGTAGCGCTTTTCGGCATGCAGCGTTGCTTCATGCTTGCCGTTGCGCGTTACGTCGATGATGCCCACGCCGCCGGTGTAGTTTGCGCCCTGTAGGTTACGCACATCGCGAAAGATAAAGTGATAGTTATGGATATCAACCGTATCGCCCGCACGCATACGGACATCGCGCTCCACGCTGTAGTTCTGGCTGAAAGCGATGCCGATAACGGTCACGGCGACGCCAAGATGCCCCAGCACCATGCCCCAGTGGCTGCGTGAAAGGTGACGCAGCCCGGTGAAAAAGCGATGGCGATGGGTAGCGCGCTCGTGCAGCTCCATCAGCGTCAGGAAGATAACCCACAGCGACATCAGCAGTCCCACTACCGTCATCGCTTCAATGCTGTCCTGCATCAGCCACGGCAGCAAAATGGACAACGCCAGCGTGGCAACCAGCGCCAGCGCCAGCCGCTTCCACAGCTTTTGCGGCTCGTCGCGACGCCAGCGCACCAGCGGCCCGATGCCCAACAGCAGCGCCAGCGGCGCCATCAGCCAAGTGAACAGCGTATTAAAGAAAGGTTCGCCGATAGAGATGCTGCCCAGGCCCAGCTGCTTGTGCACCAAAGGCAGCAGCGTGCCGAGCAGCACCACCAGCATGGCGGCAATCAGCAGAATATTGTTGCCCAGCAGGAAGGATTCGCGCGACCAAAGCTCGTTCTGTACGCGGCCGCGCACCTTGCTGCCTTTGATGGCGTACAGCAGCAGCGAACTGCCGATAACGATCACCAGAAAAGCCAGGATAAACATGCCGCGCGCCGGATCGGAGGCGAAAGAGTGCACCGAAATCAGCACGCCCGAACGCACCAGGAACGTCCCCAGCAGGCTGAGCGAAAACGCGGTGATAGCCAGCAGCACCGTCCAGGCCTTAAAGGTGCCGCGCTTTTCCGTTACCGCCAGCGAGTGGATCAGCGCCGTACCCGCCAGCCACGGCATAAAGGAGGAGTTTTCTACCGGATCCCAGAACCACCAGCCGCCCCAGCCAAGCTCGTAATAGGCCCATGCCGAGCCGAGCACGATACCGACGGTCAGAAAAACCCAGGCCGCCGTGGTCCAGGGACGCGACCAGCGCGCCCAGGCGGTATCCAGCCTGCCCGTCATCAGCGAGGCGATGGCAAAAGCGAAAGCCACGGAGAACCCGACGTAGCCCATATAAAGCAGCGGCGGATGGAAGATCAGGCCGATATCCTGCAGCATCGGGTTAAGATCGCTGCCGTCGATCGGGAAGTCAGGCAGCGTGCGGGTAAACGGGTTTGAGGTCAGCGTGATAAACAGCAAAAAGCCAAGATTGATCATGCCCATGACGGCCAGCACGCGGGCCACGGAATCCAGCGGCATCGCGCGGCTGAACAACGCGACCGCCAGCGTCCAGGTGCTGAGCAGCAGCAGCCACAGCAGCAGCGAACCTTCGTGCGCGCCCCAGGTCGCCGCAATACGGTAGTAGACCGGCAGCAGCGTGTTGGAGTTGGTGGCGACGTAAGCGACGCTGAAATCATTCACCACAAAGGCGTGCACCAGCACGATAAAAGCGGCGAGCACGCAGGCGAACAGCGCGTAGCTCAGCGGCCTGGCCAGGCCCATCAGCCGTCTGTCCTGACGGGAAGCGCCCCACAGGGGATAGACGCTCAGCAGCAGCGCCAGCGCCACGCCCAGTGCAAGCAGAAAACTGCCGATTTCCGGTATCATGGCTGGTTCACCGCAATCTTATGGTTCTTTTTCATTGCATCCTCAATTTCCGGCGGCGTGTATTTTTCATCATGCTTCGCCAGCACTTCTTTCGCTTCGACCAGGTTGCCCTGCTCCAGCACGCCCTGCGCGACCACGCCCTGCCCTTCCCGGAACAGATCCGGCAGGATGCCAAGATAGCTCACGCTGACCACGCCGTTAGCGTCGTAGAGTTTAAAGGAAACCTGTAACGTGTTGGGATCGCGCTTGACGCTGCCGGGCATCACCATGCCGCCGACGCGCAGACGCTGGCCCGGCGTCGGTTTTTGCTGGCTTTCGCCTTTGCCGTTCAGGATTTCGCTGGGGGTGTAGAACAGATCGATATTCGAACGTAACGCATACATAACCAGCGCGGTCGCCAGCCCGAGTCCGGCCAGGATGGCAATCGCTACGAGCAGGCGATTTTTACGACGGGTATTCACAATGATGCTCCCTGCTTTTTCATTTTTGCCGCTTTGATGCGGCGCTCCCGCGACTCGCGCTGGCGAATGTCGGCCAACAGCCGCCGACGGCTAATGATGGTGTGCAGCACCAGCGCGCCCAGCGCCATCAGCGTGCAGGCGACGGCAAGCCAGACGTAAAAGGCGTAGCCGCCCATCGCCCAGAAAGCCTGCCAGGATGAGAAAGCCGTCATTGGCGCGCTCCTTTTTCCGCCACTTCCCTTACCCAGGGACGATGGCGCTCGCTCAACAGCAGCAAATTACGCAGACGCATCAGCGTCAGCGAGATAAACAGCAGCCAGAAGCCCGCAATAGCCCAACGTAAAGGCGTGCGCATGGAAGGCGCTATCGCCTGCTGGAAGACGCCGGAAGAGCCCTGATGCAGCGTATTCCACCACTGCACCGAATAGTGGATTATCGGCAGGTTTACCACGCCCACCAGGACAAGGATGCCGGCCGCCCGGCCCGCCATACGGCGATCGTCAAAGGCGTTATAAAGCGCGATTACGCCCATATAGAGGAATAGCAGCACCAGTTCCGAGGTCAGGCGCGCATCCCAGATCCACCAGGTTCCCCACATCGGCTTCCCCCAGGCGGAGCCGGTGACCAGCGCGATAAAGGTGAACACCGCGCCGACGGGCGCCATCGCCGCAGCGGCAAGATCGGCCGTTTTCCACTGCCAGACCAGGCCGGTGAACGCGGCAATCGCCATGGCGGCGTAGATACCCATTGACCACATCGCGGCGGGAACATGAATATAAATGATGCGATAGCTGTCGCCCTGCTGATAGTCGGACGGCGCAAAACCAAATCCCCATATCCAGCCGGTGGCTAACGTAACCGTCGCGGCAACTGCAAACCAGGGCAGCAGGCGACCACATAACTGGTAAAGCCTGTCGGGCTTCCCTGACTGATGTAACCATTTCCACATTGTTAATTGCTCATCTAAAAAGAAACGCGTTTCTGTCTGTTATTGTTAGTGTACGCTAACCCGCAGTGCCGCAGCCGTAGCGAAAGGCGCCAGTGTTGCGCTGGCGACCAGCATCGCGCCGAGGATGGCCAGCTGGCCGTTTATCGCCAGGCCCATTCCCGCAGCGTCAATGGCCGCCGAGGCGAAAATCAGTACCGGCACCGCCAGCGGCAGCACCAGCAGGCTCAGTAAAACGCCGCCGCGTCGCAGCCCGACCGTTAATCCTACGCCTATCGCGCCCAGGAAACTTAACGTCGGGGTGCCCAACAGCAGAGAAAGCGCCATCGCACGCCAGGTGGCGAAATCCAGCGACAGCAGCAGCGCCACCAGCGGCGAAAGCAGCAGCAGCGGCAGGCCGGTCACCAGCCAGTGCGCGATCACTTTCCCCAATACCGTTATCGGCAGCGGCGTCGGCAACAGCAGCAGCTGTTCCAGCGAACCATCGATAAAATCATCGCGAAACAGCCTTTCCAGCGCCAGCAGCGAAGAGAGCAGCGCGGCGACCCAGACAATGCCCGGCGCGATACGCGCTAATAGCTGCGGTTCGGGACCAATCCCCAGCGGAAACAGCGTAATAACGATCAGGAAAAACCACAGCGGATTAACCACTTCCGCGCCGCTACGAAAAGCCACGCGCAGCTCCCGCATAATAATGCGTCCGATCATCATCCCGCCTCCGTGACGGAAAGCCGAATTTTGCGCACGCGCTGCGCCGATCCCGGCAGCTCCTGATGGGTGGTCAGGATCACTGAACCGCCATTATCGGCATGACGGGCAAACAGCGCCATCAGCTTTGTCACGCCTGATTTATCTATAGCGGTCAGCGGCTCATCAAGGATCCACAGCGGGGAACGGCTCAGCCAGAGCCTGGCCAGCGCAACGCGACGCTGCTGTCCCGCGGAAAGCTGCGCGACAGGCACCTCTTCATATCCCGCCAGGTCGACCTCTTCCAGCGCCTGCCACAGTTTTTCTTCCGGCTCCAGCGCATGAAAAAATTGCAGATTTTCCCGTGCGGTCAGCACCGCTTTCACGCCGGGATGATGCCCCAGATAGAGTAACGCGCGGTGCCAGACCTCTCGCTGTTTGCGCACAGGCTGCTGCTGCCAAAGCACCTCGCCCTGCTCAGCCCGGCTTAAGCCCGCCAGAATGCGCAGCAGCGAGGTTTTTCCCGCGCCGTTGGCGCCTTCTATTTGAACGATATCGCCTGCGGAAACGGTAAAACTGAGTTCGCTGAACAGCGTACGTTCATCACGAACGCAGGTCAGATTGTGGGCCTGGAGCATCAGGTGGCATCGCGCTTGTTAATAGTGCGTGAAATAGTACCACAGCTGATAATGGTATCGCAGCCTGCGCGGTATCACTGGATGCTTAAGTTGCCGCTATTATGCCCTGTGCAGGCCGCTTAATGCCGAAAAATGCCGCCTCGTTAAATCCTTGTTACGTTTATTCTGAAACGCAGTTACATTTCAGCAACGCTAAAACCCGCTACGCTTAGGCAGAGTGTCGATTACGGGAGCAGGAAGAATGAAAGAAGATAATGTGGAAGTCGAGAGTGAAGAACGTGAAGGAGAAGAGATAGAGGTGGATGAGGAAGCGCTGCCCTCGCGTGCGGCGGCTATCCATGAGGAGATACGCCAGGACGGCGAGAAAGAGCTGGAGCGCGACGGACTGGCGCTGCTGTTTTCGGCTATCGCTGCGGGGCTTTCTATGGGCGCCTCGCTGATGGCGAAAGGGATTTTTCAGGCGCATCTTGACGACGTGCCCGGCGCTTTTCTGTTGGAAAATCTTGGCTACACCTTTGGTTTTATCATTGTCATTATGGCGCGCCAGCAGCTGTTTACAGAGAACACCGTGACCGCCGTACTGCCGGTTATGCACAAACCAACCGGCGGCAATCTGGTCCTGCTGCTGAGGCTGTGGGCCGTAGTGCTGTTCGGCAATTTGATCGGAACGGCGCTGGCTTCGCTGGCCTTTACCCATATGCCGATCTTTGACGATGCCACGCGGCAGGCTTTTGTGGCTATCAGCCAGAAAGTGATGGAAAACACGCCGGGCGAGATGTTCGCCAATGCGGTGATCTCCGGCTGGATTATCGCCACGATGGTCTGGATGTTTCCTTCCGCCGGCAACGCGAAAATTTGGATAATTGTGCTGATGACCTGGCTGGTGGCGCTGGGCGACCTGGCGCATATCGTGGTGGGTTCGGTAGAAGTCCTTTATCTGGTCTTTAACGGTCTTATCAGCTGGCAGGAATTTTTATGGCCTTTTGCTCTTCCTACGCTGGCCGGCAATATTATCGGCGGCACCTTTATTTTTGCACTGATTAGCCACGCGCAGATCCGCAACGATATGAGCACCCGCGCTAAAGCGGAGGCGAAAGCGAAAGCCGAAGCGAAGAAAAAGCGTGATAAGAAAGAGAAGGCTGAAGAGGGTTAACCGGCTGGCGGCAAGCCGCTAAAGTTATCGCTAAGCGGCAGTCGTCTCATAGGGGGCGCTGCCGTTATCGGCGGGCAGTTCAGAAAAAGCATCCAGCTATGGGGCGGCTTTAGCTGAACAGCGCAAAAGTGTGCATATAGAAATTGCTGGCGAAAGCGACATAGGCCAGCCAGACCAGCATGATAAGACCGAGCGACAGTTTCAGGGACATAGCGACCTCTTTTATGAGCTAAACAAACGAGTAACCTTGCTTGAATTCGCTTTACATTAGTCCTCTGTCAGATCGCAGTTCTTGATCCAGCGCAACTATCTTCCACTAATCGGCTAACGGCTTCTTTGCTCAACCTTGTTCAGATCAACGTTAATCACTCAGCGGCCAGCTTAATCAGCTACTCAGCTACTCAGCTACTCAGCTACTCAGCTACTCAGCTACTCAGCTACTCAGCTACTCAGCTACTCAGCTACTCAGCTACTCAGCTACTCAGCTACTCAGCTACTCAGCTACTCAGCTACTCAGCTACTC